>NZ_LGDW01000471.1 GCF_001280005.1 Streptomyces sp. NRRL WC-3618 | reverse complement strand
CCCAGCCACACCCCCCTCTTCCGCCCCCACACCCAAGCCGCCGACCTCCCCCACAGCTCCGCCGGATAACCTCGACGCATGAGCAGGCCCGCGACCTTCGCCCCGCCCCCCGGTGCCCGTGCGTACGCCCTGCGTACCGCGCGCGGTGAGTTCGCCGTCATCGATGCCCCCGTGGGCGACGGCGCCGAGCCGAAGGGGACCGTTCTGCTGCTGCCCGGGTTCACCGGCAGCAAGGAGGACTTCATCTCGCTGCACGAGCCGCTGGCCGCGCGCGGGTACCGTACCGTCGCCGTGGACGGGCGCGGTCAGTTCGAGTCGCCCGGCCCCCAGGACGACGAATCGGCGTACGCGCAGGGCGAGTTGGCGCAGGACGTGCTCGCCCAGGCGGCGGCCGTCGGCACCCCCGTGCATCTCGTCGGGCATTCGCTGGGCGGGCAGATCGCCCGGGCCGCCGTCCTCCTGGACCACGCCCCGTTCGTCTCCCTGACCCTCATCTCCTCGGGCCCCGCCGAGATCTCCGAGGCGCAGCAGCAGCGCGCGAAACTGCTGCGGGACGCACTCGCCGTGATGAGCATGGCCGACGTCTGGGGGGCCATCCAGGCCATGGACGACCCCCAGGCCGACGGCGGCGACCTCGACTCGGTGGACGCCGTGGACGCCGGGCTCGACGACCGCGAGGACCTGCGCCGCCGCTGGATGGGCAACAGTCCGGCCCAACTCGTCGCCACGGGGCGTCAGTTGTGCACCGAGCCGGACCGGGTGGCGGAACTCGCCGCCGTACCGCTGCCCTTCCATGTCGTGTCCGGCGCGGAGGACGGCACGTGGCCCGTCCCGCTGCTCGACGACATGGCCGTACGGCTGGATGCGCACCGGACCGTCGTCGCGGGCGCCGAGCACTCCCCCAACACGGACCGCCCCCTGGAGACCGCGCGCGCCCTGGCCGACTTCTGGGACGCCATAGAGCAGCGGGCGCAGTAGCGACGGCGGCGGCAGTGACAGCAGCTCCAGTTGGTCGTCAATCCACCGGAATGGCCTAGTACTGCGTCTGCAGGTGCTCCCAGAACCCGTCCCGCAGCGACCGCCGCAGTTCCGCGTGGGGGCGCAGCGAGTACTGCAGCAGTCCCTCCGCCTCCACCAGCAGGTCCTGGTCGACGGATCCGGGCAGATACGGATGCCCGGGCAGCAGTTCGACCAGCGCCTCGCGTCCCCGCGCCGCCAGCCACTTCGCCGCGATCTGCGCGCCCACGAACCGCACGTCCTCGCGCGTGGGCCGCGTTCCGCCCGACGCCTCGTAGGTCGCGGCCGTGCGCCGGACGACGTACGGCTTGAAGAAGTCGAGGTCGAACGTGCGCTGGCTGTCGACCTCCCACAGCAGCGGCTCGGCCTGGTTGCGTCCCTCGGGGGCCTCGATGCCCCACAGGTGGACGCGTGCCCCGTACCCCTGCGCGGCCTCGACCGCCGACACCAGGTCCTCGTCGCCGCCGATGAGCGCCGCGTCGCTGATCGCACGGTGCCTGGCCAGTGACTCCAGGTCGGTGCGGATCAGCGAGTCGACGCCTTTCTGCTGGTTGTTGGCGTTGAGGTTGCCCAGGCGGACCTTCACATCGGGGAGTTCCGCGATGGACTGCTGTTCGATGGTGTGGATGCGGCGCCGGGCGCCGTCGTACCAGTAGACCCGCAGCAGCCGGCTGTCCGCGAAGATCGTGCGAGCCTTGTCGATGAGCGCCTCGATGAGGCCTTCCGCGTCCAGCTCGTAGGAGCGGCGGTCCTCGGTTCCGGCGACGAGCCGTCCCGCCGCCGCGTACAGATATCCCGCGTCGACGAAGATCGCATGGGTCGAGGGTGTCTTCGCCACCTCGGCGAGCATGCGGTGGAGCAGTTCGTTCGTGCGGTCGATGCGGGCGCTCAGCTCCGCGTGGTCGTCGTTGTTCATATGCCTCCCATTGTCTCGGCGGTCACGCTTCGAACACAACCGGTCCCGGTCAGTCTCCCGTACGCCGTCAGTACGGCTCTTACCGCTTGGTAGTTAGACGTTCGAAAAATTTATTTAGCGTAGGGAATGTTTGTAACACGCGGGTAGTTGACTGGTACGTAACCAAGTAGTTCTCCTCAGGAGGATGACCAGACGAAGGGAGAAGCCCTTGCGCTTCGAAATCATGCGTCTCGACGACGTCGACGGAACCCCCGTGGACAGTACGGTCGTGGACGCCGCCTCCGTCAACCGGATCGTGCAGCAGGCAGCCGCCATCGGGCAGCGCCTCTGGATCCGCCCGGCCGACACCTCGGCCTCGTAACGCGCCGACGCGCGGACAACGCTCGTGGACGACGAGCAGACTTCGGAACCCCCGTACGGCACCGATGCCATACGGGGGTTCCGCACTACCAGGGGGTCCTCTTCGGCCGCCACCGTCAGCTCTGCTGGATCACCTGGGTGATCCCGTTGATGATCTGCTGCACGGCGATCGCGGACAGCATCATCCCCGCGAGGCGGGTGACCAGCACCACGCCCCCGTCCTTGATGACGCGGATGATCAGCAGCGAGTACCGCATCACCACCCACAGCACGACGTGGACGGCCAGGATCGCCGCCCACACCGACACCTGCATGGCCACGCCGTGCGCCTTCTGCACGGCCAGGATGACCGACACGATCGCACCGGGCCCGGCGAGGAGCGGCATGCCGAGCGGTACGAGAGCGACGTTCACGTCCTTGGTCTGTTTGGGTTCGTCCGTCTTGCCGGTGAGCAGGTCGAGGGCGATCAGCAGGAGCAACAGCCCGCCGACGATCATCAGGGCCGGCACGGAGACGTGCAGATAGTCCAGGATCTTGTGCCCGAGCAACCCGAACACGGTGATCACACCGCCGGCCACACAGACCGCCTGGAACGCCATCCGCTTCTGGACGCGGGCGGGGCGACCGGCGGTGAGCGCGAGAAAGATCGGGGTGATCCCGGGGGGATCCATGATCACGAAGAGGGTGAGGAAGAGCGAACCGAAGACGGCGACGTCGAACATGGGTGAGCGAGCCTTGCGTAGATACGGGAAGCACAAAAGAAGCGCAGGGGAGGGGAGGGGAGGGGAAAGGTGCGGCGGAGGCCGCGGCCTCAGGCTCCGCCGGTCCCCGGCACCGGGAACGCGCCGGTGGCCCGCCGGGTGATCTCGGCGTACACCTCGGGGTCCGTCGTGTACTCCCCCAGCACGCAGGTCTTGCGGCTGCCGTGGTAGTCGGAGGAACCGGTGCCCAGCAGTCCGAGCTCCGTCGCGAGGCCGCGCAGTCGCGCCCTGGTCGCCGGTTCGTGGTCCATGTGGTCGATCTCGATGCCGTCGAGCCCGGCGGCGGCCAGCTCCGCGATCACGGACTCCGGCACCGTCCGCCCCCGCTTGCTCGCGGCCGGGTGCGCGAACACGGCCACCCCGCCCGCCCCCTTGATCAGCCGCAGCGCCTCGAAGGGGTCGGTCTCGTGCTTCGGTACGTAGGCCCGGGCGCCGTCGGCCAGCCAGCTCCCGGTGAAGGCGTCGTTCACGGTCGGTACGACGCCCAGCTCGACCAGCGCGGTGGCGACGTGCGGCCGGCCCACGGAGCCGTCACCGGCGATCCGCGCGACCTGCTCCCAGGTGATCGGCACGTCCAGCTCCTGGAGCTTGGCCACCATCGCGCGGGCCCGCGGCACCCGGTCGTCCCGCACCAGCTCACGCTCGGCGAACAGCGCGGGCTCCTCGGGGTCGAACAGGTAGGCCAACATGTGCATGCTGATGCCGTCGAGCCGGCAGGACAGCTCGGCCCCGGTGACCAGCGTGAGCCCGGCGGGCAGCGCGGCGATCGCCTCGGCGTACCCACGGGTCGTGTCGTGATCGGTGAGCGCGACGACGTCGAGCCCGGCCGCGGCGGCGTTGCGCACCAGCTCGGCGGGCGTGTCCGTACCGTCGGAGGCCGTGGAGTGGCAGTGCAGATCGATGCGCACGGTGCGGACTCCAGGCGGCGACGGGGACAAGCGAGACGCGCCAAGCATAACGGCCGCCACGAGCGGCCTGTCACACCTGAACCTCGCAAGCAACCCTTACGAAAGCCCGCCTGTGGGTGCGCGACCAGCCCGCGCACCCCGACGGACCGAACCCGCGCGCCCCGAAGCCCGGCGGAGCGCTACGGCTGAAGCAGTCTCGGCGACAGCGCGCCGCACGGCACCAGCTCCACCTCGGCCCCCGCGTCCCGCAGATCCGTCAGCACCAGTTCGTCGTACATCAGCAGCCCCGACTGCTCGGGCCACACCACGGCCCACAGCCACAGCCCGAGCGCCTCACCCGCGAACACCGCACGGTCGTCGGGCCCGCCCGCGACATGCCACAACGGAGTGGGCCGCCCCGCCGCCAGCACCTTCGCCTCGGCCGGCTTCTCGACGTTCATGTACGGCCCCGGGTCCGGACCGTCGATGCCCGCGTACCGCGCACCGAGGCCCACGCCGAGTTCCTCCGCGACCAGGATCAGCTCGCCCATGCCGCCGAGCGGACCGGGCCCCGTACAGGCCACCGCCGTCGCACGACCCCCGCTGCGGTCGTCGCCCGCGCAGCCCACGCCCGTGAACAGCCAGCCGACCGGCAACGGCCACGGCATCCACACCGGCACCTGGGTGCGGTGCACCACGACGTCGAGGGCTTCGACGCTCGGCGGTATCACGGGCTGAAGCGGATGCACCGTCCCGTGCACGTCGCACTGCCAGGAGTCGGAAAAGAGGCCGGGAGCCCTGACCCGGCCACCACACTTCGGGCAACTGGGTTCGCCCCTCATAGAGCCCCACGGTCCTCCCCGTCCTCCCTCCCGTCAAGGACGATCACCCGTCCGGAGTGACACGTTTCCACCCTTTCCATCAGGTGGAAATGCATGTGTCTCACACTAATTAGCCACTCTAACTTATTAGGTGCATGCACCAACGATCCGGCGACTCGTGGACCGCCTCTCCTCGGCGGCTCACTGGCTCTGCTCGCCGTCGACGTACTGGTCCTCGGCTACGGCAGCCACACCACCGCCGTCGCCTGCACGATCCTGTCCGGCGCGTTCATCGGCGTGAACAAGACCGTCTACACCGAACTGGCGCTGGGCGTCTCGGGCGCGCCGCGCCCGGTGGCGAGCGCCGGGTACAACTTCGTGCGCTGGTTCGCGGCGGCCGCGGCCCCGCACTTCGCGCCGAAGATCGAGGAGTGGAGCGACATCCACATGCCGTTCGTGGTCGCGGCGGTCACGGCCGTGCTCGGCGCGGTGGTGGTCGTCGTACGGCGGAAGTCGCTCACGCAGGAGGGCGAGGGCGAGGAGCTGGAGACACGGCACGCGATCGAGGACGGTGTCGGCGTCTTCGCGAGCTAGGACGCGGTCGGCCGACTGTCCAACTGGCGCCCTCCAGAAGCCTGTTGGTGACATCGGTCACTACGGAGCCAGCCGCGAGGGTCAGTCCAGCGGGACGGACCTGCGGGCCGGGTCCCGTAGGTCCGTCCCGTTCGTGAGCCAGCGTTCCTGGAGTGCTTGGGCGCCGTGGACGCGTTTCCAGGCGGCCTCGTTGGGGGTCATCGGGAGCAGCGGCAGGAAGCGCACGGGGTCCAGGGGCTCGTCGAGTTCCAGGTCCTCGACCAGGCCTCCCGGTTCGGCGACCAGGACCGACGTGAAGGGAGCCCCAGGCCACAGCGGCTCCCCGACGTCGAGCGAGGCGCCGGGGGCCACGATCAATCCCTCGACCTGCGGGGACGCGGCGAGGATCGCGAGCGGGCGCAGCACCTTGTCGGTGTCGGCGAGGCCCGCCCGGACGGAGATGAGCAGTTCGGCGCGCGGGCCCCGCACCGGGTCGGCGAGTACCGCGGTGGGGTCGGCCATCGGCTGGGCGGACATGCCGAGCGTGGCGTAGCGGACGAGTTCCCCGTCCTGGTCCCGGTCCTGGAAACGCAGCACTTCGACGCGGTCCGTACCGAGGAAGGTGACCGCGGCGCGCGCGTCCGGTTCGCCCAGCGTCGTACGCAGCCGGGCCTCGACCAGAGGAAGAACATCAGACATGCGGCGAGCATAGAACTCGTCAGTTACGGGCAAACGAGCACCTTGACAGTTCCGTCGGCTGTTACCCTTGGCCGGGTTCGGGCAGCACGCAGAAGCATCGCGATGGAGTCCCGACACCGCTGAAGTTCCCCTCAGGGGGCTCCCCTTGACGGGGAATGGATCGTCCCTCACGAGGGACCGGCCGGAGGAGGTGGGGCTGCAATGGATCGAAGTCATCCGTGCAGTAGCACCCGCTCTTCCGCCCGCTGATGTAGTTGCTCCGGCCTACTCCCGCTGGCTGTCACCTTTCGCATTCGCGTCATCGCGGAAGAGCACTTGGTTTCGTTTTGCCTGATCCATGTGATCTCAGTCAGTTCTGAATCAGCGAAGCTCACCACCGCGACGGTGCGGTGCTCCCCGCTTTGTGGACGTGCCAAACATCCTCAGTCAGGACGTCCCCATTCCGGGCAGTTCCAGTCGTCGTCGGCGGTCTTTCGTTGCCTGTCGCGAAGGAGCCTGCCAAATGTCGATGATCCACAACCTGCGTGCCGCGGTCCGCCCGTCCCGTCCCTCCCTGCGCAAGGACGGCAGCACCTACGACACCACCCGCGACCCCTCGACCCCCTCCGCCGTCGTCGACTGCGCCATCTACCGCGACGGCGCCCGCGTCGAGACGCCGAAGGCGCTCACACCGCACGAGGCGATGCGCAAGGTGCGCCGTGACGGCGGCTTCGTGTGGATCGGGCTGCACGAGCCGACGGAAGCCGAATTCTCCGGTATCGCCAGCGAGTTCGGGCTCCACCCGCTCGCCGTGGAGGACGCGATCCAGGCCCACCAGCGGCCCAAGCTGGAGCGGTACGACGACACGCTCTTCACCGTCTTCAAGACCATCCACTACGTCGACCACGCCGAACTCACCGCGACCAGCGAGGTCGTGGAGAGCGGCGAGGTGATGTGCTTCACCGGGCGGGACTTCTTCATCACCGTCCGGCACGGCGGCCAGGGCTCCCTGCGCGCGCTGCGCCACCGCCTCCAGGACGACCCCGAGCTGCTCGCCAAGGGCCCCTCCGCCGTGCTGCACGCCATCGCCGACCACGTCGTCGACGGCTACGTCGCGGTCGCGGACGCCATGCAGGACGACATCGACGAGGTCGAGACGGAGGTGTTCTCGCCGGGCCGCAAGGGCACCCCGCGCGGTACGGACGCCGGCCGGATCTACCAGCTCAAGCGCGAGGTCCTGGAGTTCAAGCGGGCCGTCTCGCCGCTCCTGCGGCCCATGCAGCTGCTGAGCGAGCGCCCGATGCGGCTGATCGACCCCGACATCCAGAAGTACTTCCGCGATGTCGCCGACCACCTCGCCCGGGTCCAGGAGCAGGTGATCGGCTTCGACGAGCTGCTCAACTCGATCCTCCAGGCCAACCTCGCCCAGGCGTCCGTCGCGCAGAACGAGGACATGCGGAAGATCACGTCCTGGGCGGCGATCATCGCCGTACCGACGATGGTGTGCGGCGTCTACGGCATGAACTTCGACTACATCCCGGAGCTGCACTGGAAGTTCGGCTACCCCGTGGTCATGACGGCCATGATCGGCATGTGTGTGGGCATCCACCGCACGCTGAAGCGCAACGGCTGGTTGTGACTACGCTTCTGTCCATGACTGACACGCTGCTCGACCGGGCCCTCGTCGAGGAGGCCACGAAGAAGTCCGGGCTCATCTGGGTCCAGGGCCCCGTCGGCCCCTCCCGTGCCCTGTGGCACGTCTGGCACGAGGGCGCGGCCGTTCTGGTCGGTGACGGTCCCGGCGAGCAGCCGCTGCCGGGGCTCTCCGAGGGGGCGGAGGCGGAGGTCACCGTCCGCAGCAAGGACAAGGGCGGACGGCTTGTCACCTGGCCGGCGACGGTCGTGGAGCTGGCCGCCGAGTCCCCGGAGTGGGAGGCGGCGGTCGCCGAGCTCAAGGGGAAGCGGTTGAACGCGCCGGACGGTGAGGCGATGCCGGCGCGGTGGGCGCGGGAATGCCGGGTGGTGCGGTTGGTGCCGCGTGCCGGGGGGACGCGGCCCTTGCCGGAGGGTTCGCTGTCGGCGCCGCCGGTGCCTACGTCGGCGACGACGCGGGAGGCGGTTCCGGCGGGGTTGCCGCGGCTGCTGTTCAAGAGGCGGAGGCGCTCCGCGGGGTAGGTGGTTCGTTCACTGCGGGCCGGTGGGGGCTTGTCGCGCAGTGCCCCGCGCCCCTGAAGGGGCGCGGGGAAGGGGCTCTGCGCTGGCCTCTGCGCTGGCTGTGCGGCGCTTCAGGAGGAGGGGAGTTGTTGGCCGTAGTCGACTGTTTCGTTCTTTGCTGGTTCCTTCAGGGGGAAGTTCTTGCCCCAGTCGCTCAGCAGGAGCGTGCCTGCGCCGCCCGCGCGGACAAGGCGGAGGGGGTACGGGGCTCCCTCGAGGGAGACGTCCAGGGTGCCGCCGGAGCCCTTGTCGCCGGTGATGCGGATCGTGCGGACGCCCGACTGCGTGTGGTGGCCGTCCGTGGCGAGGGTGCCGTGCAGGGTAAGGAGGCCGTCCAGGAGGACGTCCTTGTCGGTGAAACCGCTGAACTTCTTGTACGAGGGGTCACCCGTCGGCACCTTCACGAACAGGCCCCCGAGTTTCGCGGCGGCTGCCGCGTCCGAGTCGCCGTCGTCGCCCTTGGCACCGTCCTCGTGGCTCCAGAACGCGGCGTCGGCCTTCAGGAACAGATGCTCCCCGACCCGCAGCAGCCGGAACGTCGACCCCTTCGCAGTGACCGAGCCGGTGCCGCCGTCGCCCTTGAGACGCATGTCCAGGGTGTATGTGGTCCCGCTGGTCACCACGGTCCCGGAGAGCCGTACGGCGTCGGCGGTCGTGGCGGCCTTGCGCGTCTTCGTCTGGATGGTGTCGGCCGGCAGCTTCCCGACCCCGTTCGTACCCTCGTCCGGGTCGGCACCGCATCCCGTCAGCAGTCCGGTCCCCGTCACGACCAGCGCGCACATCGCGCTCACCAGTCCGGCGCTGCGGGTACGGCCACGGCAAATCGCAGACACAGGTGGGGCTGCCTCTCGTACGGGTGTCCTGAGGGGTGTGGACGGCAGCGTACCGGTGCCGCAGACCCCCGGCGGAGCCAGTCCGTCCGGACCCCCCACCAGGGCGCGGCCGAACCGGACGGGCTAGCCTGAAGCGCACCCGAGCAGGCAATTCGGAACCCTTGGACGCAATCCGACGCGCTCCCGCAGCGCACCCCGAAGCAGGAGGCGTGGCATGGCGGCAGGCTCACCCCGTGTCTTCGTCTCGCACCTCGCCGGCGTTCCCGTCTTCGACCCGAACGGCGACCAGGTGGGCCGCGTACGCGACCTCGTCGCCATGCTGCGCGTCGGCAACCGTCCGCCCCGACTGCTCGGCCTCGTCGTCGAACTCACCACCCGGCGCCGCGTCTTCATGCCCATGACCCGCGTCACCGGCATCGAGTCCGGCCAGGTCATCACGACGGGCGTGTTGAACGTCCGGCGCTTCGAGCAGCGCCCCACCGAGCGCCTCGTCCTCGGCGAACTCCTCGACCGGCGCGTCATCCTCGGCGAGACCGGCGAGGAGGTCACCGTCCTGGACGTGGCGGTACGACAGTTGCCGGCCCGCCGCGACTGGGAGATCGAGCGGGTCTTCGTGCGGAAGAAGGGGCGCGGCGGAGCCTTCCGGCGCAACACCGGCGAGACGCTGACCGTCAACTGGTCCGCCGTCACCGGCTTCTCCCTGGAGGAGGACGGGCAGGGCGCCGAGAGCCTCCTCGCCACCTTCGAGCAGCTGCGCCCCGCCGACCTCGCGAACGTCCTGCACCACCTCTCGCCCAAGCGCCGCGCGGAGGTCGCCTCCGCCCTCGACGACGACCGGCTGGCCGACGTACTCGAAGAGCTGCCCGAGGACGACCAGATCGAGATCCTCGGCAAGCTCAAGGAGGAGCGCGCCGCCGACGTCCTGGAGGCGATGGACCCGGACGACGCCGCCGACCTGCTCGGTGAGCTGCCCGAGGCCGACAAGGAGCGGCTGCTGAGCCTGATGCAGCCCGCCGACGCCGCCGACATGCGCCGGCTGATGGCCTACCGGGAGGACACGGCGGGCGGTCTGATGACGACCGAGCCGATCGTCCTGCGCCCCGACGCGACCGTCGCCGACGCGCTGGCCCGGATCCGCGAGCCCGACCTCTCCCCCGCGCTCGCCGCCCAGGTGTACGTGTGCCGACCGCCGGACGAGACGCCGACCGGCAAGTACCTGGGCGCCGTCCACTTCCAGCGGCTGCTGCGCGACCCGCCGTACACGCTGGTCGGCTCGCTCGTCGACGACGACCTGCAACCGCTCTCCCCGGACGCCGAACTGCCGGTCGTCGCCGGTTTCTTCGCGACGTACGACATGGTGGCGGCGCCGGTGGTCGACGAGAGCGGGTCGCTGCTGGGCGCGGTGACCGTGGACGACGTCCTCGACCACATGCTGCCCGAGGACTGGCGGGAGACGGAGTTCCACCTCGACGAGACCGACATCGAGGCCGACGCCGGGGCCGACGCCGGGGCCGAGGAAGCGGGGGGCCATGTCTCCTGAGCGCGAGACCGGCGCCCGTGAGCGCACGGCCAGCGGCGCCACCGCGGCCTCCCGTCCCCGGGTGCGCCTCGACCAGCCGCGCGCGCCCCGGCGCCGGCTGCTGCCCGAGTACGACCCGGAGGCCTTCGGACGGATGTCCGAACGCATCGCGCGCTTTCTCGGGACCGGGCGGTTCATCGTCTGGATGACGGTCGTCATCATCCTGTGGGTGGTGTGGAACGTGTCCGCACCGGCCGACCTTCGGTTCGACCACTACCCGTTCATCTTCCTGACGCTGATGCTGTCGCTCCAGGCCTCCTACGCGGCCCCGCTGATCCTGCTCGCGCAGAACCGGCAGGACGACCGCGACCGCGTCAACCTCGAGCAGGACCGCAAACAGAACGAGCGGTCGATCGCCGACACCGAGTACCTGACCCGTGAGATCGCCTCCCTGCGGGCCGGACTCGGCGAGGTCGCGACCCGGGACTGGATCCGCTCCGAGCTCCAGGACCTGGTCAAGGAGCTGGAGGAGCGGTATGCGGAGGGGAAGTCGGGCCGACCCGTCATATTCCCGGCAGAACAGCCGCGGGGGCGTGACGTAGAAGACCGGTGACGGGCTTTCCGGAGGCCCGGTGCGGCCCCGTACCATCGGGGCTATGGCTACGGAAGACGCGGTGCGTGAAGCACTGGCGACGGTGAACGACCCCGAGATCCAGCGACCCATCACCGAACTGGGGATGGTGAAGTCGGTGGAGATCGGCGCGGACGGAGCGGTCGCGGTCGCCGTGTACCTGACGGTCTCCGGCTGCCCGATGCGCGACACGATCACGAAGAACGTGACGGAGGCGGTCTCGCGGGTCGAGGGTGTCACGCGCGTCGACGTCGAGCTGGACGTCATGAGCGACAGCCAGCGCAAGGAACTGGCGTCCGCCCTGCGCGGCGGCCAGGCCGAGCGCGAGGTCCCCTTCGCCAAACCGGGCTCCCTCACGCGCGTGTACGCGGTCGCGTCCGGCAAGGGCGGCGTCGGCAAGTCGTCGGTCACCGTCAACCTGGCGGCGGCGATGGCGGCCGACGGCCTCAAGGTGGGCGTGGTCGACGCCGACATCTACGGCCACAGCGTGCCGCGCATGCTGGGCGTGGAGGGTAGTCCGACCCAGGTCGAGAACATGATCATGCCGCCGTCGTCGCACGGCGTGAAGGTCATCTCCATCGGTATGTTCACCCCGGGCAACACCCCGGTCGTCTGGCGCGGTCCGATGCTCCACAGGGCCCTCCAGCAGTTCCTGGCGGACGTGTTCTGGGGCGACCTGGACGTGCTCCTGCTGGACCTTCCGCCGGGCACCGGCGACATCGCGATCTCGGTGGCCCAGCTGGTCCCGAACGCCGAGATCCTCGTCGTGACGACGCCTCAGCAGGCGGCGGCCGAGGTGGCCGAGCGCGCGGGCTCCATCGCCGTGCAGACCCACCAGAAGATCGTCGGCGTGGTCGAGAACATGGCCGGCCTGCCCTGCCCGCACTGCGACGAGATGGTCGACGTCTTCGGCACGGGCGGCGGCCAGAGCGTCGCCGACGGCCTCACCCGAACGACGGGCGCGACGGTCCCGGTCCTCGGCTCCATCCCGATCGACGTCCGCCTGCGCGAGGGCGGCGACGACGGCAGGCCAGTCGTCCTGACGGACCCGGAGTCCCCGGCGGGCGCGGCACTGCGCGCGATCGCGGGCAAACTGGGCGGCAGACAGCGGGGCCTGTCGGGCATGTCCTTGGGCATCACCCCGAGGAACAAATTCTGACGGACGTCAGCGAGGGCTTGTAAGGGGCGCGGGGCTGTATCTGATGGCGGCTCCGCCGCGGGGCGCGACAAGCCATAACGACGCAGCATCCGCAGCACAGCCCATGCCCCCACGGCGAAGGGGCGCCGCAAACTACGGCGCCCCTTTCTCATGCGTACACGCCAATATCCTTGATCACGGCGAAGCCGAGCCCGTACGCGCTCATCCCACGCCCGTACGCCCCCACGTGCACGCCCTCCTGGGTCGACCCGGCGAGAACCCAGCCGAACTCGGACTCCCGGTAGTGGAAGGGCGTCGGCACCCCGTCGACCGGGAGGGAGAGGGTGGTCCAGTCCGGGCCGGCGAGATCGTCCGCGAGGACCCATGCCGTCTCCGTCTGCTGGTCCAGCCAGTCGTCCCGCAGGGTGTGGTCCATCTGGCCGGGCCAGGTGAAGGACAGCAGCCCCACGCCGGCCAGCCAGGCCGCCGACGACACCGACGTGGCCTCCAGCAGCCCCGTGCCGTCCGCGCTCCGCCGTACGGGGTTCTCGGCGACGGTGACGACCACCGCGAACCGCTCCTTGTCCTCCCCCATGGCCTCGTGCCGTACGGAGGGTTCGTCGCCGTGTCCGATCGAACCGTGCGCGACGGCACCGTCCGCCGCCGTACCCACCTGCATCAGCCAGCGCGGTCCCGTGAAGGCCTCGTCGAGGCCGTACCAGGGGAAGGGCGCCAGCAGATAGCCGTCGACCGTGCGCCGGGCGGAGGGGACCGGTTGTCCACCCTCCGCGGCCGGCGCCTGCGCGCCCACCCGACTTGTCGTCTCCATGTACCCGGACGCCTCCTCGTTCTCGTCGGCCCGGAGCGCCCCGCCCCCCTTTCAGGCGGCGTTGTTCGCCCTCGTACGGCCACACAACAACTCGGCAGCATAGCCACACCGCTGCGAGCAGCAGGGAAAGCGCCCGGCGCACAGGCCGCGCAGACGTCCGGATCGGACCGTCCGGGGCCCGGTCGGAGTATGAATCACGTCACGCGCGGACCTACGACGGTCAGGTGGCGTCCGCGTCGAAGGGCGGGCGCTCGTCCGGCTCGGGCCTCTTCGTCATGTCGACGGTGCCACCGGAGGAACCCGACGAAGAAGACGCGGAAGACGACGACGTGTCGGAATCACGGCTGTGGACCGCGTCCGTGACCTCGGCCATCTCCTTCTTCAGGTCGAAGCCGTTACGGATCTCCTTGAGCCCCAGCTCGTCGTTGTCCAGCTGCTTGCGGATGAACGTCTTGGGGTTCAGGTCCTCGAACTCGAAGTCCTTGAACTCCGGGCCCAGCTCCTGGCGGATGTCCAGCTTCGCACTGTCCGAGAACTCCCGGATCTTGCGGATGGTGCGCGTGACGTCCTGGATCATCTTCGGAAGTTTCTCCGGACCGAAGACGAGCACGGCGAGGAGCACGAGCGTCACCAGCTCGAGCGGTCCTATGTCATTGAACACCTGAAGCTCCTTGCGATGTCCTCGGTCCTCGGCCCTCGGTGGTCCGTGCGGTCTTCGCGGTCTTCCGTGGTCCGGGCCGGATCCACGGTACCCGGCCATCGTGTCCCACCGGTACCGTCCAGAGGCCCAAGAGTGGGTGTACGCGACCGGTTTTCCGCGATGTTTGCCTTGCGGGAAGGGGTTCGGCCCGCCGACTGTGAGGTTTCTGTCAGTTGCCGCTGGAGGAGCCGAGGGCGAGGGAGATCGTCCGCTGCCGGCCGCCGCGCAGCAGGGACAGCTCCATCCGGTCGCCGGGGCGGTGGGCGCGGATCCTGACGATCAGTTCCTCGCCGGAGTGCACGCGCCGGCCGTCGACCGCGGTGATGACGTCGCCGGACTCGAGGCCGGCCCGGTCACCGGGGCCGCCGGTGGTGACCGCGGGCCCGCCGTCCTCGCCGTCCGTGCCCACGCGCGCGCCGTCGCCGGTGTACTCCATGTCGAGGGTGACGCCGATGACGGGGTGGGTCGCCCTGCCGGTGTTGATCAGTTCCTCGGCGACGCGTTTGCCCTGGTTGATGGGGATGGCGAAGCCGAGTCCGATCGAACCGGCCTGTGCGCCTTCCTGTCCCGCGCCGCCGTCGGCGGAACGTATCGACGAGTTGATCCCGACGACCCTGGCCCGGGCGTCGAGCAGCGGCCCGCCGGAGTTGCCCGGGTTGATGGACGCGTCGGTCTGGAGCGCGTCGACGTACGACACGTCGCTCCCGTCGCCGCTCCCGCCCCCGGCGGTGATGGGCCGTTCCTTCGCGCTGATGATGCCGGACGTGACGGTGTTGGCGAGGTCGAAGGGGGCTCCGATGGCGACGACGGGATCGCCGACCGCCACGTTGTCGGAGTTCCCGAGGACCACGGGCCGCAGGCCGTCGACGCCGCTGACCTTGACGACGGCGAGGTCGTATCCGCTGTCCCGGCCGACGATCTCGGCCTCGGCGGTCTCGCCGCCGCTGAACGTCACCGTCACCTTGCCGTCGGCACCGGCGGGCTCGACGACGTGGTTGTTGGTGAGGATGTGTCCCCGGCCGTCGAGCACGAACCCGGTGCCGGTGCCCCCCACTCCGGCGCCGCGCACCCGCAGCGTCACCACGCTGGGCAGCGCACGCGCGGCGATCCCGGCCACGCTGTCCGGAGCCCGGTCGACGGACTCGTCCTTCCCGTCCTGCGACAGCCGAATACGGTCGCCGTCGCCGTGATGCCGCTCCAGATACGACCCGGCTGCCCCGCCGACGCCCCCGGAGAGCAGCGCGAGCACCACGGCGCCGACGAGCAGCCCGCGCTTGCGTTCCCCCGGTCCGCCGACGGCGGCACCGGCTCCGTGCTGCTGGAGAGGGGCGGCAGGCGCCCACGGGTCGTAGCGGTGCCAGGGGTCGGGGCTGGGGGTGTCGGCGGGCGGGGCGGGCGTCTGCGGCTCCGGTACGGCCGTGCCGTGCGCCGGGGTCATCACGGGGTGCTGAACCGGCGGAGCGGGCGCCCAGGGGCCGGGATGGCCGTAGGGCGGGGTGCTGTAGGGATCGGGGTCGTGCGGAGACGGCGAGCCCGCCTCAACGGCGGGCTCGAAGTCAGCGACCTGTGCCGGCGGTACAGGCGGTACGGCCGACACAGGTGGCGGCAGCTCGAAGTCGCCCTCGGCGTCGGTTCCGGCCGGGCCCGCCTGTGGCGCCGACGCCGAACCTTCTTCCTCTTCCTCCCGAGACCGACTCCACCAGTTGGCCTTCGCGGGTTTCCCCTCGTTCATGCTCTCCCCACACCTGGCCCGCCGTCGTGCGGCCCGCACCTCGGATTCAACCAGGTTCGTGGGGTCAGCGGACCGGGTCCGACGTGGACGGGGACGGCGTGGGGGACGACTCGGGCACAGGCGCCATGAGAAGTCCCCGCGCCGCGACCTCGGGCGCCGAGGACCAGGAGGTCAGGGCGATCTGAGGGGCGGCCAGCGGCCGTATGAGCGGGGACAGCGCCGCGGCGGCGGCCACGACCGGCGTGGTCAGCTGATGCATGGCCGCGTACTCCCGGCCCCCGGAGGGCGGCGGTGGGATACCCGGCAGCAGCGGCGCGGACGCCTCCGTCGACGCCACCGGTGACTGTCCGAAGGTCCCCAGTCCCTGCGCGAACAGCTGACCGGCCGATCGGCGTCGCTGATTGTCAGGAGCCGTCGAGTTCCCACCGCCCTGCGGACGCATCGGCGTCACATTGCTGCCCCCGGAGGTGCCGCGGGCATCGGTCGTGTCGGCGGGAACGCCCGTCGACACCCCGCCCAGCGCGATCGCGGCCAGCGACACCGCACCGGCGGCGGCAAAGGCGAAGCGCAGGCCGCGTGAGGACGACCGGTCGGCGTCGTGACGGCCGACGTCGTGGATACGGAATCCACGGCCCGGAGCTGACGGGTGCACGGAGGTGTGCGGCCGGGCGGGCACGTACCCGAACCCCTCACCTCTTACCCCGAAGACTCCTGAAACTCCTGAGCCCGTTCCCGGTCCGCCGGGGAATCCGGAGAGTCTGTCGGCGAATCCGCCTCCGCCCAGCGGTGAGCCGCCGGAGTCGGAATCACCTCCTCCCGGAAGGCCCTGGAGACGGGCCAGGAAGCTCTCGGAGGGCGGTGGCGGGGCCATTTCCGCGAAGACGTTCTTCAGACGGCGCTGTGCGTCGGCCTCCGCCTTGCACTTCGGGCAGGTGGCCAGGTGTGCCAGGACGCGTTCACGCGTCTCATGACCGAGTTCTCCGTCCACCAGGGCGGAGAGGCGGTCTCCAAGGTGCTGCTCGGCGAGGCGACGCTCGGCAGAGTACGGCCGTGATGCACTCACGCGGTCGCGCCCCCTCCTCCCAGCGCGGCCACCCGTGGCACCGCGAAACGGCGCTCGGCACGTGCCTCCGGAGAGCGGTGCGCGAGGGCCTTGCGGAGCTGGGAGCGGCCTCGGTGGATACGGGAGCGGACGGTGCCGAGCTTCACGCCGAGAGTCGCGGCGATCTCCTCGTACGACAGTCCCTCGATGTCGCAGAGGACGACGGCGGCGCGGAACTCGGGCGCGAGCGTGTCCAGCGCCTGCTGGACGTCCGCGTCGAAGTGCGCGTCGTTGAAGACCTGCTGCGGGGACGGCTCACGGCTGGGCAGGCGCTCGGCCGCGTCCTCACCGAGGGCGTCGAAGCGGATGCGCTGCTTGCGGCGGACCATGTCCAGGAAGAGGTTGGTGGTGATGCGGTGCAGCCAGCCCTCGAAGGTGCCCGGGGTGTAGGTCGACAGCGAGCGGAAGACGCGGACGAAGACCTCCTGGGTGAGGTCCTCGGCGTCGTGCTGGTTGCCGGTCAGGCGGTATGCCAGGCGGTAGACGCGACCGCTGTGCGTGCTGACGATCTCCTCCCACGTGGGCGGAGTCCACGCCTGCCCGTCCGCGTCGGTGGTGAAGGTCGCGGTCTGGGCTCGGTCGGCGGCGTGGCCGGGGTCAGCAGCAGTCTTGTTCACGGATTTCAGCCTGCCCGCTGATCCAAGAAGGCGCCGGAGCGGCCCCCCTCGATCCTCAGGCGCGGCCGCACCTCCCCTGTCAGCTCTGGTGGTGTCCAGTGGAGCCCCTACCATAGCCACCTCGCCCGTTAGCTCCGGATAAGCGGTTTTACGAGAAATTGATGCGTGCTGATCCGGCTCATCCGGCCGCGCCAGCACCTGCACCCCGTTGCCGGTGTACCCGGTCCGCTCGTCCATCCGCTCATCCCCCTTGTCCTTATCCTGTGTGCCCCACCTCGTCCCGCACCCCTCTAAACGCCCGGTCCCATCAGCAGGTTCCCGGCAGCAACGGATACAGTCACGCCCAGGCAACTGCGGGGACAGGAGAGGGTCATTACCGGCAACCGGCAGACGAGCTGGGCGTTCGCCGACGCCTTTGTCGCCGAGGATGAAGCACTGCGCTGGGCCCGTGACCGGGCCCGCGAGGCGGGGCTGCGCTCGGTGGCGCCCAGCACGGGCGCCGCGCTACGGCTGCTGGCCGCCTCCGTGGACGCGAAGGCGGTGGCGGAGATCGGGACCGGGACGGGCGTCTCGGGCATGTATCTCCTTCAGGGCATGCGCGCGGACGGGGTCCTGACGACGGTCGACCCCGAGCCGGATCACCAGCAGTTCGCCCGTCAGGCCTTCCGCGCGTCCGGCTTCGCCAGCAACCGCGCCCGCTTCATCCCGGGCCGCGCCCTGGACGTGCTGCCCCGGCTCGCGGACGCCGGCTACGACCTCGTCTTCTGCGACGGCGACCGGCTGGAGAGCCTGGACTGCCTAGCTGAATCGTTGCGTCTGCTCCGTACGGGTGGCCTGGTGGTTTTCGAGGGCGTCTTCGCCAACGGCAGGACGGTCGATTCGGGGCCTCAGCCCACCGAGGTCATACGGCTGCGGGAGCTGCTGCGCGCGGTGCGCGAGAGCCAGGAACTGGTGCCGTCCCTGCTGCCCGTGGGTGACGGCCTGCTGTGCGCGGTCAAGCGCTGAGGCAAAACAGTGCCCCGGCACCATATGTTCACGATGCCGGGGCAGCTGAAAGGGTATGGACGCGTCCGCGTCAGCCGACGACCTTCTTGAGGGCATCGCCGAGAGCGTCAGCCTCGTCAGGGGTCAGCTCGACGACGAGCCGACCGCCGCCTTCGAGCGGAACTCGCATGACGATGCCCCGCCCCTCCTTTGTCACCTCGAGCGGGCCATCGCCCGTCCGCGGCTTCATGGCCGCCATGCTCGTTCCCCTTCCTGAAACCAGCTCATCGTCGCCGACGGCCCCTTAGGAGGGCACGCCCGTCCCCTCATGGGACACACGTCACCGGCATCGAACACATTGCTTCCAGGCCATTATCCCGCATCTCAGGACCCTATGACCAACATCAGTCGGCATCGCTTGGGCAACGCGCGCGAGCAAAACCACTCAATTCGGCGATGTGGCTGCGATACTGCGCCGCCGCACCGACTCCCACCGACCGCGCCCTCACCGGAATTCTTTGACACAGGTCACATGACCGGCCCTCTCCTCGGCGCGTGATCTCCGACATGCTGTCATGGGACGAGGCGTACTGATCAGTAGGTGGATCAGTACGTTGATCGATACGTGGATCAGTACGTGGATCAGTACGTGGATCAGTACGTGGATCAGTACGTACGACGAACGCAGCCGCGACTTCTGGAGGGGACCCCCATGGCCGACACCGTGCTCTACGAGGTGCACGACGGGCTGGCGACGATCACGCTGAACCGCCCCGAGGCGATGAACGCGCTGAGCATCGCGACCAAGGTCGCGCTCCGGGAGGCGGTCGAGGCGGCGGCATCGGACCACGCCGTGCGGGCGGTGCTGCTGACCGCCGCCGGTGACCGGGCGTTCTGCGTGGGCCAGGACCTCAAGGAGCACATCGGGCTGCTGGCCGCCGACCGCGAGGCCGGCACGGGCCAGACCATGACGACGGTCCGCGAGCACTACAACCCCGTCGTACGGGCGCTGACCAGCATGCCCAAGCCGGTGGTGGCGGGCGTGAACGGCGTCGCGGCCGGGGCCGGTTTCGGCTTCGCGCTCGCCGCGGACTACCGGGTCGTCGCGGACACGGCCTCCTTCAACACGTCGTTCGCGGGCGTGGCGCTGTCCACCGACTCGGGCATCTCCTGGACGCTCCCGCGCGTGGTCGGCCCCGGCCGCGCGGCGGACCTGCTGCTGTTCCCGCGCAGCATCAAGGCGCAGGAGGCGTACGAGTTGGGCATCGCGAACCGGGTCGTCCCGGCGGCGGAGCTGCGGGCGGAGGCCGAGAAGACGGCGCGGGCCCTGGCCGACGGCCCGACGGTGGCGTACGCGGCCATCAAGGAGGCCGTGGCGTACGGGTTCACGCACTCCCTGGAGGAGACCTTGGCGAAGGAGGACGAACTCCAGTCACGGGCGGGCGCGTCGGCGGACCACGCGATCGCGGTGGCGGCGTTCGTCAGCAAGGAGAAGCCGAAGTATCTGGGCCGCTAGGGCTTGTCGTCGAGCACTTCCGGAAGGGCCCTACAGCCGCCTACGGGGCGCTCCTCGCCACGCACGTCTCCAGGTGGTCGTCCACCAGCCCGCACGCCTGCATCAGCGCGTACGCCGTCGTCGGGCCCACGAAGCGAAGGCCACGCTTCTTCAGTGCCTTCGACAGGGCCGTCGACTCCGGGGTGATCGCGGGGATGTCCGACAGGGTCCTGGGGACCGGACGGGTGGCGGCCTCGGGGGCGTGGGACCAGATCAGCTCGTCCAGCTCACCCGGGGCCCAGTCGGCCAGCACGCGCGCGTTGGCGATCGTCGCGTCGACCTTCGCGCGGTTGCGAATGATGCCGGCGTCGGCGAGGAGCCGTTCGCGGTCGGCGTCCGTGAAGACCGCGACGGACGAGATCTTGAAGTCGGCGAAGGCGGTACGGAAGCCCGGCCGGCGGCGCAGGATGGTGATCCAGGAGAGGCCGGACTGGAAGGCCTCCAGGGAGAGCCGTTCGAAGAGGGCGTCGTCGCCGTGGACGGGGCGGCCCCACTCCTCGTCGTGGTACGCCACGTAGTCCTCCGTGGACAGCGCCCAGGGACAGCGCAGGGCCCCGTCCGGTCCGGCCACGGCCATCCCGGCGTCGCTCACTGCTCGTGCCCCTCGTCCGGCTTGTCCAAGGTGACCCGCGGCGCGGCCTGGGCGCCGGCCAACGCGGACTCCAGGTTGGCGATACGGGCGTCCCGCTCGGCGAGTTCGGCACCGAGGCGGGTGAGCGCGTCGTCGACGTCCGACATGCGGTAGCCGCGGGCGGCGACCGGGAAGTGGAGGGACTCGACGTCGCCGCGGCCGACCGGACGGTCAGGCGGCAGGACGTCCTGGAGCCGCTCGGGCGCAACCTCCGGCAGGACGGCGCTCTCGCCGCCGCCGACCACGGCCAGCGTCACCGCGGCGACCACGACGGCGAGCGCGACGACCAGGAACAAGAACATCAACATCGCTGGGTCCCCACGGGATTCGGATGGATCGGGTTGCTCAGATTGATCAAGTTGATCAGGTGGACCGATGTACGGGTTGATCGGTGGATCAGGTGGATCAGCTCTATCAGGTTGATCAGGGTGATCGGTTGATCGGGTTGACCGAGGCGCCTGAGCCGAATGCGGCAGGCTTCGATCGTGCCATGCGAGTCTGGCAGTTATGGTCGCAGGCGGCCGATTACAGGGCCGATCGCCCGGCCGGGCGCGGGAACGTGCCGGGAAGCGCACTAGGAGAGGTCACAGGCGATGCTCAGACTGGGCAGGCGTGAATTCGGCGCGCACGAGCCGGTGATCATGGCGATCGTGAACCGGACCCCGGACTCCTTCTACGACCAGGGGGCCACCTTCCACGACGAGCCGGCGCTCGCGCGCGTGGAGCAGGCGGTGTCAGAGGGTGCCGCCATCATCGACGTCGGCGGGGTGAAGGCGGGGCCGGGCGAAGAGGTGACGGCGGCGGAGGAGGCGCGGCGGACGGTCGGTTTCGTGGCGGAGGTGCGGCGCCGTTTCCCCGACGTGATCATCAGCGTGGACACCTGGCGGGCCGACGTGGGCGAGGCCGTGTGCGAGGCCGGCGCGGATCTGCTGAACGACGCGTGGGGCGGCGTCGATCCCCGGCTCGCGGAGGTCGCGGGACGGTACGGGGCGGGGCTGGTGTGCACGCACGCGGGCGGTGCGGAGCCTCGGACGCGGCCGCACCGGGTGGCGTACGACGATGTCATGGCCGACATCCTGCGAGTGACCCTCGGGCTGGCCGAGCGGGCGGTCGCGTTGGGGGTGCCACGGGAGTCGGTGATGATCGATCCCGGGCACGACTTCGGGAAGAACACGCGGCACAGCCTGGAGGCGACGCGGCGGCTGGGGGAGATGGTCGAGACCGGGTGGCCGGTGCTGGTGTCCCTGTCCAACAAGGACTTCGTGGGCGAGACGCTGGACAGGCCGTTGAAGGAACGGCTGGTGGGGACGTTGGCGACGACGGCGGTGTCGATGTGGCTGGGGGCGCGGGTGTACCGCGTCCATGAGGTCGCGGAGACGCGGCAGGTGCTGGAGATGGTGGCGTCGATCGCCGGCCACCGTCCCCCGGCGGTGGCCCGGCGGGGGCTGGCGTAGGCGTTTTCCTCGCCCCCGCCGCCCCTACCCGTCCCGTCCCTCTGGGGCTCCGCCCAGACCCCGCTCCTCAAACGCCGGAGGGGCTGAATTTCCCGGCGCTCAGCGCCCAGCCTCCTTCGACACGAGGGCCACCGCCTCGTCCACGTCGTCCGTGACGTGGAAGAGCATCAGGTCCTTCTCCGATGCCTTGCCCTGGGCGATCAGAGTGTTGGTCAGCCAGTCCACCAGGCCGCCCCAGTACGCGCTCCCGAAGAGGACGATCGGGAAGCGCGTGACCTTCTGGGTCTGGACGAGGGTGAGGGCCTCGAAGAGTTCGTCCAGGGTGCCGAGCCCGCCGGGCAGGACCACGAAGCCCTGCGCGTACTTGACGAACATCATTTTTCGCACGAAGAAGTACCGGAAGTTCAGGCCGATATCGACGTAGGCATTGAGCCCCTGCTCGAAGGGGAGCTCGATTCCCAGCCCCACCGAGACGCCCTTCGCCTCGCACGCGCCCTTGTTCGCCGCCTCCATCACCCCCGGGCCGCCGCCGGTGATCACCGCGAACCCGGCCTCGACCAGACCCCGGCCGAGGCGGACGCCCGCCTCGTACTCCGGGGAGTCCACCGGTGTCCGCGCCGAGCCGAACACGCTGATCGCGGCCGGGAGTTCGGCCAGTGTGCCGAAGCCCTCGATGAACTCCGACTGGATGCGCAGGACCCGCCAGGGGTCCGTGTGGACCCAGTCGGAGGGGCCTCCCGCGTCAAGGAGACGCTGGTCGGTGGTGCTCGCCTGGACCTGCTGGCGTCTGCGCAGCACCGGTCCGAGCCGCTGCTCATCCGGTGGCTGCTTCTTGCCCTCGGGGTTGCCGGTAGCCATGGCCGCTCCCTTCCTCCACCTACTGTCGTTCCACCTCAGCGTAGATCTCCGCCGGTTACGGACGGGGGACGTGAGGGTGTCCGCTTTCGGGTCATGACGTCAGCCAGGCCCGCAACCGTTCCTCGCCCGCCAGAATCTTTGCGGTTTCCACCCGTTCGTCCCGCTTGTGGGCCAAGTGCGGGTTGCCGGGGCCGTAGTTGACTGCGGGGATGCCGAGCGCGCTGAAGCGGGACACGTCCGTCCAGCCGTACTTGGGCTGCGGTGTGCCGCCCACCGCCTCGATGAAGGCCGCCGCCGCGGGATGGGAGAGGCCGGGGAGGGCGGCGCCGCTGTGGTCGTCGACGACGAACTCCGTGACGCCGCAGTCCGCGAACACCTCCCGTACGTGCGCGAGCGCCTCGGCCTCCGAACGGTCGGGCGCGTAACGGAAGTTGACGGTCACCACGCACTCGTCGGGGATGACGTTGCCCGCCACTCCGCCCCCGATGCGGACCGCGTTCAGTCCCTCGCGGTACTCCAGACCGTCGATCACCGGGTAACGCGGCTTGTACGAGGCGAGCTTGGCCAGGATCGGGGCCGCCGCGTGGATCGCGTTGGAGCCCATCCAACTGCGCGCGGAGTGCGCCCGCTCCCCCGACGTCTTCAGCAGCACGCGCAGCGTGCCCTGGCAGCCGCCCTCCACCTGACCGTCGGACGGCTCCAGCAGCACCGCGAAGTCGCCCTCGAGCCACTCCGGGTGCGCCCCGGCCACATGCCGGAGGCCGTTCAGGTCGGCCGCGACCTCTTCCTGGTCGTAGAAGACGAACGTCAGGTCCCTGTTCGGCTCCGGCACCGTGGCCGCGATCCGCAGCTGCACCGCGACGCCCGACTTCATGTCGCACGTACCGCAGCCCCACAGCACGCCGTCGGCGTCGAGCCGCGACGGCACGTTGTCGGCGATCGGCACCGTGTCGATGTGGCCGGCCAGGATCACGCGCTGCGCGCGGCCCAGGTTCGTCCGGGCGACGACGTTGTTCCCGTACCGCTCGACGGTGAGGTGCGGCAGGGCACGCAGGGCGGCCTCGATCGCGTCCGCGAGCGGTTTCTCGCTGCCGCTCTCCGAGGGGAAGTCGACGAGCCACGCCGTCAGGAGGGCGGCGTCCAACGAGAGGTCAAGCGGGGTATCGGCCATGCCGACGACCCTAACGCGCCGCCCCGCGAGCCCGACGCGCACCGCATCCTGCCTCCCCCACACACCACCTCACACCCCGCCCCCCACTCCACCCCACACCATCCCTTCACCCCGTTCCGAACACCTTCCTCACCAGTCACGGAAGCCGCACTCACTACTCTCCAGTACCTTGTACGGATGCCGGAGTCGTCTGCTACCTCCACTCGTCGCGGCCGCCTCCTGCGTCGCGTCGCGTCCTTCGTGGTCCTGCTCGCCGTGGCGGGCTATCTCGCGGTGCAGTACGTCACCGGCGGGACCGGGAATCCGGACTGCGAGGTCGTCTCGGCGGGCGGCGCCGGAGCCACCTACCGGTTCACCCCCGAGCAGGCGGTGAACGCGGCGACGATCACCGCGGTCGGCACCACGCGCGGGCTGCCCGAACGGGCCGTCGCGATCGCCCTGGCGACCTCCCTCCAGGAGTCGGGGCTGCGTAACCTCCCCCATGGCGACCGGGACTCGCTGGGCCTGTTCCAGCAGCGGCCCTCCATGGGCTGGGGCACGGAGAAGGAGATCATGGACCCGGCCCACTCCGCGGGCGAGTTCTACGACCATCTCGTCAAGATCTCCGACTACACGCGCCTCCCTCTCACCCTGGCCGCGCAGCGCGTGCAGCGCAGCGGCTATCCCGAGGCGTACGCGAAGCACGAGCCGGACGCCGTGCTGCTGGCGGCGGCCCTGACCGGGCACGCGGCGGCCACCCTGACCTGCGAGGGCCGCCCCGACCCCACCCCGCCCGGCGGTCCGGACGCCGTACGGGTGGCGCTCCTACGGGACTTCGGCCGCGATGTGCTCGCCGTGGCCGGTGCGGAGGTGGCCCGCAGGACCGCCGCCGCCCCCTCGCCCTCCCCCACCGCTCCGACGGCCGTCGCGCTCCGTACCGTGACGGTTCCGGTGCCCCCGGGCACCGGCAAGGCCCACCGGACGGCGGCCCACCGGCGCGGCTGGCAGCTGGCGCAGTGGGCGGTGGCCAACGCCTCCGCGCTGCACATCCAGAACGTGTCGTACGCGGGGCGCCGATGGACGGCCGGCAGCACCGACAGCCAGTGGCGCCCGGTGGGCACGGGGAACGGCGTGGGCGAGGGCACGGACCTGGTCCGTATCGTCACCGCGCGGTAGTACGAGCGGGCGTACGAACCGTCACTCGCGAGGGTTACTCCTGGCGGGTCCCGGCGGAAGTCTGCGCGGGTTTTCGCCAAGTCGCCGTCCCATCCGCGCACCGTCCGCCAGAACCCTTGCGAACAAAGGGCTGCAAGACGTCACACGGATTCACCCGACTTTCGGACCGGGTGGCCTTTGCCCGTTTTTATCCGCAACCGATAATGCGACGCATTGCCAACTCTTTGCATTGCGGCGCCGCAACCTTCAGGGGCCTTCGAGCGGTAGTCACTGCGTCCGAGTCCGGACGATCAACAGTCAACCGACACTCAGGAGCATCATGTCCCTCCCCCTGACCCGCCGGATCGCCCGCGTAGCGCTGCTCGTCGCAGCGGGAGCGGCAGCCGGGGTCGGTGCGGCCGGCTCCGCCAGCGCGGCCCCCGCCGGTCTGCCGGCCACCCCGAACCTGGGCGGCCTGACCGCCCTGGACGGGGCGAACGTCGGCAACACCGTCGACGGCGCGGCCCAGAACGTCTCCGGGCTCGCGGGCCAAACCGGTGGCGACGCGGTCAAGAAGGCCGTGCCGGCGGCGGCCGCGACAGGCGGCAAGGTCGCCAAGAAGGCCACGCCCGCCGCGCAGAAGACGGCCGGCGGAGCGACGGGCGACGCCGGCGCCCTCCTCGGTGACACCGCGAAGACCGCCACCAAGGGCGGCCTGCCGACGGACGCGCTCCCCACGAAGGGCCTGCCGGGCGCCGGCCAGCTGCCCCTGCAGGGCCTGCCGCTGGGCTGACCCGAGCAGCGGTGAACAGGTGATGGCGGAGGGGCCCGGGGATCTTCCCCCGGGCCCCTCCGTCTCTGTCTCTGTTTCTGCCTCTGTTTCTGCCTGCGCCTGCGTCGCCGCGACTACAGGCGGGCGACCGCCGCCGCCACCCGCTCGTCGGTCGCCGTCAGGGCCACGCGGACGAACGTCTCGCCCGCGGTGCCGTAGAAGTCGCCGGGCGCCACCAGGATGCCCAGGTCGGCGAGGTGGGCGACGGTGTCCCAGCAGGACTCCTCGCGGGTGGCCCACAGGTAGAGGCTGGCCTCGCTGTGCTCGATGCGGAAGCCGTGCCGCACCAGCGCCTCGCGCAGGGCCGTGCGCCGGGCCGCGTACCGTTCGCGCTGCTCGCGCACATGCGTGTCGTCGCCGAGCGCCGCCACGACCGCCGCCTGGGTGGGTGCCGAGGTCATCATGCCGCCGTGCTTGCGGATCTCCAGCAGCGGGCCGAGGACCGCGGGGTCGCCGGCGAGGAAGGCGGCGCGGTAGCCGGCGAGGTTGGAGCGCTTGGAGAGGGAGTGGACGGACACGATCCCCTCGTACGAACCGCCGCACACCTCGGGGTGGAGCACCGAGACCGGGTCGGCCTCCCAGCCCAGCTCGATGTAGCACTCGTCGGAGAAGACCAGCACGCCGTGCTCGCGGGCCCAGGCGACCGTTCTGGTCAGCTCCTCCTTGCTCAGCACCCGGCCCGTGGGGTTCGAGGGCGAGTTGAGCCAGAGCAGCTTCAGATTGGTCGGGTCCAGCTCGGTCGGGTCGTCGTATACCTCGTACTCCGCGCGGGCCAGCCGGGCACCCACCTCGTACGTCGGGTAGGCCAGGCGCGGGTAGGCGACCTTGTCCCCCGGGCCCAGCCCCAGCTGGGTCGGGAGCCAGGCGACCAGTTCCTTCGAACCGACGATCGGCAGGACGTGGCGGTGGGTGACGTCCCGGGCGCCGAGGCGCCGTTCGACCCAGGCGGTGAGCGCGTCGCGCAGTTCAGGCGTGCCCCAGACGGTCGGGTAGCCCGGGGAGTCGGCCGCGTCGATCAGCGCTTTCTGGATCAGCTCGGGGACCGGGTCGACCGGCGTGCCGACCGACAGGTCGACGATGCCGTCCGGGTGCGCGGCAGCCGTCTTCTTGTACGGCTCCAGTTTGTCCCAGGGGAAGGCAGGAAGGCGGTCGGAGACTGCGGACACGGGATCTGGCTCACTTTCCGGCACGGAGTGGACGTATCAACGACACGTACGAACGACAGCACAAACGTCACGTACATGCGTACGAACAAACGCCTCGGTCCCGTACGGCGGTCAAGATCAAGGTGATCAGGCCGTACGGGACCGGGGCGACGCGGGTGCTACGGGCGCACTCAGCCGTTCTGCGGCGGCAGCGCGGCGATGAAGGGGTGGTCGCGCTCGATCAGTCCCAGCTTGCTGGCGCCGCCGGGCGAGCCGAGCTCGTCGAAGAACTCGACGTTAGCCTTGTAGTAGTCCTTCCACTCCTCCGGAGTGTCGTCCTCGTAGAAGATCGCCTCGACCGGGCAGACCGGCTCACAGGCACCACAGTCGACACATTCGTCCGGGTGGATGTACAAGGACCGGGAGCCCTCGTAGATGCAGTCGACCGGGCACTCTTCGATGCACGCCTTGTCCTTCACGTCGACACAAGGCTGCGCGATGACGTAGGTCACGCTGTCGTTCCTCCTCGATAGGGCGCTGGCGAGCCTTCTACAGGCTCCGCCACCTGGCGCGCGGGAGCGCGGCGTCGTCGATGCCCGCACCTAGTATCTCCGTTCCGGGGCATGATCCATACAGGAGGGGTGAACTGACCTGTGGAAATCTCTGCGGCCGGCCGTCTCGAGGTCCGCATTACCGCTGCTGACGTGGGCAAACGTGTCTCAGTTCGACGGCTGAACGAAGAAGCTCCGGGTAAAGAGATGTTCACCGACACGGTCGGCGTTCTCACATCATGGGACGAAGACGCCGGTGTGCTTCTGATCACACGGCGGAACGGCGAGCGTGTCCGGGTGGCGGAGGCGTCCCTGGTGGCGGCCAAGGTCGTCCCCGCGGCGCCCGCCCGACGTCGCGGTCCCGCCGCCTCGTACGAGGAACTGGCGCGGGTCTCCGCACGGTCCTGGCAGCCGCTGGAGAGCGAGCGGCTCGGCGACTGGGAGCTGCGGGCGGCTTCCGGGTTCACCCGGCGCGCCAACTCGGTGCTGCCGATCGGCGACCCCGGCGTGCCGCTCGACGAGGCGCTGACCCTCATACGGCGCTGGTACGACGAGCGCGGCCTGCCCGCCTACGTCCAGACCGCCACCGGTGCCGAGGGCACGCAGGAGCTGCTGTGCGCGCAGCTCGAGGCGCGCGGGTGGACGCGTGAGGTCACGGCCGAGCTGTGGGTCGGGGGGCTGGCGGCCGTCGCCGATCTCGGCACGGACGCGGCGGAGGTCGTGCTGTCCCGGGAGGCCGACGAGGCGTGGCTCTCGCGGTACCAGCGCAAGGGTGTGAGTGACGTGGCCCTTGCGGTGCTCGGAGGAGGGCCTTCGGTGTGGTTCGCGACCGTGTCCGGGGGCGCGGACGAGCCTCCCGCCGCGATCGGGCGGTGTGTCGTGGACGGGCGGTGGGCCGGGTTCGGCGCGGTTGAGGTGGATCCCGCCCAGCGGCGACGGGGGCTGGCCACGGCCGTCATGGCCGCGCTGGCCGGGCGGGCGCTGGCGGAGGGCGCGTCGGCTGCCTGGCTTCAGGTGGAGGCCGACAATGCGGGGGCGCGCGCCCTGTACGCCGGGATGGGGTTCGGAGCGCATCACTCCTACCATCACTATCGACCAGCGTGAGAGGGGACGGGCCAGGTATGCGTTTGCCTCATCCCCCTCCGTTTCCGCCGGGGCCCGGACGGTCCGCCGAGCTGCGCCGGCTCTTCGCGGACGAGGCGCGGGCCGAGCGGCCCGATCTGACGACGCTGTGTCTGCTGATGGGCGCGGTCGCGGACCGGGCGCTCGACGACGCCGCCATCGACGCCGTGCAGATGGAACTCGACCGGCTGGCCGGGCAGTTGCCGTTCCGGCCGGGCGGCCCACGCTCCTGGGCGACGGCTCTGCGCGAACTCCTCGGCGAGCGCGAGGGGTTCTGTGGCGGCCCCGCCGACTATCAGCGGCTGCAGTCGTCGCTGCTGCACGAAGTGCTGGTACGGCGACGGGGGTTGCCGATTCTGCTGTCCGTGGTGTGGATCGAGGTCGCGCGGCGGGCGGGAGCGCCGGTGTACGGGGTCGCGCTGCCCGGACACTTCGTCGTGGGGTTCGGCCCGGTCGACGAACAGGTGCTCGCCGATCCCTTCGACGGGGGGCGGGTGTTGAGCGGGGGCGACGCGGAGTTGCTGGTGGCCGGGGCGACGGGGGAGGCGTTGGATCCGTCGATGCTGACGCCCGCGGATCCGCTGGACGTGGTGATGCGGGTGCTGAACAACGTCCGGGCGTGGGGGGCGGCGCGGCCTGAGCGGTCGGAAGTGTCCTTGTGGGCGGTGGAGTTGGCGTTGCTGTTGCCTTCGCATCCGGCTCGGTTGCGGTATGAGCGGGCTCAGTTGCTGGTGCGGAGGGGGGAGTTTCTCGCGGGGGCGGCTGAGCTTGAGGGGTATGCGGAGGTCGTTTCTACGTTTGACTTGCCGTCGGCTGAGCGTATGCGGGGGCAGGCTCGAGCGGCTCGAGCCCGCCTCAACTGAGGTTGCGTTTTCGGGTTCGGGTGCGTTGTGGCTTGTCGCGCCCACGCGGCGGAGCCGCACATGGATACAGCCTCGCGCCCCTGGGTGGGCGACGCCCAAGTCTCTTACAACCAACCCTTCTCTCTCGCTATCCGTACCGCTTCCGTTCGGTTTCTTGCCGTCAGTTTCTGGATGGCCGTGGAGAGGTAGTTGCGGACCGTGCCCTGCGACAGATGCAGGGTCTTTGCCAGTTCGGCGTTTGTGGCGCCGTCCGCCGCCGCGCGTAGGACCTCGCGTTCGCGGTCCGTCAGGGGATTGGCGCCGTCCGCCAGTGCCGCCGCCGCCAGCATCGGGTCGATGACGCGTTCCCCGGCGAGTACCTTGCGTACCGCTGCCGCGAGTTGGGCGGCCGGGGCGTCCTTGACCAGGAAGGCGTCGGCGCCGGATTCCATGGCGGTGCGCAGGTAGCCGGGGCGCCCGAAGGTGGTGAGGACGACCAGTTTCAGGGACGGGAATTCCCGGTGGAGCTGGGCCGCCGCCTCGATGCCCGTGGCACCCGGCATCTCGATGTCCAGGAGGGCCACGTCCAGGTCGGCGTGGGCCCGGGCGGCCGGCAACACCTCGTCGCCGCGCGCCACTTGGGCCACGACCTCGATGTCGGGCTCCAGGCCGAGCAGCGCGGCCAGCGCCTCGCGGACCATCGACTGGTCCTCCGCCAACAGAACCTTGATCGTGCGGGTCATGAACCGGATCCTACGTCCGCCGGGGCGACCCGGGGGCCCGACGGCACCCTGGCCACCAGGCGGAAGCCGTGCTTCACGCGGGACGCCTCCAGGGAGCCGCCCGCTTTCTCCAGGCGTTCCGCGAGGCCGGTGAGACCGTTGCCCGGGGTGCCGGAGGAGCCGTCGCCCCTGCCGTCGTCCTCGACCGAGAGTTCGAGTACCGGGCCGTCCAGGGTCTGCCGGCTCAGCACCTCCACCGTGCAGCGCCGGGCCCCGCTGTGCCGTACGACGTTCGTCACGGCCTCGCGCAGTGTCCAGGCGAGGGCGGACTCCGCCTCCTCGTCGACGTCGGTCGGGGCGGCGTCCGCGGGCAGCGTCGCCGTGATGCCCGCCGCCGTCAACGCGACCTGTGCGCCCGCCAGTTCACCGGCCAGGCGGGGACGCCGGTAGCCGCTCACCGCCTCGCGTACGTCCACCAGGGCCTGGCGGCTGACCTTCTCGATGTCGGCCACCTGCTGGGCGGCCTGCTCGGGGTGGGCGGGGAGCATCCGGCCCGCCAGCTCGCTCTTCAGGGTGATCAGGGAGAGGGAGTGGCCCAGCAGGTCGTGCAGGTCCCGGGCCAGGCGCAGCCGTTCCTCGTTCGCGGCGAGCTGGGCGACCGTGGCCCGGGCCTCCCGCAACTCGATCGTCGTACGCACGAGTTGCCGTACTCCCGCCATGGCGGCGCCGCCGAGGAGGGCCGGGACAAGGAGGTCGGCCAGGAGGGAGCGACCGCCGGGGACCGCCAACGCGACGGCCGACATCAGGGCCGCGTTGGCGGCGATCGCCCAGCGGGACATGCGCAGCGGCAGGGCGGCGCCGGACGAGGTGGACACGTACACGAACAGGACGAGCCACTCGCGGCCCAGGCTGAGGGTCAGGACGGCCGACTGGGCCGCGAGGAGCCCCAGGGAGGCCACCACCATGCGGGTCGTCTCGCCGCGGCCCGTGCGGAAGACCAGGGCCGCGTACCAGGCCACGAAGACCGCCAGGCCCAGCCAGCCGAGGACGCGTACGCCGGTGCTGTGGCCGCCGTGGAGGAGGTCGCCGACCGGTGCGCCCAGGTAGACCAGCCAGACGCCGATCCACAGGGACTTCATCACCCGCCGCTTGGGGGTCGTCGGGCGCTGCCCGATGCCGACGCTGCTCACGCCTTCAGCGTGTCCTTCCGGTACAGCCAGGCCGCGCCGCCCGCGAAGAGCACGAACGAGACGGCCAGGATCGCCACGTCCTGCGCCTTCGGGACGTCGCCCAGCTCGATGGACCGCCCCAGGGCAGCGTACGCGTGCGTGGGCAGCCACTTGGCGATGTCCTGCAGCCACTCGGGGAAGGTCGTCGTCGGCATCCACAGGCCGCCGAGCATGGACAGGCCGAAGTAGACGATCATCGTGATCGGGCGGACCGCGTCCCCGCTCGCCAGATAGCCGATGGCCACCCCGAGCGCGGCGAAGACCAGGCTGCCCACCCAGATCGCCCCGGTGAGCGCGAGCCACTGCCAGGCGTCCAGGCGTACGTCCTTCACGGCCGCCGCGACCACGAAGACGATCACGATCGACGGGAGGCTGATCACGGCCGCGCTGGCCGTCTTCGCCAGCACATAGCCGCGGCCCGGCAGCGGGGTCAGCCGCAACTGCCGTACCCAGCCGCTCTCCCGCTCCTTGGCGATGCGCTCGCTGTTGCCCATCAGGACGGCCGTGAGAGCGCCGAAGGAGGCCATGGAGACCATGAAGAAGGTCGGGAGGCTGAGACCGATGCCCTGCACCTTCGTGGTGTTGTCCGCGCTGCCCGCGATCAGCAGGAACAGCGCGGAGGGGTAGACCACCGAGAAGAACAGGAACTTGCGGTTGCGCAGGGCCCGGGTGATCTCGAGTCGGATGAGGTTGTTCATGAGGTGCGCGCCTCCTCGGCTGCGGCGGTGAGGGTGACGAACGCCTGTTCAAGGCCCAGGCCGGCCACTTCGAGGTTGCGCGGGTAGAGGCCGAGTCCGTACACGGCGTGGACGGTCGCGTCGGTGTCGGCGGACTGGATGCGGACGGTCTGACCGGACACGTCGAGCGAGGTGAGGAAGGGCAGGGAGCGCAGTGCCTCCTCGTCGACCGGGGTCTCCAGGGCCTCCAGGTCGAAGGAGATCCGGCGGGCGCCCGCCTTCGCCTTGATCTCGGCGGCCGTGCCGTCGGCCAGCAGCCGGCCCCGGTGCAGGACGAGGACGCGGTCCGCTATCGCGTCCGCCTCCTCCAGGTAGTGGGTGGCGAACAGGACCGTACGGCCCTGGTCGGCCTGCTCGCGCATGGTCGCCCAGAAGGCCTGGCGGGCGGTGACGTCCATGCCCGTCGTGGGCTCGTCCAGGACGATCAGGGCGCTGTCCCCGGCCGTGGCGAGCGCGAACCGGACGCGCTGTTCCTGGCCGCCGGACAGCTTGTTGACCTTGCGGTCGGCGAGCTGCGTGATCCCGGCCCGGGAGAGGACCTCGCCGACGGGGAAGGGGCGCGGATGCAGGGCGCAGACCAGCGAGACGAGCTCGCGGACGGTCACCTCGTCCATCAGGCCGCCGCTCTGCAGCATGGCGCCGACATCGCCGCCGACGATGGCGTCCCGGGGGCTCTTGTCGAGGACGCGGACCGTGCCGCTGTCGGGCTGCTTGAGACCGAGGAGCAGGTCCAGGGTGGTCGACTTGCCGGCGCCGTTGGGGCCCAGGAGGGCGACGGTCTCGCCGGGCCGGAGGGTGAGGGTGAGCCCGTCGACGGCCCGTGTGTCGCCGTAGCTCTTGGTGACCTGGTCGAAAGCGACCACGGAAGTGGTTTCCATGGGGTCCATCGTGGCCTGGGCCCGCTCCGCCGGGCAGTGCCCGGGGTCCTGACTCGCGGATGACAGATGTCATGGGTCGACGTCATCGGTCAATGACATCGGTCCTGGGGTACGAGGGTGACGTCCCCGTACGTCGGAAGGGGCGCCCGATGTCCTCGGGCGCCCCTTCCGACGTACCTGCCGCGCGGCCGAACCGCTACGTCGGGTTCGTCTCGATGACGCCGACCCGGTTGGTGGAGCTGATCAGCGCGGGGCGCAACGCTCCGATCACGTCCTCGACGGTGACCGGGGTCTTGTTGCCGTTGCCCCGGGCGATCAGGACCTGGTCGAAGGTGCCGCCGTACAGCTCCTTGAGCGCGGTCTTGTCGTAGGCCTCGACCAGCTTGCCGTTGATCGGCTTCACCTGGAGGAACTTCCACAAGGAGTTCTCCGGGCTGAACTGCACCTCGGCCGTGCCGACGTCGGCCTTGACGGTGACCTTGCCGGACATCGCCGGGACGGCGAACTTCTTCATCATGCGGTCGACCTCGGCGTCCGAGATCGTCGGCCCCTGCACCTTGGTCGGCACCTGGACCGGCGTGCTCGTGCCGCTCTCCACCTGGCTGCGGTAGGCGTTCACGACCAGCTCGGCGGCCGCGCCGGGGTCGATGCCCTTGGCCGCCTTGCCGTAGACGGCGACGGCCTTGCCGGACAGGAACCTGATCGTGCCGTCACTCGCCGAGCCGGCCCCGCCGGACACCAGCTGGAGCGCGGCGGCCAGCTTCTCCTCGTCGACCGGCATGACGGGTTCGACGACCCGCTGCTGCCCGAAGAGCGAGCCGACCACCGACACCGGGTTGTAGTCGCTGACGGCCGCCGCCCGGACCGTGGCCTGGGTGTCGAACTGGAGTCCCGCCTGGTCCGGCTTGAGTTCGACCGTCTTGCCGTCGACGGACAGCTTCAGCGGCTGGGTCATCCGCTCGTCGAAGGCGTCGTCGAGCTTCTTGACGGCCTCGTCACGGGTGCCGCCGCCGATGTCGACGCCGAACACGGTGGTGCCCTTGGGCACGTCGGAGTGGTTCATCAGCAGCCCGGCGCCGTACGCGGCACCGGCGACGACGAAGACGCCGACGACGAGCAGCGTGACCTTGCTGCGGCCCTTCTTCTTCGCCTTCTTGCCCTTGGGCGCGGCAGCGGCGGGGGTGTTCGGCGACACCGGCTCGGGCAGCTTCGGCGGGGTGTGCGGAAGCGGTCCGTCGGGGTGCGGGCCCGTCCCGAACGGGGAGTTCCGGTCGGTCGGCACGACGGGCATGCCGCTCGTGAGGGTGGAGCTGGAGACGTTGTCCACGGAACCGCCGTAGCCGCCGCCCGGTTCGGAGGCGTGCTTCTGCGGGGTCAGGATCGCGGTGTCGTCGCTGAGCCCGGCGGCGAGCCGACCCGTCCCGGACATGCCGGGGGCGACGGAGCCGTTGCCGGCGACGGGCGGGACGACGGGGCCGTCTCCGGTGACGGGACCGCCGGTGGGGCCTGCGGGGCCGCGTCCACGGGGGCCGCCCGGGCCGCCGGGTCCGAAGCCGTTCTGGCCGCCCAGGCCGCCCTGACCGTTCTGGACGCCGAAGTCACCGAAGTCGTTGGGCGCCGTGAAGTCGTCCTGGGCGGAGAAGTCGTGTTGCGGGCCGAACCCGCCGGCCTGACCACCACCGAAGCCGTTCTGACCGTTGAGGCCGCCCTGACCGTTGAGGCCGGCCTGCTCGTTGGGGCCGCCCTGACCGTTGTCCGGGAAGTACGGCAGGTCGTCGCGTCGCGGCTCACCACGACCGTCGCCGACACCAGCACCGGGATCACCCTGGCCGCCACGGGGGTTGCCGGCCGACGCGTAGGGAGACGTGCTCAGCGGTCCCGCCCCGGCCGCCAGCGCGGACACGTCGAAGGAACCGGTGCCGCCACCGTGCCCCGGCGCCACCGGACCGGCGCCGGTGGCCCCGGGGAGCCCGGCACCCTTGGCGCCCCCACCGGCGGCGCGTGGGCCGCCCGCGTTGCCCGCGGCGCCCATGACGCCCAGACCGGGGCGCGAAGAGCCCGTGGAACCCACACCGTTGGGTCCGGCGGCGGGCCGGGGTCCTGCGGGTACGGGACCCGAACCGCCGGGCAGACCGGCGCCGTTGCTCGCGCCGGCGCCCGGACCGCCCTTGGGCGCACCGGCCTTGCGCGGCGCGAACCAGTCGCTGGTCTTCTCCCCGCCCTGGGCCGGGGGTTCGGCGGACGGATCGGCGGCGCCGTTGGACGCGGGCGCGGCCGGTGTCCGGCCGTCGCCGCCCGTCTTCGGCCGCGCGTGCGTGCCGGTGTCCTCGGCGGACTCGGGCTCCGCGACGGGCGTCCGGACGACGACCGGCGGAATGGGCCGGGATCCGGGGATGTTGATCCGGATCCGGGTCGTCAGCGTGGTCTCGGTCTTGGGCCCGTCCGGCTCCGCGGCCGAACGGCCCGCGTCCGCACCGCCGTCGGACGCCATGGGCGTGCCGTACGGCGGTGTCCCCGAGGGGTAGGCGGCACCTCCGCGCCCGTTGGGCCCGGAGGACGGACTGTCAGTTTCACGACTCAAGGCAGGTTCTCCCGGTTGGCTCCGCCGCCCGACGCGACCTCACGCGGGCAGCTCGGCGGCGCGCACCACCATACTGGCCGCTCCCGGCACGTATCCCACGACCGCCGGAGAAACCATCACTGGACCCCCACGCGGTTGCGGCGGCGAAGTAGTACGTCACTTCCCAAGTCGGACGGCGGGGCCATCTGGTTGCCGCGTCCGGGCGAGGGTGGCACACATCACAGCGACAGCCATCCCCCCGAGGAGGAAGAGGTACGAGCCGACTCCCGCGGCGAACAGGAAATCCCCCTCCGGGCGGCTGGCGGTGAGCAGGACGACGGCGACCATCCAGCCGACCACGGGCGCGACCGCCCCGGCGCGAGTGCCGACGCCCCGCGCCCCGCCCAGGAACAGCCCGCCCGCTCCGCCCAGCGCGAGCAGCAGCCCGCCCGGGAACCACGCGCCCTGGACCAGCGCCCCCGCGGCCCCCACGACGGCCCCGAGGACGAAGAGTCCCAGGTAGACCGCCGCACGCCCCGGAGAGGGCGCGACGAGCGGCTGCGCCAGCAAACCGCTCCCGCCCGCACCGGCGCCATCGGCCCCCGTCACGGCCTTTCCGCGTGCTCCGCCCGCGGGGATCTTTCCGTTCGCACTCATCGCACACCGCTCTCTGAGGGCCTGTCGAAAACCCCGTCGAACAGATCCGTCTCACACCCCGAACCGCGTTCGCCCGGCTCCCCACGCACCAACTCGTAGTACTCGTCCGTGAAGAGCGGCTGGGCCTGCTGGTTGGAGAGGGCGAACCAGGGCTCGGCCACCTCGATCTGTGTGGCGTGGGCGCGCATCGCGTCGGCCTTGGCGCCGGCGTACGCCGTGCCGTCGACGACTGTGGTGACGCGCTCCTCGTCCACGACACCCGGTACGTCGTCGATCGTGCCGGCTTTGGCGAAGGGCAGCCCGGGCAGCGCCTCCTGGAGCCGGGCGAAGCCCTTCTCGGCGACCGGACGGGGCACCCGGTTCCAGTACACCTTGGGCACGCTCCAGCCGGCCTGGGCGGCCAGCTCCACGGCGCGCATGGCGACGCGGTGGGCCTGGATGTGGTCGGGGTGGCCGTAGCCGCCGTCCGGGTCGTATGTCACGACGACCTGGGGGCGGACCTCGAGAATCACCTCGACGAGGTACCCGGCGGCCTCGTCGACGTCCGCCTGCCAGAAGCAGCCGGGGTCGTCGTTGTCGGCGAGCCCCATCATCCCGGAGTCCCCGTATCGGCCAGGACCGCCGAGCAGCCGGTGGTCGGCGACGCCGAGGGCGCGCATCGCCGCGTCCAGCTCACGCAGCCGGTACTCGCCGAGGGCGGCGCCGGTGAGATGCGCGAGCTCGGGCGGAATGACCTCGCCGTGCTCACCGAGGGTGCAGGTGACCAGGGTCACCAGGGCGCCGTCGGCCGCGTACCTGGCCATGGTCGCGCCGTTGTTGATCGACTCGTCGTCCGGATGCGCGTGCACCAGAAGAAGACGCCGGTCGGGCATTTCCGTCATGGGGCAAGCCTACGAGGCGCGGACCCGACGTCCGCCGCCCCCTGGGTACCCGTTGCCCGTCGCCGTGATCGTTGGGGTGGTCGTCAAGCACATGGGCGATGGCCGGCGCGATACGTTCGATCCAGTCAATGCTGTCCCATGGGGCTCAGGGTCCTACAGGCCGAGAACGGAGCGAACGGCACGCTCGATGCGCTCCATCGTCTCGGGCGTCACCGCGCCCAGTCGCTTGGCGTTCTCGAAGCGCCGGGCGGCGTACTGGGTGATGTTCACGGGAACTGCGACCGCTTGCACCGGATCGGTGATCGGCACGGAGACCAGTGTGTCCGGGTAGGCGCCTGCTGGATGCAGGAGCAGACACACGGCTGCCTGGAACTTCGTATTCACCTCGTCGATGGAGAGCACCACGACCGTACGAGTGGCCTCGCCGACCGGAACCTCCCAGACAGAGCCTCGCTTCAACGGATGTCCCCCGCCGGATCGTCGTCACCGGTGTCGACCAGCAGCGCACCTTCACTGTCCATAGCGGCCAGCGCGTCCCGGAGTGTCTGCTCGCGCAGGGTGCGGACCATGTAGGCGTTCAACGAAAGCCCCGCGTCAGCCGCGGCCTTGCGCACTTCGACGTCGAGATCATCCGGTATGCGAACCGTGAATACACTCATGCCACCACTTTAGTCGTCGCACTGCGCACCGTGAAGGCGCTTCCTTCCGGTGAGATCGGATCGGCAGTCGCGGCAGCGGCCGGGTCACCCTTTCCGGATCCTGATCCTGCGGATGCCCTCAGAACCCCAGGTAAGTGATCTGGACGACGTAAACGCGCTCGCTCCGCACGACGACCTGATACGTGAACATTCCCCCGGGGACGATGATGTCGCCACCCTTCGGGTCCGCCTCTCCATGGGCCCGGCCGTGGACATGGAGGGCTTCTGCTGCCCTGACCAGTTCGTCCGCCTTTCTCTCCACCGCACCGAGGAACGCGGCTGGAGCAGTACGCGCGGCAGCCTCCGCGCCAAAGGCGTACTCCCACTTCCAGCTCACTCGCGAGCTGCCTTCATGGCCTCGTCCAGGATGGAACTCAGTTCCAGCAGGGCTTCCCGAGCAGTGACCGGATCTTCGTGCTCCAGACGGCTCGTCGCATGTGCGTAGCGGGCGGCCAGATCGGGTCGGCGCGCGATTTCGATGTTCCTGGCCCAGGTCAGGACCCAGCTCCGCACGGGGCTGAGGGACTGCCACTCCACCGCCTTGGCGAAGGCCTCGTCCTTCTGGGCCTGCATCTCCTCCAGACGTCCCGGTTCGACGGCCGCGAGGGCCGCGCGCAGAGCGTCAGGGGTGTGCTCGGGACGGGGGATCAGCTCGTGTCCGTGGTCAGACTGGGTGCTCATCGTGTCCTCCTGGGGATGCCCCCGCCAGCGTATCGAGCCAGGGCGGCGGCTGAGCGAGCCTCGGGAGGAGGCGGGAAACGCGTCGGCGGGGAATCTGTTCAAGGGTGACGGGCTGACCATGGCGAGACCCTGAGTCTTTCGTGTCGGGGAGGCGATGACGTGCGCCTGTGTGCGTCAGGCGGCCATGGGAACGGCGACTCGGTAGTCGCGGCAGCGACCTGGCTCTGGCGCGCGGAAAGCACGCTCGCAGCCGTCGCAAGTCTGGAGCGGGCTCCGGACGGCCGGCGGCGAGGCCGCCGGTGCGCGGAACGGCGCCGAAGGCGGCAGCTGGGCTGTGAGGCGGTGGGCCAGGAGGGCGGCTGGGCGGCGCATTCCTTCGGGTGGCAGGTCGCGGGTCAGCGCGTGCCGCACGGCGGTGGGGCCGACGTCGCGCTCCAGCCAGGCGGCGACGCCGGGTGCGAGGTGGGCCACGTCGCAGGCGGAGAGGAGCAGGCCGGGATCGTGGCGGCGCAGGTCGGCGAGGAGGTCGGTGGCGGCCTGGAGAAGGCCTGGTCCCTTGTACGCGGGCTGCGGTACGGCGGGGAGGGGCTTGCGTGGGGTGCGCTTCTTGGG
>NZ_LGDW01000470.1 GCF_001280005.1 Streptomyces sp. NRRL WC-3618 | reverse complement strand
TAACCCGATCCATGGATGCATGTCGTGTCAACGAACCAGCACCCGGACGGTCACCGCGCCTGGAGAGGAACTACGTGCACCTCTCAAGCAACGGCATTGACCCAACCGCTCCAAGTGTGCACCCGCCGAACCTATGCGGTCACAGCAATAGATGCTGCGGGTCAGGGCGTTGGTGGCGGCGCATAGTGGTGGGCAAGGCTGGTGGCGAGGTCGCGGAGGTGAGCCCTGGCTTCGGTGGGGCCGTGCACAGCGATGGTGCTCCCGAACGGCAGTAGCGTTCGTACGTCCTCCAGGTGCAGGAAGCGGATCGTCACCTTGTGGCCGGTGGCGGATTCCTCATCGTTGTCGTCCCGGACTAGTCGTTGGCCAAAGATCCGTCGCGCTCGCTCGATCTGGGTCTGGTCGATGGTGGCGCTGACCTCTATCGCATGGTTGTGGTTCCACTGGTCAACGAGCGCTGCGGCGACGGTCGCCAGGGTCTGGTTCTCGCGGATCCGTCGTGGCTGGTCGACTTCTTTCCACGTCGTGATCCGTTCGAGTCGGTACATCCGTGGCTCTCGGGCGCAGTCGGCGACGAGGTACCAGATGCCGGCCTTGGCGAGCAGCCCGTAGGGATCCACGACCAGGTCGCGTGGGCGTGGCTCGCGTGGGCTGTCGTACTCGATCCGCAGTCGGCGACCTCGCCGTAGTGGGCCGATCAGCGAAGCCGGAGTCGTGCCGGTCGTATGTGCCTGGAGCCAGGGGCGGCTGTCCACGTGCACCACGTCGGTGAGCGGCAGGAGCTCATGGGCGCGACGTGACTGTGCAGCGCCGATCTTGGAGAGTGCGCGCCGGCTTTCGACGGATGCGTCGAGCTCCACACGTTGCTTCTCGTCCAGCCCGGTGAGCGACAGATGATCACGCTCGCCCGGCGTGAGTCGCGTGAGGTCGAGCCCGGATCCGGGCAGCATGGTCACGCCTCCGAGGCGGCCCCGTTGGGCGGTCACCGGCAGACCGGCGTCGCGGAGCCAGTTCAGGTCCCGGGTGATGGTTCGAAGGGACACCCCGAGCGCCGAGGCAAGTTCCTGTGTGGTCACGGGATCCCTTGATGCGAGGAGCAGCATCAGGGAGAAGAAGCGGTCTGGGGTCACACAACCAAGGTTTTCAGGAATCGCGACACGATGCGGCGCATATCCCGGTCAGGCTGGTGGATACGTACCCACGATCCACGACCTGCGAGAAGGAACAACCATGACCACATCCGTCGTGTCCATCGTCTATGTGAGCGACGCTCCCGCCGCAGCTCGTTTCTACGGCGACCTCCTCGACATGAGGCCGTCGTTCGAGACTTCGGGATACATCACCTTCGACCTGGGGCCGGGTGCTGACCTCGGTCTGTGGTCTGGCCAGTCCGAGGATCTGTCACCGGATGTCCCGCGTACCAGTGAGGTTTGCCTGGCCATCGACGGTGGACCCGACGAGACCAACGCGATCTTCAAGCAGTGGCAGTCCAAGGGCGTCACGATCCTTCACGAGCCTCGCGACCTGGGGTTCGGGCTGACCTTCCTGGCAGCCGATCCTGACGGGAACCGTATCCGCGTGGCACCGCGGGGCTGAAAGGCCACAATGCGGCAGGCGCGCACGATCACTGTCGCGCCTGCCGTTGTCCGACCCAGACGCGTCCCATACGACTACGACCACCTGAGCCGATCAGTGACCCGACCCAGCCATCCCCTGCGTGGCCTGTTGTCCCTCTCGATCAGGAACCGCGCTGTCTGCAGCGGTTCGCGCGAGGGCTGACCTGCCTGGTGGCGGCGCCAGTAGCGGGCCACTCTCTGCTCCAGATCACCCAGGTCCACGCTGCCGGTCCTGGTCAGAACGACCGGTCCTTCCGGGCCCTCGGGGGCAGCCAGCGTCAACACGCCACCGTCCGGTGTGTACCCCGCTGTGTACTCCCCTTCATCCACGTCGATCGCCTCAATCCAGTTCGTCGCGTGGACGAAGGATTCGAAGACAAGCAGGTCCTCGTCGCGATCAAAGATGAGCACCGTGTCAGGAGGGACTTCCATACGGATCACTGTGGCAGTCTCGTTCGTCGTGCTGCCACCAAAATAAACGGTGCCAAACTCGAAAGACTCCGCAAACCTTCCCGCCGGAATATGTCGTCCGAGGCCCGGCGACAAGGTATGCGGAGCGGATTGCGGCTAGATGCTTGATCCGCCGCCGGAGGTGTTGTTCCACCAGGCGCTGTAGGCGTTGAGTGAGTACCGCTTCTGCACGCCGCTGGTCGAGGTGATCTCGAGGCCGAACTGCATCGTGTCGAAGGTGGTGTTGCGCAGGAGGTTCTGCGACGCGGCCCATCGCCAGACCGCCGAGGCGTCGACGGCGCCGGTGTTGGTCTGCTGGGCGGGGATGAGCTGCAGGACGTTCCAGCCGGGGTCGACCTGCCAGACCGACGCGTACAGGACGCCGCCGATGGTCACGTTGGACGCGATCTGCCTTCCCCAGCCGCCTGCCGTCCCGGACCAACGGGTGAAGACCATGATCTCGTCCTGGTTGCCGGCCGACCAGATGTCGCTCGTCCAGTTCCAGTGGTCACCGCCGGCGACGGGAGCCGACGACGTGTCGTACCAGAAGCCCGCCGAGTTCAACTGCGACAGCGGCGTCTGGGGCCGGACCGAGGTGTTCGGGTAGGTCTTGATCCCGCCGCCGGAGTGGTTGGCATCGACGTACCAGGAATTGATGCTGTTGACGGTCAGACACTGCGGGCCGGGGTTTGCGCCCCAGACGTTGTTGTAGATCGACCAGGTGCCCTGGGTGTACTGACCCCACCGGTCGCAGGTGGAGTACACCTGGGCCTGCGCCGGAGACGCGAAGCTCAGGAACCCGGCGATCACGGCGACGATCAGGGCCAGCCGGCCGAACCCGGCCGACTTGCTGCGGGTGGATTTACGGGCTTGCCATCTCATGTGTCCCTCCAAGGACGGCGATGGGTTGTTCCGGGCCCCCCGGGTCTGGTGGCGGACTCTGGCGCAGCGAGATATCGCGCTGACGTGTTGACACCTTCGCTCCGTTCGCCTGCGGTGCTGCTCGCGATGGTGGGTGGCTCGTGTCGTCGAGGTGGCACGCTCAGGAAGTCCGGGAACGGTGCTCGGTCCCCTTTGCTTTCAAGCACCGGCTAGCCAGACGCAGGTGCGAAGTGTCGAAGCGCTTGCGTCTGCGGGGACAGTAATGAGGGGGAATCTGAACAGCAATACTCTGCACAGGAAGACACATTTCTTTCACTTGTGAACATCCTCTTCGAAGCGCTTCGAATGGCGTCGAACTCGTGACGTGGTCCGGGTGTACTGCGACCCCTCGGGCACAGGGAGGTGTCGGGCGCGGCGGAACCTCGGGTTCAGGTGAGCGTCTGCCTAGGGTCGCGTTACGCCAACGTCCGCTGCCGGGCGGGGATTCGCAACGAACCGATATGAGGACGCACATGAGGATCGCAGTACTGGGGACCGGCGAGGTCGGCCGACGGCTCGCGGGCAAGCTCGTCTCCCTCGGCCACGAGGTCACGATGGGTTCCCGCACGGCGGACAACGCCGGCGCCAAGGAGTGGGCCTCCGAGACCGGCGGCGCCCACGGGACCTTCGCCGATGCCTGCGCCCGCGCCGAGCTCGTCGTGAACGCGACCGGCGGGCTGGTCTCCCTGGCCGTGCTGGAGTCCGCCGGGGCGGAGAACCTGCGCGGGAAGACCATCGTCGACGTGTCCAACGCCCTGGACTTCTCCGAGGGGTTTCCGCCCAAGGTCGTCACCCCGGACGGCCACAGCATCGCCGAGCAGTTGCAGAAGGCCTTTCCGGACGCCCGCGTCGTCAAGACCCTCAACACCATGAACAACGCCATCATGGTGGAGCCCGCCCGCGTCCCCGGCCTGCACAACGTCTTCGTCAGCGGCGACGACGCCGACGCCAAAGCCGAAACCACCGCGCTCCTGCGGTCCTTCGGCTGGGCACCCGAGCAGATCACCGACCTCGGCGACCTCTCGAGCGCCCGCGCCACCGAAGCCCTGATGGCGTTGTGGTTGCGGCTCTACGGGGTGCTCGGCCCGGTCGACTTCAACCTGGCCGTCGTCACCGCCTGACGAGCTCGTGCACGGTACGCGGTGACGACGGCACCGTCCGTCCGTCACGCGTCCCGGCGCCGCACGCTCCACGCCCCCGCGAGCAGCGCGGCCGCCGTCCAGAGCGCGGTCACCCCGAGACCGCTCCAGGGGCCGAGGGCGCTGTCGGACGTCTCGTGCAGGATCAGCTGGCCCGCCCGGTCGGGCAGGAAGTCGGTCAGCCCACCTGCCGCGTCGCCGATCACGAAAGAGATGATGAGGATGAACGGGATCAGGACGCTCAGCGTCGCCACGCCGCTGCGCAACAGGGCGGTGAGTCCGGCCGCGAGCAGCGCCAGCAGTGTGAGGTAGATGCCGCAGCCGACGACACCACGCGCCTGTTCGCCCACTGTGAGTCCGTCCGCCGCGTCGCCCAGGCCCGCCCTCGCGGCGGCCAGTGAAGCGGAGCCGGTGACCAGCCCCACCAGCAGGGCCGGTACGCCGATGGCCGCGATCTTGGCCGCGTACCACCGTCCGCGCTGTGGCACCGCGGCCAAGGAGAGCCGCAGTCCCCCGCCGTGGAACTCGGACGAGACGGCTGTCGCGCCGAAGGCGATGGCCGCGATCTGGCCGGGCCCGACTCCGAGGAACGCCGTGAACAGCGGGTCGAACTCCGGGTCGGACGAACTGGAGGTCCCGGCGAGCGCGGAAAACGCCGTGGAGACGGCGAACACCGCCAGCAGCGCGCCGCAGAGTGAGCGGAGCGTACGGATCTTCAGCCACTCGGAGCGCAGAACGGGTGCGAACGGCATGGTCAGGCCTCCTGAGCCCGCGTCGGGGACCGCTGAGCGGTGAACTCGGCTTCGGACGTCGTCAGATCGAGGTAGGCCTGCTCCAGCGTGCCTTCCTCCGCGGTCAGTTCGAGGACCGGCGCGTCGGCGTTCGACGCCAGTCGCCCGATGTCGTCCACTCGCGCGTGGTGCACGGTCAAGTGCCCGTCCGCGTGCTCGACGGTTTCGTATCCGTGGCGCGCGAGGGCCTCCTTGAGTGCGGCGCCCCTGCTCGTACGTACCCGTACACGGGGCTGTACGCGCGCGTGGATGAACTCCCGCAGAGGGGTGTCGGCGAGAAGGCGTCCGCGGCCCAGGACCACCAGGTGGTCGGCGAAGGAAGCGGTCTCGTTCATGAGGTGGCTCGAGACCAGGACCGTACGGCCCTCCCCTGCCAGGCGGCGCAGCAACTCCCGGATCCAGATGATGCCTTCGGGGTCGAGGCCGTTGGAGGGCTCGTCAAGCAGCAGCACGGGCGGGTCGCCGAGGAGGGCCGCCGCGATGCCCAGGCGTTGGCGCATGCCCAGGGAGTACGTCTTCACGCGCTGCTTCACGGCGGACGCGAGCCCTGTCTCCTCCAGGACCTCGTCCACCCGGCGCTCCGGAATGCGGTTGCTCATCGCCAGCACTCGCAGATGGTCACGTGCGGTGCGTGAGCCGTGCGCGGCCTGTGCGTCGAGGAGGGCGCCCGCGTGGCGCAGTGGTTCGTCGAGCGAGGCGTAGGGCCGCCCGCCGACCGTGGCGGTGCCGGAGGTCGGCCGGTCCAGGCCGAGGACGAGCCGCATGGTGGTGGACTTTCCGGCGCCGTTGGGGCCGAGGAAGCCGGTGACGCGGCCGGGCAGGACACGGAAGGTGAGGTGGTCGACGGCTCGCGTCGTGCCGTACTCCTTGGTGAGGTTCTGGATGTCGATGCTGGTCATGGCAGCAGCCTGGCCGTCGGCCCCGGTGGGCGCCTCCCCCGCAGGAGGGCTCCGTCTCCCCCGCTCGGGGGAGGCCCGTTGTCAGTGGTGGCTGTCACGATGTCGCCATGGCCCGCTTCCTGCGCCCGCTGCTGCGCGGGACGACGTACACGCGCTTGCTGCACCTGTGGGTGCCGATGCTCGCCGTGAGCGTGTGGATGTTCATCGATATGTCGACTCCGTGGATGCCCGCCGCTGTTCTGCTGCTGGTCGGGCTGGTTCCGGGGGTGCGGCTGGGCGAGGGGGTGCAGGCGCGGCTGCTGCTGACGCCGGGCGAGCCGGCGTCCGAGTCGGCGATCTCCATCGCGCCGTCGGCGAGTTGGCGTGATCGGCTGCGGACGGTGTTGTGGCTGGAGGTGCGGATGGCTCTCGGGGCGGTGACGATGGGGGCCAGTGTCTGGCTGCCGTCGGCCTCCGTCGACCTGGTCCTGGCCGCGAGCGGGCACGTCTCCGACGGCAACTCCTTCCTGCCCGCCTCGCAGCCGCAGTGGGTGTACGCCCTGCTCGCCCCGCTGCCGCTGCTCGTCTTCTACGGCGTGCTGGTGGGCCTCGGCGAGTTGATCACCTTGCTGGCCGGGCGCCTGCTCGGTCCCTCCCCCACGGAGCGGCTCGCCGCGCTGGAGGAGCGCACCGAACAACTCCTGGAGCGCAACCGCATCGCCCGTGAACTGCACGACTCCATCGGGCACGCGCTCACGGTGGCCGTCGTGCAGGCGGGCGCTGCCCGTGCGGCGGGTGATCCCGCGTTCACCGACCGGGCGCTGGACGCCATCGAGGAGACCGGCCGGGCCGCGCTGGAGGACCTGGAGCGCGTCCTCGGCGTTCTGCGCGAGTCCGGCACGCCCGCGAGCAGCCGGCCGGCCCTCGCCGAGGCCGACCGTCTCCTGGAGTCCGCCCGTTCCTCCGGCGCGAAGGTCGACATGGAGGTGACCGGCTCGCTGGACGGTGTGCCCGGTCCGGTGTCCCGCGAGGGCTACCGCATCCTCCAGGAGTCGCTCACCAATGTGCTGCGGCACGCGGGGGCCGTTCCCGTCCGGGTCCGTATCGGGGTCGCGGCCGACACCCTCGCCCTGGAGATCCGCAACCCCCTCACCGCCGCGATACCCGGCCCCGGCCGGGGCAGCGGACTGCGCGGCATACGGGAGCGCGCGGCGCTGCTGGGCGGCCGTGCGCGAACGGGGCCCGACGAGGGCGACTGGCAGGTGCACGTCGAGTTGCCGCTGCGCTGATCTACGCTGGCCGGATGCCCGTAACCGTGCTCCTGGTCGACGACGAGCCCCTCGTACGCGCCGGTCTGCGCGCCGTGTTGGAGGCGCAGCCCGACATCGAGGTCGTCGGGGAGGCGGCGGACGGGGCCGCCGTCATTCCGTTGGTCAGGCAACTGCGGCCGGATGTGGTCGCGATGGATGTGCGGATGCCGTTGATGGACGGCATCGAGGCCACGCGCGCGGTGCTGCGCACGGTGGCGGAGCCGCCGAAGATCCTGGTGGTGACGACGTTCGAGAACGACGAGTACGTGTACGAGGCGCTACGGGCCGGTGCCGACGGGTTTCTGCTCAAGCGGGCCCGGCCGGCCGAGATCGTGCACGCGGTGCGGTTGGTCGCCGAGGGCGAGTCGCTGCTGTTCCCGGCCTCGGTACGGCGGTTGGCGGCCGAGTACGGGGACGGGGACAGCGGCGGGAACCGGGCCGCCCGGGCGGTACTGGAGCGGGCGCGGCTGACCGAGCGTGAGGCGGAGGTGCTGCGGCTGATGACCAGTGGGCTGTCCAACGCGGAGATCGCGGCTCGGCTGGTCGTCGGGACCGAGACCGTGAAGTCGCACGTCAGCGCGGTGCTGGCGAAACTTGGGGCCCGGGATCGTACCCAGGCGGTCATCCTGGCGTACGAGTCCGGGTTCGTTGCCCCCGGATGATCCCGGCCCGTCGGACAGGTCGGAGGTGGGCGGCTCTCGCCCGCGCGCTCCGCGCCGAGTACGATCCGCCCCACACACGCGCGCCGAGCGCTTCGCTGAAGCGCGGTGACGGACCTGCGGGCCGGTGGGGGCTGGTCGCGCCCACGCGGCGGACGCGCGGATCGTATCGCCCCGCGCCCCTTCCGGGGTGCGGTCGCGCACCTGCCTTCAGCAGGTCCGCTTAGCTGGGAGGACGTACGTTGGGGCAGCTGACCGGTGGGGATCCCTCGCTGCTGCGAAGGATCAACTCCGCGGTGGTGCTGCACGCGCTGCGTGCCACGGACTGCGCGACGCTGACCGAGGTCACCCGGGTGACCGGGCTGTCCCGGCCGACCGTCGAGGGCGTCGTCGAGGGGCTCATCGAGGGCGGGCTCGTCGTCGAGCAGGCCGCCGACGAGAGTGTCGCCCGGCGGCAGGGGCGGCCCGCGCGGCGGTTCCGGTTCCGGGCGGAGGCCGGGCATCTGCTGGGGCTGGAGATCGGCTCCCATCGGGTCGCCGCGCTGCTGTCCGACCTCGACGGGCGCCTTCTGGGGTCGATCTCGAAGGACGTCGACGAGGCGGCGCCCGCCGACGAGCGGCTGGAGCGGCTGCGGTCGGCGGTCGCCGAGCTGCTGCGCCGGGCCGGGGTGGCCCGTGACTCGCTGCGGGCCGTGGGCGTGGCCACGCCCGGGATCGTGGAGGCCGACGGGGTCGTACGGCTGTGCACGGCGCTGCCGGAGTGGACCGGGCTGCGGCTCGGTGAGCGGCTCAGCCGGTCCTTCAAGTGCCCGGTGCTGGTCGAGAACGACGCCAACGCTGCCGCCGTCGCCGAGCACTGGAAGGGCGCGGCGATCGACTCCGACGACGTCGTGTTCGTGCTGGCCGGGTTGAGTCCGGGCGCCGGTTCGCTGATCGGCGGGCGGCTGCACCGGGGGTACGGCGGGGCGGCCGGGGAGATCGGCGCGCTGCATCTTCTGGGCCGGGAGGCGACCCCGGAGGCGTTGCTGTCGACCACGGGCGAGCCGCTGCACCCGCTCGACGAGGTGGCGGTCGCCGGGGTGTTCGGTCGCGCCCGTGAGGGCGACGAGGGGGCCCGCGCGGCCGTCGACCGCTTCATCCAGCGGCTGGTCCATGACGTGGCCGCACTCGTCCTGGCCCTCGACCCCGAGCTGGTCGTCGTCGGCGGCTGGGCGGCGGGGCTGGACGGCGTACTGGAGCCGTTGCGCGACGAGTTGGCGCGGTACTGTCTGCGGCCGCCCGGTGTGGCCCTCTCACTCCTCGGCGAGGCGGCGGTGGCGACGGGTGCGCTGCGGCTTGCTCTCGACCATGTCGAGGAGCAGTTGTTCGCGGTGGAGGGGACCGTGACGGCCCGCCGCTGAGAGCTCCGCGAGGGGCGCGGTTTCAGGAGCTGCGGGTCCGTTGTGGCTGGTCGCGCAGTTCCCCGCGCCCCTTTGGGACGTCAGGACGCGTGGCGTTCCGGGCCGTGGTGGATCTCCACTCCCCCGGTGTCGCCGAAGGTCAACCGGCACGTGTCAGCGCGATAGGTCGCCACCGACAGTGCGGCCGTGCGGCCCTGGGCGAAGAAGCGGGTTGTGACGACGAGGACGGGGGCCCCGGGGAGGCGGTCCAGTTCCTTGGCGTCGTCCGCGCGGGCCGATCCGAGCTCAACGGCGCGGTCCTGGCCCTCCAGCTCCAGACGCTGGAGCTCGCGCAGCACCGCACGCGCGCGTGGCGCGCCGGACGGGGCGTCTATCGCCGACAGGTCGGGCACCGACCCCGCCGGGACGTAGAGCAGCTCGGCGGCGACCGGCTGGCCGTGCGAGACGCGGGAGCGGCGCACGGTGTGGACGGGCTCGTCGGCGCCCGTCTCCAGGGCGGCGGCCACCCCCACGGCCGGTACGGTCAGCCCGCTGTCCACGGGCTGCCAGGCATCGCCCGCCGCGCCCGGCCACGCGTGCTCAGCCGTGCCGACGGCGACGCCCATGCGCGGCGGGGCGACGGTCGTACCGACACCGCGGCGGCGGTGCAGCCGGCCTTCGAGTTCGAGCTGTTCCAGTGCCTGGCGGAGCGTGGCACGGGCGACGCCGAAGCGGGCCGCGAGGTCGCGCTCGTTGGGCAGGATCTCGCCCACCCTGAACTCGGAGTCCAGTGCCTCACTGAGCACGGTCTTCAGCTGCCAGTACTTCGGCTCCGGCACCGTTTCCAACTGCGTGGTCCCCACCGTGTCCTCCGCGATCGCCGTGGTCCAGCGGCGTTTTGATGCCCTTGTTTATTAAAGGTTGTTGCACTTTCCTGCGACCATAGGGCGGCCCTGAAGGTTGGTCAAGACCAATCAGCCTTCCTGGGGAGTGGCCAGGAAACGCACCTTGTCCGGGTTGCGGATGATGTACACGTACTGGATCCGGCCGTCCGCCACATCCATCTGGAACACGGCGTCGGGCTTGCCACCGGCCAGGATCAGCACGGCGAAGCCGCCGTTGACCTCCAGGAAGCGGAACGACGCGTCCGCGAGGCCCTTGCCCGCGGTGCCGATGACGAAGCGGCCCACGTGGTCGGCCGACTCCAGGATCCGGCGCGGCGCCCGTGCCAGACCGCCGCTGTCGGCGACGAGGCAGACGTCGGGGGCGAGCAGTTCCATGAGGCTCTCGAGGTCGCCCCGTTCCGCGGCGACGAGGAACCGTTCGGTCAGGTCACGGCGCTGGGCGGGGTCGACGTCGTAGCGCGGACGCCGTTCGTCGACGTGCCGGCGGGCGCGTCCGGCGAGCTGGCGCACCGCCGGTTCGGAGCGGTCGAGCATGGCGGCGATCTCCGCGAACGGGTATCCGAACGCCTCCCTCAGCACGAACACCGCGCGCTCCAGCGGCGAGAGGGACTCCATGACGACCATGACCGCGAGGGAGACGGTGTCGGCGAGGACGGCCCGCTCGGCCGCGTCCGGGACGGTGCCCGCGGCGCCGGTGAGTTCGGTGACGTACGGCTCGGGGAGCCATGGGCCGACGTACGTCTCACCGCGTGCCTTCACCTGGCGCAGCCGGTCGATGGCGAGCCGGGTCGTGACGCGCACGAGATAGCCGCGCGGTTCGCGTACGTCGGTCCGGTCGGCGCCGGACCAGCGCAGCCACGCGTCCTGGACGACGTCCTCGGCGTCGGCCACCCGGCCGAGCATGCGGTAGGCGACGCCCATGAGGACGGGCCGGTGCTCTTCGAAGACGTCGGTGACGGTGTCGGCAGTCATTGCTCCATCCCAACCCGGTTGCGCGGCCGTGTCCAGCGAGTTCAGGGTCGGCACCCGCCAAGGCCTACCCGTCGGTAGTAACTTGCTGACAAGCTGTCTGCGCAGATACGCAGACGTGTACGCCGAGGAGCAGCCCATGTCCGCCACCGTCGCCTTCGAGGTCCCCTCTCCGTACGGCCCGGAGGCCGCGACCAGGACCGTGACCCTCGCGTACGCGCGCGTGGGCGTCGGCGAACCGCTTCTGCTGCTGCACGGCATCGGGCACCACCGGCAGGCCTGGGACCCGGTGATCGACATCCTGGCCACCGAGCGTGAGGTGATCGCCGTCGATCTCCCCGGGTTCGGCGCGTCCCCCGCGCTGCCGGACGACTTCGTGCACGACCTGCCGACGATGACCGCCGTCTTCGGCGGCCTGTGCGACGCGCTGGAGCTGGACCGGCCGCATGTGGCGGGCAACTCGCTGGGCGGTCTGCTGGCCCTGGAGCTCGGGCGCGAGAAGCGCGTACGGTCCGTCACCGCGCTTTCCCCGGCGGGGTTCTGGTCGCGGGCGGAGCGGCGGTACGCGTTCGGTGTGCTGCTCGCGATGCGACGGGCCGCGCGGAGCATGCCGGTGCCGCTGGTCGAGCGGCTGTCGCGCTCGGCGGCGGGGCGGACCGTCCTGACGAGCACCATCTACGCCCGTCCCGGCCGCCGTTCACCCGAGGCCGTCGTCGCCGAGACGCTCGCCCTGGCGAACGCCCAGCGGTTCGCCGAGACCCTCAGGAACGGCCGGGATGTTCGGTTCACGGACGACGTCCCCGGTCTCCCGGTCACGGTGGCGTGGGGTACCCGGGACATGCTGCTCGTGCGTCGCCAGGGCATCCGCGCCAAGCGGATCATCCCCAAGGCCCGCCTGATCCGGCTGCCGGGCTGCGGGCACGTCCCGATGAACGACGATCCGGCGCTGGTCGCACGGGTGATCCTCGACGGCAGCCGCTGACCGGCGAAGACGTACGAAGTCCAACGCGCCCCATCCCAGGGCGACTCCGGCACCGACGAGGGTGCTTCCGGCGGCCTGGGTGGTGCCGTAGGAGCCCGTGCGACGAGCGGGGCGGTGCAGGCCGCCGCGACCGGGATCAGACCGGAGAAGAGCGTGGCGCGCTCGGCGCCGATCCGCCGCAGCCCGATGTACCAGCACACGAAGCCGACGACGGTGACGACCGCCGCCTGCCACAGCAGCGCGGCGGCTTCGGTGGCGTCGGGCACCCGCAGTCAGCCGGTGCCGTCGAGGGCCACCCCGGCGAGCGCGGACTCGGCGGTGGCGAGGCCACACACGGTCGCCGACAGCAGCCGGGGCCCCAGGGGCCGCACCAAGGGCACGGCGAGCACCGCGAACCCGACCTCACCGGCCAGCGCGCACCCGGAGAACGCGATGCCCACACCGTCCGTACGGCCCCACCCCTGAACCGCGAACGCGCCCACCGCGACGGTCAACGCCCCGTACAGCACGGTCCGCCTGAGCCGCCGCCCGTCCAGCAGGGGCACCAGGACGGCCACGACGACGGGCGCGCAGCCCACGAACACCCCGGGCACCGCCGGTTCCGCGCTGCGTTCGGCGGCGATGACGGCCTGGTTGAAGCCGACCATGCCGACGGCGGCGAGCAGCGCGAGGCGGGCCCACCGGCGGGCGGTGAGCGTCCGCAGCGGGGCGGCGCCGCCCCGGCCGAGCAGGGGCAGGAGCAGCAGGCAGGCCAGTCCGTAGCGCAGGAACTGGCCGCCCGCGTAGGGGTAGTCGCCGAGGACGCTGTTGGCGGTGAAGGAGCAGCCGACGAGGACGGCGGGGCGAGGGCGGTGAGAAGGACCCCGCGCGCGGGGGTGAGTACGCGCAGTTGTCGCCGGCGCGGATCCGGGAGGGCATCCGGCTGATGGCCGAAGCGCTCCTTGCCTGAGGGCGGCTCACACACCGGTTCTCGCACACCGGTTGTCACACACCGGTTGTCACACACCGGTTCCCTTGTCCTCGCTGGCGGTTGTTCACCTGTGGTTTGCGTGGGCGCTGCGGTGCCCCCGTAGTTGTGGCTGTGCACACTCGCCGGTTCCTGTCCCCGGAGGCACGCCCCATGTCACCTTCCCCTCTGCCCGGTCGTCGCAGCGTGCTGCGCGGCTCGCTCGCCGCTTCGGCTGCTCTGACCTTGCCCGCCGGCATCGCTGCGGCGGCGCCCGCGTTCGCCCTGTCCGGGCGGCCGGAGGCCGGTTGGGGCGTCCAGACCGGTGATGTGACCGCCGACTCGGGGCTGGTGTGGGTGCGGTCCGACCGGCCCGCCCGGATGGTCGTCGAGACGTGCCCCACCGGCTCGTTCCGCAACGCCCGCCGCTGGCACGGTCCGCTGCTCGGCGCGGACACCGACTTCACCGGTACGACGCGACTGCGCGGGCTGCCGTCCGGCGAGCAGATCCACTACCGCGTGCTGCTCGCCGACCCGGACGACCCGCGCCGCACCGGCGAGCCGGTGGCCGGCACCTTCCGTACGGCGTCTGCGCGGCGGCGCGACGGGGTGCGGTTCCTTTGGTCGGGGGACCTGGCGGGCCAGGGCTGGGGCATCAACCCGGACCTCGGCGGCTACCGGATCTACGACGCGATGGGGAAGCTCGACCCCGACTTCTTCCTGTGCAGCGGCGACAACATCTACGCCGACGGCCCGATCGCCGCGACCGCCGCGCTGCCCGACGGCAGCACCTGGCGGAACATCACCACCGAGGAGAAGTCGAAGGTCGCCGAGACGCTCGCCGAGTTCCGGGGCAACTTCCGCTACAACCTGCTCGACGAGAACCTCCGGCGGTTCAACGCCCAGGTCCCGTCGATCATCCAGTGGGACGACCACGAGGTGCGCAACAACTGGTACCCCGGGGAGCGGGTCCTCGACTCGGACACCCGTTACACCGAGAAGAGCGTCGACGTCCTCGCCGGCCGGGCCAGGCGGGCCTTCAGCGAGTACTTCCCGGTCTCCACGCTCCGGCCGGGCGCCCGGGAGGGCCGCGTCAACCGGGTGCTGCGTCAGGGGCCGCTGCTCGACGTGTTCGTCCTCGACATGCGGACGTACCGCAACGCGAACTCCCCCGACGGCCAGACCGTCGACCCGCAGGGCATCCTCGGCACCGAGCAGCTGGAGTGGCTCAAGCGGGAACTGTCCTGCTCGCGTGCCGTGTGGAAGGTGATCGCCGCCGACATGCCGCTGGGTCTGGTCGTGCCGGACACCACCGAGGGCAAGGCCAACATCGAGGCCGTCGCGCAGGGCGATCCGGGCGCGCCCCTCGGGCGTGAGCTGCAGATCGCCGAGCTGCTGCGGTACATCAAGCACCGGCGGATCACCGGCACGGTCTGGCTGACCGCCGACGTCCACCACACCTCGGCGCAGCACTACCAGCCCTCGCGGGCCGCCTTCACCGACTTCGAGCCGTTCTGGGAGTTCGTGTCGGGCCCGCTGAACGCGGGGGCGTTCCCCGCCAGCGCGCTCGACAACACGTTCGGTCCGGAGCGCGTCTTCGTGAAGGCGCCGACCGCGGCGAACGTCTCACCCGCCGGCGGCTACCAGTTCTTCGGCGAGGTCGACATCGACGGCGGCAGCGGTGAGCTGACGGTGCGGCTGCGCGAGCAGGACGGGACCGTGCTGTTCACGAAGGTGCTGCAGCCCGGGCGGGTCGGGCAGTAGCAGCGCGGGCAGTAGCGGCACGGCCGCGACAGCAAACTTACAGAAGTAAACAAAAGGGGCGGAATGCAACTTAACCCACCGGTCACAATCCGTTCGTGATCACGCAACACCGTTGGCGCATGGTGGCTGCATGAATCGAAAGACCACTGCGGAATCCACTGTGCCGGACGGGCGTACGGTACGCGGCTGGCGGCGGGACATCATCGAGCTCGCCGCCCTGCTGCGCACATGGTGGGCAGGCCGCCACGGTCACGCACCGCCGGAACCCACCGGCAGGGACGGCGGTGCCGCCGCGAGCGTCCTGTGGCGGATGCGGACGACGGTGAAGGACCAGCCGGGATCGCTCGCCTCGCTGTGCATCGCCCTCGCCGAGCGGCGTATCGACATCCTCAGCCTCCAGACGCATCCGCTGGCCCGGGGCACGGTCGACGAGTTCCTGCTGCGCGCCCCCGGCGACCTCTCCGCCGCCGAGATCTCCGGGGCGGTGTCCCGCGCGGGCGGCCAGGGCACGTGGATCGAGCGGGCCGACGCCCACGATCTCGTCGACGCGCCGACCCGGGTCCTGGGCCTGGCCACCCGTACGGCCCTGGACGCGGCCGAACTGCCGCTCGCACTGCGCCAGTTGCTCGGCCGGTGCGCGATCCGGTCGCTGCCCGGCGGTGACTCGGCGGCGCTGGAGGGCATACCTGCCGACGGCGCCCTCGAAGAGACGGACACGGTGATGCGGCTGCGCGCACCGGAAGGCGGCGTGATCATCGTGGAGCGGCCGTATCTGCCGTTCACCCCGACCGAGTTCGCCCGGGCGCGGGCGCTGGTGGAGCTCGACGCGCGGCTCGGCCCCCGCGTCCCGCACGGCCAGGACGTGCTGACGCTGCCGCGGGGCAACGCGATCACCGTACGACGTGCCGACGCGCGTGACCTGGACGCGGCGAAGGCGATGCACGAGCGCTGCTCACCCCGCACCCTCTCGCTCCGCTACCACGGCCCGATGGGCGACGCCAACCGCTACCTGGACCACCTGCTCAGCCCGCGCTACGGCCGTACGCTCGCCGTCCAGACCGCGTCGGGGCAGGTGGTCGGCCTCGGCCACCTCCTCTGGGACGGCGAGGAGACCGAGATCGCCCTGCTCGTCGAGGACGAGTGGCAGCGGCGCGGCATCGGCGGGGAACTCCTGCGACGCCTGGTGTCGATGGCACGCGAGGCGAACTGCGAGCACGTGTACGCCGTCACGCAGTCCTCGAACACCGGCATGGTCGCCGCGATGCGCGGCCTCGGCCTGCCCCTCGACTACCAGATCGAGGAGGGCACCCTCGTCATCACGGCCCGCCTGGACCCGACCCCGGTCGCCTCTCCGAGGTCGTACGACCACAGCGGGCGGGACTGATCCCTCAACTGAACGCAATAACGACCGGCCCGGGCGGTTTCCGCCGGGCCGGTCGCGCGTTCCGGCGCGAATCGACGTGACGTCGGACGTCGTCGCATACGAGGATGAGGGCATGTCAGACACCAAGAACCTGCTGCCCCGTGAGGTCGCCGACGCCTATGTCGACGACCTCATCGCCCTCGACCCTGTCACCGGTACCTACCTCGGCGTGAAGGAGAGTTCGAGCCGACTCCCGGACACCTCGCCCGCAGGCCAGGAGGCCCTGGCAGAGCTGGCGCGGAAGACGCTGGCCCGGCTGGACGAGGCGGAGCGGCGGACCGGCGCGGACAGTGACATCGAGCGGCGCTGCGGGCGGCTGCTGCGTGAGCGGCTCACCGCCGAACTCGCCGTCCACGAGGCCGGCGAGGGCCTGCGCGCCGTCGGCAACATGCACACCGCCGCGCACTCGGTGCGCGAGGTGTTCACCGTGACGCCGACGGAGACGGACGAGGACTGGCAGGCGATCGCGGAACGGCTGCGTGCGGTACCGGCCGCGCTGCGGGGCTACCGGGAGAGCCTGACCCTGGGCCTGGAACGCGAGCTCTACGCGGGTCCACGTCCCACCGCCACGTTCGTCGGGCAGCTCGGCGAGTGGTCCGACCTGGACGGCAAGGGCGTCGGCTGGTTCGCGGACTTCGCGTCGGCCGGCCCCGCGGAGCTGCGCACCGAGCTGGACAAGGCGGCCGGGGCCGCGGACGAGGCCGTCGTCGAACTGCGCGACTGGATGCGGGACGTGTACGCGCCGGCCCTCGAGGGCGCGCCGAACACGGTGGGGCGCGAGCGGTACGCGCGCTGGTCCCGCTACTGGAACGGCACGGATCTGGACCTGGACGAGGCGTACGCGTACGGCTGGGCCGAGTACCACCGGCTCCTCGGCGAGATGAAGCGGGAGGCCGAGAACGTCCTGCCCGGCGCCGCGACACCGTGGGTGGCGCTGGCCCATCTCGACGAGCACGGCACGCACATCGAGGGCGTCGACGAGGTCCGCGAGTGGCTCCAGGGCCTGATGGACCAGGCGATCGAGGCGCTGGACGGCACCCACTTCGAACTCGCCGAGCGGGTGAAGAAGGTGGAGTCCCGTATCGCACCGCCCGGCAGCGCGGCGGCGCCGTACTACATGGCCCCCTCGGAGGACTTCTCCCGCCCCGGCACCACCTGGCTGCCGACGATGGGCCAGACCCGTTTCCCCGTGTACGACCTGGTCTCGACCTGGTACCACGAGGGCGTCCCAGGCCACCACCTCCAGCTCGCGCAGTGGGTGCACGTCGCCGAGAACCTCTCCCGCTACCAGGCCACCGTCGGCGGCGTCAGCGCCAACTGCGAGGGCTGGGCGCTGTACGCGGAGCGTCTGATGGACGAGCTGGGCTTCCTCACCGACGCCGAACAGCGCCTCGGCTACCTCGACGCGCAGATGATGCGGGCGGCCCGGGTCATCGTCGACATCGGCATGCACGTGGAGCTGGAGATCCCGGCGGACTCCCCCTTCCACCCGGGCGAACGCTGGACCCCGGAACTGGCCCAGGAGTTCTTCGGCGCCCACAGCAGCCGCCCCGCGGACTTCGTGGAGAGCGAGCTGACGCGCTATCTGACCATCCCCGGCCAGGCGATCGGCTACAAGCTGGGCGAACGCGCGTGGCTGCTGGGCCGGGAGAACGCCCAGCGGCGCCACGGCGACGCCTTCGACGCCAAGGCCTGGCACATGGCCGCGCTCTCGCAGGGGTCACTGGGACTGGACGACCTGGTGGACGAGCTGTCCCAGCTGTGAGCTGAGTGACGGTGTCAACTCGGGGGCAGAGTACGGAGGTTGGGGCGGGGAGTTGGGGTAGGCAGCCGGGGGGGGGGCAAATCGGGGTGCGCCCCGCTCCCCGCCCCGGCACCCCGCCCCGTCCTCGCCTCAGTCCGTCAGCCGCCGCAGCTGTACGAGCCCCACCCACGTCTCCGGTCCCGGCTCCACGTACGCCGCCCGCACCGCGTACCGTCCCGGCGCCAGCTCCACCCGGAGGTGATCGGTCCGGTCCGTCTCCTTGCCGGGCCAGGCCGAGTCGAAGAGGAGTACGTCCCCCGGTGTCTCCCAGGTCCTGTCCGGTCCCCACTCCGCGGCGGCGAGCGCTGCCGGGACGCGGGCCATCAGTTCGTCCTCGGAGTCGGCGGCGCACCACCGTACGAAGGTGTCGTGCTCCGGCAGGAACGCGGTCGTGGCGGGTTCGTCGCCGAGGACGAGGGCCGTGGTGTCGCCGACGGGTACGAAGCCGATGAGGCCGTCCACCTCGCAGGCCCGGTCGTAGTCCGTGGACAGCTCGTCGCCGTCCGCTCCCGCCCAGAAGGGCAGCACCGCTTCCGGTACCGCGATGAGCGGCCCGCCGCCCGACTCCACCCACTCAACTGCCATGCGCAGCAACCTACACGCTGTACGCGCGAGTAAATTCGCTGTCCCTCCACCGCTCCCATGGGCCACCCTCGGTTCCCATGAACGCCCGAACTCTGTTCCTCTCCCCCCGTGTCACCGCGACCGGACACGCACTGGCCGACGCGGCCCGCCGACGTGCCATGGGTGTCGAGGTCCTGCGTGAGTGGCGCGTGCCCGAGGAGTGGCGAGCGGCCGAGGGTGCCACGCTGTACGCCGGGCCGCTGTTCGCGGACGCGGTGGCCGCCGAGCTGGGGCTAGGGTCTGTCGTCAGATTCCCGTCTGCCTGGCGACGCCATGCACGCACTCTCACCGCACCGGACACAGACCCACGTACAACCAGTACGAGGGTCTGCGCCCGGCACGCCGAGAGCACGCTCCCCCACTCTCGGCTGCGCTCGAGCGGGCGGTGCCCCCACGCCGCCTCCAGGCCCGCCCTCCGGGCGGACGACGGGAATCTGACGACAGACCCTAGAGCTGCTGGAGGCGGCGCCGGACTGGCTGGCCCGGCTGCCGTACGAACTCACGTGCAGGGAGATCGAGTTCAGCACCGTCGGCGAGGCCCGGCAGCTGCGGCGGCCGGCTTTCGTGAAGCCGCCCAACGACAAGAGCTTTCCCGCGCGCGTCTATCCGGACGGAAGCCGGCTGCCGGGCTCCGACGCGGTCGACGACCGCACGCCGGTGCTGGTGAGCGACATCGTGACGTTCGCCGTGGAGTGCCGGCTGTTCCTGCTCGACGGTGAAGTGCGCACCGGGAGCCGGTACTTGACGCACGGCGAGCTGGATGTCGCCCCGCTCGACGAGGACCCCCGACGCGCGGACGTGCTGGCTTTCGCGGAGCGCCTGGCGTCCCTCGACCTGCCGAGTGCCGTCGTCGTGGACGTCGGGCTGCTGTCGGAGTGCTCGCAGTGGGCCGTCGTCGAGGCCAACGCCGCCTGGGCCAGCGGGCATTACGCCTGCGATCCGGATGCCGCCCTCGATGTCGTGGTGCGCGCGGCCCGCCCGGAAGGGGAGTTCGGCCCGGCGGACCGTGCCTTCCTGCGCCCGCTGCCCGAAGTCGTACGGGACTGAAGACGTGCGGGGCTGAAATCGTGCGGAGGTTGAAGTCGTGCGGAGGTTGAAGCCATGCGGGGCTGAAGTCTGCTCCGCTTCAGCAGCCGCAGTCCGCCGCGTTCACCGGTGCCGTCAGCGCGTCGGTGGCGCGGCGCTCGCGGCCCTCCCAGGTCTCGAACTCGAAGCCTTCGCGCGCCCAGTACTCGAAGCCTCCGAGCATCTCCTTGACCTGGTACCCGAGTTGGGCGAGCGCGAGGGCGGCACGGGCCGCCCCGTTACAGCCAGGGCCCCAGCAGTACGTCACCACCGGTACCGACTTCTCCAGCAGTCGGCCGGCCTGCTCGGGGATCAGGGCCGTGGGCAGATGGAGGGCGCCCGGGAGGTGGCCCTGGTCCCAGGACTCGGTGGACCGGGTGTCGATGACTACGAAACCGGGGTCGCTGTCGGCGGCGAGCGCGGCGGCCACGTCGGAGACGTCGGCGTGGAAGGCGAGGCTCGCGCCGAAGTAGGCGGCGGCCTCGGCCGGGGAGGCCGGGGCGACGCGCAGGACGGGGTTGACGGCGCTCGTGCTGACGCTCATGAGCTGTGGGCCTTTCGATCGCGGGAGCCCGGGCGGGAACTCCGTGGCCAGAAATCTACGGCCGACGATTACCTCATCTGAAGGTGTGATCCACGCCCTTTGCCTTGATCAGCCGGGGATTCCCCTGCTATCCATCGGCTATGAGCACGTTTTCCCCGGACGCCACCGACTGGCGCATCCTCGATGTCCTCCAGCGCGACGGCCGCGCCAGCTTCGCCGAGCTGGCACGCGCCGTCGCCATGTCCCCGAGCGCGGTCACCGAGCGGGTGCGGCGGCTGGAGGAGGCCGGTGTCATCCAGGGGTACGCGGCGGTCGTCGACCCGGAGCGGCTCGGCCTGCCGATCCTCGCCTTCGTGCGGCTCAGGTACCCGAACGGCAACTACAAGCCGTTCCACGACCTGGTCGCCGTGACGCCCGAGATCCTGGAGACGCATCATGTGACGGGCGACGACTGCTTCGTCATCAAGGTCGTCGCCCGTTCGATGCGGCACCTGGAGGAGGTGTCGGGAAAGATCGGCGCGCTGGGCTCGGTGACCACGAGCGTCGTCTACTCCTCGCCGCTCCCCCGCCGCCCGGTCGGCCAGTGACCGCCTGAGCACCACCGGCCGGTCAAGGCGACGGACTCACTCACCGCCCCGCTGCCGCACCACCGACCCCGATCTCCCCTTCACCACCTCGAGTTGGGCGTGGATCCGCCGCCGCAGGTCCGGCACATGGCTGACGATGCCCACGCTCCGGTCACGTTCGCGCAGCGAGTCGAGGACGTCGAGGACCTCGTCGAGCGTCTGGTCGTCGAGGCTGCCGAACCCCTCGTCGATGAAGAGGGTGTCGAGGCGGACCCCGCCGGCCTCGTCGGTGACCACGTCCGCGAGGCCGAGGGCGAGGGCGAGGGAGGCGAAGAACGTTTCGCCGCCCGACAGGGTCGCCGTGTCCCGCTCGCGGCCGGTCCAGGCGTCGACGACGTGCAGGCCGAGGCCGCTGCGCCCCCGCCCGGCCCGGTCGTCGGAGTGGACGAGGGTGTAGCGCCCGGATGACATCCGCCGCAGCCGTGCCGTCGCGGCGGCGGCCACCTGTTCGAGGCGGGCGGCGAGGACGTACGACTCCAGCCGCATCCTGCGTTCGTTGTCGGCCGAGGTGCCGGCGGTGAGGGTGGCGAGGCGGGCGACCCGGTCGTGGGCGGCCCGCAGCGGGGCGAGCCGTCGTACCGCCATGGCCGAGCGGGCGGACAGGCGGTCCAGTTGGGTGCAGCGGTTCTCGGCGGCGTCGCGCGCGGACGCGGCCTCCCGCAGTCGCCGGGCGGCGGCCGAGGCGGCCTGCTCGGCGCCCGCCAGATCGGCGGGCGGCTGCTGCGCGGCGGCCACGGTGTCGGGTTCGGCGAGGGCGGCCCGGACGGCGGCCTCCTCCGACTGCCAGTCGTCCAGCCGCCGTTGGAGCTCACGGTGCGCCGCGTCGCCGAGGATGGCGTCCGCCGCCGCGCGTGGCGTGTCGAACCCGGCGCGGTAGGCGGCGTCGGCGAGGCGGGCGTCGGCGTCCTTGAGGCGCTGCGCGGTGTCCTCGGCGGCGCGGGCTGTCTCGGCGGCCTCGGTGAGCAGCGCGGCCTGCCGCTCCAGGTCCGCGGCCCGCACGGCGACGCTTTCGGCGGCGCCCCTCGCCTGCGCCAACTCCTGCTCCAACGCGGTCCGTTCATGGTCGAGGGCGTCCCGGCGGGCCACCCGGGCCGCCGTCCTGAGTGCCGCCTCCTGCTGGGCGGCGCTGCGACGCTCGCGCTCCTGCTCGACCCGCCGCAGCTCTTCGCGCGCGGCGTGCAGCCCGGAGGCACCCCGCCGGGCCTCTTCGTAGCGTCGCTCCAACTCCCCTGCCTGTTCGGCGAGTTCATCGGTGGGCGCGTCTTGGGCCTCGGCCGTGGCAGCCGCCAGTTCCTCGCGTACGCGGCCCAGTCGGCGTTCGGCGTCGGCGCGCTCTTCGTCGGCGCGCTGGTAGGCGGACAGCGCCCGTTCCTCCGCGTCCCGGTCGACGTGCCCGGCGATCTTCCGTGCGGGGGCGGGGTGTTCGGTCGCCCCGCAGACGGCACAGGGGTCGCCGTCCCTCAGCTGGGCGGCCAGCTCGGCGGCGATGCCGTTGAGACGCTGCTCCTTGAGGTCGAGCCAGTAGGCCCTTGCCTCCGTGGCACGCTCTCGCGCCGCGAGTACGTGTGTCTGTGTCTCGTCCGTGTCCCGGGCGAGCGTGTCGCGCCGACTGGCCGCCCTGAGCCGGTTCTGAGCGGGTTCCCGTTGCACCGCGAGCTGTTCGGCCCTGGTGGCGGCCTCCTGCGCCGACTCGATCCGGGTCTGGAGTTCCGCCCGGGTCGCCTCCCACTGGCCGAGCCAGTTCTCGGCGTCGTGCAGGACGTCCTCGTCGGCGCGCTCCTGACGGTCCAGGCCGTCCCGCTCGGCGACGAGCTGGACCAGCCGCTGTTCGGCGCGCCGAGCGGCTTCGAGCCCGCCCAGCTCCTCGGCGGCCCGGCGCGCGGCGACGGCAAGTCCACCCGCCCCGGCGTCGGCGAAGGTCTCCGGAAGCAGCGCACGCGTGCGCCTCTCGGCGTCGGCCGCGCTCCGGTGCTCGGCCTCGGCGACGTCCCGCAGCTCCAGCGCGGGCGCCACCGCCTCGGCCTTGCGGGCCCGCTCCATCCGCGCCCGGTCCTCCCGGTGCGCGTCCGCCCGCTCCTCCAGCCGCCCGGCGCGCTCCCGTGCCTCGGCGAACCGGCGCTGCAACCGCGCCGTCTCGCGTACTCCGGCCAGCGCCCCGTCGGCCGCGAACTGCGCGGACTCGGCGGCGGCGCGGGCGCAGTGGGCGATGGTGAGCAGCTCGCGCGCGGTGCAGCGGGCGACGGCGGCGGCGCCCATGATGGCCTCGGCCAGCCCCGGTTCACCAGGCGTGAGGCCGGGCAGCTCCATGGCGTCACCGGCGGCCTGGTGCATACGGTGGGCGTCGGCCAGCAACTCCGCGTCCCCGGTGCGTACTTCGGCCTCGGCGGCGCGCCGACGGTCCGCGAGGCGTTTCTCGACCTCGGCGAAGCGATGGGTGTCGAAAAGACGGCCGAGCAGCTTGCCGCGGGCCTCGGCGTCGGCACGCAGGAAACGCGCGAAGTCGCCCTGGGGCAGCAGCACGACCTGGCAGAACTGCTCGCGGCTCATCCCGAGCAGCTGGGTGATCTCCTCGCCGATCTCCTGGTGGGAGCGGCTGAGGTCCTTCCAGGCGCCGGCGGAGTTGTCGTACTCACGCAGCCAGCTCTGGGCCTTGTCCAGCGTCGTGCCCGCGCCGCGCTTCTTGGGGCGCTCCCAGGGCGGCTGCCGGGTCAGCTCCAACCGGCGTCCGGCGACGGTGAGTTCGAGGGTGACCTCGGTGCGGGTGCCGGGCGCGGCGTGGTCGCTGCGCAGCGAGCCGCCCTGGCGGGCGCCGGGCACCGAGCCGTACAGCGCGTAGCAGACGGCGTCCAGGACCGAGGTCTTGCCGGCGCCCGTCGGCCCGTGCAGCAGGAAGAGCCCGGCGGCGGACAGCTCGCCGAAGTCGACCCGCTGGGCGCCGCCGAAGGGCCCGAAGGCCGTGATGTCCAGCCGGTGCAGCCTCACCGGGCGCCCTCCGTGTCGTCCGTACCGCCGTGGGCGCGCCTCACCGGGCCACCTCGCGTACCGTCTCGTCGGCCCGCACCGCGTCGAACGCGTCCCGCAGGACGGCCCGTTCGTGCTCGTCCGCTCCCGCGCCCCGCACATGCAGGACGAAGTCCTCCGCGATCTCCTGGTCGGCGCGCCCCGCCAGGCGCCGCGCGTACGTCACGTCCGGGTCCCCCGGTGAGCGCTGGGGATCGAAGGCGAGGGCGAGGGTGTGCGGGAACCGTTCCATGAGCCGGGCCATGGGGTCGGCGGGGCGCACCGCGTCGGTGAGGGTCGCCTCGACCCACGCGTCCTCGTGACGGGCGAGGTCCGGATCGGCGAGCAGATCTTCCAGCGTCCCCCGGATACGGGCGAGCGGGCGCGGCACCGGGCAGTCGACGCGCTCGGCGGTGAGCGAGCCAGCGCCCGCCAGGTCGATCAGCCACATGCTCTTGCGGTGGTCGGCCTCCGAGAAGGAGTACGGCAGCGGGGAGCCCGAGTAGCGCACGCGCTCGGAGATGGTCTGGCAGCCGTGCAGATGGCCCAGCGCCACATAGTCGACGCCGTCGAACACCCCGGAGGGTACGGCGGCGACCCCGCCGACGGTGATGTCCCGCTCGCTGTCGCTGGCCTCGCCGCCGGTGACGAAGGCGTGGGCGAGGACGACGGAACGCGTGCCGCGCGCGCGGGTGGCGAGGTCGGCGCGGACGCGGTCCATGGCGGCGGCGAGGACGCTCTCGTGGCCCGCCTTCTCCACCCCGAACTCGTCCTTCACCAGCGCCGGTTCGAGATAGGGCAGTCCGTAGAAGACCACGTCGCCGGAGGCGTCCTGGAGTACGACGGGGGTGCCGACGGCCGACGGGGCCGTGCGCAGATGGATGCCGGCGCGGTCGATGAGGCCGGCGCCGACGCCGAGGCGGCGGGCCGAGTCGTGGTTGCCGGAGATCATCACCGTCGGCACCCCGAGGGCGGCGAGCCGGTGGAGGGCGTCGTCGAAGAGCTCGACCGCGGCCAGCGGGGGCACCGCCCGGTCGTACACATCACCCGACACGACCACCGCGTCCACCTCGCGCTCCCGCGCGACGGAGACGAGATGGCCGATGAACTCGGCCTGCGCCCCGAGCATGTTCACCCGGTGGAAGGCGCGGCCGAGATGCCAGTCAGACGTGTGCAGAATTCTCAAGACCCTGCTCCGACCTGCATGTTTCCCCCTACTTCGCCCCTGGACTCAGCACCGAACCAGCACGGTTCTCGCTCTCAGCACCGACCACGCTAACGCCTCTCAGTACCTGGTCCATCACGGACCTCAATCTGCCACCGGCATCTGGCGTCAGGTGGCCGTAGATGTCTGCCGTGATCTGAATGGTTGCGTGGCCAAGCCACCGCGACACTTCGAGAAGTGAGACACCGCCCGCGATGGCGCTACTCGCAAAGAAGTGACGCAGCGTGTGCGCAGTCCACGGCTCGTCAACATATCCCGCCCTCTTTACCGCAGCCTTGAATTCAGTCCGGTAGTTCGAGTCGAGTACCTCGCCTCCATGATGGGCGTGCAGAAAGTAGCCCTCATGGCCCAGGCCGTGCTGCGAAACATGCCGCTCGACAGCCGACCACACGAAAGAGGGAACAGGAACGTCGCGCCACTCTCCCTCGTCGCGAGCCTTCAGGGGCGCCAATTCGGCTTTGTATCCATTAGACCGCTTCACCCTTACAAACTGACGCCGAAGTCGCAGCACTCCGGAATCGAAGTCTGTATATCGAACGGCGAGGACCTCCCCGATCCGCAAGCCGCATCCCGCCATTAGCCATACGGAGATAGCCCAATCAGGCCGGATCTCGTCGGCAACATTCCTTACACCCTTCCCATCCGGGAGGGACTTCTCATCGAGACGCTTGGTCTTCATTTTGGGAATGGCAGCAAGAGTGACAGGAGATTCAGGTATTCGCTTTTCAGCAACCGCGGACCGGAAGAGGGCGCGAAGCGGGGCCCTCAACGTGTGGTAAACGGTTCTACGCGACAGACCACCTGCAATCAGCGCCATACACATGATCTCAATGTCTCGAGGGGTGACGCTTACCAGCATCTTGCGCCCAAGATGCGGCCCCAGATGGAGCTCGATATATCGAGCATAGTTCGCTCTCGTTCGTCGGCATGGTGGGCGGTTGCACCGATCAACGTGCTGGCGAAGCGACACGTCTGCCCTGATCAAGGCTTCACCCGGCCGTCCGACAGCACGTAGGTGCAAGCCTAGTGCCAGGTCTTCCTGCCGAACCACCGCATCAGCGCCGCTGGGACGGACGCCATGGCCCATATCACCGAGCTCTCTGCCCTTGGCGCACCAATCATCATCACGTTTGGTCACGGGGTGAAATGATGACCGGCGCCCGGCTGGTGGGTGGCCGCCGGGACGAGGAGGGCAAGTGGCTGGGGTCGAAAGCCGAGCACTGGTGGATGCCTGCTGGGCTGTAGCGGATCTACTGCGGAGCAGCATGCCAGCCCATCAGTACCGCAACGTGATAATTCCGTTCACCTTTCTGCGCCGGATGGACTGCCTGCGCCGGCATGAGGTGGACCTGGGGCTGAAGGTGGCGGCCACGGAGGGGGAAGGCGGCGTCGCGGCCACAAGCTCGGACTCGGCGCAGGCCGGACCGGACGAGACAGGCGGAGCTACGGACACTCGGGACAGCCTCGGCGGATTACTCACGACGGTTGACGAGGCGTCACCGGATGCCGAGAAGCTGCTCGCCGAAGCACTGGAGCGCTTTGCGCGAGTGTTCTCCGCCGAGGTCGTGGAAGTACTGGACGCGTTTCAATTCGCCGCTGAGGTAAGGAGGTTGGCGAACGCGAGTGTGCTGCGGGGCGTGGTGTCCGGGTTCGCCGAGCTCGATCTGAGTCCTGATGCCGTCTCCGACCAGGAGATGGGGTCGGCGTACGAAGAACTGGTCTGGCGTCTCGTCGAGGCAGCGCCGGAGCGATCGGGCGAGCACGCGAGCCCCCGCGACGTGACCACGCTGGCCGCCAGACTGCTGCTCGGCCCAGACGCGGCGACGCTTGACCGGGCGGGCCAGCCCATCGCCGTCCATGATCCGTGCTGCGGCACCGGGGGCATGTTCACCGCCGTCGAGGGCACCCCCGCTGAAGCGGTGGCCGACGAACTGGTCGCGCCCGGACTTGCCTTCGAACCGGACCGATGTCCGTGCGAGAGCCGGGCATCCACGAGTAGGCGCACGATGAACACTCCGTCCCGGAGTCACTCGACGAGTACGACCTGGCCGACGGACCGTCGGCTGACCCGCAGCGGTCGGCGCGGTCGGTGACGGCTTCGGTCCTCTCCCCCCGGATGGCGCAGGGAGGGTGCGGACTGGCATCGCAGGCCGCCCTGCACCCGAAGCACCGCTGACGCTTGCGGCCAGCTGATGACGGCTCGGGCAGGTGAACGCAGCCTTCTTCGAAGCGGGGCAACATAGCGCGGGATCGCCGATTGGCCAAACCGGCGATCCCGCGCATCATTGATGTTCCACCGCCACTACCTGCCCCTGCGTCGGAAGCACAACCCCCACCACATCCACAGCGGCCCAGTCCCGCACCCGCTGACGTCACAGACCCGATGGACGGTTACGCCGCCGCCAAGCTCGCGCGGAAGAGGTCCACTGCCCGCTCCATGTCCCGCTCGGAGCGCAACTGCACCTCCAGGTCACCCGTGCCGTGGTGGCCCAGCCCCGCCACATCCCGAGTGAAGCCGGGCACGAGGTCCACCTCCTTCGGGTCGGCCTTGAGATCAACGAGGAGCTTAGTCTTCTGCGGCAGGCAAACGCAGGCGAAGTTCCGCAGGCGCTGATACGCCCGGTACTGCTTACGCTGCACCCGGCTGACGCCGTCCCCGAGACCGAGCAGCACCTCATCCACCGCCTCCGCCAGCGCACCGCCCTGCCCTCGGGCGGGCGGCAGCCCGGCCGCGCTCCGGCGAACCCGCCGCGCGGCAGGCGTCCGCCCGGTGACGGAAGCCACGGTCTCAAGTCCAATCAGGTCCTTGCCGAAGAGCCGGTAGCGGACCAGGTCGATGCTGCGCCTGTGCTCGCGTACGGCGTGCCCGTCGTAGCGGGTGAAATCGCCGGCGACACAGATCAGCCGGGGTGCGCTCCACAGCACCTGGGACGCGGCCGATACCCCGAGCCGGTCGCGGACCAGGTTCCGGAAGGCGTCCTTGTGTTGTGCGCCATCAGCCACGCCATGTAATACAGGCCCTGATTGATCACGCCTTCTCTGAACTGGCAGGGCGGTTCGTGAGGTGACGTCCGCTTCGCGGTTGCAGAGGCGGCTTCTTCAGCGGTCCTAGGGCAGGGCTGTGGCCCAGTGCTCCATGGCCTTTTCGGCCAGGTAGCGGACCAGCCTGAGGTCGGCGGCCAGGTCTCGTGCTTCCCGGCTGTGTAGAGCCAGGAGAGGCGCACCCTTCGGTCCGCCTCCCTCCTTCATGTGCACGATCCTGTTCCGGATGCCGTACACCCGTGAAGAGATGGCATTGCGGTAGTCACTGCCGGGCAGCGGGGCACCGGAGCCGTCGTCCTCAAGCGTCTCGACATACTGGATGATCATAGGGTCACTCAGTGTCGTGAACAGTTCCCGATCACGTAGGAGTCCGGCGACGTCTGCCTGTGTCACCGCCAGGTTGATCACGGCATCGAGTTGGTTCTGCTCGCTCCCCAGGCTTCTGGTCTTCTGAGGGCGTGCATACGGAGATTGCGCCTGCTCCTGTTTGGCGACCCCCTGTCGGGCGACCTCCCAGTCGACGGCCTTCGGCATGTAGAACTCGAGCACCTGGTAGTACTTCAGCCACCGCTCGACAGGGTGACGCCCCGCAGCATTGCCAGCACCATAAAGCTCGGCGGGCTCCGCGTCGTATTGCCGCTGGGGGAATCGAAGCTTCGTCGAGTAAGAGGGTCCCCTCCGGCTCCCGAGACGATATCCGGTGTCCCAAAGGCGCAGTGACGCTCCTTGAGCCTTGGCGAGGCCGAAGAGATACGAGGTGCCGTACGCGACCAGCACCTTCTGTGCCTCGGCTGCATCTGAGGCCGACACTCCCGAGAGTTCCAGACTTGGTGAGAGCCCTCCTCCGTGGCGCGTGTTGTACAGCAGGGACAGTTCAGGTGGGACGGAGACCAGCCGCAACGACCGGCCTGAGCCGTCTGCCTCCTCACCCACGTGAAACGCCCCTGTCGAGGCAAGCATGCCGACCAGGTCAGCGCCCAGAGGGCCCTCCAGGTCGACGGCTCGCTTCTGTCGTGGGAGGAGACTACGTACCAAAGCGCTGTGGAACTGGTCGAAGTCGCCGACAAGGCGAGCTGTGATCACTCCGTTCTGTGGGTACCAGATGGCATGGCGCTCAGGCAGCGGAACTCCTGAGCTGACTATGCGCTCGACGTGCTCAAGCTGCGCTGCCGACCTCAGTCGCATGCGCAGACCGTCGGCGTCGGCAAAGACGACACGTGCATCGTCGCGCCATCGCCGGCCATCCCACTTCTGCTTGCCATCCCACTCGACGACTACGTCGGTGCGTTTGCCCGCAAGGCTTTTAAGGCGTTCGACAGCCTCCTGGTAAGTGATCTGAGGCGGTGCGAACCAATCATCTTCGAAGTCGTCCCAGAGGTCATCGTCGTACTGCGAGATGTCTTCCATGCGGGCCTCTCTGTTCAGGACATGGCCGGCCGAATCGCTTTGTCACTGGCCTCCATCACGGTAGAGATCTAGGGGTGTGTCCAGCACTGGAATTTCTGGACTTGTTCCGCACTGCACCGACTCCCCTCGCGGAGACCCGGTGTGGGGATACCGAGGTCGACGACGCTGCGGCTGGTCTGGCGCCGGTCGAGTTGGGCGAGTTTCTCCTCCGCTCCGGCGAGGCTCACTTGCAGTCCTTCCACTTCGCCGAGCCATCCTTCGCGTTCGGCCTCGGCGACGCGGGCGAGGAGGTTGTCGCGGATCTCGACGAGCCTGTCACGCTGAGCAGGGTCGGGCCAGAGCATCGGGCAGCGGACGCAGGCGTGTTCGTGGATGCAGGGGGTGCCGAACGCTCGGCCGCATGCGCCGATGGAGACCTTGCGCCGCTCGAAGTGGCCAAGGAACTCCTGCCATTCATCGTCGGTGGGGACACGATATTCCTCGCTGGGACGGAGGGACCGGCGGCGGGCCAGGAAAGCCATGTGCGCCTGGATCGCCTCCTCGGGGTATACGGCCTTGTAGCCGAGAGTCACGTTGATGTCCTGGTGCCCGGCGATCACCTGGGCGATGTGCGGCGGCAGTCCGTTGAGGATGGCATCGGTGATGAACAGCCGTCGGAAGTCGTGTGGTGTGTAGCGGAGCGGGGCGCCGGTGGCGTCGGTCAGGCCGGTGTCGATGAGGGCCTGGTCCAGCATGGTGCGGACGGTTTCGTCGGTGAACGCCCGGTCCTCGCCGCAGATGCGCCGTTGGAACAGCAGTGGGGCGGGCTCCTGCCACACGCATTCGCCGCGGTCGTAGGAGGGGACCAGGGGAACGGCGCCGGTGGTGTTCCGGACTCGGCAGATGATCGCGCTGAGGACGTCGGCGAGCTCGGGGCTGACCAGCAGGAGCCGCTCGGTGTCCGTCTTGGACGGAACGATCTGCAGAAGGGGGACGAGTTCACCGGTCGTGGGCAGCCGGTATTGGACCAGGCTGTGGTGGCTGAGTTCCAGCAGGTCCTCGATGCGGATGCCGGTGGCCCGCAGGACCTCGACTACGGCCCAGGTCCAGAAGGCGCGCTCGTCCTCGAGTCCCAGATCGCGGCGTTTTCCGGTGTATGGGTCCTCGGCCCAGATCCGGCCGGCCGTTCCGTGCGGAACCACGGCGCGTACGAGTTGCTGACCGGTAGCGGTGAATACCTCGCCGGGGTCGGCATGGCGGGCTGCTTCCAGTACCGCGGCGGCGTCCCTGCGGCGCTGGTCGACCGAGCGGACGAGGATGGGAAGGATCGGCAGGCGCTCGCGGGTGCGGGCGTCCATCCTGGCCTTGCGCCGTCGTTGTACTTTGCGGTTCTCCAACTCGTCAGCCCTCACCGGGCTCGGTGCCACCCAAGGGCCCCAGCGGCCGGGGTCTTCCAGGGTCCACTGGGCGAGATCGAGGTAGAAGGCCCGCACCTGGGTGAGCGTGTCCCGGTGGTTGAGTCTCTCGACCTTGGTGCTCGTGCGGCGACCGTCGGGGGTGGTGACGGTCTTGTCCTTGGTGCGGATCCTCTGCTTCCACTGCCCGATGACGTCCGGGGGAAGGCGGAGGCTGTCGGCGTCGGGGTGGTGGTGCTCGATGTCCTGCCAGAAGCGTTTGCCAAGGTGGTAGGAGAGGGACTTCAAGCTGTTGTAGTCCAGCGCCGGCTGACGTTCACGGAGATAGTCCACCAGCAGGTCACGGACAGCACGGCAGCGCAGGCCATAGCGGTCGATCAGCTCCTCCGGGGTCCGTTGTCCCAGATAGCGGACCTCGCGCAGATTCCGCAGGGCATCCTCTCCGAGGGCTCCGAACTGGTGCAGCAGGCGGTAGAACACCTCGGTCCCCACCATCGCCCGCTTGAGCACCACGGCTTGGGTCTCAAGCAGTTCCAGGACATCGCCGACGGTGATGTCGGCGATCGTGCCGCCCTTCGCCGCGAGGATGAGGGCACTGCGGCAGAGCGTTGTAGTGACGGCGCCCGGCCGCACGCCCTGGGCTTGAGCCCCCAGCTCTCGCAGGCGCTCAAATCCGTCTGGGTCCCGGCTGTGTGCCATGGAGCGGACCAGTACTCCTTGGCGGCTGGCCCCGGCGGCCAGCCAGTCCACCGAAGGCCGCAGCAGCTCAGCACTGATCACCGTCGTCAGGGCCCGGCCCACCACCGGCATACGCCAAGCTGCTTTCAGGCCGCGCTTGTGAAGCCATTGCTTGATCACCGGCCGCCAGGCGGCACCGGTCTGCTCGATGCCGCTGGCGTTCCACCGCTCCTGCCAAGTCTGCCCGGGCTGATCTTCCAGCCAGTCCAGCACCATGACAATGCCGTGCTTGTGATGCAGCTCGCTGCCGGCGTTCTCCAGCGTGTAGGGCGGACGGGACAGCAAACGGGCCGTCTCGGTGCGGGAGCGCTCGGTGCCCGGCCAGTTGTTGGGAACACTGCGGGCGGGGAAGCGCTGCCGGGCGACCATCGCGCGAGTGAGTTGAGGCTCCAGTCCAGCAGCCGGTGTGCGGCGGCTGGCGCTCGGCGACGAGGTGATGGTCATCGGGCACCGGTTCCGAACAGCACATCGAGACTTTCCGGCCGGTAGTCGGCTGCCGGAGGTGGAGCGATGCGGGCGGCTGCCTGCCGTGTCTGCTTAGCATGGTGGGCCAGCAGCCGCCGGATCACCACCTCCTTGCGAGGCGTGAGGTAAAGCTGTGTCGTGGTCAACTGCGCGTGACCGAGGACGAATTGGACATCGGTGAGGGGGAGGCTCGGGTCCTCAGCCATCCGGTAGGCGGCGGTGTGCCGCAGCGCATGCAGCGTCGCGGCACTCCCCGCCTTGGCGTTCGCCCGCTCGAACATGCGATGAACCGCGTGGTAGGCCAACGGCCTCGACGGAGAACGCAGGGTCCACCACAGCGGCAGGCGTCGCCCACGCGGGATCGCGTCGTCCATCTCCAGCTGGTAAAGCCGAAGCCAGACGAACGCATCGGTCGAGGCAGGTAGTTCTTGGACCTCGCCGGTGCCCTTGCGGACCACCGAGATCAGTTGACGCCCCGGATCGGCACCGGCCTGCCATGTGCTGAGCAGTTCGCTGGCACGCGCGCCGGTGGAGACGTAGAAGGCGACCAGGGCCCGGTCCCGGTGCGACGGGAGCCGGGCGAAGATCTCGTTGAACTCCTCGTCAGGAACGCTGCGGGGCACTCGCTTGGGCACTCTCGGCCGGTAAAGCCCGGTGCGTTCGTTGCGGGGCGGGTCCATCGGGTTGTGGTGGGCGTGGGCCCGCCGACCGCGACGTGCTCGGTCCAGCGGGAACGGGTTGAGGACCGGTCCGGTGCCAATGTCGCGGTGGAAGTCGTAGAAACTCCGCAGCACTGTCTCACTGTGCGCTCGCACCGACGGTGCGTACGGCTTGCCACCTGCGGCCCACCGGCCCGCCTCGCTCGGGCGTCGCCAGTGCGGACGCCTCGGCTGGCCGGCGACCTGAAGCCAGCGGGAGAAGTCCCTCGCCTCGAGCCGGCTCGCTCGGTCCCACGGCACCTCGACAGCCCAGAGGAAGCGGAACCAGCGCAGCATGTCCATCCCGTAGGAACGGGCCGTCGCCGCCGAACGACCGGCTCCCTGCAGGTCTCGCAGGAAGGCCCGAGCTCCCTCGACCGGTTTTCTGGCCGGGTCGACGAGCCGGTAGGGCTCCCACGGATCGTCCATGGCCACCAGTTCCCCGACCAAAGGGACGGACAGGGCCGCCAGGTCTCGCGATGCTTCCATGGCCGACTCAACGACGGCTCCGCCACATGGTCACTGACCTGTGAAAACTCTGCCAGTAGTTCAGTCAACAGGTCGGCCGCGGTGCCGCGCTTGAATTCCACGACCACCGGCACCCCGTTCTCATCGAGCCCCAGCGAATCGATCCGGCCGCCGTCACAAGTACCCCCAAGCCGCGGGCGCCGCCCTCTACGTGCACAAGGCCTTCGGCAAGCACTTCCTGACCTTCCTGGTGTGTTTTGTGTTCCGGCATCACTTCTCCCGGGTCGTCGCCTTCGAGACCGCGTCCGACAAGAACATGTTCCTGGCAGTGAGCACGGCGACGTCACTGGCCTTCTTCGCCATGGTCGGCTTCGAGGACTCGGTCAACATGGCGCCGGCGCGTGACTTCCCCCGCATGATGTTCACCGGACTGGGCATCACCGGCCTGATCTATGTCCTGGTCTCTGTCTGCGCCGTCGCCGTGGTGCCCGTCGGCCAACTCGCCTCCAGCGAGACCCCGTTGGTCACGGTGGTGCAGACTGCCGCACCTGACTTCCCCATCTCCGACGCGCTGCCCTTCATCTCCATGTTCGCTGTGGCCAACTCCGCGCTGATCAACATGATGATGGCCAGCCGTCTGCTGTACGGGATGGGCAGGCAAGGGGTGCTTCCGCCCTTCCTCGCCCAGGCGCACGTCGTACGGCGCACCCCGCAGACGGCGATCCTTTTCACCACCGCCATAGCCTTCGGCCTCATCACCTTTGTCTCGCTGAACCCCGACAGCCCGGTCGTGGCGCTGCTGGGCGGGACGGCGTCGCTGCTGCTGCTTACGGTCTTCGCGGGAGTCCACGTGGCGGTCCTCGTACTGCGCCGGGACAGGGTCGAGGCACCGCACTTCCGGCCGGCCGACTGCTGCCCGTGGTGGGAGCGGTCTCCTGCGTCTACCTGGTCCTCCGGACGCCCCGCCGACCAGTACCGCATCGCCGGGATCCTGCTGCTGATCGGAGTGGCCATGTGGGCGGTCGCCCGGTTCGCCCGCCGCGGCGACTCGGTCCCCGGGGCCGGCCAACCTGACAAGACCGCACCGCACTGAACCCGAGGCTCCCGGCCACACCTCCATCGCGGCCGGTCTGCGACAGGCCGCGGCACGAGCTGTTCTCGCCCCCCGCCGCCGGGCGTCACGCCGACCAGGCGCGAGACCCCGGACGCGGCCAGCGCGGCCGTCGCCTGGCGGCCGTGCTGGCCGGGCAGGCCGAGCGGCTCACACAGTTCGCAAAGTCACCCGGCGGCCTGATGGAGTCAGCCGTCGACGCGGGCTCGCGGCGGAGGGTCTGCGGCAACGCTGGCCGCGCCGTTGGGGGTGTTGCCGCAGACCCTTTCTGCTGTTCCTGCGCTCGATATGTCACATCCGCCCCGACCATCACCAGGGTATTCTCAGCAAGCAAATTCGAAACCTTCGACCAATCGACGCTCGCCTTTAAGTTTGCCATTTTTGGCCAATGGCCAATTTTCGGCGGCCCGGTATTCTAGGTGAGTGTGCGACATGACTGATGCGTTCAAGTCACCTATGCACCCAGCCTGCGGACGCGGACGTGGTGAACGCGGTCGGATTTGCTTGCGTCGGCGGATCCGTTTGCCCGGTGACGGGCTACCGCGTTGTTGTTGGCGCATCTCACTGAGCAGTAGGCGCGGCGCCCATTTCGGGAGGTGTCCACGAAGGCCAGTTTGCATACGCTTCGCGCGCATCGTCCAAGTCGAGCCGGAGAAGCGGAGCAGGCGACGTACGACAGGCCTGTCGCGGTGACTGCCTTGATGTGGGCGGCCGGGTCGGAGCCGGGAGCGCTGTAGTGCATGTGAGGCGTGCCGTCGTGCAGCGAGATACGCGGCGAACTGGCGGCCTCCGCCAGGAGGATATTGATCCTTTCGCACCTTTCATCCAGCGGTTGGGCGCCGAAGCAGTCGGCGAGCCGTCGGCTCCATTCCCATATCGCCATCGTCTGCGGCGGGTCCAGCACGCGCTGCACGATGCTGTGCGCGGCCAGGATCTGCTCCAGTTCGCATGGCTTCCAGAGGGCAGTGCTGTTGACGAGATCTGCGGCGAGTCGCGCTGCTTCGCCGCCGTAAGGGTTGAATTGCATAGCGGTAGTAAAGCACGCTCGTTTGCGAACCGCCCAGCTATTGCTCGATGAGTGATGGCGGTCGGTTCGGCACGTGCCGAAGGCAGTCGACCGAACTAGGTGTCCACACAGCACATGTCTGTTCTCATGCAGGAACACACCCGTCAGTTCATCGAGCAGTCCGTGGAGAAACTGGCCACCTCGGTGCACTCTAGCGAGGCACTGAACAATGAATTCTGTGCTGCTGGAAACCTTCCTCAGCGACCTGTTGACCCGGCTCAAGGGAGCCCCGGTGTCCGCCGAGGAGGTACGCAACGCACCGACGCTGCCCAGTACACACGCGTTCAGCACCGGACAGCGTGCGCTGTTCGAGTCCGATGACCAGCGCACGGTGCAGGGTGCCCTGCTGGCGCAGGAACACCTCGCCTACTCGATGCTCACGCGCCTGTACGAAGGGGTGCGCAACTACAAGAGCGCCTACGAGACGGACGACGACTTCCACGAGGCCTGCGAGTACTTCTACGTGCACATCGGGGAAGCCGAGAAGGACCACAAGGCTCAGGCCGTGATCTCCGCGGCTGCGGTCTGCCAGGATGAGGAGGACCTGGCGGTCGTGACCGAGGGGTTCACCCGGTTCGTGAACCTCACGTCCGATTACCGGAGCGGTGTCGCCTCGGAGATGGCCCGGCGGGCTGCGGCAGCCTGACCGAACGGGCGACGGGGAGCGCGGAGCTACGTTGAAATTAGGACAGGCCCATGGCGACCGCATGGTTCCTCCGCTGCTGGTGCTGGCACAGATCAGTAGCTTGCAGGTCGGATCGGCGGTCGCCAAGGGCGCCTACGACGAGGTGGGAGCGACGGCTCTGGCCGGTATGCGCTTACTCTTCTCCGCCGTCATCGTGTGGCTGCTCGTCCGTCCCCGCCCCAGTGCGATGTCGAGCCGCCAACGGTGGACCGCTATCGCACTGGGTGTGGTCTTCGCCACCATGAACGTCGCCTACTTCCAAACGATCAAGTATCTGCCGATCGGCGTCGCCTCGACCGTCGAGCTCTTGGGTCCTTTGGTCGTGGCCATCGCCATGTCACGGCACTGGAAGGACTTGGCGGGCGCCCTCATGGCCCTGGCTGGTGTCCTGCTACTGGTCTCTCCCGGCGCCGCTCTTCCCATCGCCGGTCTGCCGCTGGGGGCTCTGGCTGCCACGTGCCGCGCGGCCTACGTCGTTCTCAGCCGTCGAGTAGGGCGTCTTTTCGACGACTGGAGCGGACTGGCCGTCGCACTGGCTGTCGGTGCCTGCTTGCTGACTCCGGTGGCAGCCGCCACGCAAGGAGCTGTGATCGCACGGCATCCGCATCTTCTCCTCACCGGCCTTCTCGTGGCACTCCTCTCCTCGTTGATCCCGTACTTCCTGGACCTGACTGCGCTGCGGCGTATCGACGAGCGGGCGTTCGGCATTCTGCTGGCCATGAGCCCTGCTGTCGGTGCCGGCGTCGGTTTCGTGGTGCTCGGCGAGCACATGACTGTGCGTCAGGGCGCAGCCATCGCAATGGTCATCGTCGCCACCGCGTGGTCGGTCCACTCGCCCGGAGACAGAATCGGCCGCGCGCCGACGGGATCCCCCACGGAGACGGAGGCCGGAACGCCCAAGGCGTGACGTTCCACGGCGGGCCGGTGAGGGACTGGTATCCATCCGACAGAGAGGAACGGTGTCTCATGGACCTCACCACGGCGATGCTGACCCGTCGCAGTGAGCACCATCTGGTCGACCCGGCTCCCGGTGACGAGGAGTTCGCCTACCTGCTGAAGGTGGCCGCCACAGCTCCGGACCACGGCCTGCTCCGTCCGTGGCGTTGGATACTCATCCGCGGCGACGGCCGTGATGAGCTCGGAGCCTGCTTCGCCGAGGAGGCCCCTGCCGAACGCCGCGCCCAAGCTGCGGCCAAGGCCCGGCGTGCCCCGCTGCTGGCCTCGCTCGTGTTCACCCCGGCTCAGGGGCACAGAGTTCCTGAATGGGAGCAGTTGGCAGCGACCAGCGCCCTGACTCACTCGCTGATGCTGTTGATGCACTCGCGGGGCTTTGGCAGCATCTGGCGAACCGGAGCTTCCTTACGGTCGCCACAAGTACGGCAGTTGCTGGGGCTGCAGGACGAGGAGGACCTTCTGGGGTGGCTGTACATCGGCACAGCGAAGATCGGGACATCCAAGCCGCGCCGCCGCCCGCTGTGCGACGTGTCCAGTCGGCTCAGCCGTCTGTCCTTGCCGCAGCAGGCCGCCATCTGACACGTGCCACCCCCGCGATGTAATGGTTGAAGTAACTTAGGTCATTGCGTCAGCGTGGGTGCATGGATGACACGAGCATCGATCGCTGCCCCGTCTGCTGGTCACCGGTTGCGGACAGCTCCCAGTGGGTTCTGCTGTCTCAGCACCAGTCTTCCCAAGGAAGCGTCGAGTACTGCCTGGCGACTTGCGGTTGTGTGATCATCCTCCTCGGCGGGGATTTACTGAAGACCATTCCTGCGGTTGTCTGCCGCCGACCTGAAGGCAGTCGCGGGTTTCCTGATCCGTCACCGGAACCGTCGCGCTACGCCAAGGCCGGGTGGCGCCGGCGACTGGCCACCCTCCGGGGGCATTGACGGCAACGTCCATCGACTGACCGACCCGGAGAACAAACGAAAGAAATCCACCCCGATGTAATGCTTGTAGTGCAACAGGCTGTTGTATCAGGGTGGATTCCGAGTCAGTGACTGATCGATCCGGCAGGTCTCATTCTGGAGGTTGGAAATGCCCACGGTTGTGACCGACTTCTCGGGGTCGACCGGGAAAAAGAAACCCTCGCCCATGCGACAGCCCGCGAATCCCTCGCCCTACGCATCGACAGAATGCGCCACGGTCGATGACGGTCCCACTCGCTTCCGCTCACGCCGTGGCCGAGCGGCTTCGTGCACCGGGAGAGGTCGACCGACTCACTCGAGAAGCACGTGCTCAGCTCCCCTCACACATCCGGTTCCCACATTGGCAACCCGCACAGTTACTCATTGGGCACACCGGCATCGCCATGCTCTACAGCCGCCTCACCTTGGACGATTCCTACTGGGGCAAAACGGCGCACGCTCATTTCTCCGCAGCCCTCCAGTCCGTGACCACGAACACCATCGGTGATGTGCTTCTCGCCGCATCTCTTCACGCTCAAGAACACGGTGGCTACACCAACTTCCTGAAACGCGCCGCTCCAGCGCATGTGTCCGCAATGCGAGTGTCTCTTCATACGATCAGCCGACGGCTTCGGGAAAAGGGACCTGGACTGGCGAACGCGGAGTACGACCTCATCAATGGCCTTGCCCGCAGCGCACGTGGCCTGATGGCCGGCGCCGCACTGGGGCACGCCGAGTCCTCGGACGCCTTGCGGAACGTACTCGCCCTGCTGGTTGAGATGGCACGCCCGATACTGGTCCACGGCGAGTGGGTACCAGGTTGGTGGACGGACCCAGGACTGGACCTGGTGCCGGAAGCAGACCGCGCCGTATACCCGCTCGGCGAGTTCAACCTCGGCATTGCACACGGCATCTGCGGACCCCTCTCCCTGCTGGCCCTGGCACACCAAGCCGGACATGTTGTCCCTGACATGCTCGACGCCATGCGCACCATGGCCGACTGGGTGATGCGGAAACGCAGGGTGGGAGAGCAAGGCACGTACTGGCCCGGCCGTGTCTCTTTCGAGGACGAGACCGGTCGGTCCCGAAGCCCAGCAGCGTCGATCGCCCCCCGGTCGGACTGGTGCTATGGGGCTGCTGGTGTGGCACGGGCACTGCAGTTGGCCGGACGCTCGCTCGGCGACCCCGATCTGACAGAGGTCGGCATCGACGCGATGCGGTCCGTCTTCCAACGGCCCTACGGACGTGCTGAGATGCCAGATGCTACGTTCTGCCACGGCCGAGCCGGCGTCTTGCTGACAGCGGTACGGATGGCAGCGGACACGGGGTACCCAGAACTGTGGGAAGGCGCTGACAGACTGGCCACAAGCCTTGCTCGGAGCTTCGACCCCACCACGCCGTTCGGCTATCGCTACCCGCTCTCTCCTGCGGTGGATGCTCCTGCGGTCGACGAACCCGGGCTGCTTCAAGGTGCCGCTGGGGTGGCCCTGACGTTGCTTTCCTACGTTGATGCCCGTGGCGGGAAACGCCCGGACCACAGTACTTGGGACACGGCACTGCTCATGGCATAACCTGCGCCGGTACGTTGTCAATCCCCTGGTTGCGTAGAGACGTTGGTTATGCGGCCCGGCCTTCCTGATCGGGAGCAATGCTCAGGACGGCGCTGTCACGTTGTTGGGTGGGTAGGTGTCTGATGGCGTCGCGGCGTGGTGCAGCTCGGTTCCGGGCTGTGCTCAGGCAGCGGTGGCGACGCCGGTG
>NZ_LGDW01000469.1 GCF_001280005.1 Streptomyces sp. NRRL WC-3618 | reverse complement strand
GGTAGGGGCCGGGGGTGCGGCCTGGGGGGACGGGGCGGGGATACGGGTCCGGGTGTGTCACTGTGTCCTCCAGCCAGTGGGTGTGTCGGCTCTGGACTTCTCCCCCGCGTACCCGGCGCGCGCGCCTCCACTCACGGCCGCCGCGGCCGCCGCCAGGCCCGGTCGGGGACTCGACAGCACCGGTACGGCGGTCGTCGTCAGCAGCCGCGCCGGGGTCATGGAAGCCTGGGCGAGGACGATCGCGTCGGCACTGTCGCCGGGCACGGCGTCCACCGCTTCGGCCACCGCACGGACGTAGCCCTCCGTGTCGCCCGTCTGGAAGAGGGCCCAGGCGCCGTCCACGAACAGTCTCCGTACGTCGGCGGGGAGCCCGGAGCGCCGCGCCTCCTCCTCGACCAGGGTCACCGTGGGCCCGAAGGTGCTCTCCGAGGTCGCGACGACGACCACCCTCGGCCCTGCGACCACCGCGGCGGCGGCCATCGGACGGTCGACCCGCAGCACCGGCACCCCGACCTCCTCGGCGGCCGCCTCCGCGACACCGCCGATGGAGGAGCAGGTGCACAGCACGGCGACGGCGCCACCCGCGACCGCCTGGTCGAGGACCGCCCGGACGTCACCGGCCACGGCGTCGGGCCCGTCGGCGCGGGCCCGGGTCAGCAGGTCCTCATGGACCAAGTGGGCGAGTTCAAGGCCCGGGTGGTCCTCGTCGCGCAGGGCGTCGAACACCGGGACGTGCAGGGGGGAGGTGTGCAGGAGGGCGAGCACGGCGCGGCCGTCAGAAACGGTCGGGGTGCGCCGCAAGCCATTCCTTGGCGGCGCGGAGCAGCTCGGGGTCCGCCACCGGGGCCTCGGCGGGGTGACGCTCGGCCCACTTCACGACGTACGGGCACAGGGGGGCCACGTCGATACCCTCACGGGCGGCCATGACGTAGAGCTCGCGGGCCAGTGAGCCCGCGATGCCCTTTCCCTCGTGCGCCGGCTCGACGATCGTGTGGACCGGGACCAGCGCGCGGCCCCGCGCGGCCAGCACGAAGTACTCGATGTGGCCCACGACTTCGCCCGCCGCCACCGCCTCCAGGCGGCCCGCCGGTCGATCGTCGCGGATCTCGATGTCGCTCATGGACACTCCTCGTCGGGTCATCACATCGTGGGACGCGCCGTCTCGCCGACCGGTCAGACCCTGACCGCCTGCGGACTGCGCTCCTGGTCCGAGCCCGGCACCGGCTCGGCCGGGTCGGCGCCCAGCGCGACAACACGGTTGCCCGTGTCCACGTGGACCACCCTCGGCCGCAGCGCCCGCGCCTCGGCGTCGGTCACCTGAGCGTAACTGATGATGATCACCAGATCTCCGGGATGGACGAGGTGGGCCGCCGCCCCGTTGATCCCGACGACACCGGACCCCCGCTCGCCCTCGATGACGTACGTCTCCAGCCGGGCGCCGTTGGTGACGTCGACGATGTGTACGAGCTCGCCGGGCAGCAGGTCGGCGGCGTCGAGGAGGTCGGCGTCGATGGTCACGGAGCCGACGTAGTGCAGGTCGGCCTGGGTGACGGTGGCGCGGTGGATCTTGGATTTGAATACGGTACGAAGCATGAGGAGACTCCCGGTTCGTCTGCTCCCTGCCTGCTTTTTCCAGGTCAAGGGCGGTCCCCGGAGCGTACAACTCTTCGCATGTGCGGTCAGCTGCCGCCCGGTGTTCCAGGGCTCACACTGTCGGAGCGGGCACCGCCGGGGCGGTCGTGACCTTGCGGGTCTCGTGCAGCAGCAGCAAGCCGTTGACCACCATCAGCGTCCCGGTCAGGCCGTGTACGCCGAGCGCGGTGGCCACGGAGCCGTGGTGGGCCAGCACCGTGGTCATGTCCCCGTAGGCCGCGAGGGCCCCCACCAGCAGCGCCCAGCCCAGCGCCCGGCGATTGCCCGTCACCAGCAGGACCCCCAGGACCAGGGCCAGGACGACATCGCGGATTCCCTTGACGATCAGGAAGCCACCGCCGTCTCCGGACGGCCAGTTCGGCAGCCCGAAGCCCGGCGCCGTCGTCTCCGGGCTCAGGATGAACTCCGTCCCGAACCAGAGGACGAAGAGGACGAAGGCGGCGGCCAGGACGGTGTTGATCTTCTTCAGCGACATGTTCTTCTCCTTGCGAGGCGCAGGGGGATGGGGGGTGTGGGGGGTCAGGTGAGGGCTGCGACCAGCAGTGCGAAGGCGGCGACGATGACGGCGACGCGGACGTAGTGGAGGCGCTCCCAGCGGTTCAGTTGCTGCTTCCAGTCCGCGGGCCGGGTCTCGGGGGTCCACGTCTTGTTCCGGTTGTTGATCGGGACGAGCAGCAGCATCGACATCACCACGCTGAGGATCAGCAGCGCTCCGGCGATGACGACGAGGCCGGCGCCGTCGTGGTGCCGTCCGGCGATGGCCCAGACCGCGGCGAGGACGAGCGAGCCGATGTACCAGACCGGCATCACCGCGCCGAGCATCCGGCCCCCGTGGGCGTGGCCGAGTTGGCCGCTGTCCTCCGGCAGTGCGTTGAGGATCGGGTTCATGACGAAGGCGACGGAGAACTCCACCCCCACCATCAGGCCGACGATCACGGTGGTGACGACCTCGAGTGCGTTGAGCATGACGACTCTCCCGGCATCTAGCGTTGCTAGCTGATGAGGCAACGCTAGACCTACTGCCGCTCGGTTGTCTAGCGGTGCTAGGATCGGATCATGTCGGTACAGGAACGCAAGGAACGCGAACGGGCGGAGCGTGAGCGCCTCATCGTGGCGACGGCCCGCGAACTCGCCGAGCAGCAGGGCTGGGACGCGGTCACCACTCGCCGGCTCGCCGAGCGCATCGAGTACAGCCAGCCCGTCCTCTACAGCCACTTCCGCGGCAAACGCGAGATCATCGGCGCCGTCGCCCTCCAGGGCGCCACCGAGATGGCCGTGGCGGTGCGGGCCGCGACCGCCGCCGTGGACGGTCCGCGCGAGCGGGTGGCCGCCCTCGCGCACGCCTATCTCGGCTTCGCCGCGCGCAACCCGGCGGTCTACGACGCCATCTTCCAGCTCGACGGCGGCCTCCCGTATGCCCAGGAGGACACCCCGGAACCCCTCAAGGACGCTTTCGCCGCGCTGCTGGAGTGCCTCGGCGAGGTCGCCGGGGACGGCGTCGCCCCGGGGCTGTTCACGGAGGTGTTCTGGGCGTCCTTGCACGGGGTGGCGACCCTGACCCGGTCGGGACGGCTGCCACCGGAGGACACCGAGTCAAGGGTGGAGCTGTTGGTGGATCGGCTGGCCGTGGTCTGACACTCCGTCCCGGCAGGCACGCAGGCGGGGTCCTCGGGCCCCGCCTGCCTGCGGCCTACGCGGCGCAGCCGCAGACCACTGGGCCCTGTACCCCCGACGGGCACCCGCCCCGGAAGCTTCGGTGCTCAACGCGGGGCTCCGGCGAGGCGGCGGCGGACGTCGCGACCCGGTTCGGCCCGCCGCTTCCGGATGCGGCGCCGTCAGCCTTCTGATCGCCGCGAGCGGCATCCCGTCGCCCACTCCGACCCCGCCCTTACGGCGACGCGACCCCTCACCGCCATCATGTCGAGAGACGGTCGGCCGGGGACGGTGCCTCCACCGCCCCCGGCCGGCCCGCGATTGTCCACGGCACGACCGCACGAAGAACAGGAAAGCCATGCGTTCCGAACACCCTGCCGGGGGCGGCCCGACCGCGCCCACGTCGGCCCGAGTCGTCGCGCTGCCCGACCGGGGGATCCATGACACGGCCCCCGCCGATTCGTGGACCGACGGCTTCCTCACCGGCAACGGCGAATACGGGGCCGTGGTGTACGGGGACCCGGCGCTGGAGAAAGTCGTCCTCGACCACCACCGCCTCGTCCTGCCCAACGGCACCCGCGACGTCACCCCGCCCGTGCTCGCCGACCGGCTGGAATCGGTACGGGACATGGCGCTGGCCGGGGACTACGCCGGCGCGTGCCGTGACTTCGGTGCCGGGTGGGAGCTGCGCTGGACCCAGACGTACCACCCCGCCTACGAGCTGCGGATCGCCGCGACGGACGGTTCCGCCACCGACCGATACGTCCGGATCACCGACTTCCGTACGGGCGAGGTCACCTCCGCCTGGACGGACGGGCACGGCGCCTGGTCCCGCCGGGTCTTCGTGTCCCGCGCCGACCGGGTCGTCGTCCACGAACTGGTGCCGGCCCCGGGCCGTACCGTCGACGTCACCCTGGGCGTGCACACCGCGCTCGACGACACCGCGACCGACCACGGCGGCGGCGACACCCTGCACACCCGCATGACGTTCACCACCCTGGCCGACGTCGACGCAGGCTCGGGGTGGCTGAACCTGCGCGCCGCCTACCCCGAGGGGCTGGGCGCCCACGGGTACGAGGGCGTCACCCGTGTCGTGCCCATCGGCGGTACGGTCACCGTCAGCGGCTCGACCGTCGTCGTCACCGGGGCGGCCAGGCTCACCCTCCTGACCCGACTGGACAGGTACGAGACGCCCGCCGCCTGGGACACCAAGCCGCTGCACGCGGGGCTGGCCGCCCTGGAACCCGACTACGAGGCTCTGCTCGCCCGGCACACGAAGATCCACTCGGACCTGTACGACCGCTCCCGCCTCGACCTGTTCGCCCCCGAGGCCGACCGCCGTATGTCGACGACCGAGCTGATCGCCCGTCAGAACGCGGACCGGGGCGTCATCGACCCCGCCCTGCTGGAGCGGCTCTACGACTCGGGCCGCTATCTCTTCCTCAGTTCCAGCGGCGTCCTGCCACCCCGTCTGACCGGCATCTGGACGGGTGCGTGGACCGCCGCCTGGGCCGGTGACCTCACCACCGACGCCAACGTCAACCTCCAGGTCGCGGGCGGCAACATCCTCGACCTCACCGAGGCCATGCAGGGCTATTTCGACCTGGTCCTCGGCCAACTCGACCACTGGCGCACCAACGCCAGGAACCTCTACGGCGCCCGCGGTTTCCTCGCCCCCTCCCGTACCGACGGCGAGTACGGCCACATGCTGCACTTCAACGGCGACGACTTCCCCGGCCACTGCTGGACGGGCGGCGCCGACTGGCTGCTCCAGCCGCTCCTGGAGTACTACGAGGTCACCGGCGACGAGGCGTTCCTGCGGGACAGGCTCGGCCCCGCGTTGATGGAACTGGCCCTGTTCTACGAGGACTTCCTCACCCGCAGGGACACCAACGGCAAGGCGGTCTTCGTACCGTCCTTCTCCATGGAGAACGCCCCGGGCAGCACCGGCTCGTACCTGTCCGTCAACGCCACCGGCGACATCACGGCCGGACGACACGCCCTCCAGGCCGCGATCACCGCCGCGGATTCCCTCGGCGTCGAACAGGGCAGCGGCGAGGGCGTCGAACGCTGGACGGCGCTGCTCGACGAGATCCCCGGCTACCTGATCAACGAGGACGGCGCGCTCGCCGAGTGGTCCTGGCCCGGCCTGTCCGACCACTACGACCACCGTCATATCCAGCACCTGTACGGCGTCTGGCCCCTGCACGAGATCAATCCCGAGGAACATCCCGACCTCGTGCCTCCGGCGCTCAGGGCGCTCGAACTGCGCGGAGACCAGAACCTCTCCGCACACGGCAGCCTCCATCGCGCCCTGGCTGCCGCACGGCTCAAGGACGGCGCCCAGGTGTACGACAACCTCCGGAAGATCATCGGCAGCGACATGCTCTTCCGGTCGCTGATGACCTCCCACAATCCCGAACGGCACATCTACAACGCCGACGCGGCGAACGCCCTGCCCGCCGTACTGGCCGAGGCGCTGCTCTGCACGAGGCCCGGCGTCGTGGAACTCCTTCCCGCGCTGCCCGAGCAGTGGGCCAAGGGCAGCATCACCGGCGTCCGGGGCCGGGGCGGCATCCGCGTGCACAGCCTGGACTGGGATCTGCCCGACGGCACCGTGACGGTGTCCGTCACCTCGGACCGGACCCAGGACGTCACGCTGATCAGCCGCCGCGGTATCAGGGCCGTCACCACCTCCGCGCAGACTGCCCCCTCCGTGCTGGGCGCGCACGCCCGCGACATCTCCCTCACCGCCGGGCAAGGCACCCGCATCACGATCACCGTGCCGACGGGCACGCCGGCCGGGGCGCACCGCGGGCCGGAACAGAACGGACCCGGCCAGGCCGGCTCAAGCCGCTGACGGTGGACCACCCTGATGGACTGCAACGCGCGGCAGGCCGGGGTCGATCGTGTCCGACGACGGACACGGACCGACCCCGGCCCCGATGTCGACTGTCAGCCGCCGCTGACGGTCAGGTTGTTGGTGGTGAAGTTGAGTCCACCGGACGACGAGGTGACCTCGTAGCCGAACTGGACGTCGCCGATGATCTCGTTGCCGGGCATCCAGCCCTTGGTGTGGGCGATCCAGCTGAGGATCGGCTTGACATCCACGGTGCCGGAGTTGGAGTTGGACGTCCGCAGGAACGAGAACACCTGGTTGGACCCGTTGGTGCCCTTGTAGACGTTCCAGCTGTGGCCGCCGAGCGAGACGTTGCCCTGCGAGGAGCCGATCGGGCCGACGGCTCCGTGGTAGTTGACCCAGAGCATGATCTCGTACTGGTGGTTGTCGTCCCAGATGTCGTACGACGTGTTGTACGCACCGGACGACGGGACGCTGACGTTGTAGTTGCTGGTGAGCCAGCCGAGGGAGTCGATCGTCTTGTTGATCGTCTTCGTCGAGTTGGGGTAGGACTTGATGCCGCCGGTGTTGGGGTGGTTGGCCCAGACGCCCCAATTGGTCCCGGAGTTGGCCCAGATGCACTGGCTGCCGGCGCCGGAACCCCAGATGTTGTTGTAGAGCTTGTAGCCGTCCAGGTTGGTGCTGCTCCACTGGTCGCAGGAGTTCCAGACGGCCGCCGAAGCGGGGGCGGAGGCGAGTCCGACGGTGGCACCGAGAGCCATCGCCGGCGCCAGAATCGCCGTGCTGATCTTGCGTATCGCGTTGGTAACCATGGTGTCCCTTCCACGGGTGGGGGGAGTTGTGGGGTTGCTGCCACGCCCCTTGACTGAGGACTTGGTCCTCTCCGGCGACGAAACGGATCGGCTGCGCGTCTCCGGAAGAAGTCATGACTTCGATACGGGCGGTGCAGGTACGCCCGCGAGTCGGCCCCATCAGGAGCGACGGCGACAGCGCGGGCAGGGGGAACAGTCGGTGGGGGGCGACTGGGGAAGCGCTTCGAGGAGTACGGCGGTACGGCGGGTGGAGTGCGGGTGGCGTCGGCGTTGCGAACTGCGCTGAGCCGAAGCGGACATCCAACTACTGCGAACGCGTTTCGCAGTCGAAGCGCTTCGATTGCAGTGAGGTTAAGTGAACACTCGCGGGCACACAAGAGTCGCTTCCAAGATTCCCCGGAGGGAAAGGAAGGGGACTTTCCCTAACATGTGGAGATGTGGTGATGTCGGCCTCTTGACATCCGACCTGAATCCTCAACATCGAAGCGCTTCGAAGGCGTCATCGCCCTCATCGCATGGATCCCCTACGCCCGCACACCCTCGCCGAGACCGACGCGGGACGACTGTTGCGAAGGACTTGCGTATACCTCTGCACAAGGCGCCGACCCGATCAGGCGTCTTCGCAGTGGCCTTCCACCGGCGGGTCCAACCAGGATCGGCAGTCCCTCGCGCTGTGACAGCGCCGGACGGGGGCCGCGCCGTGTGACGGGGCGGCCCCCTCGGCGCGCGGGAGCGGGTTCGTGCTAGCGGAGGGTGCTCTCGTCCGTGGACATGTCCTGGGTGCCGATGACGGAGAGCAGCTCCAGTTGGGCGGCGCCCTCCGTGCCCGGTGGGGCGCTGAACCACAGCAGACGCTGGCGTCCGTCCTCGCTGAACAGGTTGTGGCAGTCGAGTTCGACGACTCCCAGCGTGGCGTGGACGATGCGTTTGTGGTCGGTCCGCCGCAGGGCGACGTCATGCGTGTCCCACAGGGCGGCGAACTCCTCGCTGCGACGCCGTAGTTCGGCCACCATGCCGGCCACCTCCGTGTCGCTGCCCCGCCGCGCGGCGACGGCCTGGAGGTCGGCGACGAAGGCCCGGGAGTGCTGCGGATGGTCCTCGGTGGGATAGATCGCGCGGGAGCCCGGGTCGGTGAACCACCGGTACACGAACCTCGCCGCCACACCGCGCCGCGCGGGAGCGCGGCCGAGGAGTGCGGCGGCGAGCTCGTTCTGTACGAGGGTCTCGTGCAGGTCGGTGATGATCTGCGCGGGCGTCCCGGTGAGCCGGTCGAGGAGGCCGAGGAGGGCCGGCTGGGCGTGGGCGTTCGGGCTGTGCGCCGCCGAGGGCACGGGCCGGTCGGCCAGGTGGAACAGGTGGTCGCGTTCGTCGCCGCCCAGCCGCAACGCCCGTGCCAGCGCGGCCAGCACCTGCGACGAGGGCTGGACGTCGCCGCCGCGTTCGAGCTCGGTGTAGTAGTCCGCCGACAGGCCGGCGAGCTGGGCGACTTCCTCGCGTCTCAGGCCGGGGACGCGGCGGCGTGGTCCGGTGGGCAGTCCCACGTCGGAGGGCCGTACGCGGTCGCGCCGGGACCTCAGGAACGCGGCGAGCTCAGGAAGGTTCACCTTCCCATCATCACGCGCGTCGAGGAGGCGCAGCCAGGGGACGCCAACCCCAGGGTCGGCAGAGCCCTGGCTGATCGCCGCGCACCGGACGACTGTGGTGTGCACGGCGGGCCGAGCCGAGCAGACGGCTTCGGGTCCGCAGCCCCCTCCGCCTTCCCTTCGTACACCGGAGTTCCCCGTGCCAAGCTCGAACGTCCAGGCGAGTGCTGCCGTATCCGGCCTCGCCCCAGACACTGACCCCGACCGTCCGCGTGTCGCCGTCGTCACCGGCGGCTCCCGGGGAATCGGGCGCCGGACCGTCCAACGGCTGGCCGCCGACGGGTTCGCGGTGGTGGTCGGCTACGCGGGCAACCAGGACCTCGCCGAGGCCGCCGTCAAAGAGGTCACCGCTTCCGGCGGCCGGGCCGTCGCCGTACGCGCCGACGTCGCCGACGAGCAGGCGGTGGCCGCCCTGTTCGCCACCGCCGCGTCGGAGTACGGGGGTGTCGACGTCGTCGTCCACGCGGCCGGCCGAGCCCAAACGGCGCTCATCGCCGACCTGGACCTGACGGAGCTGGACGCGCTGCACCGCACCAACATCCGGGGCACCTTCGTCGTCGCCCAGCAGGCCGCCCGCACGGTGCGCCGGGGCGGGGCCATCGTCACGTTCTCCACCTCCGTGGTGGGCCTGGCGTTCCCCGGGTACGGCGCCTACAGCGCGAGCAAGGGCGCGGTGGAGGCGGTGACGCTCATCCTGGCCCGTGAGCTGCGCGGCCGGGACGTGACTGTCAACGCCGTCGCGCCCGGTCCCACCGCCACCGATCTGTTCCTCGACGGCAAGGACGACGAGACGGTGGCCCGGCTGGCCGCGCAGCCGCCGCTGGAACGGCTCGGCACCCCGGCCGACATCGCCGAGACCGTCGCGTTCCTGGTCTCCCCCGCCGGTCACTGGATCAACGGCCAGGTCGTCCGCGCCAACGGCGGCATCGTCTGACCGGGCGGCCGTACCCCTTTCAACACCCCACCCAGAGAGAGAACCGTCATGCCGTTCGCGAACTTCAAGGTCCCCGCCGAAACCCTCACCGAGAAGCAGAAGGAGCAGATCATCACCCGCGTCACCGAGCTCTACGTCGACATCTACGGCGAACGCGCCCGCGCCACCACCCTCGTCCTGGTCGAGGAGGTCACCGACGGCGGCTGGGGAATCGGCGGCAACGTACTGACGCTCGCCAAGCTCCAGCAGACGCCGGAGAACTGACCGAAGCGCCGTCACGGGGGGGGCCACCGAGGCCGCCGACTGTCAGGGGCGGCTCGGTGAGTCCGCTGCGGGCCGGGCCGCCGCCACCGTCAGGAGGGCGAACGCCACGGCGAAGCCGACCATGGTGAACACCCCCTTGGGCCAGAAGATGTGGCTGTCGACGAACGACCAGCAGGCGGCGAACAGGACGGCGGCGCCCGGCAGTACGCGCACGCCGTGCCGCCGCCACAACACCGCGCAGGTGGCGAACGACGCCACGGCAAGCCCGTACACCCCGGACCGGCCCAGTTCGTCTCCGACGACGAACAGGTGCCCGGCCGCGCCGTGGACGCCGTGGTCCACGACGGTGCCGGCGGAGATGCCGGCCACCGCGTCCAGGCCGGAGTAGTAGGCGGCGAACCAGAGGCAGCCGGCCCAGGAGACAACCGTCAGGGCACCCTCCGCGTCAGGGCGCGGCCTGCCCCACAGGGGGACGATCAGTCCGAGGACGAGGAGGGGGAAGACGGGCAGCAGCGCGATGTGCAGCCCGGCCCAGTGGCCGGCCGTCGCCGCCGACAGATGCCGGGGATGTATCAGGCCGGCGACTGCGAGCAGCAGGGGAGCGGCGGTGACCAGAACGGTCACGCGCACCGTACGGAAGGATCTCATCCGGTCACGCTAGGCGTACGTCCGCCGCTCACCCCCCTCCACTGACCACACGTAAGACCTCTGTAAGACGGCCCGTTCGCCGGCGGGATTCAGAAGTTCACGCGGCAGGCCGACGACGGCTGTCCCGGACCTTCCGCACGGCCAGCCATACCGCCGTCACCGAGGCCACGACCACCATCGCGACAAGCCAGTTGCGCGGGTAATCCAGGGGCAGCACCGACGGGTTGGCCTTCTTGCCGGGCCGGAGCAGCACCGGCAGTGCCACCGCCGTGAGCGCGCCCGCGACCAGCAGCGCGCCCCGGACCGGCCCGCGCACACCGCCCCGCACGAGCGCGAACCCGACCAGCAGCACCACCGGGGCGATCAGCACGTCGTGCAGCGCGATCGCCCCGCCCAGCCACACCAGCACATCCGGCAGCTCGCGGATGTCCGTCAGCAGGGACACTCCGACTCCCATGAGCGCCAGTCCCGCGGCGCCCGCCGCCACACGCAGCGTCCTCATGCCAGTACCTCCAGTCGGCCGACCCACTTGGTCTGCAGCACACCCGGTCTGTTGGGGGCGATGAGCCGCGCCGGGTAACCGTGGTCGGGGTCGAGTTCCGCGCCGTTCAGACGCAGGGCGAGCAGGGTCAGCGGGTCACGCGCGTGCGTGTGCCCCATCTCCGACACCCGGTAGCCGCCGCGCAACTGCAACGACACCACCCGCACGCGCGCGTGCTCCGGCGCCCCCGCCCGCTCCAACAGGTCCGCGACCCGTACGCCGGTCCAGTGTGCCGACTTGCTCCAGCCCTCCACACAGGCGATCGGCAACTCCACCTCGTGCTGCGGCAGAGCTCTCAGTTCGTCCAGTGTCAGCGTGTACGGGCGCGGGCCCGCCACCACCAGGCGGTACTCCTCTTCGTGGAGCGGGCCGACGCCGGCCGCCGCGGCGGTCCGGTTGACCGGCAGGCCCTGCGGACCCTTGTCGGGATGACGGGGCGCGAACAGCAGAAAGTCTTTCAACGGGGTGAACGACTGCCCCACGGTGGTGAGCGTGACGGCCCCGACAGCCGCTCCCAATGCGGCCAGCAGCGACCGCCGGTCCGAACCGTCCTCGGCGGGCAGGGCGAGCGTCCCGGGCGAGCGGCGACTCCAGTGCGCCTTGATCTCCGGGGCCTGGACGGCGATATGGAGCACCAATGCCCCCACGACGAGCCACGCCACGGCGTAGTGCACAGGCACGAACGAGAAGGGCCACGGATACCACTGGACCGTGTTCAGCAGACCGGTCGCCACCTCGAAAACGGCGCCTGCCACCAGCATCGCGACCGACAGCCGCTCCAGGGCATGCCGAACCGAACGCACCGGCGGCCATGCGAACAACCGCGGATACACCGTCCACAGCTTCGCCAGCAGCAGAGGTACGGCCGCGATGCCCGAGGCGACATGCAGTCCCTGGGTGAGCCGATAACCCCAGGAGGGGCGGCTCGGCAGGCTGTTGGCCAGCCACCCCGGGGGATGTTGCGAGAAGTGGCTGATCAGACCAGTGACGAAGCACAGGACGAACGCCGTCCCCAGCCACCGGCCGATCGCGGTCGCCGTGCGGGCATCGTGCAGTCTGCCCCTGAACACCGGCGGAGAGACACTCAGTTTCATGTCCTCCATCCCACTCGGCGCAAGGCCGTTCCGGAACGTTCGAACTCTTACGGAACAGGGACATCCGATCTGCTCCGGGACGCGGAACACACACGACGCACGCTTATTGACGTGTCACCGACAATGGTGGCTTGATGTATGGGAGCGCTCCCACAACGCTCCCACCGGCGTCTTGATTCCGAAGGCGAACGCCCGCCTTCGGCTTCATCGCCCCCACCTCGGCGACAGCTGACACTCCGCCAGCCGCCGTCAGCCGCACCGCGCGAGCAGCTATTTCCTGACGCACCATCACTCATCGTTAGGAGCCGCCATGAAATCCCGCACCCGCACCGTCCCACGAGTGGCCACTGTCGCGGCCGCCCTCCTTGGCCTCCTCCCGCCCTTACTCGGCTTGGGCGCCCAGGCCCAGGCCGCGCCCACCGGCTCGCCCGTCCAGAACGGCGTCTCGATGCGGCCGGTGTCGGCGCCATCCCTGTCGGCGCACCCTCTCTCCGCCGACAACCCGTACCAGCGGGGCCCGGCCCCCACCGTGAGCAGCGTCGCGGCGCAGAGGGGCACCTTCGCCACCGCGCAGATGAGCGTGGCGCCCGGCAACGGATTCAACGGCGGGAAGATCTACTACCCGACGGACACCAGCCTCGGCACCTGGGGCGCCATCGCGGCGGTGCCCGGCTACACCGCGCGCTGGGACGCCGAGGGTGCCTGGATGGGCCCGTGGCTCGCCTCCTTCGGGTTCGTCGTCATCGGCATCGACACCAACAGCCCGAACGACTACGACACCGCCCGAGGAACCCAACTCCTCGCAGCGCTGGACTACTTGACCCAGCGGAGTCCGGTGCGCGACCGCGTCGACCCCAACCGGCTCGGCGTGCTCGGACACTCCATGGGTGGCGGTGGCGCCATCAGCGCGGCCGAACGGCGACCGTCGTTGAAGGCCGCCCTCCCGCTCGCGCCCTTCTCCCCCTCGCAGAACCTCTCCACCCTGCGGGTGCCCACGATGATCATGGGCGCCCGGGACGACGGTACGGTCACTCCGTCCTACCTCGACGGCCTTTACGGGGGCATGCCGGCCACCACCCAGAGCGCCTTCGTCGAGCTCACCACCGGGGGCCACGGCTTCCCCGTCTGGGGGAACTCGAACGTGACGCGCCGAACGATCCCCTGGCTCAAGATCTTCCTCGACAGCGACACCCGGTACACCCAGTTCCTGTGCCCGTCGCTCGCGGACTCCAGCGGCGTCTCCAGGTCCCGGACCAAGTGCCCCTACGTTCCGCCGGGCGGCACGACCCCTCCGCCGAGCGGCGGACAGATCGTCGGCGCCGCCTCCGGCCGCTGCCTGGACGTACCGAACTCGTCGCAGACCAACGGCACCCAGCCCCAGCTGTGGGACTGCGCGGACAGCGCCAACCAGAAGTGGACGCGCACCGACGCCGGGGAACTGCGCGTGCTCGGCGGCAAGTGCCTGGACGCCGAGGCCTCGGGCACCTCACCCGGTACCCGGGCCGTCATCTGGGACTGCCACGGCGGCCAGAACCAACGGTGGAACGTCAACGCCAACGGTACGGTCACCGGCGCCAGCTCCGGCCTGTGTCTGGACACCTTGAACGCCGGCACCGGCAACGGCGCCCGGACCGTCCTGTCGACCTGCAACGGCGGGGCCACCCAGCGCTGGACCCTCCGGTAGGTCGGACTCGAACAGAGCGGCCGGATCCGGTCCGAGGACGGACACCGGTCCGAGGACGGACGAAGCCGAAGTGCCAGGGCCTGCCGGGCACTTCGGCCACTCCCCCGTGACTACGCGGCCTCCGTCACCTCGGCCTGCTCGTCGGGGCGGTGCGCGAACTGGGTGCGGTACAGCTCCGCGTACCGCCCGTCCAGGGCCAGCAGTTCGTCGTGTGTGCCGCGTTCCAGGATCCGGCCCGCCTCGACGACGAGGATCAGGTCGGCCGCGCGGACCGTGGACAGACGGTGGGCGATCACGATGGCGGTGCGGTCCGCCAGGGCCTCCGCCAACGCCTCCTGGACGGCCGCCTCCGAGGTGTTGTCCAGGTGGGCCGTCGCCTCGTCGAGGACGACGACACGCTGGCGGGCCAGCAGCAGGCGGGCGATGGTCATGCGCTGGCGTTCGCCGCCGGAGAGACGGTAGCCCCGTTCGCCGACCACCGTGTCGAGGCCGTCGGGCAGGTCGCGGACCAGTTCGTCGAGGCGGGCCCGGGTCAGGGCGGCCCACAGCTCGTCGTCGGTCGCCGTGGGGCGGGCCAGCGTCAGGTTGGCGCGCACGGTGTCGTGGAAGAGGTGGCCGTCCTGGGTGACCATGCCGAGGGTGGCGCGCAGGGAGGCGGCGCTCAGGTCGCGGACGTCGACGCCGCCGATGCGTACGGCGCCCTCGTCGGTGTCGTACAGGCGGGGCAGGAGTTGCCCGATGGTCGACTTTCCGGCGCCGGAGGAACCGACGAGGGCGATCGTCTGACCGGGTTCGGCACGGAAGCTGACTCCGTGCAGGACCTCCGTGCCGCCCCGGGTGTCCAGGGCGGCCACCTCCTCCAGGGAGGCGAGGGAGACGCGGTCTGCGGAGGGGTAGGCGAAGCGGACGTTGTCGAACTCGACCGCGACCGGGCCCTCGGGGGCCTCGGCGGCGTCCGGCTTCTCCTCGATGAGGGGCTTCAGGTCGAGCACCTCGAAGACGCGCTCGAAGCTCACCAGGGCGCTCATCACCTCGACGCGCGCCCCGGCGAGCGACGTGAGCGGCGCGTACATGCGGGTGAGGAGCAGGGCGAGTGCGACGACCGCGCCCGGTTCCAGGGTGCCGCGCAGCGCGAACCAGCCGCCGAGCCCGTACACCAGGGCGAGCGCCAGGGCCGACACCAGGGTGAGGGCGGTGATGAAGACCGACTGCGCGAGGGCGGTGCGTACGCCGATGTCCCGGACCCGGCTGGCGCGGGCCGCGAACTGCGCGGACTCCTCGTCGGGCCGCCCGAAGAGCTTGACGAGGGTGGCGCCGGGGGCCGAGAAACGCTCGGTCATCCGGGTGCCCATCGACGCGTTCAGGTCGGCGGCCTCTCGCTGGAGCTTGGCCATCCGGCTGCCCATCCGCCGGGCGGGGAGGACGAAGACCGGCAGCAGCACCAGGGCGAGAAGGGTGATCTGCCAGGACAGGGTGAGCATCACGGCGAGTGTGAGGACCAGGGTGACCAGGTTGCTCACCACTCCGGACAGGGTGTTGCTGAACGCGCGTTGCGCGCCGATGACGTCGTTGTTGAGGCGGGAGACCAGTGCTCCCGTGCGGGTCCGGGTGAAGAACGCGACCGGCATGCGTTGCACATGATCGAACACGGCCGTCCGCAGATCGAGGATGAGTCCCTCCCCGAGTGTCGACGAGAGCCAGCGGCCGAGAATCCCGAGGACCGCCTCGGCGACCGCGATGACCGCGATGAGCAGGGCGAGCCGGATGACCGTGCTCTCGTCGCCGCCCGACACGATCGTGTCGACGACGCGGCCCGCGAGGACGGGCGTCACGACGGCGAGCAGCGCGGTGAGCACACTCAGCACGACGAAGCGGATGATGCGGCGGCGGTGCGGGCGCGCGAACTGCGCGATACGGCGCAGGGTCGCGCGGTCGAAGGGACGCCGCTCCTGCTGGGCGTTCATGACGCTGTGCAGCTGCATCCAGGCTGTGGTCTCCATACTCATGGCACTGACGGTACGACCTCGAGCGACCTTGAGGTCAAGCGCGGATCCTGGGGCGAGCGGCGCGTGTGCCGTTGCCCGGCGCGTCGGCCGGTGGCCGTGTGCCCGCAACCCGGTGTTGGTGCGGCAGGGAGAACCTCTCCGGTTGTGACAGCGGTTCTCTCTCCCCCGGCCCGGCGCCGACGCATACCGGTACGGCAGGTCCTGTGCCTGCTCCCGCTCCTCCTGGTCGCCGTGGTCGCGGTACGCCACCGGCAGGTGCTCGCCGAGGGCTTCGGCCAGCTCTGGACGGCCAAGTGGCCCTGGCTGCTGGTCGCGGCCGGCGCGACCTGTCTGACCTGGGTGGCCGCCGCCGTCAGCCGGCAGGGAGCCGTCGTCGAGCGGTTGCCCAGGCTGCGGCTGCTCGCCACGCAGTTCGCGGCGGGCTCGGCCAACCATCTGCTGCCGACGGGGCTCGGCGCGGGGGCGGTCAATCTGCGGTTCCTGACGGTGTGCGGTCTGCCGCTGGCCCGTTCCTCGGCGGCGCTCGCCCTGTACATGCTCGCGGAGGCCGTCGGCCGGCTGGGCCTGCTGGCGGCGCTGCTGATCGCGTTCCCGCACGCCCTGCGGCTCGGCACCCTCGTTCCCGGCATGGCGCTCGGCCCGCTGCTCATCGGCCTGGGCGCGGTGCTGCTGGCGGCGACGGGCGCGCTGGTGTGCGTACGGCGGCTGCGTACGGCCGCCCTCTCCTTCCTGCGCACGGCGCTCGGCGAGGCCCGTTCCGTGCACACGCGGCCGTCCCGGGCACTGGCGTTGTGGGGCGGTTCGCTGGCGTTCCCGGCGTTCCAGGCCGCCGGGCTGGCCGCGGTGGGGACGGCGCTGGGGCTGCCGGTGCCGCCGTGGCACATGGCGCTCGCCTATCTCGCCGCGACGGTCGCCGTCGCGCTGATCCCCACGCCCGGCGGTATCGGCTCCGTGGAGGCGGCGCTGATCGTGGCCCTGGTCGCGGTGGGCGGGCCGGTGGCTGTCGCCACCGCGGTGGTGCTCGCGTTCCGGATCATCACCGTGTGGGTGCCACTGCTGCCGGGGGCGTTGACGCTGGGGGCGCTGGTGCGGTTCAAGGTGATCTGAGGCCACCCGGGGGCCCGTTTGTGAAAATGGTTTCCAATAAGCTAGCGTGCGGACGCATGGCCACCACTTCCACCGACGCCCGCCTGCCCGTGACCGTGCTCTCCGGTTTCCTCGGCGCCGGAAAGACGACGCTGCTCAACCACGTCCTCGGCAACCGTCAGGGCCTGCGGGTCGCGGTCATCGTGAACGACATGAGCGAGATCAACATCGACGCGTCCCTCGTCCGGGACGGCGGCGCCCTCTCCCGTACCGAGGAGCGGCTGGTGGAGATGACCAACGGCTGCATCTGCTGCACCCTGCGGGACGACCTCCTGGAGGAGGTAGAGAAGCTGGCCCGCGCGGGCCGCTTCGACCATCTGCTCATCGAGTCGTCCGGAATCTCGGAACCCATGCCCGTCGCGGCCACCTTCGCCTTCGCCCGCGACGACGGCGCGAGCCTGCTGGACGTCTCCCGCCTCGACACCATGGTGACCGTCGTGGACGCGGTGAACTTTTTGCCGGAGCTGGACCACGGGGACGACCTGCTGGAGCGCGGGATCACCCCGGTCGAGGGCGACGAACGCACGGTGAGTGATCTCCTCGTCGACCAGGTCGAGTTCGCCGACGTCATCCTCCTCAACAAGACGGACCTGGTTCCCGAGGAGACCGCCGACCGCCTGGAGGCGACCCTGCGGCGCCTCAACCCGGCCGCCCGGGTGCGCCGTACGGTCCGTGGCGCGATCGACCCCGCCGAACTCCTCGGCACGGGCCTGTTCGATCTGGAGAAGGCCGAGCAAGCTCCGGGCTGGGTGGCCGAGTTGAATGGCGACCATGTGCCGGAAACGGAGGAGTACGGCATCTCCTCGCTCGTGCTGCGCGACCCGCGCCCCTTCCACCCCGGCCGCCTCTGGGACCTGCTCACCGGCCCGCTCGACGCGGGTGACTACGGCCAAGTGCTGCGCTCCAAGGGCTTCTTCACCCTCGCCTCGCGCCCCGGCACCACGGGCCTGTGGTCACAGGCGGGCTCGGTGGCGCGCTTCGAGCCGATCGCCGCAGGCGATGCCACGGGTGGTGAATCCCCCGTACAGGGACAGGAGTTGGTGTTCATCGGCATCGGTCTGCGCCGTCAGTCGCTGCGACTGGCACTGTCCCGCTGCCTGTTGACGGAGATGGAACTGGCCACGTACGCAGCCGACTTGGCACACACGGCGTACGAGGACCCCTTCCCCGCGTGGGAGGTGCACCCGGCGGACGTCTGTGACGCGCTCCCCGTCTGAGCTGCTCAATGGCGGGTTTGCCACTGCTCGGTGACGATCGGCCGGCCGGATGCGGCAGGATGAGCGGTCGCCGGACTTCGTACAGACGTCCGGGCGTTGATCGCACAGTTCCAGGCTTCCGAACATTCGAACAGGTGGCAAGTGACGAGACTTCACATCCGGCCGTCGGTGGCGCGGGGCGCCGCGGAACCACTCCTCGGAGGTGACCGGTGAAGCGAGAACTCACCGTGGACGATCTGGTCCTCGCGGGCATCGCCCTCGCCGTGGGCCTGCTGGCGGCCTTCCTGCTGCGCATGCTGCTGCGCTGGCTGGGCAGGCACGCCGACCGCACCCGCTGGAGCGGGGACGACCTCATCGTGGACGCGCTGCGTACGGTGGTGCCGTGGTCGGCGTTCACCGGGGGCGCGGCGGCCGCCGCGGCCGCGCTGCCGCTGACCAGGACGGTCGGGCACAACGTCAACCAGACGCTGACCGTGCTGCTGATCGCGGTCACGACGCTGACGACCGCGAGAGTGGTCAGCACGCTGGTGCGCACGGTCACCCAGTCCCGGTCGGCGGTCGCCGGATCGGCGACGATCTTCGTCAACATCATCAGGGTCGTCATCCTGGCCCTGGGCTTCCTGGTCGTCCTGCAGACGCTGGGCGTGTCCATAGCGCCGATGCTCACCGCCCTGGGAGTCGGCGGTCTGGCCGTCGCGCTCGCCCTCCAGGACACCCTCGCCAACCTCTTCGCGGGCATCCACATCCTCGCCTCGAAGACCGTCCAGCCCGGCGACTACATCAAGCTGAGCAGCGGCGAGGAAGGGTACGTCGTCGACATCAACTGGCGTCAGACGACGGTCCGCCAGCTCTCCAACAACCTGGTCATCATCCCCAACGGGCAACTCGCCGGGACGAACATGACCAACTACAACCGCCCCGAGCAGATGCTGACGATCCTGGTCCAGGTCGGCGTCGCCTACGACAGCGACCTGGAGCAGGTGGAGCGCGTCACCTGCGAGGTCGTGACCGAGGTGATGACCGAGATCACCGGCGCCGTCCCGGACCACGAGCCGCTGGTGCGCTTCCACACCTTCGGCGACTCGCGGATCGGCTTCACGGTGATCCTGGGGGTCGGCGAGTTCAGCGACCAGTTCCGGATCAAGCACGAGTTCATCAAGCGCCTGCACAAACGCTACCGGGCGGAGGGCATCAGCATCCCGGCGCCCGCCCGGACGGTCGCCCTCCAGCAGGGCGCGGTGGTCATTCCGCAGCAGCGGACCGGCCATGCGGAACCCGATCCGGGGTTCGGCCTGGAGCAGGGCGGAGCGTCGTCCGCCCTGCTCGACAGATGAGACTCACGTCTCGGCGGGCAGGCTCAGAGAGTCGCCGAGTTGTCGTGATGGCCGGCCCTGCGCTTCCTCGGCGCGGTCAGTGACGTGTGGACCGGGGTGACCGTCCAGTCCGGGTGACCGGGCATCCGCGGTGTCGTCGTGCCGTACAGCCACTCCCGCAGGAAGCCGGAGAGGTCCTGGCCGGCGATCTCGGAGGCGACCGAGATGTAGTTCTCGGTCGTCGCCGTGGCGTTGCGGTAACGGTCGAGGAAGGTGTGCTCGATCGCGCCGAAGACGGCCTCGCCGACGAACTCGCGCAGCGCGTAGAGGACGAGGACGCCGCCCACGTAGCGCTGGCTGTCGAACAGGTTGGCCTCGTTGGGCGCCGCGACCGGCCCGGAGTCGTGGCGCCACTGGTCGCCGCGCGCGTACGTGTCCTTCATCCGCGCTTCCATGGTGGTCAGACCGAGGGAGTCGGTCCAGCCGCGCTCGTAGCGGTAGAGCAGTCCGTAGAAGTCGGCGTGGCCCTCGTTGAGCCACAGGTCGGCCCAGTTGCCGGGGCTGACGCTGTTGCCGAAGTAGGAGTGGACCAGCTCGTGCATCATGTGCGAGCCGATCTTCTTCTCCTCCTGGAGCAGGAAGTTCGGCTTGTACAGCGTGAGCGTCTGCGTCTCCAGGCCCGTGAAGTCGAAGGCGGTCGGGCTGTCGGAGTTGCACGGCAGCAGGCCGTACGTCTCGAACGGGTAGGCCCCGAGCCGCTGCTCCAGCCACGCCACCAGGCCCGGGGTGAGTGCCAGCGCCGGTTCGAGGGCCGCGGCGCGCGCGACCGGGACGACGTCCCGCAGCGGCAGCCCGTTCGGCCCCTGCCGCTCCTTGACGACGTAGTCGCCGACGGTGATCTGTACGAGTTCGGTGGCGATCGGCGATCGCGAGCGATAGGTGTACGCGGTCCGGTCGCCGTCCAGGCTCTCCGTGCGCACCAGAGCGCCGCTCGCGACGCCGCGCAGGGTGCTCGGCACGGTGATCCGGACCGTGAGGTCGGCCTTGTCGAGCGGATGGTCGTTGCACGGGAAGACGGTGTGCGCGGAGTTGGGCTGCGGGCACACCGCGAACCCGTCGGGCGTGGGCACCCAGGCGGTGTGGGTCAGGGCGCGGCGCGGGTCGGCGCCGTACGCGACACAGATCGTCGTCCAGGTGTGCGCCGGCAGCGCGCAGTCGGGCGTGATCCGCAGCTTCTCGTCGACCTGCTCGTACGTGGCCGTGCGGCCGGCGACGCGCACGGAGCGGATGTCCAGGCCGAGGGCGTCGAGGGAGAGGCGGCTCAGGGCCTGGGTGGTGCGGACGCGCAGGGTCGCCTCGCCCTCGACCAGCTGGGTCGTGGCGTCGTAGGCGAGGTCGAGGTGGTAGGCGGCGACGCGGTAGCCGTCGTTGCCCAGGCTCGGGTAGACGGAGTCACCGAGGGTCTCGGCGCCCGGGGTGGGATTCTTCTTCCTCGAAGCCGACTTGGACGTCCCCCCGGACGCCGCGTGGGCCGAAGGGGCCAGGGTGGTGGCCGCGGCCGTGCCGAGCAGGGCTGCCGCAGGGGCCGTCAGTCTGGTGCGATATCTCATGGGTCGCTTTCGCTCGGGCGCCCGGCTGGTCAGGTCCGGCCGCCGGTCAGGTGTGCGGGTCTACCCCCTAGACCACAAGGTCGGCGCAGTCGGTTGCACCGACGCCCGAACACATCCCGAGCGACTCGCGCACGGACCTCTGAGATATCTTGATGTCGAGCAATGTTGCAGACGTGGAGCGGAGCACCCGGTGACTGACTCGACCATCATTTACACGCACACTGACGAGGCGCCCGCCCTGGCGACCCACTCGTTCCTGCCCGTCATCCAGGCGTACGCCTCGCAGGCCGGGGTGAACGTCGAGACCCGGGACATCTCGCTGGCCGGCCGCATCATCGCCGTCTTCCCGGAGTTCCTGGAGGAGGGCCAGCGCATCGCGGACGCCCTCGCCGAGCTGGGCGAGCTGGCGAAGACGCCCGAGGCGAACATCATCAAGCTGCCCAACGTGTCGGCCTCGATCCCGCAGCTCAAGGCGGCCGTCGCCGAGCTGCAGAGCCAGGGCTACGCGCTGCCCGACTACCCGGACGACCCGAAGTCGGACGAGGAGCGCGACATCCGCGCCCGCTACGACAAGATCAAGGGTTCCGCCGTGAACCCGGTGCTGCGTGAGGGCAACTCGGACCGCCGCGCCCCCGCCTCGGTGAAGAACTACGCCAAGACCCACCCGCACCGCATGGGCGCCTGGACCCCCGAGTCCAAGACCAACGTGGCGACGATGGGCGAGAACGACTTCCGCTCCACCGAGAAGTCCGCGGTGATCTCTCAGGCCGGTTCGCTGCGCATCGAGCTGGCGGGCGAGGACGGCTCGACGACCGTCCTGCGCGAGTCGGTACCCGTCCTCGCGGACGAGGTCGTCGACGCGTCCGTCCTGCACGTCGCCGCGCTGCGCGAGTTCCTCACCGCGCAGATCGCCCGCGCCAAGGCGGAAGGCGTGCTGTTCTCCGTGCACCTCAAGGCCACGATGATGAAGGTCTCCGACCCGATCATCTTCGGCCACGTCGTGCGCGCGTTCTTCCCGAAGACGTTCGCCCAGTACGGCGAGACCCTCGCCGCGGCCGGCCTGTCCCCGAACGACGGTCTCGGCGGCATCTACAAGGGCCTCGAGTCGCTGCCCGAGGGCGCCGCGATCAAGGCGTCCTTCGACGCCGAGCTGGCCGAGGGCCCGGCGCTGGCCATGGTCGACTCCGACAAGGGCATCACCAACCTGCACGTCCCGTCCGACGTCATCGTCGACGCGTCCATGCCGGCCATGATCCGTACCTCCGGCCACATGTGGGGCCCGGACGGCCAGGAGGCCGACACCCTCGCGGTGCTCCCGGACTCCTCCTACGCCGGCGTCTACCAGGTCGCGATCGACGACTGCCGCGTCAACGGCGCCTACGACCCGTCGACCATGGGCTCCGTCCCGAACGTCGGTCTGATGGCGCAGAAGGCCGAGGAGTACGGCAGCCACGACAAGACCTTCGAGATCCCGGCCGCCGGTACGGTCCGCCTCGTCGACCAGGCCGGCAACGTGGTGATCGAGCAGCCCGTCGCCGCCGGTGACATCTTCCGCGCCTGCCAGACCAAGGACGCCCCGATCAAGGACTGGGTGAAGCTGGCCGTCACCCGTGCCCGTGCCACCGGCGACCCGGCGGTGTTCTGGCTGGACGAGACCCGCGCCCACGACGCCAACCTGATCGCCAAGGTCAACGCCTACCTGCCGGAGCACGACACCGAGGGCCTGGACATCCGGATCCTCAACCCGGTCGAGGCGACCAAGCTGTCGGTGGAGCGCATCCGGCGCGGTGAGGACACCATCTCCGTCACCGGCAACGTGCTGCGCGACTACCTGACCGACCTGTTCCCGATCCTGGAGCTGGGTACCAGCGCCAAGATGCTGTCGGTCGTCCCGCTGATGGCGGGCGGCGGCCTGTTCGAGACGGGCGCCGGCGGCTCCGCCCCGAAGCACGTCCAGCAGCTCGTCAAGGAGAACTACCTGCGCTGGGACAGCCTGGGTGAGTTCTTCGCGCTGGCGGCCAGCTTCGAGCACCTCGCCACGACCACGGGCAACGCACGCGCCCAGGTCCTCGCCGACACGCTCGACCGGGCGACGGCGACCTTCCTCAACGAGGACAAGTCGCCGACCCGGCGTGTCGGCGGCATCGACAACCGGGGCAGCCACTTCTTCCTGTCCCTGTACTGGGCGCAGGAGCTGGCGGCGCAGACGGAGGACGCGGACCTCGCGAAGTCGTTCGCTTCGTTCGCCGAGGCGCTCACCGCGAACGCGGAGACGATTGTCGCCGAGTTGATCGCGGTTCAGGGGAAGCCGGCTGACATCGGTGGGTACTACCAGCCGGACGTGGAGAAGGCGAAGACGGTCATGCGTCCGTCGGCCACGTGGAACGAGACGCTGGCGACGTTGAGCTGACGCTCGGCTGGGTGTGCGGTTCTTTTACCGCGGCCCGGAGGGCTTGTCGCGCCCCGCGGCGGAGCCGCAGATCGAACACAGCCCCGCGCCCCTTTGGGGCGCGGGGTTCCGCGCCGGAGTTCGCCGGTGCCGTCGTGTCAGGCGCGGAGCCACTCCGTCATTACCGTCTCCGCGTCCGTGCGCAGACGGAGTGCGAACGGGCCGGTCACCGGTAGTTCGGCTGCGAAGCGGCCCAGGTTGTCTGCGGTGAGTGCGGGTGGTGAGGTGAGTTGGGGGCCGCTCAGGACCTCGATCCTCGCCCCCTGCGGTGGCAGCAGCTGGCCCATCAGGCCGTGGGCGGTCACCTCTACGTCGACCGTCAGCTCGTCCGTGCGGAAGGTCAGCATGCGGGGGGCGTCGACGGCACCTCTGATGGGAAGGCCGTGGACCAGCGAGTCGAAGGTCAGCTCGGCCAGTCGGGTGTCGAGCGCGTACAAGGCGTAGGCCTCGACGGCGGTCTGCCGGAGCTGCGCCGGGACCGGATCCATGATGGCGGCGGCCTGGCGGAGCGTCTCTTCCAGGAGGTCGTTGTCCAGCGAGTCGTCGCCTTCGAAGGGTCCCGAGTCGTCGGGCCCGTCGTCCAGTTCGTCGTCGGCGTCGTCGAAGCCGTCCATACCTTCGGTACCGTCGATACCTTCGCTGCCGTTCATGTCGGCCGGGCCGTCCGTTTCGTCGAAGGCGTGGGGGGATCCGTCGTCGTGCGCGCTGGTCATCGCACCCCCCGGGCGGCGAGCCGCACCCGCAGCCGACGCAGGCAGCGCTGGCGCAGGGGGCCGATGCTGCCGACGGCGATGCCGAGGCCGACCGAGATCTCCTGGTAGCTCGGCGGCGGCGTGGACATCAGGATGCGCAGCAACTGCCTGCACCGGGCGCCGAGTTCCTCGAACTCCTGCCATAACGTCCGGATGCGCTCCGCCTCCATGGAGGCGTCCTCGGACTCGATCACCCACTGCTCGGGCGTACGGTCGTCACTCATCCGGTCGAGCAGCTGGGCGTCGTCCGTCGGTGTCATCCGGTGCGCGCTCTTGATGACCTTGAGGCACTCGTGCCGGGCGGTGCTGGCGAGCCACGAGCCCGCCTTCTCCGGCTCACGGATACGGCCCAGGTGCTGGGCGAAGCGGAACCACACGGTCGAGTACACCTCGCGGGCGTCCGCGTCGGACAGCCGGTGGGCACGTGCCACCGACCACACCAGCGGGCTCAGCCCTTCCACCAGCGCTTTCCAGCCCGCGGCGTCACCGTCGACGGCGGACTGGACCAACGCGCCGACCGCAGCTCGGTCCACGTCCCCACCCCTCGTGTACGGCCAGTCATCGTACGCCGTGGAAGGGGGTGCTCCACTCGTCCTGCGCATGGTCCTCACTCGTTTTGTCCTTTTGTGGAGGCCTGTTGACCTCATCGGGCGGGCGGGGTGTTCACGACCGGCACCGGGCTCCAGGTGGGCGGGATCAGCGCGGGTACGACCGCGCCCCGGACCTCGGCGAACTCGGTGTTCGCCGCGAGGAGTTGCTGCCTGGCGGCGCGTGGGTCGGTCTCCTTGTGGGCGGTCATGTGGGCGGCGATCAGCGCCGCGACCACCGGGGTGGCGAAGGAGGTGCCGCTCCACTGGGCGAACCCCTCGAACATCACCTGGTCCGGGGTGCCCGAGCTGGTCTCGTGGTCCCCCGAGAGCACGCCGAGGTGCTCCGGGGACTGGCAGGTGCAGGCGTAGGTGAAGTGGTAGCGGCAGGTGGCGTAGGTGCTGTGCTGGTAGACGTACGGCACCGGTGCGTCGAAGCCGGTCAGGGCGCCGGTGAGACGCTCGCCGGGGGCGTAGACCTTCACCCACGAACCATGGTTGGTGAAGCAGGCGCCGAACTCGCCGTCGCTGCGCAGGGCGCCGACGGAGATCACGGACTGGGCGTACTCGGGCTTGCCGGCGTAGGCGGCGGGCCAGAAGGGGGTCGCGCTGGCGTTGTTGCCGGCGGCGGCGACCAGCAGGGTGCCCGGCTGGTCGCGCAGGGCCTCCATGAACGCGGCGAGACCGAGCAGGCCTTCCGTGCTGCCGTTCGAGGTGCCGGCGGAGAGACTGATGATGGCCGGCCAGCCGTCGCGCTCGACAGCCTCGAAGAGCTTGTCGCCGAACTCGGACTCCAGGATCGCGCCGGCGTCGTTGAGCGTGTTGCGGGAGACGACGTTCGTGTTGGGGGCGACGGCCGCGACGAGCCCCGAGATGAACGTGCCGTGTCCCGCGTACTGGTGGAGCACGCCGTCGCCGTCGCACTCGTCGACCTGGGTGTCGCCCTGGACGTGGGCCATCGCCGGGTAGGACGCGTAGTCGTGCATGAGACCGGTGTCGATGACCAGGACGCCGACGGCGTTGTCCGCGTCGTAGCCGCTCTCGGCCACCGCCGGGTTGGGCCCCGCCGCGAACGGGACGGGAACCGGCTCGTCACCGGGACAGGCGTTGACGGGCGCGATGTGCACCACGTGGTTACGGCTGACCAGGCGCCGCCCCGCGTTGCCCTCCGTCTGCCTGAGCGCGCGCAGGGCGCCCGCCACCGCGCGGTCGCCGCGCGGGCCGCCCTCCCCGGGGTCGCCGACCCGGATGCGGGTGATGCCCGACCGGTTGGTCTCCGGGCTCTCCCGGCGCACCTCGTCGGCGGTCAGGCCGGCGAACGTGGTGAAGTGCGCGCGCACGGTGTCCTCTACGATCCGCGCCTCCTCGCCGTCGCGGGCCAGGACCACACCCTTCTCGTAGATGAACTCGGCCGCGTCGTCCGGCCCCATGGCCAGCTCCACGCCGGGCATGGAACGCTGGATCTGGTCGAACTGCTCCTGGAAACGCTGAGGTGCCATGGAATGTCCTCCCCCTTGAACCGATCCCGTGTTGCCTCTGGTGCCTCTATGGAGAGCCGTCGGGCCCTCGCGTGATACACGTGCCGGGCACGCTTGTTGATACATGGGATCGCTCGGCGAAGGACAGCGGGTTATCCACGACCAAACCTGTGTGACGGAGGGTCCGGAGCACTACCATCCGTTGGGTGACTGCGGGAAGCGACACGGTTCTCGAACTACTTCCGATGGTGTTCGCCCGCCCCAAGGACGCCCTCGCGCGCGCGGAGAACGTCCTCGGCAACGATCCGACGCCGTTGCACGCCTCCGTCGCCCATCAGGTGATCGGCCTGTGGCAGCGGGACTTCGGCGACATGCGCCTCGCCCTGCGTCATCTGCGGCGCGCCCGCGATCTCGCGGCCGACGCCGGGTCGGCGGAGCGTGAGGCGGACGTCCTCGGCACGCTCGGCGTGGCGCTGGTGCACGCGGGCCGTACCCGGCAGGGTTTGGAGGCCTTCGAGCAGGGCGTCGACCGGGGTACCGGCCACACACGCGCGCGCGTGCTGTACCGGCGGGCGTACGCGTGGTGGGTGCTCGGGCATCACCGCGAGGCGCTGGACGACGTACGGCGGGCCATTCCGGTGCTGCGGCAGGCGGACGACGTCATCTGGACGGCGCGGGCGCTGACCCTGCGGGCGACCGTGCATCTGGCGCTCGGGCGCCCCGAGCGGGCCGACGCCGACTTCACGGCCGCCGAGCAGATGTGGGACACCACCGGCCAGGAGCACGACAAGGCCGACGTCGTCGAGAGCCGGGCGCTGGCCGCGTACCGGGCGGGTGACATCCCGGCGGCGCTGCGCCTGTTCGACGAGGCGGCGGAGCGGTACGACCGGCTGGGCACGCCGATCTTCATGTTCTACATCCGGCGCTGCGAGGTGCTGATGGCCGCCGGGCTCGCCCCGGAGGCGGTCGCGGAGGCCGACGCGGCGCTCGGCGTGCTCGACGGCATCGGCGGCCAGAGCACCCGCAAGGCGGAGCTGCTGCTGACCGCGGCGAAGGCCGCCCGGCTCGCGGACGATCCGCACACCGCGATCGCCCGCGCGGCCGTCGCCGTACGCCTGTTCGCCGGGCAGCGGCGCAGTTGGTGGGAGGCGCACGCCCGGCTGGTGCTGATCGAGGCGCGGGTCGCGACCGGGCGGACGTCGGGGCGGCTCGTCGCGGACGCGGCGGCGCTCGCCGACCGGCTCGCCGCCTTCGGGTCACCGGCGGCGCCCGAGGCCTCGCTGCTCGCGGGGCGGATCGCGCTCGCGCTGGGCTGGCGGGAGGACGCGGAGAAGCATCTGCGGGTCGCCGCCCGCAGTCGGCGCGTCGGTCCGCCGCTGGCCCGGATGACGGGGTGGGCGGCGCAGGCGCTGCGTGCGGAGGCGGCCGGGTCGGGGCGGGGCGTGCTGGAGGCGTGCCGACGCGGGCTCGCCGTGCTGGACGACCACCGGATGACGCTCGGCGCGTCGGAGCTGCGCGCGCGGGCCACCGCGCAGGGTGCCGAACTGGCCGCCCTGGCACAGCGGGCGACCCTGGTCTCCGGTGGGCCGCGGCGGCTGCTGGTGTGGAGCGAGCGGTGGCGGGCCACGGTTCTGTCGGCGCCGCCCGCCCGGCCGCCCGACGATCCGGCGCTCGTCCAGAGCCTGACCGCCTTCCGGGAGATCGCCGCCCGGGCGGAGGAGGCCCGGATCGACGGCCGTCCGGTGCCCGCGCTGGAGCGGGAACAGCGGCGCCTGGAACGGGAGGTGCGCTCCCGCACCCTCCACATGCGCGGCGAGTCCCCCGGCGCCGAACGCCGCTTCGACCCCGCTCGGCTGCTGGAACGCCTGGGCCGCGGTGCGCGGTTGATCGAGATCGCGGTCGTCGACGGCCGGGTGCAGGTGCTGCTGTGCGGCGAGGGGCGGGTGCGCCGGTTCGAGGCGGGGCTGCTCTCGGACGCGGTGATCGAGGCCGAGCATGTGCAGGCCGGGCTGCGGCGGCTCGCGCATCCGGGGGCGGAGGGCAGGCTGCCGTTGCTGGAGGCGTCGGGGCGTCGTCTCGAGGAACTGCTGCTGGGCGCGGCCGTGCCGCACCTGGGCCGCGGCCCGGTGGTCGTGGTTCCGCCGGGAAGGCTGCACCGAGTCCCCTGGGCCCTGCTTCCGTCCCTCCGGGAGCGGGTGCTGAGCGTGTCCCCGTCGGCGAGCAGTTGGCTGCGCGCCCAGGAGACCGGGCCCCCGCCAGGTGGCCGGCACGTCCTGGTCCGTGGGCCGGGTCTGGCGAGCGGCGGGGCGGAGGTACCCGACCTGGCCGACCGGTACGGGAGACCGACGGTCCTCGAACACGAGGGCGCGCGGGTACCGGCGGTGCTGGACGCGCTCGACGGGGCCGCGCTGGCCCATATCGCGGCCCACGGCACCTTCCGGGCGGACAGTCCGCTCTTCTCGTCGCTGCGGATGGCCGACGGCCCGCTGATCGTGCACGACTTCGAACGCCTCGGTCGCAGCCCCTACCGGATCATCCTCTCCAGCTGCGACACCGGCCGCCTCGCGACGGTGGGCGCGGACGAACTCCTCGGCCTGGTCACGGCGTTGCTGCCGCTGGGCACGGCGGGCGTGGTGGCGAGCAGCGCACCGGTCAACGACGCGGCCGTCGTCCCGCTGATGCTGGCCCTCCACAAGGGCCTCAGCGGGGGCCTCTCCCTGGCGGAGGCCCTGCGCGACGCCCGCACGGCACTACCCGGCGACGCGACACACCAGGCAACGGGGTGGGCGTTCTCGGCGTTCGGCTCCGCCTGAACCTGCCGCTCCCCCGTCCCCTGACGGCGGTCAGACGCACGGCGCGGAGCACGCGGTGAGGCTCAGTGCATCGGGCGGCTTCCGCGCCTGCGTGGGGTGGGTGACGGGCATTGCCGCAGCTACGGCAGCGCACCGGCACTTCTCAGGCGCCGCAGCGTGGAACGCTCCACAGCCCCCAAACCGGCGATCACACCGACCGCCCGGCCGACGCCTCCCCCAGCAGCCACGGCAGCGCGCCGGTCAACAGCCGGACCTGGCCCCCCGGCACCCGCACTTCCCAGCCCCCCGCAGCGTCGAACGCCCTCCACCGACCCCCCGCCGGGAACACAACGCCAGACGCCCGGACGGGCACCCTCAGCGCTCGCGCCACCAGGCGGACGGACAACGTCGGCCAAGCCACGAAACGGCGGGCACGCACCCCGCCTCCAAACCGGCGATCACGCCGACCGCCCGGTCGGCGCCTCCTCCAGTAGCCACGGCAGTGCGCCCCGGTCGTTCGCGCCGAGGCGGGTGTACGCGCTGTACAGGTGGTTGCCGACCGTGCGGATGGACAGGGTCAGGCGGTCCGCGATCTGGCGGTTGCTCAGGCCCGCCGCGGCCAGGGTGACGATCTGGCGCTGGCGGACGGTGAGTTCGCCGAGGACGAGGCCGGACAGGGCCGGGGTGCGGGCGCCCTGGCAGCGGCGGGCCAGGGTCATCGCGCGGGAGCGGGATCTGCGGGCGGCGCGTGGGTCGCGGTGTGCCGGGACAGCCTGGGCGTGTGCTTCGGCGGCGAAGAGCAACAGGCCCCGTCGCTCCAGGAGTTCGGCGGCGCGGTCCAGTGCCGGGCCGTCCTGGCGGACGAGCGCGTCGGCGTGCCGGGCCAGGGGTTCGGCCTTCTCGCCGGGCAGTTGGGCGAGCCGCTCCGCGACCAGGTGCGGAGCCCCGAGGCGTACGGCGTCGTAGAGGACGTATGCCTCGCCCTCCCCGTCCGCGGAGTCGGCGGTCGGTTCCAGCACGCCGGTGACGTCACCGTGCGCCGACCGGAGCCAGGTGGTCGCCCGCCCGGGGGAAGCGTGGCCGGCGAGGGCCTCGCCGACGGTGGCGGCCTCGCTCAACTGGGCTGCGGCCAGAGCCAGTTCCGTACGGCAAGAGGGGTCGTCCGGTGTGCCCCGGAGGCCTTCCCTGGCCCAGGACAGGGCCTCGCGCAGTTCTCCGCGCAGTCGGGCGAAGCGGGCTCGCACGGTCGCGTAGTCGGCCGGTACGGCGGGGTGCGAGGCCGCGCTCTCGGCCGTCAGCCAGTCTCCGACGGGGCCCGCCGGTTCCTGGACGTCGGCGCGCTCGATCCGCTCCGCGAGTTCCGCGCGCTCCCTGTCCAGGGCCGACGCGCACTCGGCCCGGGGACGGGCCAGTCGCCGGGCCCGGAGCTGCCCGGCGCCCGCGCGCAGGACGGGGCCGTGCAGGGGGTGGGCGAGGCGCACTTCGGACTGGGCGTCGACGCGGATCAGACCGTCGGCTTCAAGGGCCTCCAGCGCGCCCAGGTCGACGTCGGCGAGGCCCAGCGGGAGCGGTTCGCTGAACGCCAGGCGTTCCAGCGCGTCCCGCTCCTCGGCGCGGGCCCGGTGCAGGGCCTGCCCGGCCCGTTCCCGTACCGCCGCTGTCACGGGCACGGGTCCGCGCCACATCAACTCGTCCGCGTCCAGGGTGAGTTCGCCGCGTTCACGCACCGCTCCGAGCAGGTCGCGCAGCAACCGCAGGTCACCCTGGCAGAGGTGGTGCAGGCGGCGTGCGGTGAGCGTCTCGACCGGGCCGCCGGCGCCCACCTGGATCAGCTGGGCGGTGTCCTCGATGGGCAGCGGCTCCAGGGCGAGCCGCGGCAGCACCTCACCGGTCCACAGCCGGGACACCGCACCGGGTGCGGGGGCGCCGTCCGTCGCCACGACGAGCAGCCGGGTCCGTCCGTGCACCGCGAGCTGGTGGACCAGGGCGGCCGAGGAGTCGTCGAGCAGATGGGCGTCGTCGACCAGCAGAGTCCGTACGCCCGTGAGGAGTTGGAACGCGCGGTGCAGGGAGACCGGCTCCGGGAAGACGTGGGCGAACGCGGCGAAGGCGATACCCCGGGTCTCCGGCGTGCCGGTCACCTTCACGCAGTCTGTGCCCCGGACGGCCTCCGTGACAAGACGGGTCTTGCCGTGCCCGGAGGGCCCCGTCACCACGACGCCGTGCCGTTCGGCCGCCAACGACCGTCGGACCAGCTCCAGTTCGAGGTCCCGGCCGGTGAACGGCCAGGGCAGTTCCAGGGTCTCGGCGTCCCGTAGCGAAGTCATCACATGAACAAGAGCAGGGCTACTCAGCTTTGATACAGGGTGACTTGAGTAGCCCCCGACTCAGGCGCCCGAGTGCCCTTGGGCCGCAACCTGTTTCCCATGAACGCACGGTTCTGCTCACTCCCGCAGCAGCCGGCCCCCACGTTTCCACCGGGGTTGCCGGCCGAGCGGCTCAGCGCGCTCCTGGCGGGGCGTCTGAAGTGGGTGAACGGCACCGTGCTCCACTACTACTTCTTCGACCGGGACGGCGACGGCTCGGTCATCCCCCTCCCGGGGACGGGGGAGACGCGGTGGGAGTCGTGGGTCGGCGCCGAGGCACAGCGCGATGTCGTCCGCGACTGTTTCGGGGAGTGGCTCGGCCTGGGGATCGGGCTCTCCTTCGTCGAGGTGCGCGACCGCTCGGAGGCAGAACTGCGCATCGGGTTCCAGACCGGTGACGGTTCGTACTCCACGGTCGGGCGGGACGCACTCTCGGTGGGCCTGGGGCGGCGCACGATGAATTTCGGCTGGGATCTGACCGCGCCCGGGGAGCGCGCGACGGCCCTGCACGAGATCGGGCACGCCCTGGGCCTGCTGCACGAGCACCAGAGCCCCTTCGCCGGCATCCACTGGGACGACGAGGCGGTGTACGACGACCTGGCGGGGCCGCCGAACTTCTGGGGCCGCGACAGGACGTACGTCAACGTCCTGCGCAAGCTCGACCCGGACGAGGTCAACGGCTCCGTCTGGGACCCGCTGTCGATCATGGAGTATCCGTTCTCGGCGGGGCTGATCCTCGAACCGGAGCAGTTCCGGTCCGGGGTACGGCCGCCGGGGACCCTCTCCCCGGCCGACAAAGAGCTCGTGCTGCGCTGGTATCCGCCGACGGGCACACGCGCGCCGGCCGAACTCGTGCCGTTCCGGTCCGCTCCACTGCGCCTCGGCGCGGGCGAGCAGGCCGACTTCGGCATCGCGCCGCCGGAGACCCGCGACTACACCGTGGGCACCTTCGGGGAGAGCGACACGGTCGTCGCGGTCTTCGAGGAGATCGACGGCGAACCGCGTTACCTCTGCGCCGGGGACGACGGCGGCGCTCCGCACAGCGCCCAGGTCAGGGTCCGGCTCGTGAAGGGCCGCAACTACTTCGTCCGCGTACGCCTCTACTCCACCTGGGGATCGGGGGAAACGGCCGTCATGTGTTGGTGAAACTGGGGGCAGTACCAGCACATGACGGCCGCCGCGGACGCATCAGACCACCCGACGGGCACTCGGGGGAGCGGTCGAGGACGTCACCCTCTGGGGGGAGGGCGACGTCCTCGACCACGCCATGTCCGTACGGCGACTGAAGGACACCACCCGCTCCGCCGCCTCCTCGGCGTCGGGGCGGGCCAGGCCCAGGTGGTCGCGGTCAGGGTGAGGTGCGGGACGAGGAGGAAGCCGTCGCCGGCGGGGGCAGCCTGGACCAAGTCGCTGACGGTCTCGGTGACGGGGGCCGGGGAGCCGACGAAGTTCTGGCGGTCGCCGGTCACGACGGCGAGGTCCCTGATGGACCGGGGCGACGGGCAGGATCAGCGACGGCCGGCGCCTCGGCCGTACTGGGCCAGGGTCCAGCCGGCGGAGCGTGCCGTGTGCGCGGCCCAGGCCAGGAGCTGCACAGGGGTACCCGCCGCCTACAGGCCCTCGTAGTGAGCGAGACGCCGGCGGGTGGCGGCGGAGGGATCGGGGTGGGGGCCGAACGCCGGGTGGGCGGCGAGTCGGTGGGCGTAGGTCCACAGGGCCGGGTGGTCGGCGACGCGGCGCTCGGCCGCGGTGTCCAGGTGCCGACGGTGCACGGTGTCGAGGCGTACCAGGGCGACCCACAGCTCCACGTCGGCGGCGGTCAGCCGGTCGCCCAGCAGATACGGGTCGGCGGCCAGCCGTGCGTCGAGCGAGCCCAGGGTGCGCAGCAGGGAGGCGAGCGCGTCGGCGCGGTCGGTGTCGTCGGCGTCGGCGGCTGCGGCGCGCTGTGCGCTGGACGCGGGCCCGTGGAAGTGCTGGGCGCACAGCCGCTCGACGGCCTCGATCTCCGCCTCCAGACCGCACGGGTACAGCGTGGGACGGCCGCCGCCGAAGTGCCGGGACAGGTCGCGCAGGATGTCCGGGGTGTGCGTGCTGACGATCCGCCCCGACCAGTCGTCGCTGAGCACGGGGGCCGTGGCCGCGCCGGAGTAGCGGTGCGCGCTCGCCTCGTACAGCGGGCGCAGTGCGGAGTGTCCGCCGCCGGGGGCGTCGGGGACGGCGGGCAGCCAGGTCACCGGACAGACCGTGTCGAGGCCGAGGAGGCTGTGGGTGACGGCGATCCGGAGACAGTCGGGGTCGGCCGGGGAGAGGTGGAGGCGGTACCGGCGCGGCACGGGGTAGTGGCCGCTGCGTGAGTCCAGGCCGAGCCGGCCGCGGAAGGAGGGGCCGGGACGGGCGGCGGCCAGTGGTGCGACGGACATGAGTCTCCCCAGATGTGGTGCGCGGACGTACGCGCGGCGGAAGGCGTAGTCGGGGGGCCACCGGTAGGGCGCGGGGTGGCGGCCGGGCTCAGCGCAGGGGACTGATGGAGCTGCAGACGCGCTGCAGGTCGATGTGCCGGCGGGAGGTCAGCAGCGGGGTGGGCCGGGGTGCCTGAGCCACCCGAAAGGCCTTCGACCCCACGCGCATCGCCATTCCCTACCTTTTCACTAGGATTCCCATGGGGAGTCTCGATCGGCTCGCGGCCCACGTCAAGGGCGTCTCGTACGGCGGACGGCGCACTGCGGACGGCGTACGGCGCACGGCGGTTGCGCCGGGCCCTGGTCCGCCGGGCCTCATCTCCCCTTCGCCGAGGGGTCCTCACCGCCTGCTCGTAAAGCTCGTGAAGAGACGAACGACGACGTGAACGGCATTCGGGTCCAAGGAAGCAGGGGACGACATGAGATTCCTGGAGCGCGAGCGCGCGGCCCTCACCAAGTTGCTGCCCGGCCTCGACGACGGGCTGCGGGCCCTGCCGCTGATGGTTCTGGAGGGCCCGGAGAGTCCGGGCATCGGGCTGTTCAGGGAGTGCGGAGGCCCGGGACTGCTGGCGCCGACCACCCTCCAGGGGCGGGGTGCGACCGCTCTCGAAGCGGTGCGGGTGCAGCGGGCGCTGGGCAGCCGCTCCCCCTCGCTGGCCGTGGCGACGACCATGCACCACTTCTCGATGGCCACCCTCGTCGGGCTGAGCGAGTCGGGCGGGGGCGAGGGCCTGGAGTGGATGCTCGTCCAGGGCGTCGCGGCCGACAACCGCCTCATGGCGTCCGGTTTCGCGGAGGGGCGCACCGGCACGGGCATCCTCTCCCCCGCCATGTCCGCCACGGTGACTCCCGACGGCGTACGCATCACCGGCGTGAAACGGCCGTGCAGTCTGGCCCGTTCCATGGATCTGCTCACCGCCAGCGTGATGGTGCCGTGCGAGGACGGCGAGGGCGAGGAACTGGCGGTGGCCCTGGTGCCGGCCGAGTCGGAGGGGCTGAGTGTCAGCGGCTTCTGGGCGAGCAGTTTCCTCGCGGGCGCCGAGAGCGACCAGGTCACGCTGGACGACGTCCTCGTGCCGCCGGAACTGCTGGTGCGCACCGCGTCCCCGGCCGGAGCCCGGCTCGATCAGGTGCAGGCCGCCGGGCTCGTCTGGTTCGAGCTGCTGATGACCGGAAGCTATCTCGGCGCCGCGAGCGCCCTGGTGGAGCGGGTGCTGCGCAAGGACCGGGTGCCCGACGCCGAACGCGTGCGGCTGCTGGTGGAGACGGAGGGCGCGATGGCCGCCGTGGAGGGCCTGGCCCGGCGGGTGGACGAGGCGGCGCCCGACGAGTCCGCGCTCGCCGACTCCCTGTACGTGCGCTACACCGTTCAGGACGCGCTCGCCCGGATCGTCCCGCGCGCGGTGGAACTGCTCGGCGGGCTCGCCTTCATGGCCTCGGACGAGATCGGCTACCTCGCCGCCTGCGTCAACGGCCTCGCCTTGCATCCGCCGTCGAGGTCACGGATGACCGGCCCGCTGGCCGCGTATCTGGACGAGGCACCGCTGACGGTCGCCTGAGGGTTTTCGGTACGACACCCACAGCGCGCCGTACGACCTGACGCCGATTCGTCGCCCACCCGAACCGAGGGGAAGTTCACCATGCCCGAATCCCGGCCCGGCACCCGGCCCACCGTCCTGCTCACCGGCGGCACCGGAGTGCTCGGCAGAGCTCTGATCGACGAGCTCCTGCCCCACTTCCGCGTCATCTGCCTACGCCATCGCACCCCGGTCGAGGATCCCCGGGTGCGGGAGTTCCGCGCCGATCTGTTGGAGCACCGACTCGGGCTTCCCACCGCCGAGTTCATCCGTCTCGCCGCCGACGTGGACGTGGTGCTGCATTCGGCCGCCGCCACCAACTGGCAGTGGGAACCCGACCTGATCCGGCGCGCCAATCTCGACGGCACCCGCACGATGCTCGACCTCGCCGCCCTCGCCGACGCTCCCTTCTTCCACATGAGCACGGCGTTCGTCGCCAATCCGCTGGCCCCTCAGGAGCAGGAGCGCTTTCCCGGCGCCGCCGCGTATCTCGCCTCGAAGACGGAGGCCGAACAGGCGGTCCGGGAGGCTCCGGTGCCCGGGGTGATCATGCGGCCGTCGGTGGTGATGGGCGACTCGGTGACCGGCCGGATCGCCGGGGTGCAGGGGCTGACGCGGGCGCTCGGCGCCATCGTCAAGGGCCAGGTGCCGGTCATGCCGGGCGGGCCGGACTCGCGGATCGACATGGTGCCCCAGGATGTCGTGGCCCGTGCGGTGGGCGACCTCATCCGCGGCGGGGTCACCGGGGGCGAGTACTGGCTGACGGCCGGCTCGGAGGTGCTGCTGCAGACCGAAGTCATCGACACCTGCCTGGAGTTCGCCGACCGGTACGGGCCCCGGCCGTATCCGCCCCGGCTGATTCCGCTGGAGTCCGTGCACCGGCTGCTGCTGCCGCTGATCGAGGGTCCCACGTTCCCCGAGTCGCTGCGCCGCCGCTTCCACACGTACGCGGAACTGCTGCTGGTCTTCCAGCGGGCGCTGCCCTTCGAGTCGTCCCTCGGTACGCCGCACTGCGGCAGGCCGGTGTCGAAGGAGGAGCTGCGCCGGGCCCTGGTACGCAACCTGGTCGCCTGGGCAGCCCGCCCCGGCGGCATGCGCGGCCGGCAGCGCATCCCGTCGGCCGGCACCCCCGCAGGCCCCCAGCAGGCAGTCCAGGCAACGGAGTTGGCGTCATGACGACTGTTCCGATCGACTCCGGTCTCCGGCCGGACCACCACACCACCACCTTCGCCACGCCCGACAGCCGCGCGCATGTCGCCCACCTCTACCGCGAGCATCTCTCCTCCGGCCGGGCCGTCATGGGCACCGTGCTCGGCGGCATGCTGGAGACCGCGTCCGACGGGGCGTGGATCTTCACCGAGGACGGCCGCCGCTATCTCGACTTCGGCGGGTACGGGGTCTTCATCCTCGGCCACCGGCACCCCGCCGTGACCGCGGCCGTGCACTGTCAGGTGGACGCCCATCCGCTGGCCTCCCGGGTCTTCCTGGAGCCGGTCGCGGCCCGCGCCGCCGAGGCTCTCGCCGCCCGCACCCCGGCCGGACTGGACCGGGTGCACTTCGTCAACTCCGGTGCGGAGGCGACCGAGGCGGGCCTCAAACTGGCGCGCGCCCACGGGCACACCGCGCTGGTCAGCATGGCCGGCGGCTACCACGGCAAGACCCTGGGCGCGCTCTCCGCGACCGCCAACGCCAAGTACCAGGACCCGTTCCGCCCGCTGCTGCCGGACAGCGACGTCGTGCCGTACGGCGACCCGGAGGCGCTGGAGGCGCTGCTCGCCCGGGTCGGCGAACGGGCCTGTGTGATCGTCGAGCCGGTGCAGGGCGAGGGCGGGGTACGGATTCCGCCGCCGGGCTATCTGGCGGAGGTGAGCCGGCTGTGCCGGGCGTACGGCGCCTTCCTGATCGTCGACGAGATCCAGACGGGGCTGGGGCGGCTGGGCTCGTGGTGGGGTCTGGACGGGGAGGGGCAGGAGGATGTCGAGGCCGTCGGGGAGGTCACGCCGGACGTTCTCCTCGTCGGCAAGGGGCTGAGCGGCGGAGTGGTGCCGGTCGCGGCGATGGTCGCGACGGCGGCGGCGTACGGGCCGTTCTCCCGTGACCCCTACCTCCACACCTCGACGTTCGCCGCCTCGCCGATCGCCTGCGCGGCGGCGCGGGCCGCGGTCGAGGCGCTGGCCCGGGAGGATGTCGTCGCCCGGGCCCGGGTGCTCGGCGAGCGGCTGCTCGAGGGCGTGCGCGCGGCCTGCGCGCCGTACGTCGGCGGGCTCGTCCACGAGGTGCGCGGGCGGGGGCTGCTGATCGGCCTGGAGTTCACCGAGGAGCGGGCTGTCGGCGAGCTCGTCCTCGAACTGGTGGGCAGGGGCGTCCTCGTGAACCACTCCCTCAACGCCTCCCGGGTGGTGCGTCTGACGCCGCCCGCGATCATCGGCGACGACGAGGTACGGCTCTTCCTCACGACTCTGGCGCAGGCGCTGCGGGACGTGGCACGGCGGATGGGCTGACGCCCGCGAAGGGGAAGAGGGGTCAGTGATGCGGGCGGCGGCGGTCGAAGAGGAGGGCGGCGGCGCCGAGCGCCATCAGGCCCCGCGAGGGGGTCCAGGGCCGCTGCCCGCCCATGCCCGCGGGGGTGTGCGGTTCATGGAGCTGGAGGGCGAACTGACGGTTCGCGGCGTCGGAGAGGAGACCGCGCAGCTGCTCGGGGGCGGCCACGGCGAAGGACAGGAAGTCCATCGTGTTGCGGGCCGCCTGGTCGAGGGAGAAGTACTCCCGCAGCAGAGCCATGACGATCCCCCGTGCCTCGGCCTTGAAGACGTCCGCGAGGCCGATGTCCGGAGCCAGGCAGCGCACCGAACCCTCCAGGTTGGCGAAGGACTTGCCCAGCAGCGAGATGGCGGGCGCCGACCCGATACCCCGCTTCGTCGCCTTCTCCAGCACGGTCGTCAGCGACACCCCGAAGTTGATGTCCTCCAGGGAGGCCGTGGCGACCTTGGGCACCAGCGCGGCCATGTCGGCGGCGAACGCGGGCAGGTTGGACCACGGGGTGACGCGCCCCATGTCCGCCCAGGCCCAGGCGAGACCGTGGCCGTCGTTCTGGGCGAGAGCCATGAGAAGGGGCAGCAACTGCAGGCTCGTACGCCGGTCGAGGCGGCCGATCATGCCCCAGTCGATCAGCGTGGCAGGGCCGCCGGGCAGCGCGAAGACGTTGCCGGCGTGCGGGTCGGCGTGGAACATCCGGTCGACGAAGTAGCCGCGGTACATGAAGCGCAGCAGGTCCTTGCCGATGTCCGTGCGCTCCCGGTCGCTGAACTGACCGCGGTCGAGATGCCGTACGGAGGAACCGGGCGCGAGGGACTGCACCAGCACCTTGGGCGTGGCGTGGATGACCCGGGGCACCGCGAGGGTCGGATAGCGCCGGATGTGTTCGCGGGCCTCGTCCATGTTGCGGGCCTCGCCGGTGAAGTCGAGTTCCGGTTCCATGGCGTCGAAGATCGAGCCGAGCATCGCCTCCATGTCGATGACCTCGTTGAAGCGGGGCGCGGCACGGGCGACGATCCTCGACGCCCTGCGCATCAGGGCCATGTCCGCGCGGACCGCGTCCCGGATACCGGGCCGCTGCACCTTCACCACCGCCGGGCGCCCGCCGGGCAGGGTCACCCGGTACACCTGGGCGAGGGAAGCCGCGCCGAGGGGGCTTTCGGTGTCGACGTCGTCGAAACGGCGCTTCCAGTCCGGGCCGAGCTGTTCCCTGAGCACGGGTTCGAAGACGGCGAAGGGCTGGACGTCGACCTGGTCGTGCAGGTTCTGCAGCTCGGCGATCATGGAGGCCGGCACCATGTCGGGCCGGGTGGAGAGGATCTGCCCGAGCTTCACATAGAAGGGGCCGAGGCTTTCGAGCGCGTGCCGTACGGCTCTGGCGCGCCGGGTTCCGTCGTCGCCCTCCCCCGCGTCGTCCTCGCCGTCGGCTCCGCGCCGGGAGCGGCGCCGGTCCCGGGCGAGGCGGCCGGCCTCTTCGGCTGCGAGGCTTCCCAGCACCTTCACGACCAGCCGGAGCCGGCTGCCGAGCAGGGCACTGCTCATGTGTCACGACCTTCTGTGTGTGCCGCGCTTTTTGGGTGTGCCGGTTTTCCTAACGGGCGGGGGTCGGTGGGGGGGGGGGGGGGGGGGGGTGCCCGCCCGGGGGGGGGGGGCCGGGGCCCGCCCCGCCGGCAGCTGCCCTGCGTCAACTGCCCCGCGTCAGCTGCTCTTCCTTGCCGCCGGTGTCCGGCCGCCACCGCCCGTCAGCGCTCCGGCGACGCCCTGGACGCTCTCCAGGACGCCGACCAGGGTCCCGACGAGCTCGGAGAGCTGGGCGATCTGACGCGGCAGCTCCGCCAGCCCCTCCGCCATGTCAGCCGCCCCCGACACGACCGACGACGCCCCGCCCGCCACCTGTCCGAGCATGGCCAGCGGATTCGCGCCCCCGCCCGCGAGTGCGGCGAGGGGGTTCGGGGCCGCGCCGGTGAGCGCGGCCAGGGGGTTGGGGGCCGCGCCCGTCAGAGCGGCGAGCGGATTGGCGGCGGTGAGGTTCGCCAGCGCCGCCCCGGGATTCGCCACGCCGCCGAGCGCCGAGAGCGCCTGGACGTTTCGCAGCACATCGCCGGGGAGTGCGTTCAGCGCCTGGTAGGGATATGCCGCGGAGATCCAGTCCGCCGCACGGTAGTCGTCGCCCCGTCGGTCGAGAATATCGTCGAAGGCCTTCTTGGTACTGTCGGCGATATCACCGATGAAGTCCTTGAGAGTGTCCTGGGTATTGTTGTTCCTGCCCACTACGACGCCTTTCTTGTCGACTGAACTCCCGTAACCCGGAAGTCGTTCACAAGAGGCCGGACATTCACCGAAAGAATATTTCGGCCGTCCGTTACCTGTGGTGTGCCGTGACCCCGTCCAGCGTCTGGGCGCACACCAGCCGCAGCCGTGCCCGCCCGCGGGTGAACGCGCCTTCGGCCGCCTTCAGGGAGATCTGGTGCATGCGGGCGAACTCCATCGTGGAGATGCCGTCGGCGCGGGCCAGCATGACTTGGCGCTCACGGCCGCGCAGTTGCTGGACCTGGTGCAGCAGCCAGCGTCCGAAGTCCTCGTCGCAGACGTCCTCGTCCGGCAGCTCGGGCCTGCTGACGTGCGCGGTACGACCCACCAGCCGTCGTCTGCGCTCGAGTTCGCGATAGTGGTCGACGCACAGTCGCAGCGCGACCGAGGTCAGAAAGGGCCCGATCCGCTCCCGGTCGAGGTTGTCGTGGGCCGCCGCCCGCAACATCGTTTCCTGGACACAGTCCTCCGCGTCCTGCGCGGTCGGCAGCCGTCGGCGGACCAGCCGCATCAGTCGTTCCCGGTGGCCGGCGATCTCTCCCCAGGACACCTCCCGGAGAAGTTTCCCATCGCCGATGACGATTTCGTTTGAGCAGGTTTCCGAATTCATGCAGTACACGGCCCCGAAATGATCCCCTGGTGCGGATCCAGAATATCCGCACGGCCTATCCCCATCCGACGAGAAAGGACTGTCCGGGTCAACTCACGGACAAACCGAGCCGATTGCCTACCACTCGTCCGAATGGAAAAACGGGGAACCATATCCGCCGCACAACACATCGTGCTATAAAACCCGTACGGCGATCGGGGCGGTGCATTTGTGCAGAAACGTCACATCAGGAACAGGCGGGGGCAATAATTCCCCGACAGCATACCCATATCAGCCATCGAGGAATTGAACTCGCCAATACCGGCCGACCTGCTTTTGTCTCGAAGGTCAGCCCTCGGTCATCGCCGCGGCCTGTTTGATGGCTTCGCGGATCCGACAGTACGTGCCACAGCGGCAGACGTTCTCGATGGCGTCGATGTCGGCGTCGGTCGGCTCGGACGTCCGCCGCAGCAGCGCCGCCGCGGCCATGATCTGGCCCGGCTGGCAGAAGCCGCACTGGGCGACATCGCGGTCGAGCCACGCCTGTTGCACGGGGTGCAGGGTGTCACCGTCGGCCAGCCCCTCGATGGTGGTGACCCTGCGGTCCGCGCAGTCGGCGACGGGCACGACACAGGGCTGGATCTCCGCGCCGTCGAGATGACTGGTGCAGGCGCGACAGACCCCGACCCCGCAGCCGTACTTGGGGCCGGTCACATGCAGCAGGTCGCGCAGCACCCACAGCAGCGGCATGTCGGCCGGGGCCTCGACGGTGACCGGTTTGCCGTTGAGGTCGAAGGTGTAGCGGGGCATCGGAACCCTCTCGGAGGCGAGGTCGGGTGGGGTGGGGACAGGGGGCAGTGGCCGGGGCAACAGGACAGTTGCGGGGTCAGAAGTTGAGCGGGAAGCGCCGGGGCTTGGTTCCCGTGGCGCGGGCGTACGCGTTGGCGACCGCGCCCGCCGCCGCCGGCACCCCGAGTTCCCCGGCCCCGCCGGGCTCCCCCTTGGACGGCATGATGTGCGCCTCGAAGCGCAGCGGGGCGTGCCGCTGACGGGCGTAGTGGAAGTCGGCGAAGCTGCCCTCGCGCACCGCGCCCCGGTCGATGTGGAGGCCGGCCCGCAGGATGGTGGAGATGCCGTCCATGGTGGTGCCCATGAGCTGGGCCTCGAGTCCGCGTGGATTCACGGCGGTTCCGACGTCGGCCGCCATCACGGCGCTGGTCACCCGTGGGTTCTTCGGGTCGGTGGCGTCGATCTCGATCAGGCAGGCCACGCAGGAGCCGTACTCCTCGTGGACCGCCATGCCCTGTCCGTGTCCGGCCGGCATGGGCCGCCCCCAACTCCCCGCGGCCGCGGCCTTGTCGAGTACGGCGCGCACGGCCTTGTTCCGGAGTGTGGTGCGCCGGAAGGCGACCGGGTCCTTGCCGAGGCTGCGGGCGATCTCGTCGACCATGATCTCCTCGGCAGTGCGGGTCGTGCCGGAGTCCACCGAGCGCCAGGCGCCGAGCGGTATCGCCGCCAGTTCCACGCCGCCCCAATCCCCGGACAGTCGGCCGAAGTTGTACAGACCGCTGTCACTGGGCAGCGGGCCCGCGTCCCGTACGCCCCTCGCCCGCGCGACCACGGAGGTCACGCCGCCCTGCGCGGCGGTGCCCTCCCTCTCCCACGCCTCGCTCACCGAAGCCGTCGCGTGGGCGAAGGCGACCACCCGGCCGCCCTTGTGGCTGGCTCTGATCCGGTGGTGAGTGGCCGGGCGCATCCTGCCGTGCCGCAGGTCGTCGCCGCGGCTCCACATCAGCTTGACCGGCATACGAGCCGCCTTGGCGACCAGCGCCGCCTCGATCGCGAACTCGTGGTTCAGCCGCCGTCCGAACGAGCCGCCACCGCGCATCACATGGACCTTGACCTTCGACGCCGGCAGTCCGACCGCCGAGGCTATGCCGTCGCGCGCGTCCATCGGCGTCTGGGTGGAGAACCAGAGCTCGGCGCGGTCCGCGCGGACGTCCGCCACCACGGTCAGCACTTCCATCGGGGCGTGGCCGACGAACGCGAACTCGAACTCGCCCGCCACCTGCGTCGATCCGCTCGGCGCGGCGCCCAGCCTCGGGACGGCGGCGCGCAGCCGGGATCTGATGACCGCGTCGGAGAGCGCGGCCAGCGGGCCCGGCGCCCAGGTGATCCGCAGGGCGTCACGGGCCTGGAAGGCGTGGTGGAAGGTGTCCGCGACCACGGCGACCCCGCCCGCGATCCGGACGACCGCGCGGACGCCCGGCAGGGCGCGGGCCGCGCGGTCGTCGACCGCGCGGATCTTTCCGCCGAGCGTCGGCGGCCGGGCCACCACGGTCGGCTTCGCGCCGGATACGCGCAGGTCACCGGCGTACTGCGCCTTGCCGGTGACGATGTCCCGCGCGTCGATCCGGGTCGTCGGCTTCCCGATCACCCGGTGCCGGGAGGCGGGTTTGGGCTTGCTGGAGACCCTGGGCCGGGTGATCCTCGCGGCGAGGCCGGTCAGTGATCCGAAGGTGGCGGTACGGCCGTCCGGTGCGATCACCATCGTGTCGTGGGTCCGCAGCGTGCGTGCGGGCAGGCGCCAGCGCAGGGCGGCCGCCGTCACCAGCCGGGCGCGCGCGGTGGCGGCCAGAGCCCGGGCCGGTCCGTAGAGCGAGCGGACCGAGCTCGAACCGCCGGTGTACTGGTTCCCCTTGGTGCGGGCGTCGGCGAGCGGGATGTCGACGTCGGCGAGCCGGGCGTCCAGTTCCTCGGCGATCATCATGGCGACGGCGGTGGTGACGCCCTGGCCCACCTCGACGCGCGGCAGCCGGACGACCACCCGGTTCGCCGCGGTGACCTCCAGGACCAGCATCTCCTCGTCGTTGCCGATCACCACGACGCCGGGCCGGGCGCTCGCGTCCGCCGCACGGGGCTCGGCGCCCTCCGCCGAGGAGGTGTCACAGCCGATCGGCGCGGCCACGGTCAGAGTGGTCGCGGCCAGTGAGTAGACCATGAACCTTCGACGCGACCACTGCCGCTCCATCGCCACCCCTGTCGCCGCCCGCCGTCTGTGCCTCTGCTGTGTATGAGGGGCAACGAGGCTTCGTGGTTGCATGTTCTCCCGTGGCTTTCGCCGCGGCGGCGGCTACGAAAGCAAGGCGGAACGTACGTGATCCGGGTAGTGGTGGTGGACGACGAGGCCCTGGTGCGGTCCGGCTTCAGGCTGATCCTGAGCGCGTCCGACGACATCGAGGTGGTGGCGACCAGCACGGGCGCCGAGGCGGTCGAAACCATCCGACGGGAGCGGCCCGACGTCGTCCTGCTGGACATACGGATGCCGGACGTCGACGGACTGACGGTGCTGCGCCAGGTACGGGCGCTCCCGGAGCCTCCGGTGGTGGCGATGCTGACGACGTTCGACGCCGACGAGTACATCCTCACCGCCCTCAGCTCCGGCGCCGCCGGCTTCCTGCTGAAGGACACCGAACCCGACCAACTCGCCCAGCTGGTACGGACCTTGATGGCGGGCGGGGTCGTCATGTCACCGAAGGCCTCCCGCGCCGTGTGGCAGAGCCACCCGGGTGCCGCCGCCCGCACCGAGGATCCCGACACCGCCCGCGTGGGCCGGCTCAGCGAACGCGAGCGCGATGTCCTCGTACTGATCGCGGAGGGGCTGTCCAACGCGGACATCGGTACCCGTATCCATCTCAGCGCGGGCACGGTGAAGGACCACGTCAGCGCGATCCTCACCAAGTTGAGGGTGAGCAGCCGGGTCCAGGCGGCGCTGCTCGCCCAGCGGGCCGGACTGCTGGACGGGCCGGTCGGCGAGCGGCGCCGCTCGGAGTCCGGGCTGTGAGCGTGGCCGGCCCACGTCCGGCGTGGTGGGCGCGGGTCCTGGACCGGGCCGTCGACGGCGTCGTCGTCGTGGTCGCGGCGGTGGACGCGTTGATCAGCTTGTTCGGCCAACCGGCCACCTGGAGCGCGGCCGCCGTGCTCGGCTGCGGAGCCCTGGTGTTCCGTAGGCGTTTCCCGCTCGCCGTCTTCCTGCTCACCCTTCCCGCCACGCTGATGCTGGACCTCGTGTTCGCCCCGTTCGCCGCGCTGTTCACGCTCGCCGAACGCTCCCGCGACCGCCGTCTGCTCGCGGTCTGCGCCCTGCTGTTCGCGCTGTCGTCGGCCGTTCCCTGGCCGCTGGACAGTCTCTCCTCGCACGAGCGTGCCTGGACCTTCGTCTACTTCTTCTACACGCTCGCCACGGCCGCGGCCCCCGTGCTCCTGGGCCAACTGCTCCAAGCACGCCGGGATCTGTCCCGTCAGCTCGTCGAGATCGAGGAGGCGCGGGAACACGAACGGCTGCTGCACTCGCAGGCGGTCCTGGCCCGCGAACGCGCCCAGCTCGCCCGCGAGATGCACGACGTCGTCTCGCACCAGGTCAGCCTGATCGCCGTACAGGCAGGAGCTCTCCAAGTCGCCGCGAGGGAACCGGAGTTCAGGGAGGGCGCCCGCACCATCCGGACGCTCAGCGTCGACACCCTCGACGAACTGCGCCACATGGTCACCCTGTTGCGGGCCTCGGGCGGCAGCACTACCGAACTCACGCCCCAGCCGACCCTCGCCGACCTGCACAAACTCGTCGCGACCAGCGGCATCGAGACCGAACTGACCGGCGAACTCCCCCCGGACATCGGCACGCCCGCCCAGCGGACGGTGTACCGCACCGTGCAGGAAGCCCTCACCAACGTCCGCAAACACGCCCCGGGTGCCCGCGCGACGGTACGCCTGTGGCACGCCGACGACGCCACCGAATTCGGCGTGACCGTCACCAACACATCCCCGACCCGCCCGTCCCTGCCGCTCCCCGGCTCCAGCCAGGGCCTCGTCGGCCTCCGCGAACGCGCCGAACTCCTCCACGGCACCTTGCGGTCCGGCCCCACCCCGGACGGCGGGTACGAGGTCGGCCTCAGGATCCCGGGCGACCCGACTCAGTAGCCCAAGTGGTTTGTGGTGGGCCCCCAGCGGCAGGTCGAACCAGGAGAAGACCCTTCACGGAGTCGGTGACGGCGGAGGACGCGAGCGGGCCTCGGCCCTGGGCCGCGGCCCGCGTTGGCCGCTCCGTCGCCCTCATGCCCGCTCGGTGCGGCCGCCGTCGATCGTCACCACCGTGGCGTTGATGTACGACGCCTCGTCGGAGAGGAGGAAGGCGGCCAGGGCGGCGACCTCGTCGGGGCGGCCGAACCGTTGCGCCGGGATCCTGTCGAGGGCCTTGTCGATCTCTTCCGGGGCGTGCCGGCGAAGCGTGCTCAGGTGGTCCTCCAGCAGCGGGGTCAGGATGGTGCCGGGGGCCATGGCGTTGACGGTGACGCCGTACCGGCCGTACTCCACGCCGGCGTTACGCGTCAGGCCGACCACGCCGTGTTTGGAGGCGTGGTAGTCGGATCCCAGTCCGTTGCCTCGGATCCCGAAGATCGACGCGGTGTTGAGCACCCGTCCGTGACCCTGTTCGCGCATGACTTTCAGCACGTGCTTCAGGCCGAGGAACACGCCGGCGAGGTTGATCGCGACGGTCCGGGCGAAGTCCTCGTGGCCGATGTCCTCGGTGCGCCGTTGCGTCGGCTCGACTCCCGCGTTGTTGAAGAAGCAGTCGATCCAGCCGTGATGCTCGACGGTCCGGGCCACGTACCGTGCCACGTCCGCCTCCTGGCTGACGTCCGCCACGACCGTCCGTACTTCCGTGCCGGGCGCGGCCTTCCCCAGCTCCACCACGGAGTCGGCCAGCCCCGGCTCGTTGATGTCGACCAGGACCAGCCGGGCGCCCTCGGTCGCGAGCCGGACCGCGGTGGCGCGGCCGAGTCCGGAGCCGCCGCCGGTGATCAGGGCGACCTTGTCGGTGAACCTGTGCTGCACGCCGCTCTCCCTCACGCCGTCCGGACGGGCAGGGACCGCAGCCCGTGGTGGAGCGCGCTGGGGCGCCAGTTCAGTTCCTCGGGGTCGACCGTGAGCGTCAGTGGGGGGAAGTCGGGCACGTCCTGAACGGCTTTCACCGCGACCTCAGTCCCTTCCGGTTCTTGCGTCCCAACCAGCCGGCCGCCACGAGTTGTTCGAGCACGGGCGACGGCGCGAAGTCCGGCTCCCGGAACGCCTTGTACAGCTCGCGCTGCACGGCCAGGGAAACGTCCAGACCGATGGTGTCCAGGAGAGCGAACGGGCCCATGGGGTGGCCGAAGCCCTGCTCGATCGCCGCGTCGATTCCCGCGATGTCCGCGTCGTGCCGGTCCAGCAGGTTCACGGCGCGGCCGAGGTAGGAGAACAGTAGATAGTTGACGATGAAGCCGGCCCGGTCCGAGCAGTTCACCGTCGTCCTGCCCAGCCGCTCGCAGAGGGCCCGCGCGGTGTCGGCGCTCTCCTCGCTCGTGGCCTCGGTGCGGACGAGCTCGACGAGCCTCATCACGGGCGCGGGGTTGAAGAAGTGCATGCCGACCACCCGGGAGGGTCGTCCGGAGGCCTCGGCGCACGCGGTGACCGAGAGGCTGGACGTCGTGGTCGCCAGCAGCGCGCCGGGCTTGCAGGCCGCGCCGAGCCGGGCGAACAGCGCCCGCTTGACGTCGAGATCCTCCACCACGGCCTCGATCACCAGGTCGCAGCCGCCGACCGCGCCGATGTCGTCGGCGCCGACAAGCAGCTCCAGCGCCCCGGTCTTCGCCCGCGAAGTGACCCGGCCCCGGCGGACTCCCCGTTCCAGCGACTCGCCGATCTGTGCCAGGGCGCCGGACGCCTTGTCCGCGTCGCGCGCGACCAGCACCGTGGGGAAGCCCGCCACCGAGGTCATCTCGGCGATGCCGCGGGCCATCGTGCCTGACCCCACCACGCCGATGCGGTGGACGCCGATCCCTTCACCGGGGAGGGGAGCGGAACGTCGTGCGTCCGCCGGTGCGTCGAGACCGTCGTAGGTGTAGAAGCCGTGCCCGCTCTTTTGGCCGAGGCTCCCTTGGCGCACCAGCCGGGTCAGCACCGGTGCGGGTGCGAAGGAGTCATCACCGGTGCGGGTCCACAGGCCGGCGAGTGCGGACAGTGCCGTGTCGAGTCCGATGCGGTCGAGCAGTTCGAGTGGTCCTGCCGGCAGGCCGCATCCCAGGCGCATGGCCAGGTCGATACTGTCCCGGTCCGCGTCGCCCCGCTCGTACAGGGTCATGGCGCGGTTGAGGTAGGCGTACACCAGGGCGGTGGCGTCGGCCCCGTGCCGTGCGTCCACGGCCACCGGTGTCAGGCCGAGCCGGGCGACCAGGTCACCGACGGCGGCCACGGTGGCCGGGGAGGTCATCGCCGTGGGCACCGGCTCGACCGGTCCGCCGGGCAGGGGCGGGGCCAGGAAGCGCAGCCCCATCGTGTCGCCCGGCCGGCCGGAGGCGATCGCGAGCCGGGTCAGCGGGAGGGACGAGGTGGTGGTGACCACGGCAGTCCCGTCGGCGCAGCCGGTGTGGAGCCGGCGCAGCACTTCGGTCTTGACCACCTCGTCCTCGGGGACGGCCTCGATGACCAGGTCGGCCCGGTACACACCCGCGGTGTCCTCGGTGAGGTGAACGAGGGCGGAGCCGGTGTCCTCCAGACGTTTCCTCAGCCGCGCCAGGACGGCGGGGTCGGAGTCGACCCCGATCACCTCGTGGCCGGTTTCCCGCAGCATGCCGAGCAGCGCCTCACCGACTGTGCCCAAGCCGACGATCCCGACCACGGGCCTGTGCTGTGTCATGACCGAGGTGCCTCCTCTTCCACGCGGGGGGCGTTGGTGCTCTCCCGGAAGCGGTTGATGGCGTGGATGTGTTGCGCGCGCATCTCCTCGTCGCGGACGCCCAGGCCCTCCTCGGGGGCCAGGCACAGGACGCCGACCTTGCCCTGGTGGAGGTTGCGGTGGACGTCGTAGGCGGCCTGCCCGGTCTCCTCCAGGGGGTAC
>NZ_LGDW01000468.1 GCF_001280005.1 Streptomyces sp. NRRL WC-3618 | reverse complement strand
GTGGGGCGGTGTGTGTTTTCGCCCCCGCCGTCCTTACCCGTCCCATCCCTGGGGCTGCCGCCCCAGACCCCGCTGTCGGCCCTGGACGGGCCTTGTCCTCAGACGCCGGACGGGCTGGGATGGCTGGGCCTGGGCTGGACTGATGCGGCAAACGGGTGGGCGGGAAACGCGACCTGGGCTGGACGGGCCTTGTCCTCAGACGCCGGACGGGCTGGGATGGCGGGCCTGGGCTGGACAGAGACGGTCAGGAGAGTTCGCGGGGCAGGGGGGTCGTGTGGGTCACGATCAGGCCCGATACCGCTCGGGTCAGGGCCACGTACAGGCGTCGTAGGCCCGTGCGTTCGTCGGGTTCGGCGTCCACCACCGCCTGGGGGTCGTCCAGGACCACGTAGTCGTACTCCAGGCCCTTCGCCAGTGACGCCGGTACCAGTGTCAGCCGGGTCTCGTGGGTCGTCTCCTCGCCCGGGGAGAGGTGGCCGATGCCCGCCGCCGTCAGTGCCTGGGCGAGGTCGGGGATGCGGGCGTCCGCCGCGATCAGGCCCGTCGAGCCCTCGTTGCGCAGCAACTCCTCGCAGGCCGCGACCACTTCACCCTCCCCGCTGATCGCCCGTACGTCGAAGAACCCCGGGTTCTCGCGGACCGACGCCACCGGCGTCAGACCCGGCGCGATGTGCGGCAGGAGGCGTGAGGCGTACGTGATCACGTCCGTCGGGACGCGGAAACCCGCCGTCAGTTCCTCGATCACGGCATCGGACTTGCCCAGGTGGGTGAGTGCCTCCGCCCAACTCCGCGTCGCCCACGGCGTCGTACCCTGCGCGAGGTCGCCGAGGACCGTCGCCGAGCCCGTCGTGCAGCGTCGGCCCACCGCCCGGTACTGCATCGGCGAGAGGTCCTGCGCCTCGTCCAGGACGACATGCCCGAGCGAGTGCGTGCGCTGGACCAGGTCGGTCGTCTCGTCGATCAACACGGCGTCCGCGGCAGACCACTTGGCCGCCTTCACCGACCGTACGGGCTTCGCCCAGAGGATCTCCTTCTGCTCGTCCGCGTCCAGGATTCCGGCCGCGTGGACGGCGAGGAAGTCGGCGTCGGTGAGCAGGCGAAGGACGAGTTTCGCGGGCTCGACGGGCGGCCAGAGGGTCTTCACGGCCGCCTTCACCGCCGCGTTGCGTGCGACGGCGTCCTGCACACGGTCGTCGGGGGCCTCGCCCGACCGTTCCATCTGCACCAGCACGAGGTGCGCGATGCGCTGCGGCAGGGCCTCCCGGGCGGCGCCGTAGCGAATGCCTCTGTCCAGCAACTCCCGTACGACGGCTTCGAGTTCGTACGCCGGGACGCGCCAGCGCCTGGATCCGCGTACGACCACCACGGGCTCGGTGGGCAGCGTCACGTGGGAGTACACGGCGCTGCGCAGGACGTCCGCCATTCGCGCGTCGCCCTTGATGACGGCCGCCGCCGACTCGTCCGTGCCACGCACTTCCACATGGGCCACCAGATCGTCGACGGTGGCCTGCTTGACCTCCAACTCGCCCAGGGCGGGCAGCACTTGCTCGATGTACTGGAGGAAGGAGCTGTTCGGCCCGATGACGAGGGTGCCGGTACGGGCCAGCCGCTCACGGTGGGCGTAGAGGAGATACGCGACCCGGTGCAGACCGACGGCCGTCTTCCCGGTGCCGGGACCCCCCTGCACGCACACCGAGCCGCCCAGCCCGCTGCGTACGATCTCGTCCTGCTCGGGCTGGATGGTCGCCACGATGTCGCGCATCGGACCCACACGCGGGCGCTCGATCTCCTGCTGGAGCAGCTTGCTGGTGGCAGCCGTCTCGGAGGGGTCGGAGAGGTGCTCGTCCTCGTACGCCGTGAGGTCCCCGCCGGTGTACCCGAACCGGCGGCGCAGGCCGACGTCCAGCGGGTCCTTCTTGGACGCCCGGTAGAACGGCTGGGACACCGGGGCCCGCCAGTCGATGACCATGGGGTCCCCGTCGGCGTCGTGGACGTGCCGCCGCCCGATGTAGAACTGCTCGCCCTCCGCGCCCTCGGCCTGCTCGGCGCCGGGGGCGTGCAGGTAATCGAGGCGGCCGAAGAACAGGGGGGTGTGGCTCAGGTCGGCGAGGGCCTTGATCCGCTCCTCGATCTGGCGGGAGAGGACCGCCGCGTTGACCCAGTTCGCGGTGACGTCCTTGATGTCGAGCGACTCCGCGTCCTCCCGCATGGCGCGCAGGGCCGCCCGGGAGGCGGCGAGGTGGGAGCGTTCGCGGCCGAGCGGATCGTCGGAGACGTGTGCGGGAATGGGCGCGGGAACGGGTTCGGACACGGGGCTGGACAAGGGGGTGCCTCCGGAGACCTGCCGCGTATCTGCTGGGTACGCGGTGCTGGGGTGTGGCGTCGAGAGCCGACCGGTTTCCGTCCGGGCGGCGGCACTCCACGACGGGAGGCGGGCAAGAGCCGAGATCCTAGGGGACACAAGGGCGCGGAGGCCAATCAATTTCGGCGCGTGCCCCCGCGTTCCCCCGCGTGCCCCCCGTGTTCTCCGGAGCGCGGACGTGCGTACGGTGCCTGTGGTTCCCTCAGTGGTCCCCTAGGGGACGGAGTCCACCTGCCTGTGGGGGAGACGTCCACCCCGAGGTGGACAGGGGGAGGCGGGAGGTTAGACCCGCAGGCCGATGCCACGGACGGCCCCGGAAGCGACCATGGATGCATGAGCGCAGCAGCCTTCAACCCCGCGTCCGTAGCCTCCGTGGCTTCCGCCCGCTCCGGCGCCACCCCCGTGCGGGGCGGCCACCGCCACCCCGTCGGCGACGCCCTGCGCGCCGTCAAGGTGTTCGCGGGCGCCGCACTGAGCGTCATACTCCTCGGCGAGTACGGGGAGGAAGCGGGCATCCGGCGCGGGTAAAGCGTTCAGGCCCTGTACGTGGTGCGGGAGGGCAGTCCCCGCAGCTTTGCCCGGTGTCCCGGTGTCCCGCTGTCGTGGGACTGCCCTCTGCCGACTTCCGATCATCCGATCAGGTGTCGGGACGTGCGTCGTCTGTCAGGTGGGGCTGGCTACGGGAGCGAGGTCCACTTCTGGTTGTTCTGGCCGCTGCACGTCCACAGGATGGCCGAGGTCCCGTTGGCCGTTCCTGCCTGTTCGGCGTCCAGGCACAGCCCGGCGTTGACGTTGCGGATCGACCCGTCGGCCTGCGTGGTCCACTTCTGGTTGTTCTGGCCGTTGCAGGGCCAGATGATGACTGGTGTGCCGTTGGTGGTGCCCTGGCCGGAGGCGTCCAGGCACTTGTCGCCGTAGACGCGGATCTCGCCGCCGGCCCAGGTGGTCCAGAGCTGGTTGGCGGCGGTCTGGCAGTCCCAGATCAGCGTCTTCGTCCCGGCCGCCGTGGCGGCACGGTCCACGTCCAGGCAGCGGCCGGATCCGGTACCGCGCAGGCGGGCGGTGGTGGAGGCCACAGGGCTGCCACCGGTCATTCTGAACACGGCGACCCCGTGCGCGGGGACGCTCGCCGAGATCTGCCCGGAGGTGTTCGACGTACCACCGGTCCACAGGTCGGTGAGCGTGAACGACCCTCCGGACAGCCCGACCTGCGCGGCCGTGGCGGTGACGGTCGCGGTGCCGCTCCCCCGGTTGAACAGGCCGACCGCGACCGAGCCGTCGGACAGGGGCTTGGCGAACACCTCGGTGTCGCCGTCGTCGCGCACCCTGCGCCCGCCCGCGCCCAGCGAGTCCTGGTCCACAGCCAGCAGCCGTGGGTTGCGCAGGATCGCGCTCACGTCGGTGGACATGGTGCGGATGTCGTTGCCGGCCATGAGCGGTGCGCCCATCAGTGACCACAGGGCGAAGTGGGAGCGGGCCTCGGTCAGCGACAGACCGGGACGGCCGACGACCAGCATGTCGGGGTCGTTCCAGTGCCCCGGGCCCGCCTGCGCGGCCAGCGGCGCGGTGATGTCCAGGACGTTGCCGACGCCCATGGGATAGCTGTTGGTGTTGCCGTTCTGCCAGATGTCGAGCAGGTCCTCGGTCGTCCGCCACAGGTCGGCGACCTGGCCCCAGTCGTAGGTGTTGCCGGTGGGGGAGTGGAAGCTGTTGGAGTTGATGCTGTAGACGATCGGACGGCCGGTGGCGCGCAGGGCGTCGCGCATGGTGGTGAACTGTGCGATCTGCTCGCTGAGGGTGCCGTTGCCGGAGCACCAGTCGTACTTGAGGTAGTCCACGCCCCATGAGGCGAACGAGGCCGCGTCCTGGGCCTCGTGGCCCTTGCTGCCGGTGGCGCCGGGGTAGTTGCCCACGCCCTGGGCGCACGTCTTCTCGTTGGGTGCCTGGTAGATGCCGAACTTCAGGCCCTTGCTGTGGATGTAGTCCCCGAGCGCCTTCATGCCGCTGGGGAACGTGGTCGGGTTGCCCCGCAGGTTGCCCGCGCCATCGCGCTGCGGGTCGAACCAGCAGTCGTCGACAACGACGTACTGGTAGCCGGCGTCCCTCATCCCCGAGGACACCATCGCGTCGGCGGCCTGGCGGACCTGCGCCTCGGTGATCCCGCATCCGAAGCTGTTCCAGCTGTTCCAGCCCATCGGCGGGGTGAGCGCCGGGCTGCCCGGCGCGGCCTGGGCGGTGGTGCCGGCGGAGGCGGTGACGCAGGTGGTGAGCGTCAGCGCGGTGGCTGCGAGGAGACGCAGCAGTCGTCTGTGTATGCGAACCATGGGGGGCCTTCCTGCGGGTGGCGAAAGGGAAGCCGCTTGTCAGCGGGCCGTTACAGGCACGGTCGCGAGCTGGTGATCATGTGTGAGCGCTCGGCGAGCGGTTGTTCGTGATGTCGAACGATGGTCGAACTGCTGAGCGGGCAGGGAGTGAGGGGGTAGGGGGTGAGTGAACAGGGAGTGAGTGAGCGGGAGGATGGAGAGCGACCCGGCGCTGCTTCCGCAGCGGCCTCAGTTCCGCACGATGCGCCAGCGGTTGTCGGTGGTGCCGTCGTCCGCGTCCTGGACCGCGAACGCGCCGACGGCGGTGGAGTTGTTCGCGATGGCGAGCAGCTTGCCGCTGTTCACGTTGCGGATCTTGTAGGTGCCGTCGCCCTGGTCGAGCAGTGTCCATCTGTGGTCGGCGGTGCCGGAGTCCGCCCACTGCAGGACGGTCGCGCCGTTGTCCGTGGACATGTTCAGAACGCCGAGCACCTTGCCGCTGTTGGCGTTGCGGAAGCGGACCGCGCTTCCGTCGGTGACCATGTACCAGTTGTGGTCGGCGGTGCCGTTGTCGGACCACTGAAGAGCGCGTCCACCGTCGGCCGTGGACATGTTCTGGATGCCCAGCAGGAGACCGCTGGCCGCGTTGACGAGACGGACGGTGCCGGTGGCGCCGGTGCTCCAGTACACGGTGTAGTTGTGGCCGTGCGCGTCGTGGAACGGGCCCAGGTTGACGGTGGAGCCGCCCGCGGTGGCGGTGAAGGCGAGCGAGCTGTTGCTGGTCCGGGTGATGGACGAGGTGTCCAGTGCCGGGAGGGAACTGAGCGCGGTGTCACCGTAGTTGCCGGACAGGACCACGGGGCCGTAGGTGATCGCGGCGACGTTCGCGTTGTCGTTGGCCGCTCGGACGACGGTCCGCATGGGCAGGCGGACGGTGACCGTGTCGCCGGAGGTCCACGAGCGGCTCAGGGTGGCGTAGCTGCCGGGGGTGGTGGCGATGTTCTGCGCGACGCCGTTGACGCTGACGGTGGCCCCGGCCGTCCAGCCCGGGATGCGCACGCGCATCGCCCAGGTGCCGGTGACGTTGCCGGTGACCTGGAGGGTCGTGGTGTCGCTGACGGGGTACGACGTGGTCTGGGTGACCGTGATGCCGCGCTCCGACCAGTTGAGCACCGAGGGCACGAACAGGTTCACGATCAGGGTGTTGTCGGTGCGGAAGTAGATGGAGTCCATCAGCTTGGTGTGCATCTCCAGGCCGGTGCCCTGGCAGCACCAGAAGGTGCCGTAGTCGGTGCTCCAGGTGCCGCCGCCCCACGCCGGGCCCACACCGCGTCGGCCGCCCGGGTTGAGCGGGGTGAAGTAGGTGACGTGGCCGTGGCTGTCGGCCGGGTTCTGCTGGCCGATCATCTGGTTCAGCCACGCCTGCTCGTAGTAGTCGAACAGCGCGGCCCGGTTCGGGTCCAGCGCGAACAACTCACGGGTGAGAGTGAGCATGTTGATGGTGTTGCAGCTTTCGCAGGTGTCCTTGTTCAGGAAGCCGGCGAGGGCGTTCGGGGCGCGGAAGTGCTCCGCCTGGCTGTTGCCGCCGATGGCGTAGGTGTGCGAGTTGACGGTGATGTTCCAGGCGTTGGTGGCGATGTCCCGGTAACGGGTGGTGCCGGTGGCCTTGAACTCCCGTGCGGCCCCGATCCACTTGGGCACCTGGGTGTTGGCGTGCAGCCCGTTGAGCTGGTCCTGGTTCGCCGCGAGCGGGTCGAACACGGCGGCGTGGTCGAACCGTTGGGCGACGGTGAGCCACCGCGCGTCGCCCGTCTGCTGGTAGAGGTCGGTCAGCACGGTGTTCATGCCGCCGAACTCGGTGCCCAGCATGGCCTGCATCTGCTGGCCGCTCAGTCGGCCGGTGCGCGAGTCGACCCAGCCCGCCAGGGCGAGCAGCACGTCACGGGCTTGGGTGCTGCCGATGAGGCGCCATACGTCCAGCAGTCCGGCGAGGGTCTTGTGGACGGTGTAGTACGGCACGTTGCCGTTGTTCAGGGTCCGCTGCTCGAGAGCGGTGAAGTCGGACTCGGGGTAGCCGGAGAGGTACCCGGCGCTGAAACCGGCGGCGCCGTTGTTGGCCTGGCACTTGGCCAGCTCCGCGACCACGTAGGTGGCCTTGTCCCGGCAGGTGGTGTCCCCGGTGACGGCGTACAACTGGGCCCACGCCGTGAGGAAGTGCCCCTGGACGTGGGTGCGGAAGGGGAAGTCCGGCGCGTCCCAGCCGCCGGTCGCGGCCGCGCCGTTGGTGGACAGCCGGTGGTTGGCGCGGAAGTTGTACAGCAGCCGGTCGGCGTCGACGAACCGCAGGTAGTTCTGCGTACGGTTCTGGTTGTCCAGCCACCGGCTCGCGGTCAGCCGTACCTGGCCGAGGTCGAAGGGGTGCGCCGAGACCCCGATGTCGGCCCTGGCGGGGGGAACGGCCGCCGCGAGGGCGGGAGAGCTGCCGACGAAGACTCCGGTGGCGGAGGCGGCGGCGGTGGCCCCGGCTGCTTGCAGGAGGCGTCGTCTGCTGACGTAGGAGGACATCTCAAACCTTTCGGGAGGCGAGAGAGCATGACTCGGCGCCGTGGGTGTGGCGGCTCACATGTCGGGCGGTGGGACGCGGCGCGCGGCTCGTTACGGGTTGGGGTGCTCGGCAAAAAAGTCCGGCCCCCAGGGGGGGCTCGGACTCTCGGGCTCATCGATCTTTGCCTTGCTACATGGGAGGGATTAACGGATATGAACCCACCTGGTGTCTAGCCTTGTGACACAAAAGCCTTGCCCCTGCACCGAATTGGCCTTCGAGTGGTGCCCTGTCGGCCAAGCCGGACATGGGATGTGTGGGGGATGTGTGAGGAAGCCTTCGGCTCCTGAACCCGCCGAACACCTCAGCCGTGGTACCGACAGGTCCTAGGGTCGCCAGTGGGCCCGCAGGGCTTCGCCCTGCGGGCCCACTGGCGAGCGTGGGGATCGGTCAGGCCCAGGGGCTGACCGCCGTGAAGGAACTGTCGGCGCGGAAGGTGGCGTTGTCCTGGAAGGGGTCGATGCGCAGTTCGTAGTTGTAGTGGCGGAGGAAGCGGCCGGGGTAGTTGTACGACTCCAGGCTGACCGAGCCGGTGGCCGAACCGGGGCGGGCGCAGTAGGTGGCGTCCTTGTTGAAGGCCGTCGTGCCGTTGCTCGCGTCGGCGCGGATCCGGTAGTCCATGTGGCGCAGGTAGCGGCCGGACGCGTCACGGAACGAGTAGCAGCTTCCGTCGGCCAGACCGGGGACGATCGTGAAGGTGGCGCTCTGCTTGACCGGCGCGGTGCTGGTGGACGTCACGGGGTCGATGTAGCCGAGGCTGTCGGACCGTACGACGGCGTAGCGGCCGGGGTAGTTGACCGACCTCAGTGAGCGGGTGGTCTCCGTCGGCAGAGTGGTGCCGGCGGTGACCGGGGCGATGCTGGTCAGGGTGGGCACGACCTTCTTGATCAGGCCGCCGGCGTCGAACTCCAGCTTGTCGATGGTGGTTTCGCGGTGGGTGCCGTCACCGCCGGGGATGGCGAAACGGTGGTAGGCGATGTACCAGTCGTCGGTACCGGGCACCTGGACCACGGAGTGGTGGCCGGGGCCCTTGATGCCGAGGGCGAGGTCCTTCTCCAGGATCACGCCTCGATTGGTCCAGGGACCGGTGGGCGAGGGGCCGGTGGCGTAGGCGACGCGGTAGTTCTCGTCCCGCGTGTCGTTCTCCGACCACATGAAGTAGTAGGTGCCCTGGCGCTTGATGACGAAGGAGCCCTCGCGGAAGCCGCTCGGGGTGATCTCGGTGACCTTGGAAGCGTCGAAGGAGATCATGTCGTCGTTCAGCGGGACCACGTAGGCCCGGGCGTTGCCCCAGTACAGGTACGACTGGCCGTCGTCGTCGGTGAAGACCGCCGGGTCGATCATCTGGCCGGAGTGGGAGCCACTGGCGATCAGCGGCTTGCCCAGGGGGTCCGTGAACGGGCCGGTGGGGGAGTCGGAGACCGCGACGCCGATGTTCGTGTCGGCGGAGTAGTAGAAGTAGTACTTGCCGTTCTTCGCGGTCATCGTCGGTGCCCAGGCCCGGCCGTTGGCCCAGCTGACGTCGGGGCCGAGGTCGAGGATGACGCCGTGGTCCGTCCAGTGGACCAGGTCCTTGGAGGAGTAGGCCTTGAACTGCGTACCGCTCCAGTTCGCGAAGCCGTCGGTGGTCGGATAGATGTAGTACGTGTCGCCGAAGCGGACGATGTTCGGGTCGGCGGTGAACCCCGGCAGGACCGGGCTGCGCATGACGAGCGCCGAGACCGTCCAGGTGCGCTTCGTCCCGTCGGAGCCGGTCACCTCGTACGTCACCGGGTTGGTGAAGTCGCGCGGGGTGCCGGAGGCCGGGCTGATGGACGCGCCCGTGGTCAGGGTGAACTGCGGGGCGAGCGCGGTGACGTCCGTGCCCTCCTTCACCGGCAGCGTGATCCTGCTGCCCGCGTCGTCGATGATGGCGTCGATCTTCAGTGCGGGGGAGGAGGCCGCGGAGATGCCCGCGGTGTTGCCGCTGATTTCGACTACCTCGCCGGGCGCCAGCGCGCGGTTGTAGACCCGGAAGTCGCGGATCTTGCCCTTGAAGAGCTTGTCCCCGCTGTAGAGCGACTTGCCGATGTAGTTGGCCGCGGTGGCGCCGGCGCCGATGGAACCGGGGGTGACGGTGACCGACGTGTTGCGGGCCACCTCCACGCCGTCCCGGTAGAGGATTCCCGTCGTGCCGGTCTGGGTGTAGGCGACGTGCTTCCAGACCGAGCGCGGCAGCGCGGCGGAGGTCCGGGTGTTCTGCTCGGTGGAGAAGCTCCCGGAGGTGATGGCGGTACGGAACGAGTCGCCGGTGCTGAACAGGTACCCGTTGCCGGTGCCGTTGGTGGTGTTGCCGAAGCCGTAGAGGAAGTAGGGCGTGCCCTGGGTGGCGTCGATCTGCACGTCCATCGAGACGGTGATCGAGTTCATGCCGCTCATGATGTTGTCCGGCACCTTGATGTAGGTGCTGGACCCGTTGAACGTGAGCCCTTCACCGGAACCCGACCAGCCCGCGGTGCCGTTCACGGTGCCGTTCCGGCCGTTGCCCGAGGCGTCCGCCGCCACGGTGCCGGAGGTGGCGTCGAGTTTGTACCAGAGGGCGAGGCCGTCGGTGATGTCCGCCGCCCGGGCAGGGGCGGCCGGGCCGACGACACCCACCAGAAGCGAGACGGCGGCGGCCACGGCGGCCAGAGCGCCCTGCCGGAATCTCCGGCGGCGCTGAGGTATGAGGCTGTGCATGGTTCACATCCCTCTGAGGAAGACAAGGGGTCAATTCGTCACGCGGGCCTGGTGACGGCGGCCCCCGGGCACCCCGATCCGCCGCGTCCGAGTGCGGTCGGTGCGGTGCGGCGACCAAGCGAGTTGTTCGATAAGTCGAACATTGTCCGTAACTTCGGGCAGACGCTAGGTGTGGGAAGCGGGGGGCGTCAATACCTCGGACGGCAGTAGTCCGCGGCACCTGAGAAGGCTGTGGGACTGAAACATGGCATGTCTATGGCGGAACAAGCGGCTACTTAAGCGAGTAAAGCGGCATGTTCTGCTCCCGCTTGAGGCACTTTCATCCACTTAACCGTTGACACGGGGCGGTTACGTCCCTGACCTTCATGCGTAACACCCGGCGCCTCGGAGCCCGAGGGGGCCCGCGCCTGAAGGTCTGGAGACCGAACGCCCTCGGGCCACCGCCCCATCTGCCGCACCCCGAACAGCAGAGTCACCCGAACCCGGAGTACACCCATGTCGTCAGGAAGACTGTCCCGTCGTAGCCTCCTGGGTGCCGCGGGCGCCGCTGTCGCCGCGACCGCGCTGCCTGTGATCCCCGCACTGTCGCCGTTGCTGGCGGAGGCCGCCGCCGCCGACCCCCAGACCAATCTGGAAAACCTGGCGAACATGCGGTTCGGCATGTTCAACCACTTCAACCTGGGCACCTTCACCAACCAGGAGTGGGCCGAGCCGAACCAGGATCCCGCTCTGTTCGCCCCCACGGCCGTGGACTGCGCCCAGTGGGCGGACGCCGCCGCGGCGGCGAAGATGAGCTACGGCATCCTGACGACCAAGCACCACGACGGCTTCGCCCTGTGGCCGAGCGCCCACGGCACCCAGAACGTCGCGAACAGCTCCTACAAGCAGGACGTCGTGAAGGCGTACTGCGACGCCTTCCGGGCGAAGGGCCTGAAGGTCGGGCTCTACTACTCGATATGGGACCGCACCTTCGGCGTCGAGGCGTGGGAGAGCCGGCACAAGGTGTCCGGACTCGAGATCACCGACGCCATCCAGCCCAGCGACATGACCTTCGTCCTCGGCCAGATCACCGAGCTGCTCACCAACTACGGCACCATCGACATGTTCGTCACCGACGGCTACGGGTGGCAGATGGGCCAGCAGGCCATCTCCTACCAGCGGGTCCGTGAGCTCGTGAAGTCGCTCCAGCCGGACATCGTCATGATCGACCACGGCGGACTGTCGGTGCCGTTCCTCGGCGACGCGATCTACTTCGAGGAGCCGCTCGGCATCACCGCCCCGGCCGGAAACACCTACGCCGCCACGCAGGGACAGACGATCAGCAACGGCTGGTTCTGGCACCCGACCACGCCGACCGAAGGCCTCATGAGCAAGGCGGCGATCCTGTCGCATCTGGCGGACCTGGAACCGAAGTACACCTCGTTCATCCTCAACTGCCCGCCCAACCGCAACGGCAAGCTGGACACCAACATCGTCAACCGGCTCGCCGAAGTCGGGGCGGCCTGGAGCCCGGACACCTCCAGGCCACCACTGCCGGCCCAGATGCCGCGCGCCGAACACCCCGTGACGCCTGTCAGCGCCTACGCGACCGGATTCCACACCGGCGAGGGACCGCTCAACGCCATCGACGGGCTGAGTGACAAGGGCTACGAGACCTGCTGGTCGACCTGGGGACTGTCCCCGGCCCTGCCGCACTCGATCACGATCGACCTGGGCGGGGTGTGGAGCAACGTCTCCACCCTGGAATACCTGCCCAAGCAGTGGAACCGCAGCGAGTCGGCCGACGGCGACATCACCTCGTACACCATCTCCACCAGCACCGACGGCGTGAACTTCACGCAGGTCGCCACCGGTACCTGGGCCGTCGGCCGCGCCACCAAGGTGGCCGAATGGCCCGCCCGGAACGTGGGTTTCGTACGGCTCCAGGCCAACGCGGGTACCGGCGGCTACGCCAACATGGGCGGTGTTCACATCGGCGGCCGGACGGCCAAGCCGGCCCTGCTGTCCACCACGCTCCCCGGCGACAGCACCGTCTACCGGCTGGTCGCCCGCCACAGCGGCAAGGTCGCCGACGTGCGGGGCGGCGGCACCGCGAACAACACCAGCGTCATCCAGTGGCCGTGGCTCAACAAGTCGAACCAGCAGTGGACCTTCGTCAAAACCGGCGACGGCTACTACAAGATCAAGGGGGTGGCCAGCGGCAAGCTCATGGAGGTCGGGGGTCTCTCCCGCGTGGACGGTGGCGTCGTCGGCATCTGGTCGGACGCCAACGCCCCCCAGCAGCACTGGGCGGTCACGCCCACCGGTGACGGCTACTACTTCCTCATCGACCGCTACAGCGGGCTCTGCCTCGCCGTCGACGAGGGCAGCACCACCGACGGAGCCACCATCGAGCAGCAGCCGTACGCGGCACTGACTCGGCAGCAATGGCAGATCATCGCCGTCTGACGATCGCACGGGTTGCGGGAGCGGGGGGTGGCGGGAGCGAGGGTGGGGGGAGCGGGCGTATCAGGCCCGCTCCCCCCACCCCCCCGCTCCCGCCGGGCTCAGCTCTCCGTCAGCAGTTCGTCCGCGTCCATGATCCGGTAGGCGTACCCCTGTTCCGCCAGGAACCGCTGGCGGTGTGCGGCGAAGTCCTGGTCGATGGTGTCCCGGGCGACCACCGAGTAGAAGTGGGCCTTGTGGCCGTCGGCCTTCGGCCGCAGCACGCGCCCCAGCCGCTGCGCCTCCTCCTGCCGCGACCCGAACGTGCCCGAGACCTGGATGGCGACGGTGGCCTCCGGCAGGTCGATGGAGAAGTTCGCGACCTTCGACACGACCAGCACGCTGATCTCGCCCTCCCGGAACGCGTCGAAGAGCTTCTCGCGCTGCGAGTTCGGCGTCTCACCCTTGATGACGGGCGCGTTCAGATGCTCGCCCAGTTCGTCGAGCTGGTCGATGTACTGGCCGATGACGAGGATCTGCTGTCCGGCGAAGCGCCGCACGATCGCCTCCGTGACCTTCCGCTTGGTCGCGGTGGTCGCACAGAAGCGGTACTTCTCCTCGGTCTCGGCGGTGGCGTACGCGATCCGCTCCGACTCCGTCAGATTGACCCTGACCTCCACACAGTCGGCGGGCGCGATGTAGCCCTGCGCCTCGATCTCCTTCCAGGGCGCGTCGAACCGCTTGGGCCCGATGAGCGAGAAGACGTCCGACTCCCGCCCGTCCTCCCGGACGAGGGTCGCGGTCAGGCCGAGGCGTCGCCGGGCCTGGAGATCGGCGGTGAACTTGAAGACGGGCGCGGGCAGCAGATGCACCTCGTCGTAGATGATCAGCCCCCAGTCGCGGGAGTCGAACAGCTCCAGGTGCGGGTAGACACCCTTACGCCTGGTCGTGAGCACCTGGTACGTGGCGATGGTGACCGGCCGGATCTCCTTGCGCGTACCGCTGTACTCGCCGATCTCCTCCTCGGTCAGCGACGTCCGCTTCACCAGCTCGTGCTTCCACTGCCGGGCCGAGACGGTGTTCGTGACGAGGATGAGGGTGGTGGCCTTCGCCTCGGCCATGGAACCGGCCCCGACCAGCGTCTTTCCCGCCCCACAGGGGAGTACGACCACTCCGCTGCCGCCGTGCCAGAAGTTCTCCACGGCCTGCTGCTGGTACGGGCGCAGCGCCCACCCGTCCTCGGCCAGCTCGATCGCGTGCGCCTCGCCGTCGACGTACCCGGCGAGATCCTCGGCCGGCCAGCCCAGCTTCAGCAGCACCTGCTTGATCTGCCCGCGCTCGGAGGGGTGCACGGCCACGGTGTCCGGGTCGAGCCGGGCGCCGACGAGCGGGGTGACCCGCTTGGAGCGCAGGATCTCCTCGAGCACGGGACGGTCGGTGGTCGTCAGGACCAGTCCGTGCGTCGGGTGCTTGCTCAACGTCAACCGCCCGTAGCGGTCCATCGTCTCGGCGATGTCGACGAGCAGCGCGTGCGGTACGGGATAGCGGCTGTACTGCACGAGCGCGTCGACGACCTGCTCGGCGTCGTGCCCGGCGGCCCGCGCGTTCCACAGGCCCAGTGGGGTCACCCGGTAGGTGTGGATGTGCTCCGGTGCCCGCTCCAGCTCCGCGAACGGTGCGATGGCCCGACGGCAGTCGCCGGCCTGCTCGTGGTCGACCTCCAGGAGCAGGGTCTTGTCCGACTGGACGATGAGAGGACCATTCACGTGCGTACACATCCCTTCCGTACGGCCTACGTACGGCCAAACGTCCAGTGTGCCTTACCGGCGGCCGGTCACGGCGGGGTGCGCATCACACCCCTACGGCTGGTCGTCCGCCAGTTCCGCCACCCCGGTGATCCGGTGCAGGGGGTACGTCCGTACCTCGTCCGCCGTGTGGTCGTACGCCGTCACGAAGCCGCCCTCCACGCGGATGGGGGCGATGACGCGCTGGCTGGCGGCGCCCTCGGCGTTGACGTACCCGATCCAGACGGCCTCGCCCGTCATCACGGCGGCCTGCATGGTGGCCAGGGTCTCGGCGGGGCCGGTGCGCGGGAGGTCGCCGTCGACGGCCGGGGTCTCCGTCGGCCTGCGTGGGGCCGTCGACGCCAGGTCGCCCGCCCTGATCGCGCGGATCGCCGCCGACAGGAGCGTGGCGTCGGGAGCCGGCGGGCCGTCCGGCACCGGGTCCGGGGCCGTGCGGGCCGGGGTGCGGTGGGCGTGGGCGCGGGTGATCAGGACGTCGCCCTCGGCGGACTCGGCGGCCGGCGCGAAACCCATGCCGCGCAGCCCTTCGAGGAGCGCCGACGGGTCGGCCTGGGCGGCCAGCACCGTGGGCGCGAGGCGCCGCAGCCGCAGATTCGCGGACCGCTTGTCGGCGAGGATCTCGCTGAGCACCGCGTCGTCGTCGCAGCGCACGTACGCCGAGGCCGCGCCGATCCGCAGGTGCCCGTGTCTGCGCGCGACGTCGTCGATGAGGTAGGCGAGGGGCTGCGGGACCGGCGTACGGGAGTGGGCGGCAAGGAAGTCGTGCAGGTCGGAGGCGGAGCGGCCGGCGTCCAGGGCGCGGCGTACGGAACCCGGGGTGAAGCGGTAGACCGTCGCGCCGCCCTTCGACTCGACGTCCGCGAGCACGCCGAGCACGTCGGCCAGCGGGCGCTCGAGCGGGCCCGGGGCCACCGCCGTCAGGTCCGCCTGGAGGAGGACGTGGTCGAGCGGTTCGGGCAGGAGCGGGGCGAGCAGCCGGGCCGCGGCGGCGGAGGCGACGGCCTGCTCGGGCGGCGAGAGCGGCTCCGGGACGGGATGCGCGGGATGGGTGTGGTGGGCGTGATCGGTGTGGTGGGTGTGGTTCGTGTGGTGGTGGACCGGGAGTTTGTCGCCCGGGCCGGTCGGTTCGGCCGTCTTCGCCGGTGCGGCGGGGGCGCCGAGCAGGGCCCGGCCCTGCGACGACAGGGCCCCCCGTCCCGTGACGCCCAGCGACTCGGCCTCGGACAGCGTCCAGCGGGCGAGTCTGGTGCGCAGGTCCTCGTCGCCCTCCCGGTCCTGCTGCGGGCCGCGCGTCGGACGCTCCCAGTGCAGCCGGGCCAGCACCGAGTCGACGGTCGGGGCCGTGCCCTCCGGGAGCGCGGCCAGCAGGGCCAGCACCCGGTGCCGTACCTCCGGCGCGGCCGACCGGTCCAGGCCCGGGCCGAGGGTGGACAGCGTACGGTCCTTGGCGTCCCGGCCGCCGATCACTCCCGGCGTCCGCGTCATCGTCAGCCACGCCTCCGCGAGCCGCGCCCAGCGCCGCGCCGCCGGCCACTCCAGCCACTCGTCGTACGCGGGGGTCGCCGCGTACCGCTCATCGGCCTCCCCGTCGGACGCCAACAGACCCGCCACATAGGCGAGTTCGACCCAGAAGGCGGCCACCGGCTCGGACACGTCCAGGGCGGCGGCCGTCCGCTTCAGATCACGGACGCTCAGCCCGCCGGCCCGCAGCACCACCGGGCCGCCCTCGTCCCAGTCCTTCAGCAACTCCTCGACGGTCGCGAGCGCCGTGTACGCCTGCCCGGCCGCCGCGCTGTCCACAACCTGTGGACGATGCGTCGCGACCGGCTCGATGCCGGGCGGCAACGGCTCCGTCGTACGGTGCGCCCGCCCGCCGCGCAGATGCAGCGCCACCTCGCGCGGCAGCACGACCGTGCCGGGCGTGGTCGGCAGCAGCAGCCCCCGGTCAAGGAGCCAGCGCAGATGTACGGCCGGAGCGGCGGTGACCTGCCCGTACGGCGGCCCCCAGACCAGGCGCCGCAACACGTCCAGGGAGTCCGGGGAGGCACCCTCGAGCAGCGCGGCCATCCGCTTGCGGTCGGTGAACAGGGCCGTCAGCGACGCCACCGCGCTCACCGCGTCGTGCGTCGACGTGAGCCCCGCCGCCGCCACGATCTCCTGGACCCGGCCCGGCGACATCCCCGCCGTCGCCTCCGCGACCGTCGGACCGAGCCCCGTCGCGGACGGATGCTGCGGCGAGGGCGCCAGCAGCTCGCGGGCGGTGCGCACGAGACGCAGCCGGTCCGTACCGCCCCACACCAGCGCCTGCTCGCGCAGCACACCGACGGCGCGCGGCAGGGCCGCCGTCACGCCGGGGTCGGCGTCGTCGCCCGCCAGAAGGGCCAGCAGAACGTCGTACGACGCCGGGTCCGGGGCCACGGCCAGCGCCTGCGCCGTCTGGAGCGTGAACCTGTCCAGACGCTCCAGGGCGCGCACGACCGACGCGCGCGTGCCGGCGCGGGTGGCCAGCTGGGTGAGGTCGGTGGGGACGGGGGTGATGAGGTCCGGACGGCTGCGCAGCAGCGCGGCGAGTGACGCGTCGTCCCGCGCGCGTAGCGCTTCCGCGAGGGAACGCGGTGCCGGTGTCTCCTCGGTGCTCATCCCGCCCACGGTAGCGGGTGGGTGCGGAGTCTTTCCGCAGCACGGGGAGTCGGTGCGGGCGTCACTGGGCGCTGCGCCCCCAGACCCCCCTCCGGCCCTGACGGGGCCTTGTCCTCAAACGCCGGACGGGCTGGAGATGCCGGGGCGGGTTGGAGACGCCGGCCGGGATATGGATGCCGGTAACGTCTCGCTCGTGGGTATCGAGAGCGATCAGGTCGTCTACGAATATCTGAGCAGGGTCGGAGACCTGGCCCAGCAGCGACAGTTGCCGTCCAGCGATCGGATGCGCCTCGTCTCCGGGCTGCGCGAGGAGATCGACCGCCGCCGCGCCAAGGCGCCGGTCGACAGCCCGGCCTCCGTACGCCGCATCCTCGACCGCATCGGCACCCCGGACGAGGTCGTCGCCGGCGCGGACCCCGGACCCGCCGCTCCCGAGGCGCCGCGTGTCGCCGTACCCGTGCAGCGCGACCGCGAGGAACCGCAGCGCAAGGGCAGGGGGCTCGGGCGTCTCGTACCGCGCCCGCGTCCGGCGGAGGCGGCGGAGACGTCCAAGTCGGCGGAGCCGTTCGCTCCGTTTCCCTCCGGGAGTGATCCCGTCCCGCCCCATCTCGCCGGCACCGACGAACTCGGGAACGGGGACGCGGACTGGTGGCTGGCGCGTCGTACGGGCCCGCTCACGGAGATGGACAGCCTCCCGCCCGGGTTCGTCGGCGGTCTGGAGATCCCCGACCTGCTCAAGCGGCCCCCCAGGCCGGCGAGGCCCGCCGACGCGGCCCCCGAACCCGCCACCGAAGCACACGAAGCGGACGCCGAGGACAGGACGGAGGACGAAACCCAGGCCGCCCCGCGCCGCCGCCCCCGGCTCCGCATCCCGCTCCCCTCCGGCCGCTGGAGCAACCCGCTGCTCCTCCTCGCCGCCGCTCTGCTCGTCGTGGGAGCGGTCCTCGGCAACCTCTACGCCCTCCTCGTCGGCTGGGCCATCGCCTACGCCTCTCGCCGGCTGACCCAGGCCGAGACGAAGTGGGCGGTCGTGTACCTGCCCGCGGCGGCGGTCGCGGCCGGCGTCGGCTGGCTGTGGGGCCGTACGCGGGGCCGCTGGGGCGAACCCATCGCCGAGGGCCACATGAACGAGGCCCTCACCCAGACCTGGCCGTGGGTCCTGCGCGGCGCCGCGATCGCCTCCGCCCTGTTCCTGGTCTGGCGCTCCCAGCGCTCACGCTGAGCCCCACAATGGTGCATATGACACTGACCGTCGGCTTCGACCTCGACATGACCCTCATCGACTCCCGCCCCGGCATCCACGCCTGCTACACGGCGCTCGCCGAGCGCACGGGCACGTTCATCGACGCCGACATGGCCGTCACCCGCCTCGGACCGCCCCTCGCGGACGAGCTCACGCACTGGTTTCCGGCCGATCGCATCGAGGCCATGAGCGATCTCTACCGGTCGATGTATCCGGCCATCGCCATCACCGCGACCCCCGCGATGACCGGCGCCCGCGCGGCGATCGAGGCCGTACGCGCGTCCGGCGGCCGGGCGGTCGTCGTCACCGCCAAGTACGAGGCGAACGCCGCACTGCACCTCGCGCACCTCGGCATCGAGCCCGACGCGCTCATCGGCGACCTGTGGGCCGAGCAGAAGGCGGTGGCCCTGCGCGAGCAGGGCGCGAGCGTGTACGTCGGCGACCACGTCGGAGACGTACGGGGCGCCCGGGCCGCCGGTGCGCTGTCGGTCGCCGTGCCCACCGGGCCCTGCGACGCCGCTGAGCTGCGCGCGGCGGGCGCGGACGTCGTCCTCGACGACCTCACGCACTTCCCGGCCTGGCTGGCCTCCTACCCGGGCGATCCGGGCTACTCGGACGCGACGGCCGCCCGCGCCTGACGGCGCCCCTCGGCCGCCGACCGGAGCACACCGGCGCCCGCGACGAGGAAGCCGACGCCCATGAGCATGCTCAAGCCGAACATGAACGTGGGGAATGGCGTCGTACCGAGGAGGAATGGGGCCACGGTGACCAAAGTGGCCACCGCACCGACGAAGAACACGATGGCACCGGCACGGATCAGCCGATCTCCGGCCGCGCCGGAATTCGTTTGGGTTTTGTCACGCACTCGACCAGGGTAGTTCCCTGCCCGAAGGAACAACCGGGCGACGTCTTGTCACCCGCCGTTCGGCCACTAGCCTTGGTACCGGCGGGTCAAGGGACCCGCCCGAGTGCTGTCAAGACTCGTTTTCCCACCCGTGGTTCGCAGTACCTTCAGCAGCCCGAAGCAGTTTTCCGACGAGTATGAGGACGAGGAACAGACGTGCCCACCGGCAAGGTCAAGTGGTTCAACAGTGAGAAGGGCTTCGGCTTTCTCTCCCGCGACGACGGCGGTGACGTCTTCGTCCATTCCTCGGTCCTGCCCGCCGGAGTCGATTCCCTCAAGCCGGGCCAGCGCGTGGAGTTCGGAGTTGTCGCCGGGCAACGCGGTGACCAGGCGCTTTCCGTCGTGATCCTGGACCCGACCCCGTCGGTCGCGGCGGCGCAGCGCAAGAAGCCCGACGAACTGGCCTCCATCGTCCAGGATTTGACGACCGTCCTGGAGAACATCACCCCGATGCTGGAAAGGGGCCGTTACCCCGAGAAGACCTCGGGCGCGAAGATCGCGGGCCTGCTGCGAGCGGTCGCCGACCAGCTCGACGTGTAGCCGGACGTGTAGGGCGTCGTCGGCAGATTCCCGAGATTCCCGTGGATCTCTAGGGGAAATCGAGTGCGTTCGGGCCGAGGGGCGGCACCAGCCCCTCGGCCGCCGCGCGTGTCAGCAGCCCCCGGACCGCCGCATAGCCGTCCTCGCCGAGGCCGGCGGTGAACTCGTTGACGTACAGCCCGATGTGCTGGTCGGCGACCTCCGGGTCCATCTCCTGCGCGTGCTCCAGGACATAGGCCCTGGAGGCCTCCGGGTCGTCCCAGGCGGCGCGTACGGACGTCCGGGCGGCCTCGGCCAGCAGGTGCAGCGTTTCGGCGCCCAGCGACCGCTTCGCGATGATCGCGCCGAGCGGGATCGGCAGCCCGGTCGTCGCCTCCCAGTGCTCGCCCATGTCCGCGAGCTTGTGCAGCCCGTAGTTCTGGTACGTGAAGCGCGCCTCGTGGATGACCAGCCCCGCGTCGACCTTCCCGTCCCGCACGGCGGGCATGATCTCGTGGAACGGCATCACGACGACCTCCCCGACCCCACCGGGGACCGTGTCCGCCGCCCAGAGGCGGAACAGCAGATACGCCGTCGACCGCTCGCTCGGCACCGCGACCGTACGGCCCGTCAGGTCGGCCCCGGCCTGCCGCGTGAGCACCAGCGGGCCGCAGCCCCGGCCCAGCGCGCCCCCGCAGGGCAGCAGCGCGTACTCGTCGAGGACGTACGGCAGCACGGCGTACGACACCTTCAGCACGTCGAACTCGCCGCGCTCGGCCATGCCGTTGGTGATGTCGATGTCCGCGAAGGTCACGTCGAGCGCGGGCGCGCCCGGCACCCGGTCATGGGCCCAGGCGTCGAAGACGAAGGTGTCGTTCGGGCAGGGCGAGTACGCGATCCGCAGCTTCCCCGGCTTCTCAGGGTGCTTCTGGGTGCTCATGGGGGTTCCAACTCTCCAGTACCGGTGTGAGCTTCCCGAAGGCCTCCGTCAGGGCCGTGAGCGCGTCGCCGATGCGCCAGGCGGCGCGGTCGCGGGGGCCGACGGGGTTGGACACGGCCCGGATCTCCAGTACCGGCACACCGTGCGCGGCGGCGGCCTCGGCGACGCCGAAGCCCTCCATCGCCTCGGCCAGCGCACCGGGGTGGCGGGCGCGCAGTTCGGCGGCGCGTTCGGCGGTGCCGGTGACGGTGGAGACGGTCAGGACGGTGCCGGCGCGGGCGCCGGTCGCGGTCGAGACATCTCGTACGAGTGCTTTCGGCGGACGGTGGGTGACGGTGCCGAAGCCGAGACCGGTGACCGGAACGAATCCTTCCGGTGTCTCGGCGCCCAGGTCCGCGACAGTGATCTCGTCGGCGACGACCAGCGAGCCGACCGGCGCCTCCGGCTGGAAACCGCCGGCGATGCCCGCCGAGACGACGAGGCCGTACGGGGTGCCGCGCAGCGCGGCGGTGGTGAGCGCCGAGGCGACGGACGCGGCGGAGGCGGCGGGGCCGACCCCCACCGCGACGATGTCGACCTGTCCGCCCTCAGCACCGCCGAACGCCTTTGCCACCGCGTCCCGTTCGACGGGAACAGCGGTGGCGACGAGTACGCGTACCCCTACTCGTACTTGTGACGTCGTCGGAATCGTCAGGAGTCCTTCTTCAGCTTGAACGACCAGAGGCCGTTGACCGTCTTGTCGCCCTCCTTGATGGAGACGAGCGTCGAGTTGCCCTGAGCGCCGTACTGGGCGTTGAAGAACACGCTGCCCGGGATCGCGCGGTACGTCTTGCTGCTGGAGTCGGTCAGCGGCTGACCGTTCAGCAGGATCGTCCAGCCCTTGTCGGCGATCTCCGGGTCGACACCGAAGCGCACGGTCTCGTCCGGGTCGACCTTGATGCTCTTGATGTCCGAGTCCTTGAGGCACTTGGCCACGTCGGCGGTCTTCAGCTCCTTGCCGTCGTCGTAGCAGGAGGCCTCCGAGTTCACCGAGGAACGGCCGACGGTGATCGTGGAGATCGGCGTCGGCTTGTCGCAGGCGGACAGGGCGAGCAGTCCGGCACCAACGGCGCCGACGGCGGCAACAGCGCGGCGACGGCGCGCACTGGAAGCGGAACGCAACGAGGTCATGGGCTGAAGGCTATCCGGCACCCGCGGCAGGGTTGTCACGTGGGTACGGCGTGCCGGGCGCCGGTAGTGGTGTCCCGGGCCCCCGGGGAGGGGGCGTCAGGCGACCCGGGGGTTGGCGCGGCCCCCGTGGCGGGCCGAGCCGATCAGGCCCTTGACGGTGGTCAACCAGCCCGCGGCGACGATCGCGGCGGCCACCGCGAGCCCCAGCTCGCCGACCAGCGGCAGCGCGATACCGATCGCGCCCCCGAGCACCCAGGCCACCTGGAGCAGCGTCTCCGAGCGCGCGAACGCGGAGGAGCGGACGAGTTCGGGGACGTCCCGCTGGATCAGCGCGTCCAGGGACAGCTTGGCGAGGGCCTGGCAGAACCCGGCGACCGCGACCAGGCAGGCCACCATGGCGGCCCCGAAGAAGAGCGCGGCGACGATCGTCGCGCCGAGGACAGCGGCGACGACCGTCACGACGATCAGCTCCGGCGCGCGTTTCTTCACGGCCGCCCCGACCGCCGTACCGAGCGCGTTGCCGGCGCCCGCCGAGACGGCGACCATGCCGAGCGACCAGGCGGCGCTCTGACCGGTCAGTGGATGCTCACGGAGCAGGAAGGCGAGGAAGAAGGTCAGGAAGCCGGAGAGGCAGCGCAGGGACGCGTTGGCGGCGAGGGCGTGGGTGACGGCCGTACCGACGGTGCGCAGTCCCGGGCGCTTGACCGGGTGCAGGTGCGGGCCGTGCAGATGGTCCGCGTCCGCCGCCAGCAGGGCGGTGTCCTCGCCCTTGGCGGAGTCCACCTTGGGCGGCAGCGAGAAGGACAGGAACGTACCCGCGATGAAGATCACGAAGGCGCCGTAGAGCGGAAACCGCGGACCGAGGGCCTGGAGTCCCGCGCCTATGGGGGCCGCGACACCGGTGGCGAGCAGGCCGCTCAGGGTGACCCGCGAATTGGCCTTGACCAGCGAGAAGCCGGGTGGCAGGAGGCGGGGCACCACGGCGCTGCGGACCACGCCGTACGCCTTCGAGGCGACCAGGACGCCCAGCGCGGCCGGGTACAGCTCGATGCTGCCGGTGGCGACCGCGGCGGCGAGCAGCAGGGCGAGGAAGGCGCGGGCGATCATCGCGCCGGCCATCGCGGCGCGGCGGCCGTGCGGGAGGCGGTCGAGGAGGGGGCCGATGACGGGGGCGAGGAGGGTGAAGGGCGCCATGGTGATGCCGAGATAGATGGCCACGCGCCCGCGTGCCTCGTCGGTGGGGACGGAGAAGAAGACGGTGGAGGCGAGGGCGATGGTGATCATGACGTCGCCGGCGCCGTTCACCGCGTGCAGTTCGATGAGTTTGCCGAGCCCGGACTCCCCGGCCCCGTGCGCGTGGGTCGCCTTGCGGATGCCCCGGGCCGTGCCGGTCACCGGGAAGTGCAGGGCGCGACCGACCGCGCGTACGGACCCGTTCACCCGGTTCCGTACGCCACGCCGGCCGCTCCGGGTGCCGGTGCCGCTCCGGTTGCTCCCCTCGGCCCCGCCGATTCCGGTGGCGCCGTGGGGCGACCTCTCGCTTGCCACCCCGCCATAGTGCCCCGGAAAAGGCGTACCTAGCGCGGTTGCCGCGCGTATGGGGCCGAGTGGGGTGGGGGAGGGAGGAGGAAGGGAGAGGGAGGAGGAAGGGAAGGGGGAAGAACAGCGGGAAGGGGCGCCGACTTTTTCTGCGAGTACCGCGAGGCCTACCAGGCCTACCGCGAGGCCTCCTGGCGCGTCTCTCGGACGGTTCATGTGGGGTGTTTTCCGGCCATCCGGAGCTGGGAAGAGTGGGGTGAGAGGCGAGTGGAAGGGGCGTCGGAGTTGCCACGGTTCGATGTCGGTCAGCCAGAACCGTCCCGTCGGTGTGGGCCCCGGGCGCTGGAGAAGGTAGCGTGCGTAGCGCGCAGTGGCGGTTGTTCTCGGCCGCGCGCCTCTCGGGCATCCCGCAGAATGGATGACGTAGGTGCGCCCGAGCGTGATCGGGCGCGAACGTTGACGCGGCCCTCTGGTCCGCTCCGTTCGCAACCGTTCGCACCCCGTCGGGACGGGCGCACTCGTGAGACGGCGTAGGAGAGAAGCGATACCTGTGAGCGCAGCGACAACGCGAAGCCGCACCCCCGACCGCCTGTGCGCCGAGGCCGTCGACCTCGCCCTTTCGGCGGCGGAGGAGGCGGCGGCACCGGGAGTGGTGGGCGAACACGCGGGCCTGATCTCCGAAGGGGACCGGGTCGTCACGCACTTCTTCGAGTGCAAGGAGTTCGGCTACCGGGGCTGGCGCTGGGCGGTGACGGTCGCCCGGGCGTCCCGGGCCAAACTGGTCACCCTGGACGAGGTGGTCCTCCTCCCCGGCCCCGACGCCCTCCAGGCACCGGAATGGGTGCCGTGGAGCGAACGGCTGCGCCCCGGGGACATGGGCCCCGGGGACCTGCTCCCGACGGACGCGGAGGATCTGCGTCTGGAGCCGGGCTACTCGGGCGAGGACGAGCCCCTGCCGAACTCGGTGCTCGCGTCGGCCCGGTCCGCGGCGGTTTCCGCCTCGGTGGAACTGGCGGCGGATCTGGCGGACGCCGAGGACGCGGACATCACGGCGGGTTCACCGTCCGACTTCACGGTCGTACCGGCCCGCGGTTCGATCGCGGCGGTCGCGGAGGAACTGGGTATGCGCCGGGCGCGCGTCCTGTCCCGGTACGGCCTCCACACCGCCGCCGACCGCTGGGAGGACGCCTACGGCTCCAACACGCCCATGGCCCAGGCCGCGCCGGCGACGTGCGTGAGCTGCGGGTTCCTGGTGGCGATCGGAGGGTCGCTCGGGCAGGCGTTCGGCGTGTGCACGAACGAGTTCGCCCCGGCGGACGGGCGTGTGGTGTCCCTGGCGTACGGCTGTGGTGGCCACTCGGAGGCAGCGGTGATGCCGACGCCGCCGGTTCCGCCGCCGCCGGTGATCGACGAGACGAAGGTGGACCCGTTCCCGCTGCGACCCGCGTCGGACTCCGGCTCGGTCTCGGTGGGTGGGGCGGACGAGGACGCGGCGGAACTCGGACACTCGTAGGCGTAGGGAGTGGGGTGGGGGCTGGGGCGCGGCCCCGGCGCCCCTCCAGGGGCGCGGGGAACTGCGCGACCAGCCCCCACCGACCTGCGGCAGACGAACTCCCGTCAGTTCTTGCTGCCGTCCACAATCACCGGCGTCCCCTTCGCATCCGTGCCACACGGCACCGCGTACACCGGATGGGCCTTGGCGGCCTCCCGGTAAGCCTCCAGGCACTGGTTGTACAGCACCTTGTCGCTCAGCGACTTCGCGAGGATCTCGTTGGCGCGGGCGATGCCCTCCGCCTCGATCCGCCTGCGCTCGGACTCCGCCTTCGCCGTACGCGACGCCTCGACGGCCCGCTCGGTGTCCTGCTCCTGCTGGATCTTCTTGTCGATCTGGTCCTGCAGCTTCTCCGACGGCTTCACGTTGCGCAGATTCACATTGGTGACGTCGATCCCGCGCGGTGCCAGGCGTGCCTTGATGAGCGTGGCGATCTCCGCGCCGATCTTCTCGCGGGCGGTGGCGTAACCCTCCTCGCTGGTGTGCTTCGCGAAGACGTTACGGATGATCTCGCGGCTGTCGGGCAGCACCAGCCGCTCCTGGACGGCCTCCTCACTGCCCGCCAGCCGGTACAGCTCGACCGCCTTGGCCGGGATCACGGCCCACTTGATGGTGATGTCCGCGTACAGCACCCCGCCCTGCGCCGAGCGGACCTCGACCACGTCCTTGTCGTAGAGGTCGAGATCCACGGGACGGGTGGAGAAGGACGTGACGTCGGTGAACGGCGACTCGAACTGGACGCCGGAGGTCATCGGTTTCCCGATCTTGCCGAAGGTCACCGGTACCCCGACCTCGTAGGCGCTCACTACATGGACGCACGCGAAGACACCGGCGAGCACGGCGGCGACGGCACTCAGCACCGCCCCGATCTTCCAGCCGCCGACCTCCCGGCCACGACCGACGAAAAAGAGCACGACCGCCGCTATGAGCAGCAGTATGGACAACACGAACATGGAGATCCCCCCTGAGGAACAGGCACCCGGTGCCTGGTTCACGGACCGGCGCCGCCTTGGGCGTGATCCGGAGGGAATGGTAAGGGGCGCCGGTTTCATGACTTCCGTCCCCTGGCACCTACGCGGTCCCCGGGGCCGACCGGGACGGTGGGCGGGCGCCCTGTCCGGCGCGCGGTACCTTCTTGCTCACGCCGATGAGGAGAGTCAACGTGAGCAAGTTCGTGCGACCGGCAGCTGAGGGCGCGGACCCTTTCGGTACGGCCCGTCTGCGCCGGGGTGTTCTGGACGCGTGGGCCACCAGCCCCGCCCGGTTCCGTGAGGATGCCAACGCCGAGGAGGATCTCGTCCTCGGCGGCTACCGGGACCGGCTCGTCGTCGAGCTCGCCCAGAACGCCGCCGACGCCGCCGCGCGGGCCGGGGTGCCGGGCAGATTCCGGCTCACTCTCCGCGAGGGCGTCCTCGTCGCCGCCAACACCGGCGCCCCGCTGGACGCCACCGGTGTCGAGTCCCTCTCCACGCTGCGCGCCTCCGCGAAGCGGGACGTCCAGGACGGTGGCCAGGACGGCAAGGAGACGGGCGCCGTCGGACGGTTCGGGGTCGGCTTCGCCGCCGTACTCGCCGTCAGTGACGAGCCCGCCGTCGTCGGACGGCACGGGGGTGTGCGGTGGGCGCTCGCGGAGGCCCGCGAGCTGGCCGCCGAGACCGCCCGGCACAGCCCCGGGCTCGGTGACGAGGTCCGGCGCCGCGACGGCCATGTGCCGCTGCTCCGGCTGCCGTTCGCCGCCGAGGGCACCGCTCCGGCGCCGTACGACACCGCCGTGATCCTCCCGCTGCGCGACACCGCCGCCGAGGATCTCGCGGAACGGCTGCTGAGCGGCGTCGACGACGCGCTGCTGCTGACGCTGCCCGGCCTGGAAGAGGTCGTCATCGAGGTGGGGGAGCAGACGCGTACCCTCAGCCGCCGCACCGACGGCGCCCTCACCCTCGTGGAGGACTCCCGGGACGGTACGAGCCGTTGGCGCACCGTCTCCGCGCACGGCCCCCTGGACGCCGCCCTGCTGGCCGGGCGGCCGGTCGAGGAGCGGCTGCGTCCGCACTGGTCGGTCACCTGGGCCGTGCCCGTCGACGCGGACGGGGCTCCCGTGCCGCCCCGGACCAGTCCCGTCGTGCACGCGCCCACACCGAGCGACGAACCGCTGGGCGTACCGGCGCTGCTCATCGCCTCGCTCCCGCTGGACACCGCCCGCAGGCATGCCGCGCCGGGTCCGCTCACCGACTTCCTGGTGCAGCGTGCCGCCGACGCGTACACCGAACTCCTCGCCGACTGGCACCCGGTGGGGGAGGGCATCATCGCGCTGGTGCCCGGCCCGCTGGGCAGGAGCGAGCTGGACGGCCAGTTGCGTCAGGCGATCCTCGAACGGCTGCCGCGCACCGCCTTCCTCCCGCCCGCGCTCGACCCGGGCGACGATGACGAACTGCCCTTCGCCCTGCGTCCCCGGGACGCGGAGGTCGTCGAGGGCGCCGGGGCCGAGACGGTCCGCGTACTCGCCGAGGTGCTGCCCACGCTGCTGCCCGCCGGGCTCGAACGCCGGGTGGAACTGCGGACGTTGGGGGTTGCCCGGGTCCCGCTGACCGAGGCCGTCGACCGGCTCGCCGGCCTGGAGAAGGCGCCCGAGTGGTGGCACCGGCTGTACGACAGCCTGGCCGGCGTCGACCCCGACCGGCTGAGCGGGCTGCCCGTGCCGCTCGCCGACGGCCGTACGACCATCGGGCCCCGGCAGGTACTGCTGCCCACCGGCGGCGAGGTGGGGGCCGCCGCCCCCGAGACGCTCGCCCGCCTCGGCCTCAAGGTCGCCCACCCGGACGCCGCCCACCCCCTCCTGGAGAAGCTCGGCGCCCTCCCGGCCACCCCGCGAGCCGTCCTCACCACCCCGCAGGTACGGGCCGCCGTCGCCGCGTCCCTCGACGAGGACGCCCGCAGCATGTCGTGGGACGACGAAGACGTCCCCGACGCGGAGGAGTTGGCCGACACGGTCCTCGCCCTCGTACGGGACGCGGGCCTCGAACCCGGCGACGAGCCGTGGCTCGGCGCCCTCGCCCTGCCCGACGAGGAAGGCGAGTTGGCCCCCGCCGGTGAACTGGTCCTCCCCGGCAGCGCGTTCGCCCAGGTGATCAGGGAGGGCGAACTGGCCTCGGTGGACGCTGAGTTGGCTGAGAGGTGGGGCGAGCAGCCGCTGGCCGCGTGCGGAGTCCTGGCGAACTTCGCCTTGGTCCGCGCCACCGACGTCGTCCTCGACCCGGACGAACTGGAGCCCCGGGACAGCGACTTCGCCGAGCCCGACGACCCGGGCTTGCTCGACGCCGTGGACGTGTGGAGCGAGGACATCCTCGACCGCTTCCCCGACTCGCCCGTGCCCCCGGTCGCCACGGAGCTGGTCGCCGTACGCGACCTCGACCTCGTCGATGACGACCGCTGGCCCCAGGCCCTCGCCCTCCTCGCCCAGCCGCCGCTGCGGGACGCGATCGTCCAGCCGGTGCGCGTCCTGCTGCCCGATGGCACGCACGAACTCGTACGGCCGTACACCGCTTGGTGGTTGCGCGGAAACCCGGTGCTGGACGGGCGCCGACCCGCCGGTCTCCTGGCAGCCGGCGGCGACCCGCTCCTGCGTGGCCTGTACGAGGAGGCCGACGCCACCGGGTTCGACGACGAGCAGGTGCTGCGGGCGCTGGGCGTACGGACGTCGGTGGCCGCCCTCCTCGACGAGCCGGGCGGCGCCGCCGAACTGCTGGACCGCCTCGCCGACCCCGACAGGGAGGTGAGCGGCGCCCAACTGCACGCCCTGTACGGCGCGTTGGCCGACCTCGATCCGGAACAGGTCACGCTGCCCGACGACTTGCGGGCCGTGGTCGACGGGCACGTGGAAGTGGTGGACGCGGCGGACGCCGTGGTGGTCGACTCACCCGACCTGCTGCCCTTCACCTCGGGCGTGCCGCTGCTCCCCGTACGCCCGGCGAGGGCCGCCGAGTTGGCGGAACTGTTCCAGGTGCGGAGGCTGAGCGAGTCGGTGACGGGCGAGGTGACGTCGGAGGGCTCGGAGCACGACGTACCGGAGTCGGTACGCGTACTGCTCGGTCCGGGGACACCGGCGACGTACGTCGAGCACGAGGAACTCGTCGTCGACGGCGTGGAACTGGACTGGCGCAGGACCAGGGACGGTGTCGTACACGCCGCCACCCTGGAGGGCGTCGCGGCGGGCCTCGCCTGGGCGGCCGGCCAGTGGCCGCGCCGGTTCGAGGTGGCGGCGCTGATGGAGGATCCGTCGAGGACTACGGAGCTGGCTCGGGATCGGTGGTTCGACTGAGGCGAGGGGTGGGGATGTGCTCGCCGACGCCGCACAGGAACGGTAATGCGAGCACAAAATCCTCGTGCCCTCCGCAACATTCCGCCACTTCCGTACAACCATCCCCACCTGTCACGGATCTGATCGATCGAGTCAACAGACTCCTACGATCACTCGGGCCCTGGTGCGCCGCGAGCCGCACGGATGGACTCCGTGCGGCCCAGCACCGCCGGGCCCCCTTTCTCCACTTGGGGAAACGCATGCGCATACGTGCCACTGTGGCCGCCGTCACCGGCGCCCTGGCCCTCTCCGCCCTTGCTGTGCCTGCCGCGCACGCCGCCGCGGCGCCCGACCTCACCTTCACCAAGGTGACGGTCAACAAGGGCAAGCCGATCGTCGCCCGCGCCTCGGGGACCACCTCCGTGCCGGTGATGTACACGTTCAAGCACGCCAGGGGTCTCGACATCCGCCCGGGCAGGCTCGCCACCCTTCCGTTCCTCTACGTCGGTAGGTTCGCCGACCTGGATCTGGAGAAGGTCCGCCTCCACGCCGACGATTCGGGCACCTGCACGGCTACTTCGTCGACCGTCGCCAGCTGCAAGGGTGTCATCAACCTGCGCACCAGTGGCGAAGACAGGCTCTTCAACACCGACGCGCGTAAGTGGAACGTGGGCGCCATCGCCGTCACGGACAGGGACGACCTCAAGAGCCAGGGCGACCTCGGCATCGCCCAGATCCAGTTCCACTCGAAGCTGTCCACCACCGACGCCACCCCGGAGCCGGTCGCGGCGGGCGCGACCATCACGGTCAAGGGCGCCCTGACCCGCGCCAACTGGAAGACCCACAAGTACGAGGGCTACGTCAACGCCCCGGTGGCGCTCCAGTTCCAGAAGAAGGGCACCACGGCCTTCACCACCGTCAAGACGATCAGGGCGGGTGCCGCCGGCGCGCTGAAGACCACAGTCACGGCATCGGTCGACGGCACGTACCGCTACGCCTTCGCGGGGTCGACCACAACCGCGCCTGTCACGGCGGCCGGTGACTACGTCGACGTGAAGTAGGCGGGGCGGGTCGCAGGTTCCGCAAGGTTCGTTTACGGAGAAGTGGGTGCCGCCGGCCAGGGTGGCAGCCGGTTACTTTGGCGCAGGCCGCAGGCGCGGAACCTGGGCGTCCTGACAATATAGGGGAACCACGTTGGCCCCGACGGAAGAGATTCCGGCGGGGCCAACCTTTGTTGCCACGTCCTACAGCGTTGCCATCGCCCGCGCGAGGGTCACCTTTTCCTCTCCGAAGGCGTCCTCGTGTTCCGGTCTCAAGAGAATCGTGGCCCCTGCCCGATCCAGCAGGACGAGCGACACCAGCAGGAGTCTGTGAGCCAGCCCGTGCTGTAGCAGCTGAAGTGTTGTCAGGAAGCGGCGAGCCCCACAAGGTCCGAAGTTCGGCGGGGCTCCGAACCTACTATTCGAACGTCACCGAGAAGCGATCGGACAATCCGAAGGATTGATCCTGCGACTGGACGCGGAGGAGGAGGTCGCGAATTTTTTCAAATTCGCTTTCACCGAGCACCGTTCTGCTGAGCGCTGATTCTCTCCAGACGATTTCGACGGGTCGCTCTACGTCCGTCGAGAGCCGATCCCACAGGGCGCTCAGATTGGCCCCATAGTGTGGGCCGAAGTCCAGAATTTGCGACAAGAGCTCATGCAGATCATTCTCGGAATGAATCGTCGCGCCATCGATTTCGATCCTCATGATTTCTCACTTCCAGTTAGGTAGCTGATGGAAGCTCTTGTAGTGGTCGTTGGTCACGTAGGCGAGCCCATCGTTCGAAAAGACCAACCGAGTTCCCGGCTGCTTTGACCGCTTCATCATGTTGTTGATCCCTATATCTGCCTCGTACCAGATCCGCCCTGCAGAGGGGGGCAGGAAACCGTCAGTATTCTCGAATATATCTCCGCCGATCTGAGCGCCGGGTATTTTATTTCCCAACGCCTTTCCCGGCTCCCAGCCGGCAGCAGCAGCTTGCGCCTTTGTTACGTAGTTGCTGGGCAGCTTCCCCGTCGCACCGAGACTTTCAACCAACGGATTTGCTGCCTCCGCAGCTCCAAGAACCCCACCGTACCGAGTACATGTGGAGTTATGCACGAGGACCGGAGTCTGGCCGGCCAGCACGTAGTACGTGTGGATGTCCGCGATGGCGAGGTTGTAGGTGGTCTGCCGTTGGGTGAAGGAGCGGTTCGCCTGAACCTGGACCGTGGACTTGTCGATGCTTAGAAGGGTCGTGCCCGGAGTCAGCCCGCCAGCCTCGATCCAGTTCTGCTGAGATGGGCTCCAGAACGGGTGCTCGCTGGTCGCGGTGAGCTTCTCAAGGCCGAAGCGGGTGGCGATCGTCAACTCGACGAATGCCTTATCGTCCCTGGTGACGATCTGACGGGTCACCTCACTGACGGCTGTCCGCCCGGAGACCGGGTCAGTGGCCAGTACACGATCACCAGGACGGACGTGTTGGATGTTCTTCCTGGAGCCATCCCCCATGAGGACCTTGGTGCCCGGTGGGAAGCATTTGGTGCAGATTCGCTTCAGCAGCTTCAGCTTGTCGTATGCCTTTTCCAGGGCCTTGAGTTTGGCGCTGATGAGGACGTCCACCGCGAGGCTGCTGCAGTGCTCGAAGTCCTTCTTCTGCAGGCAGGCTTCATATTCTCCGAGGCCGGCGAGTTCTTTGGTGCCATCCCACAGATCTTTCATGGCGGCGCCGAACTCTTCGCCGTTGGCCAGGATGTCGCAGTAGGTCTCACTCTGCTGGCACCAGCGGGCGAAGCCCTCCGGGTCGCAGGGGATGTAGCCCTGCTGGCACCGGTACATCGCGCGGGCACGCGCCCCCTCATCGTTCTTGGCCTTCTCCTTGGCTTCGACAGCGGCCTTACGGCGGGCCTCTTCCTCCTCCCGGTACTTTTTCACCGAGATCGTGAACGCTTCGGTGGCCGCCTTGAGCGCGGCGTCGGCGTCCTTGCCCGCGTCGATTGCCGACGTTTTTGCCTCGTCGGCGTAGCGCCATGCCGTGGACGCGCTGGCTTGGGCCATCTCCGAGGAGAGCGTGGCGTCGGCTGCTGAACGAGCGGCGTCGCCGGCGGCTGCGTCGGCGCTGTTGGCAGCGTTCCGGGCCGTCCTCGCGGATGCGGCGGCGCTCGCCGCAGAGGCCTCGGCGGCCTTGGCGTGCTGGACGGCCTCGGTGGCGTAGCCCTTGGCCTTGGTCGCGGAGTCGCTTGCCTTCTTCGCCCACTCGGTAGCCTCGGCCGCCGCTTTACGGGCTGTGGCTGCTACCTTCTGGGCGGTCGCGGCGTTCTGCTGTGCGGTGGCAGCGGCCTTCGCCGCGTCCGCGATCATCTTCTGGACCTGGGCCACGTGAGTGGCGGCCAAGTAGTCCTTGCGCTGAGCCTGGTACTGGCCGGAGACGATGAAGGCGTGCAGCGACTGAGGGGAGCCCTCCAGGGCGATCCGGGCAGCCGACTTCACCTCCGGGCTGCCGGTGTCGAACAGTTGCGCCGCTCTGACCCGCTCGTCCTGGGTCCGCGCGGTGAACTGTGTCCTGGTCAGGAACTTGCTGAACTTCTTGGGGTCGTCCGAGTTGAGGGCAGCGATCCCGGCCTCGGTGAGGATGGGGCCGGTGGCGGAGACGACCCGGGCGATCGCGACGCGCATGCTCTGTGCGGCGACCTTGTACTGGCCGTTGTCGATGAACTCGGTGACGGCGGCGGCGTTGCCGTCGAGGGCAGCCTCCGCGGCGTCCCGTACCTCCTTGTCCTCGCTTTCCTCCGCGAGGCGCTCGACGTAGAAGCGGTCGTCGCCCTCCTTGGCGGTCCGCCAGCCGTTGCGCAGGTAGTCGACGACGACCTCGTCGCTACCGGTGAGTGCGTCCTCGGCGGCGGCCCGTCCCCAGGCGGTGCCGTTCTGCATCACCAGGACGGCCAGTTTGCGGCCCTGGGTAGCGATGGCGGAGAGATCGGCCCCGGACTTCGCGGCCTCGGCCACCAGCCGGTTGCGCTCGGCTTCCCGGTCCTTGGCCGCCTGCTCCAGGGCGGTCTGTCCGGCCGTACGTGCGTCGGCCTCCGCCCGATGGTCCCGAGCGCGCTCGATGCCCGCGTTGGTCCGGCCGAGCAGTTCCTCGGCCTCGACCTCGCGGGCGATCTTGTAGATGTCCTGGGCCTTGTTCACGGCGGCGGTGGCCACGTTCGCGGCGGCGGTGGCCGCGCCGGCATGGCTCGTCGAACGGCCTGCGGCCTTGGAGGCGTTGCCCGCGTCCCTGGCCGCCTCGTCGGCGAACGTGGCCGCGTTGTTCGCGTGCGTGGCCGCAGACCTGGCGGCTACGCCCGCCTCGCGGGCCGCCTTGGCGGCCTTGGCTGCCAGGACCTCGGCGGCTGCAGCGGCACGCCTTGCCTCAGCGGCGTGACGCCGGGTGGACGCGGCGGCGGCACGCGCCTCTGCTGCGGCTGCGCTGGACTGGCCCGCGTAACTGCTGGCCTCGACGGCAGCGTCGGCGGCGAGCTGTGCGTTGGCGCCCGCGCTCGCGGCGGAGTGGGCCGCGTTGCCTGCCTCGTCGGCGGCGATGGCTGCCTGGTCGGCGGCATCGGCGGCGAGACCTGCGCCCTTCGCGGCTGTACGGGCGTTCTCGGCGGCCTGCCTCGCGGCCTGCGCGTTGTCCGCGTCGACCGCCGCATCGGCGGCGGCGTTACGGGCCCTGGACGCTGCCTGGGCGGCGCCGGCCGCAGCTGCGGCTGCCTGGGAGGCAGCGTTCGCGGCAATACGCGCCGAGCTGTTCGCGGCACGGGACGCGTCGATGGCCGTCTGTGCGGATGCGGCGGCCTGGGTTGCCGCCGTAGCGGCTCGACCTGCGGCGCTCGCAGCCTTGGTGGTGTCGCCCTTGGCCGCCTTGGCCTCGGTGGCGGCTTTCAGCGCGGCTTCCTTGGCGAGCTGCGAAGCCTGGACGGCCTTGGCGGACTCCGCCTTCGCCGCCGCGGTCTCCCTGGCGGCCAGCCTGCCGGCTTCCTTCGCGTGCTGGGCGAGCTGGGCGACGGTCGCGTGCTCCTGGTCCTTCGCGAGCGCGAGGTACTGGCCGACCTCCAGGAACTCCCGGATGTCGGCGGCGTTGCCGTTCAGCGCGAGGCGCCCGGCGAGCTGCACGTTGGTGCCGCCCGCGCCCATGAGCTGGGCGACCTGAACCCGCTCGTCCTGCTCGCGCTGCTTGTACTGGACTTCGCGGAGGAATTTCCGGACGTCGTCGGGTGTGCCGTTGAGTGCGGCGCGACCGGCGTCCTGGACATTGGGTCCACTCACACCCATGATCTGGGCGACTCGGACCCGGTTGTCCTGCTCCATCGGAGCTATCCAGCCGTCGTCGAGGAAGTCGCGTAGTTGGTCAGGGGTTCCGAACAGGGCTGTGCGAGCTGCGTTCAGCAGCTCAGGACCGCCCACCGAGGCGATCCGGGCCGCGGTCACCCGCTGGTCCTGGAAGGTCAGGTCGTCCGCGACCCCGAGGAAGGCGGCCACATCGGCGTTGCTGCCGGTCAGGGCGGCCTGGGCCGCCTCCTTGACGATGGGCCCACCGCCTTGCCAGTAGCCGACGACCATGTTGCGGTCGGTTGAAGTCACCTCCGACGCGGTGACGGATTCCCCTGCCCCCGTAGGCAGCTCCACGGCTACGGAGGGTGTTGAGCTCAGCAGGTTGGCGCTGAGCGCCAGAGGAAGCAAACCCAACGCGGCTCTGCGTATCAGGTGTACCGCTTTACCGGCAGTGTCGAACTGGTCAGTTCTTCGATTCACTGTGTACCTGTCTCGGTCATCGGTGACGCCTCCAAGTATGTATCTTCGAATAGTGGAGGGGAGAGCATAACCTCAACAATCTCAGCGTTCGAGTGAGATACCTGATCGTTGGATGTGTAGTCAGGCGGACTGGCTGGAATGGTCGATTTAGGTGTTTTAGGTTCCCTTGAAGGGAGGCTTCCGCGTGAGGGGGGCCACTTCGTTGGTGTGCGTGAAGGAAACGTGTTGACGACCGCTGAATCTGTAGTTACGGTGTGTCTTGTCTTTGCGTTCGCTTTGCTTGACCGGGTGTGGTTTTTCATCAAGATGGTGCCCTGACCTGGCCCTTCTTCCCCTGGGATCACTGCGATGGCGTCGGAGGCCGCGTCTCTGTACTCGCGTGGGTAATTTGCTACTTCATTGCATCTTGGCAAGGTCTTTTCGTGGGGAGACCTGTGCCCGAGGGGGTTTTCAATTGATTTCTCGTGCCCGGAGTTTCGCCATGTCAGGATCCTTGGGGTTCCTTGCCGTTCTGGCAGGTGTTTCCATTGCTTCCGCCGACAATCCGCCTCAGCCGCCGCCTTTTGCGGCCCCGCCTGCGGCGATCGAGGATTTCAATTACCCTGCGGCCGATCGAATCCTGGCTGAAAAGGGAATCAAGCTGAAGAAGGGTGATGGCCGCATCTTGCTGGCCGATTGCGATCAGGCTGCCGAGCAGATCCGAGTTCTGACCGTTGCGGACAGTTCCGTCGGTCGCGAGGGAACCTACTGCTTCAAGGCTCTCGGCAAGACCGGCAGTCTCACACTGGAACTGCCCAGGGTCTTCATGGTGCAGACCGCGGATCACCCGATCAGCGCCGACCTCACGGCCAACGGTGTGACCACGACCGTGGACGTGGCCAAGGACAAGAGCATGTCCGTCGGGGAAGCCGCCGCCGGGGGGGCCCGGTCGGTGCTCGTTGAGCTGCGAGTAACTGGTTGAGCCGAGTCCTGCGCGGGGCCGGTGCGGGTGGGTGGACGGCCGCAGGCCTCCTGGTGTCCGGCCGTCGTCGCGCGCCGCATGACGCACCTGATCGGCAGGTTCCTCTGCACGCGCAGAACACACTTTGTGATTCGAGGGAAACGTGATAAATGCCCGCCCGCGCAGGACGCGCACGGTCTGGACTGCTGGATTCTTGGCAGCTGGTCTCACGACTGGCCTATTGGTAGCTCCGTCGGCCCAGTCCGCGACGGGCGGCCAAGTCGACACCACCGAAGACCAGTTCGTCGTCAAGCTCTACATCGGGACCGGTACCGACAGGGAGCGGAGTTGCTCCGGCACGCTAGTCGACCAACAGTGGGTGCTCACCGCCGCCAGCTGTTTTGCGGCCGACCCGCGCCAAGGCTTCAAGATCATCGCGGGAAAGCCGGCCGAGACCACCATGGTGACCCTCGGCGGCGCTCGCCCCACGGCCGCGCAGATTGCCAAACAGAAAGTCCTGGAGCTGGTCCCGTACCCGGATCGAGACCTTGTCATGGCTCGCATCGGCGACGCGACCACGGTCCAGGACCCCCTCGACGGGCCTTTCCCGGGTGTTGCCACGGCTGACGTCGGCCTCGATCTACCGAACCAGGGCGACCAGTTGCGGGCTGTCGGCTTCGGGCGCACGAAGGACGAATGGGTCCCCGGACGTGCGCACAAAGGCACCTTTGCCGTGGGCGCTGTGAACGCGGCCACGCTCGATATCTCACCAGCGGCATCCGATGGAGCCTCACTCTGCAAGGGCGACTCCGGTGCCCCGGTGCTGCGCGACGACAGGGTGGTCGGGGTGGTCATCGCGGCCTGGGACGGGGGCTGCTTCAACTCCGACGAGACCCGTACCGGGGCCCTCGCCACACGTGTCGACGACATCGCGGGCTGGGTGCGACAGGTCCGCCTGACATCCCGGAAGACGCACGTCACTGACGTGATGACGGCGGCTGACTTCAACGGCGACGGCAGGACGGACATCGCGACCCTCTTGGCGGGTGGCAGAGTGGAGATCTTTTACAGCCGCCCGGACGGCACGCTTGAGTACGGGATCTTCATGAATGTTGTGTCTGGGACCATGCCAAAGCAACTTATTGCGGGGGACTTCAGGGAAGCGGATGGGCCCGAAGTGGTCGCGGTGGACAAGGACGGTGACCTACTTCTGATGCGCCCGTGGTGGCTCAACGCGTGGCGAGTTACGCGTCTCTGGACGGACGTCACATGGAAGAACCCGCTGCCTGCCGCTGCTCTCAAGGTCGGTACTTCGGGACTCGACACACTGTTGTTCCAGTGGCCCGATGGGTCTCTCTACACGTACAAGAGGGACGTTGATGGCGTGCTCGTCAACCAGAAGCAGTCGATGTGGCCCGACAAGACCTGGAAGAAGAGGCACATCGCCACGGCTGACTTCAATGGCGACGGCTTCGACGACATCGCCGCCGTAGCCACCGACGGCGCGTTGCACCTCTACCCGGGCAAGGCCGACGGCTCCTTCGACAAGGCCCGCTCCATGTGGCCCGACAAGACCTGGACCAGCCAACGCCCCTTCCAGGCCGGCGACTTCAACGGTGACGGCAAGGCCGACATCGCCGCTATGCGTACGGCTGGCGACCTGCGCTTCTACGCGGGCGACGGCAAGGGCGGACTGGCCGCGAGCCGAACCATGTGGCCGGCTGTGTAAGTAGCCGAAGCCGATCACGAAAGCTCGACTCGTCGTTGTCCCGGGTGTCCCGGTTGTCCCGTACGGAACGCTGTTCTGTACGGGACAGACCACGGACTGAGCAGCGCCGGTGACGGACGCCATGCGTGAAACGGGACCGAAGTCAGTAACGCCCGTACAGCCGTTCCCACGCGTCACTAATCTGAGCATGCGAGTCACCAGACTCCGCGATCACTTGGGCCCCGACGCGATGACGAGCCACGAGGACGACCACCGTCGGGCGCCCCTTCTCGACGTGAGGAAACGCATGCGCATAGGTGCCACGCTGGCCGCTCTCTCCGGCGCCCTGGTCCTCTCCGCCGTCCTTGTGCCGGTCGCGCTGGCCGATGGCGACAAGCCGTATCCGCTGGACGTCTCCTTCTCCAACATCACGATCAACAAAGGCAAGCCGATCGTGGCCGGCACCACCGGCGCGCTGACCGTGCCGATCACCTACACACTGACCCACGGCGCCGACGTCGACATCGCCGCCGAGGACTTCTTCACCGACGTCGAGCTGTACTACGGCGGCTCGTACGTCAACTCCGAAGCCGGGCTGTACGGCGACGACTGGGCCCACTGCACGGCCGCCTCGCCGACCGTCGCCCACTGCACCCAGTCCATCGTGCTCCATCCGGCGCGGGATCTGTTCGACGCGACCGCCGGAAAGTGGAAGGCGTACGCGTACGCGAGGGAACTGAACGGCCAGGACCCTGGCAGCGACGACTACGACGTGACCAGGACCGGGGCCGTCGAGAAAGACGGCATCGCCGGACCCAGCGTCCTGCGCCTCGCCAAGCTGAGCGTCGATGCCTCGCCGGAGCCGGTCAGGAAGGGCGCGACCATCACCGTCACCGGTCGGTTGACCCGGGCCGGTTGGGAGGGTGCCAAGTACGCCGGGTACGGCAATCAGGCGGTGAAGCTGCAGTTCCGTAAGAACGGCACCAACACCTACACCACCGTCAAAACCATCAGGACGGCGGCCAACGGGGACCTGAAGACGACCGTCAAGGCGACCGTTGACGGGTTCTTCCGGTACGTGTCCGCCACTACGACGACCACCTCGGACGCGTACGCCGCGCCCGACTTCATCGACGTGAAGTGACCGCTGCGTAAGGGGTGTGCAAAAACACGTCCCCGTCGCACAACCAACCGCTCCCCCCGTGAATCTGATCATGGGGGTCAACAGGCTCCACGATCACTTGGGTCCCGAGGTGAGTGCGCGTCGTGCGGACGATCGCCGTCGGGTCCCTTCTCCATGTGGGGAACACGCATGCGTATACGTGCCACCGTGGCCGCCGTTTCCGGCGCCCTGGCCCTCTCCGCTCTCGCTGTGCCGGCCGCGCAGGCCGACGTTCACGCCTCCGGCGGTGACTCCAACTACCGCGCGAACATCGCGAAGCTGCTCGGGGGCGGCAAGACCGCGTTCGTCACGTCGCCCGTCGAGGGTGGCGAGCCGTACAAGCTGAACGTCACCTTCTCTGACTTCAAGGTCGCCAAGTCGATCACCGTCGGCGCCACCGGCCACCTCGTCGTGCCGATCACCTACAAGCTGACCCACGGCACCGAGGTCAACATCAAGGCCTCCGACTTCGTGAGCGTCCCCGTTCTCTACCGGGGATCCGGCCCCGAAGCGCCCGACGTGAGCGGAGTGCTCCTCGCAGAGAAGCCCGCCACCTGCACCGCCACGTCGACGACGGTCGCCAACTGCAAGGCCGGCATCGACATCTACCCCGCGGAGGGTGACCTGACCGTCGCCGACGCCGGGAAGGTCTGGACGGGCGGTGCGGCAGCCATCGCCCTCAACGGCCAGGTCCTCGATGGCCCGACCATCGACCCCTCCAAGATCGGCGTCGCCCAGCAGATGGACCTCGGCACCACCACCGTGCGCCGTCTCGCCAAGCTGACCCTCAACGCCTCGCCGGAGCCCGTTCGCAAGGACGCGACCATCACCGTCACCGGTCGGCTGACCCGGGCCAACTGGGACGGGGCCAACTACACCGGGTACGGGAACCAGGCGGTGAAGCTGCAGTTCCGGAAGGGCGGCACGAACACTTACACCACCGTCAAGACCATCCGGACGGCGGCCAACGGTGACCTGAGGACGACCGTCAAGGCGACCGTCGACGGGTTCTTCCGGTACGTCTCCGCCACCACGACGACCACCTCGGACGCGTACGCCGCGCCCGACTTCATCGACGTGCGGTAGACCGCTTTACGCCGGGAAGCGGCGGTCCACCCACCTCCACAGGAGCTCCAGGGTGGCCGCCGCCACCGCCGCGATGGCGACAGCGATCCATGGCATCGTCGCGCCCACCAGCTTCAGCGCGAAGAACCTCTGGAGCGACGGTACGACCAGGACCACCAGGAATCCCGCGCCCATCGACGCGACCAGGGCGATCCGCCACCATGTGTAGGGGCGGGCGATGATCGCCAGTACCCACATGGAGATCAGGAACAGGGTGAGGGTCGCCGCGCTCGTCTCCGCGTCCAACGCGCCTGCTCCTGTGTAGTAGTGACGAGCTATCAGGTACGTCGCGAAGGTTGCCACGGCCGCCAGTACGCCGCCCGGGATCGAGTAGCGCATCACCCGGCGTACGAAGTGGGGTTTCGCGCGTTCCTTGTTGGGGGCCAGGGCCAGGAAGAACGCCGGGATGCCGATCGTCAGCGTGGAGAGCAGGGTCAAGTGGCGGGGCAGGAAGGGGTATTCGACCCGCCAGCACACCACCAGGACGGCCAGCAGTACCGAGTAGACCGTCTTGACCAGGAACAGGGTCGCCACGCGGGTGATGTTGCCGATGACCCTGCGGCCCTCCGCCACCACCGAGGGCAGCGTCGCGAAGCTGTTGTTGAGCAGGACGATCTGCGCCACGGCCCGTGTCGCCTCCGAGCCCGAACCCATGGCCACGCCGATGTCGGCGTCCTTCAGGGCCAGTACGTCGTTCACGCCGTCGCCCGTCATCGCCACCGTGTGCCCGCGTGACTGCAACGCGCCCACCATGTCCCGCTTCTGCTGCGGGGTGACCCGGCCGAAGACCGTGCCCTCGTCGAGTGCTGACGCCAACTCGTTTGTGGCGGTTGGTAGTTGGCGGGCGTCCAGGGTGGTGCCGGTCAGGCCCAGTTTGCCCGCCACCGCGCCCACCGACACCGCGTTGTCGCCCGAGATGACCTTCGCGTCGACGTCCTGCTCGGCGAAGTAGCGGAGCGTGTCCGCCGCGTCGGGGCGCAGGCGCTGCTCCAGGACGACCAGGGCGGTGGGGGTGGTGCCGGTGGCCACCTCGGGGTGGTCGAGTTCGCGGGTGGTGCGGGTGAGGAGGAGGACGCGCAGGCCGGCCTGGTTCAGGCGGTCCGTCTCGGCGAGGGCGGGGTCCTGGGAGGGCAGGAGGACGTCCGGGGCGCCCAGCAGCCAGGTGCTCGTCTCCCCGTTGCCCTCGCTGAACGTCGCGCCGCTGTACTTGCGCGCCGAGGAAAACGGCAACGCCTCGGTGCAGCGCCAGTCCTCGCTGTCCGGGTAGGCGTCGATGACGGCCTGGAGGGAGGCGTTCGGGCGGGGGTCGGACTCGCCGAGGGCGCCCAGGACACGCCGTACGTACGTCTCGTCGCTGTCGCCCAGGGAGCGCAGCTCGGTCACGTCCATGCCGCCCTCGGTCAGCGTGCCCGTCTTGTCCAGGCAGACCGTGTCGACGCGGGCGAGGCCCTCGATCGCCGGCAGCTCCTGGACGAGGCAGTCCTTCCGGCCGAGCCGGATGACACCGATCGCGAAGGCGACGGACGTGAGCAGGACGAGGCCCTCCGGGACCATCGGGATGATGCCGCCGACCGTACGGGCCACCGAGTCCTTCAAACCGTGGTTCTTGACGACCAGTTGCGTGATGCACAGGCCGATCGCGGCCGGGACCATCATCCAGGTCACGTACTTGAGGATCGTCGAGATCCCGGTACGGAGTTCCGAGTGGACGAGGGTGAAACGGGAGGCCTCTTCGGCGAGCTGGGCCGCGTACGCTTCACGGCCGACCTTCGTCGCCGTGAAGGCGCCCCCGCCCGCGACGACGAAACTGCCCGACATGACCTGGTCGCCGGGCCGCTTGACGACGGGGTCGGCCTCGCCGGTGAGCAGCGACTCGTCGATCTCCAGGCCGTCGGCCTCCACGCACTCGCCGTCCACGGCGATCTTGTCGCCGGGGCCGATCTCGATGACGTCGCCGAGGACGAGGTCGGAGGTGCTCACCTCGGCGGCGACTCCGTCGCGGCGGACCGTGGGTCTGGCTTCGCCGATCACGGCCAGGGAATCGAGGGTTTTCTTCGCCCGCCACT
>NZ_LGDW01000467.1 GCF_001280005.1 Streptomyces sp. NRRL WC-3618 | reverse complement strand
CCGCCCCCCCCCGCCCCCTGGGCCCGCCCTGCCATGCCTGCGGGCAGCAGCCCGAGCGCACTGAATCGCTGCTGCCCGCAGGGCCCACCCTCGTGCCAGAAGGGACACCCCGCCACCCATGCGCCGCCCCCTCGACCTGCGCCACATCATCAGCCCCGGCCTGCGGGACCTGGTCGAACTGGCCAACACCGACAACTTCGACCGAGTCACCGAACAGGTCCGCGACCTGCGGGGCTGCACCAGCCCGGTCAATCTGCACGGCTGGACCATCACCACCGACCAGACCACCAAGCAAGTGGTCCGCTCCTACCGCTCCGAGGACGAACCCTCCGGCCGACTCCTCACCACCTGCGGCAACCGCCGTGCCTCCCGCTGCCCCGCCTGCTCCCGCCTCTACGCCGCCGACACCTACCACCTGATCAAGGCCGGACTGTCCGGCGGCAAGAACGTCGCCGAAACTGTCCGCGACCACCCCCGCGCCTTCGTCACCCTCACCGCCCCGTCCTTCGGCCCCGTCCACAACCGCCCCACGACCGACGCGGGCAAGCCCCGCCCCTGCTCATGCGGCGAAAGCCACGCCCAAGACGCTCCAGAACTCGGCACCCCGCTGCGCCCGGCAAGCTACGACTACAGCGGCGCCGTGCTGTGGAACGCCCACGCCGGGGCCCTGTGGGCACGCTTCACCACCTACCTGCGCCGTGCCCTCGCCGAGCACCTCGGCATGACGCAGAAGGCACTCAACGCGGCCCTCCGTATTTCCTTCGCCAAAGTCGCCGAGTACCAACAGCGCGGCCTGGTCCACTTCCACGCGGTCGTCCGATTCGACGGTCCCGACGGTCACACGACCGCGCCCCCGGCCTGGGCCACCTTCGACGCCCTCTGCGTGGCCGTCAGCCTGGCGGTCGAGCGTGCCCGGCTCGCCGTCGAGTCGGACGCGGTCGGCGAACGCGTCATCCGGTGGGGCGACCGCTTCAAGGTGGATCAGATCTCGGCCTTGGGGGACGGCGAACTCACGGACGCCAAGGTCGCCGGATACGTCGCCAAGTACGCCACCAAGAACGCCGAAGGCGCGGGCACCGTTGACCGCACCCTCGTATGCCGCCCCTGCGCTGGACGCGGCTACGTACGCGGCCCTGACCTCTTCCGCGACCTCTGCGCCGACTGCGACGGCACCGGCCAAGCCGAACCCCTCACCGATCTCCCCGTCCAGCAGCACGCCCGACAGATGATCCGCACCGCTTGGGCGCTCGGCCACCTCCCCGAGTTCGCCCACCTCAAGCTCTGGAAGTGGGCCCACATGCTCGGCTTCCGCGGCCACTTCTCCAGCAAATCCCGCGCCTACTCGACCACCCTCGGCGCACTCCGCGACGTACGCAGTGCCTGGCGCACGGCTCAGGCCGAAGCCGCCCGCGTCCGGGCCGGCCTTCCGGTCGACGACGAGAACACCACCCTCGTCACCGCCTCCTCGTGGACCTACCTCAGCAGCGGCTACCGCCCCGGCGAAGAACTCCTCGCCGCCCAGGTCCGCCACGACAGGGCCTATACCGAACACCTCAAGTCCGAAGGAGCACCCTGGCTGTGACCACTCCGACCACCGCCGACAAGCGAACGCTGACGCTGGTCGAAGCACTCGCTGAGATCAGGGTCTCCCGCGCCGCTTTCTACCGAATGCGTGCACGCGGCCAGGCACCGAGGCACCTGAAGCTCCCCAACGGTCAGATACGTATCCGCCGGGCCGACCTCGACGCCTGGTTCGACGGCTGCGAGGTGCAGGAAGCATGCTGACCTACGACGTCCAGATCTGGGGCATCCGGAAGCGGCCCAACCGCGCGGCGGCACACCAACTCCGCTGGCGCGTCGGTCCCCGCCCCTTCTCCAAGAGCTACAAGATCAAAGCCCAGGCTGACGGGCGCCGTGCAGAGCTGCTGACTGCCCTGCGCAACCGCGAGCAGTTCGACACGGAAACCGGCCTGCCCGCCTCAGAGGTCCAGGCGCTCAACTCCTCCACCTGGTACGCCCATACCCGCACGTACGCCGAGATGAAGTGGCCGAGCGCCTCGGCCAAGCACCGCGCGAGCATCGCTGACACGCTCGCGACCATCACACCGAAGTTGGTCAAGGACCAACGCGGGGCTCCGGCTCCGAAGGTGCTCCGGATCGCGCTCTACTCGTGGGTCTACCGGTTCGTCCTCGGCGATGACGGAACACTGAGGCCGCGCCTCAACGTCGAGGAGCCGCCTGCCGACATCGTGGCCGCGCTGGACTGGATCGGCCGGAAGTCCGTGGACATCACCGACCTCAACACGCCCTCGGTGGTCCGTACGGCTCTCGACGCGCTGAAGCTGAAGCAGGACGGCACGGCCGCCGCAGAGAACACGGTGAACCGCAAGCGGACGGTCCTCAGCAACTGCCTCCGGTACGCGGTAGAGCGGGAGTTGCTGACGACCCTGCCCCTCGACAAGGTCGACTGGACCCCGCCCCAGACCGACGACGAGATCGACTTCCGGTTCGTCCCCGGCCCCAAGCTGGCGAAGGCGCTGATCGACGCTGTCGGCGAGCAGGGCGAACGCGGACGACACCTGATGGCGTTCTTCGGCTGCCTCTACTACGCAGCCAACCGCCCTGGTGAGGCGGCCGGTCTTCGTGCGGACGACTTCAGCCTCCCCGAGGAGGGTTGGGGCGAAGTGCTGCTCTCCACAAGCATGGCCCGAGTCGGCTCCGGCTGGACGGACACGGGGGAGTCGTTCGATACGCGCGGCTTGAAGAAACGGGCCCGCAAGGCGACTCGGCCGGTTCCGATTCCGCCGGTTCTCGTGCGCCTGGTCCGCGAGCACATCAAGCAGTTCGGCACCGCCGAGGACGGCCGGCTCTTCCGCGCGGCCCAAGGCGGCCACCTCCTCTCCAAGGAGTACGGCGAGGCGTGGAAGTCGGCTCGGCTCACAGCGCTGACGGAGTCCGAGGCTGCCTCGCCGCTGGCAGGTGTGCCGTACTCCCTGCGCCACGCGGGCGTCTCGCTCTGGCTTGAGTCCGGCGTCTCCCCGGCCGAGGTCGCACGGCGAGCAGGCCACAGCATCGCGGTCTTGTTCCGCTTCTACGCTAAGGCAATTCACCGAAGCCAGAACCGTGCCAATGAGCAGATACAGCGCGCCCTGGATGCCAACGAAGCAGTTAAATAAGAGCCTATCGACGAGGTGAAGGGGCGTCCCACGACGGGACACCCCTCTCTACATCGGAGCAAATTGGGATTGAAAATTCCTATGCGGCGGTGGGCCGGAGATGCTCCTTATCCAGCACTCGCAGTTCGATCCCGGCTGCGTCACAAAGAGCTTGCGAAAAGTCACGACTAGCCGAAGGAACTGCGTCGATCGCTGCGAGGATGTGCACATCCGCACGCAGTCGAGCGCTTAGATCGACGTCGCGTCGCATTTGATCTTCGCTGAATTCTGAAGCGCTTGTCTTGATCTCGCCCGCCATCACTTTTCCACCGCAGATGCCAAATACATCAACTTCGACAGATCGACTCTCTCCAGGAAAGTAAAGGTCTACCCCAGGCAGGAAGGACGACAGCGGATCGGCCTTAGCCAAGGCAGCAATCACCATCAGGTGGGGGAAAACTCCCTGATCGACGGCACGGTCCACAAGCGTGTCCAGTCGATAGAAGATGGTTAGAGTGGACGGGTCTGTCGTATAGGTTGCCAGCGCCGAGCACCCTGGGCAGGATGCTACAGAACTGACCCTGGCCATAGGCACGAAGTTGTCCAGACCACAACGCGAACATGTGACTTTCAGCCCTCGCTCCGCCCAGCCTAGAGCGCACAATTTCTCAGCGATTTCGGCACGCGAAGACTTTGACACCTGCCCGAGCTGCTGTGCTGGAAGGTAGCGACGTTCGGTTCGACTCCCCCAACGAGCAATTAGCTTAGCCAAATTATCGTCAATAATTCCCTCCGCCGCCAGCGCCTTAACCTCTTTCGTCAGGGTCTTCGAGCGGGGTGTCATAAGTTCCACCAACGCTTCGAACATTCCTGATTCCAGCAGCACGGTAAGGTCACTGTTTTCCTGAAGGGCTGCGCCCATACGCCCTTTGTCGGATAGTTGATATCGCTCGGTGACGTCGAGCAATACCCGAGTGCGCGCCTGATCGAGCGACGGCACCAGGAGGTCAAACTGATAGGAATTCCGGGCGGCAGTATTGAGTTGAATACTATCGCCATGCCAAGTGGCGTGCTTGTGCACAAGAGAAGCTACGGAAGATCGTCGAGGAAGGCCATCAAATGGCCGCCCCGAGAAACGTACGAGCGTGGCGCCAGGACCATCGAAGGTCACCGGAGAGGGGAAACGAACGGTGCTCCCTGAGGCAAAGACATGTATATCAACTGACGCAATGGCTCCGTGCTCGCGCTCGAAGTCAACGAACTCTCGGACATCTAGGTTAAATCGGCAGGTAAACGGGGGTTGCCGGAGTTCAGGAACCGGCCAGGAACGCCCCATACGAACTTTTTCTTCGGTGGGCTCCAAGCCCAGCACAGCAGCAAGAGTGTGCAACTTCTCTTGGTCTACTCCACAGCTAACCACGATCACGTCTGGGGAGAACTCGGCTGGCCGGGCAAGGACTCTGGCGAGGTTCCGCTCGAATCCGATCCAGTGCTTTACATCGTCGACAGGGAGCAGGATCATCGGAGCGTGGCTGAACGTGGACGAGCGCAAGGCCCGCACATTCCAGAAAGTAAGGCAGTCCTCAAAGCCATCTGGCTCTGTAACCCAAATTACCCCTGGCGTTTCGCCAAACATCCCTGAGATCTTAAACTCGCCAGCTTGGGCGGCAGTCTGCTGCAGCAGCGTACCCATGATGTCGACCTGAGCACGGCCAATCTCGTCGGCGCTGCGAGGCCGACGGATCGGCAGAGTAGATCGCTGCATCTCGGTAAACGCGTCTTGGTGCAGATCGCCGGCGGCGGCAACTTCCCAGAGGTTGCCCCGTTCGCTGGCCAGGACATGGGTCCAGTCGGCTCGGCTGCGCACTGTATGGCTCGGGTGAGTGGTGAATCGAGTGGAGCCATCTTGGTCTGCCCGAGCGATGGGCACACACTTCAGTCCGAGGGCCGCAGCAGCTTGGCTTGCTTGCTCATCAGGGACATCGACGTTCACCGCTCCGACAGCCTGAGACAGCTCCGCGACCTGACTTTGCCCTGACAACACGGTCCCGTCTGCGAGCACCTCGATGATCGGCTCGCTTATCCCTCCCCACCGGGTGCTCGCCTCTTGGACCGCGCGTCGGAAGCCCTCGGAACTGCCCTCGTTGATCAAATACACGGCCCGAGCGGGCAAGATGGCGGCTTGCATGACCATCTGTCCCCGGTACTCCAGTAGCTGCTCCACGGCAGCAGCATCCCATCGGTAAGGCCGGATACGCCTCGTGTTTGACACATACTCCGTCGGCCGCATAGGCCTCCTGACATGTGGCTTCTCGTCCTGTCAGAGTCATGTGTTGGTCCACGCCTGGTCCACACACACTGATCAACAACGCGACAGAGCCGCGTCAAGGTGAGACAGCCCCACGCAGATGGGGTGCCCCTCACCGAGGGAGCGGTGGGTGTGGGATTTGAACCCACGGTGACATCGCTGCCACGACGGTTTTCAAGACCGTTCCCTTAGGCCGCTCGGGCAACCCACCCGTGCCCGTGATCAACACGGCGCGGGACAAGAGTAACGGGTCCACGCGCGCGCGTGTGGGTCAGTTGTCGCCCACCCGGGAGCCGAGGGTCAGTTCGACCGTTTTTGCCTTGCCGGCTCGTTCGTAGGTGATCTGGACCTTGTCGCCGGGCTTGTGCGTCCAGATCTCGCCGATCAGGGTCGGGCCGCTGTCGATCACGTGGTCGTCGAGCTTGGTGATGACGTCGCCGGGCTTCAGGCCGGCCGCGGCCGCCGGGCCGCCCGACTCTACGGGGGCCGTGGTGTCCGTGCTCTTCTGGCTGATCTGCGCGCCTGCGGTGCCGTCGGTCAGGGTGACCGAGGCGCCGATCTTCGCGTAGACCGGCTTGCCGGTCTTGATCAGCTGCCTGGCGACGTACTTCGCCTGGTTGATCGGGATGGCGAAGCCCAGGCCGATCGAGCCGGACTGGCCGGTGCCCAGGCCGCCGCTGCTGGAGGACTGGATCGCCGAGTTGATGCCGATGACGTTGCCCGACGCGTCGAGCAGCGGGCCACCGGAGTTGCCCGGGTTGATCGACGCGTCCGTCTGCAGGGCGCTCATGTACGACGCCTTGGTGTTGGTGCTGCCGTCGCTGGAGGCCACCGGACGGTTCTTGGCGCTGATGATGCCCGTGGTCACCGTGTTGGAGAGGCCGAAGGGAGCGCCGATCGCGATCGTCGAGTCGCCCACGGCCACCTTGTCGGAGTCGCCGAGGGTGAGCGGCCGGAGGTCCGAGGGGGCGTTCTTGAGCTTGATGACCGCCACGTCGTAGCCCTGCGCGTGGCCGACGACCTCGGCGTCGTACTTCCTGCCGTCGGGGAAGGTGGCCGTCAGTTTGCCGCCGTCGACCGCCTCGGCGACGACGTGGTTGTTGGTGACGATGTGGCCCTGGGTGTCGAAGACGAAGCCCGTACCGGTGCCGCCCTCGCCGCTGGAGCTCTCGGCCTCGATGGTGACCGTGCTCGGCAGCGCCCTTGCTGCCACGCCGGCGACCGTGCCCGCGTCGCGCTTGAGGTCGCCGCCGGTCTGCTGCGCCGCGGAGACCGTCGTCGACGTGGTGGAGTCGTCGTTGTCCTTGGCCAGCGTGTAGCCGAGGCCGCCACCCAGGCCGCCCGCGACCAGCGCGGCCACGAGCACCGCGGCGAACAGCCCGCCGCGCCCGGACTTGGGCTTCGGCTGCTGGTCGTAGGCGGCGCCCCAGGGCGTGCCCGTGTCTCCGCCGCCTCCGCCGCCCATGTACGACGGGACCGCCGGCGGCTGGGGCGGCGGCCAGGCGCCGGGGCCAGGACCGGCGCCCTGCGCCGGCCCGGGCGCTTCCGCCGACGCGTACGCCGGTGCCTGGCCCGCGTGCGCCGGTTCCGGCTCCGGTGCGCCCGGGGGCACCGGCGGGAGCGGAGCCGTCGGGGCCTCGTGTGTGGTGGCCTGCGGGGAGGCAGCAGGAGATTCCACCGGCACGGGAGGTGCGGACGGGGCCGGGGGTACGGCAGTGCCCTCGTTCTCGGTGCTCACAGCTCTTTCTCCTCGATCCACGGCTGTCCTTCTCGGTCGCACTCGGTCACGTCCGATCTCATGCGCGTACCCGTTTACACGGGTACGCGGTCGGTACGTTTCATCGGTGCGTGTCCTTGTTGTATGCCGTCAGCTTTTCCCACGGGCCGTCAGGGCACCATAAGCGGTGCCTGTGGGTCCGCGGCCATTCTTTATATCTGACAATTCACACAACCATGAGTATCTGTTACGCGCGCGGGACGCCCACAGCGCCACAGCGGCCATCCGACGGTGACACCATGACGCTGTGACCCACGCACGACAGCACCCGATCCAGGTCGTCGCCCACCGCGGAGCCTCAGAGGAGGCGCCCGAGCACACGCTGGCCGCATACAAGAAGGCGATCGAGGCCGGCGCCGACGCCCTGGAATGTGACGTACGACTGACCGCGGACGGCCATCTCGTCTGCGTCCACGACCGCCGCGTCAACCGTACGTCGAACGGGCGAGGCGCGGTCTCGGCCCTGGAGCTCGCCGACCTCGCCGCCCTGGACTTCGGTTCCTGGAAGTCGGGCGACGAGGCCCCCGACTGGGAGCACCGTCCGGAGGACCGCGAGGACACGTCCGTGCTCACCCTTGAGCGGCTGCTCGAACTCGTCGCCGACGCCGGGCGGCCGGTGGAGCTGGCCGTCGAGACCAAGCACCCCACGCGCTGGGCGGGCCAGGTCGAGGAGCGGCTGCTGTTCCTGCTCAAGCGGTTCGGTCTGGACAGCCCGGAGTCGCCGGCCGATTCCCGGGTACGGGTCATGAGCTTCTCGGCGCGCTCGCTGCACCGCGTCCGGACCGCCTCGCCGACACTCCCCACGGTCTATCTGAACCAGTTCCTCTCGCCCCGGCTGCGCGACGGACGGCTGCCCGCGGGCGTCCGGATCGCGGGCCCCTCGATCCGGATCGTGCGCACCCACCCGGCGTACATCGAGCGGCTGAAACGCGCCGGTCACCAGGTGCACGTCTGGACCGTGAACGAGCCCGAGGACGTCGACCTCTGCGTCGAGCTCGGCATCGACGCCATCATCACCAACCGTCCTGGCGCGGTCCTGCGGCAACTGGGCCGCTGACCGGGGCACGCTCCCGGAACCTCGCCCCCGGCCGCGAGCCGGCTCTTACCCGACTCCGAACCCGGTTCGCTGCCGGACTCTTGACCTGGCGGCCCCGGGTGAGGAACCCTCCAACTTCGGCCATACCGTCGAAATCCGGCCACTCGATTACAGGGAGTGCACCGGCGCGTTCGGTCCGTGTTCGATCATTGCGAGTGCGTCACCGAAGGCGGAAGGGGCGGTTTCCGGTACAGGCCAAAGGGGCATTCACACCGTGGCGTGGGGCAAAGGAGGTCTCGGGGGTGGCGTTGGTGGTGGCACAGGAGGTGCCCACGTCGTCGAGCATGGCCGTTCCCCATGGCCCTGCGGGCGTGGGGAAAGCAAGACACCGGATGCGTGATCAGCTGCGCACGGGCGGTGTGGCGGAATCGGTCATCGACGACGCTGTGTTGATCCTGTCCGAACTTCTGAGCAATGCGTGCAAACACGGTCGGCCACTGGGCGAGGCCCTGGCCGGTGACGGCGACGTCCGGGCCGCGTGGCGCGTGGACTCCGGCGGCAGACTCATCGTGGAAGTGACGGACGGCGGCGGCCCGACCCGCCCGGTTCCGTCGACCCCCTCGGTCACGGCGCACGGCGGTCGCGGGCTGAACATCATCACGGCGCTGGCCAACGACTGGGGCGTCCGGGACGACACGCGCGGCGAGGTCACGGTGTGGGCCGTGGTCAGCGACAACGGCCATGACCCGGGATCGGGCCACCGGCGTACGGACTTCGCCACCCGTGTCACGGCGCGCTCGATGTCCGCGATACCCGACCTGGACTTCGCGGACGCGTTCGACGACATGGACTGACGGCGCACGGCACACCACACCCCGGCGGCGGTCCGTCGTCCACGGGTCCGGCTGCCGGTGTGCGGTGCGTTGTCCACAGGGTCCCGTCGGCCGTCGTACGAGCGGCTAGGCTCGCGCCAGTACGAGACGAGCCGTAACCGGGAGACACCCACGATGGCCAAGAAGCGACCCCAGACGAAGGCCTCGCGGCCTCAGCAGTCCGACCGGGCCCACGCCGGAGGCGCTGACGGAGACGTTCCCGTTGTCGGCGCCCGCGAGCCCTGCCCCTGCAACAGCGGCCGGCGCTACAAGGCCTGTCACGGCCGGGCCGCCGCGCACGCGGTGACCGAACTGGTGCACCGGCCCTTCGAGGGCCTGCCCGGCGAGTGCGACTGGGTGGCCCTGCGCGAGCTGGTCCCCGCCGCCACGGTGGAGCTGACCCTGAAGGCAGGCCTCCCCGAGGGCGTTCCCTCCGTCACACTCGCGACGGTTCTGCCGATGGCGTGGCCCGCGCTGCGCCGCGACGACGGCTCGGTCCTGCTCGGGCTGCAGAACGACACGGCGTCCGGAGACATCAGCCGCGACCTCGCCGACACCCTGCAGCGCGCGCTCGTCGCCGAGCCCGGCACGCCCGTCCAGGGCCGCCGGGCCCCGGCCGAGAGCCCGCGACTGCAGGACCTGCTCGACCCCGAAGGCGCGTTCGAGCCAGTTGTGCACACGGGCTTCGAGTTCTGGGTTCCGGACGCGCAGAACGCCACGGCCGACGTCACCGCTTCCCTGGAGCGGGCGAACGACGCGGCCATCCCGACCGTGAAGCTGACGGGCGTCGACGCCGCGTACTGGTGCGAGACGCCCGACAAGAACCACCTGCGCTGGGTGATGCCGCACGGCGAGGACCAGCTGCTCGACGCCCTCGCGCGCCTCCACGCGGCCGGGCGGTCCAGCCTGGGCGAGGGCACCCGCCTGGTGGGCTCCTTCCGCGCGCACGGCCTCACGGTCCCGGTCTGGGACCTGCCGACCGGCGTCACCGCGGAGGACGTCGAGAAGCCGGCCGCCGAGTTCGCCGAGCGTCTCGCCACCGCCCTGGCCACGGACGCCCCGCTCACTCCGGAGGAGCGGCGCGCCCGCGGCGGCCTGACCAACCGACAGGTGACTCTCAGCTGACGCCCCGTCGGATTCACGGGCGCCGATGCCCGTGAATCCGGCCACAACTCCCTGTGAAACCAAGGGAATCGGTGTCCGAATAGCCGAGATCGAATTTGCGAACAGCCGATCTCTTGTTAGCGTTGTAGTTGCCCGGTTGCTGGTGCATCCCCCGTCGCCAGCAACCGGGTCTTTCTGTACCCGGGCTTCTGTACGAAACCGGGCCGAGCGTCAACTCCCGTCAGTTGCCCCGGAGTTGCTCCCCGACCGCAGCAGCAGCGGTCCCTGCTCGCCCGCTCCCGCGAACTCCACGACAGCCGTGTACGCCCCCGGCTCGCCCGCCGTGCGTTCCCTGGGCGTCTCGCACATCCCCGGCTCGTCGTCGGCACCCACCGCGCACCGCAGCTGCACTGTGCGGGCGTCGGGCCCCATGAGGCTCAGCTCGGACGTCAGTTCGTGGCCGGTCGCGTTGCGGTAGTAGGTGCGCGCCCAGGTCTCCTCCCCCTGCGACAGGACACAGGTCTGTGCCTCGATGCCGTCGGGGGAGGTGAGTTCGGGACCGCAGCGAGCGGCAGTGGCGAGTCCCAGGCCCAGCAGCAGCGGGGAATCGGCGGAGGGATCGGCGGCTTCTCGCACCTTGCCGTCCTGAGAGCCCTTCTCGGGGCTCTCCTCAGGGGTCTCCTTTGGGCCTGCTTCCGGCATCAGAGAAAGGAGGGCGTCGCGGTCCGCGTCGCCCACGGGCCCCGCGGACGCCACGGCCAGCGGCAGCGCGACCGTGAGCGCCACGACGCCCGAGAGCGCGAGCAGACGGAGGTTCATGGAGCTGAACATAACGACAGGGGACGGGCGCCCGGTTGTCCGCGCGCCCGACACCCCTACAACTCGGGCGCGCTCACACCCGTACGAGTGAGAGCCTCGACCACGGCGTCCACCACGGCCTCGACATCGGGCACCCAGGGCGAGGCCGAGCCGGGCAGCGGGGCGCGCTCCCAGCGGATCTGGCCCTGGCCGGTCTCGGACGGGGGCAGCGCGATGTAGCCGCCCTCGCTGTGGAAGCGGAGGGAACCAGGCACGAAGTCCTTCGCGTACAGCAGCTCGCCCAGCTGTTCCATCGTGTACGGCTTCACGAGCAGCGACCAGCGGGTGGGGGCCGCGACGACCGGACCCAGGCGCATGCCCTTGCGGTCCAGGGCGTCGAGCGCGCGGGCCGCGGCCAAAGCAGGCAGGCTGACCGCGCACGGGGCCGCGCCGCCGGTGGCGAGGATGATGGGGGCCGTCGGCCGGTTGGTCCACCACCAGCGCACCATGCGCTCGTCGGTGGTGGCCGCGAGCAGGCCGGGTTCGAACGGGTGAGCGCCGGGAACCGTGCACTCCGGATCAGGGCAGCCGCAGCGCGCGCGCCCCTGTGGATCCGGTGCCACGCCCGGGAGTACGGGCCACTGCCATCCGGTCGCGAACATCAGAGCCGCGCCGAGCACCTCAGGCTTCCCGCCGTCACGCCGGGACAGGAGCCTGCGTCGCCTTCCGAGCCTTCCGAGGATCTCGCGCATGAGCGCTCGTTCCTTTCCGTTGCACGCCTGGCAACACCGTGGGCCACATCAACATCACGTCATGTGCAGATCACTTCACTGTGCGTACCTTCTGGCGCATCCCACCCGTGGGAGGCAAGGGGCAGCCCCCCTGTGCGCCGAGCGCCGAGCATTGGCTGTGTCCGCGTCCATACTGCGTTCATCAAAAGCATGGGCATGGCGCGGGGTGGCGGAGTCTGGCGTTTTGCCGTCCCGCTGTTTCTCTCCGCCTCCGCCAAGGGAGGATGGGGCACGGTCGTCGGTGGTTAAGACGCCCGGGTCCGTCGCCAGGTTCCGGGCGGTTTCCACAACCACCCCTGGCCTTCACCGAGTACGTACCCATCAAGACCGCTGTAACGCTCCGTCGAACCAGGCCAGTCGACCTCAATAACCCACTACCCGAGTCAGTTTTAGGCCAACTTCGGCTTTTCGCAAGGGGACACCGGGAAACCCACGGACACCAGGAATCCCGGCAGGACAATGCTGGACATCCCCTCACGAGTGCGTGTACATGTGGAGACACTGCTAGCGACGCAGAATCACATGGGGGTTTGCGATGCTATTGAGCAATAAGCGCCGGTCGGAAGGCCGGACGCCATGAACGCCCCGCACCTCCCGAAAGTGGCTGGAATCGATTCAACGGTTCCCTCGCCCGCACACACTGTCGCGCCCGCGCCCGCATCCCCGGCCGCCCCTGCGGACACCAACGCACTGACCTGCCCGAACGGCCCCGGTGCCCTTCTGCAGGACCGCCTCGCCGCCTGGGTGTCCGACCTCACAACACTGCACGAGCTCACCGAGCGCCTGGCGCGCACGGCAACACTCGCCGACGCCCTCCAGGAACTGCTGCGCGCCGGATCCGCTCTCGTGGGCGCCCGGCGCGGTCTCGTCGTCCTGGAACCGGGTGACGGCCTCGGCCCCGACACCACCATCGGCCTGGGGCTGGCCCGCGCCGACCTCGGGCACATCGAGACGATCCCGCGCGTAGCGATGCCGTACGGGCAGCTCCTCGACACGGCCGCCGGGCTGCCGGGCGGCGAGAGCGACATCACACACCCCGACCTCCTCGCCGAGGACGGTCTCGACCCCCGCCACCGCGAGGTGGCCGCCCGCCTCGGCTACGCGGCGAGCTACGCGCTCCCCCTGACCACCGAGTCCGCGGGCCGCCTCGGCGCCGCCGTCTGGCTGTACGACGAGCCCGCGGAGCCGGTCGAACGCCAGCGCCACCTCGTCGGCCTGTACGTGCGGCACGCGACCGAGCACCTGGCCCGGCTGGTCGAAGTGGAGCGCACACGCGCGTGCGTGCGGACGATTTCCGCTGAGCTGCTGCCCGCCCGCCTGCCCCGGACGGCCGGTGTCCAGCTCGCCGCCCGGCACCGCACCGGCCCGCGCGGCGGCGGCGACTGGTACGACGCGCTGCCGCTCCCGGACGCGGCCCTCGGCCTGGCCGTGGGCGCGGTGACCGGCTCGGGGCCCAGCGCGATCGCCGCGATGGGCCGTCTGCGGGCCTCCCTGCGTGCGTACGCCGTGATGGAGGGCGAGGACCCGGTGGCGGTCCTCTCCGACCTGGAGCTGCTTCTGCGCCTCACCGAGCCCGCCCGCTGCGCCACCGCCCTGTTCGCGTACTGCGAGCCCGCGCTGCGCAAGATCACGCTGGCCGGCGCCGGGCACTGCCCGCCGCTGGTGATCGGCGAGCGGCGCACGGAGTTCGTGGAGACCACCGTGTCGGCACCACTCGGGATGCTCACCTGCTGGGAGGCGCCCAGCGTGGAGTTCCGGACCGAGCCCGGAGAGACGGTTCTGCTCTACACCGACGGGCTGCTGTACCGAACCGGCGACCCGGTGGACCGGGCCTTCTCCCGGCTGCATGCGGCGGCGGCCGGCGTACCCAGGCAACTGAGGGACGATCCGGGCGCGATCGCCGACCACGTCCTACGGAGCATGCTGCCGGACGAGCTGGACGCGTCGGACGGTCAGGAGGACGTCGTGCTGCTGTCGGCGCGGTTCGAGTGAACCGCCGCTCGTCCGGAGCACCTCTGGGCCCCGTCCCGTACGACCGTACGATGGACGGGGTCCAGTGCCGTATCTAGGAGGATGACCGTGGCGGACGAGCTCAATCCGGTGACCCCGGAGACTGAGACCGAGCCCGAAGAGCCCATCAAGCAGCGGAAGAACGGCCTGTACCCGGGCGTGACCGACGAGCTTGCCGAGAGCATGAAGTCCGGCTGGGCCGACACCGAGCTGACGGGTCTCGAGCCCATCGCGCAGGCCGGGCACACCGCTGCCCGCCGCGCCGCGCTGTCCGCGCGCTTCCCGGGCGAGCGTCTGGTGATCCCCTCCGGCAATTTGAAAACGCGTTCGAACGACACGGAGTACCCGTTCCGGGCCTCGGTCGAGTACGCGTATCTGACCGGGAACCAGACGGAGGACGGCGTCCTTGTCCTGGAGCCGGTCGCCGACGGTCACAAGGCGACGATCTACCTCCTTCCCCGCTCCGACCGCGAGAACGGCGAGTTCTGGCTCTCGGGACAGGGCGAGCTGTGGGTCGGCCGCCGGCACTCGCTCACCGAGGCCGAACAGCTGTACGGCATTCCCGCCGCGGACGTGCGTGAGCTGGCCGGTGCGCTGACGGAGGCCACCGGACCGGTGCGGGTCGTACGCGGGTTCGACGCCGGTATCGAGGCCGCGCTGACCGACAAGGTCACCGCCGAGCGCGACGAGGAACTGCGGGTCTTCCTCTCCGAGGCGCGGCTGGTCAAGGACGAGTTCGAGATCGGTGAGCTGCAGAAGGCCGTCGACTCGACGGTGCGTGGCTTCGAGGACGTGGTGAAGGTCCTCGACAAGGCCGAGGCGACCAGTGAGCGGTACATCGAGGGAACGTTCTTCCTCCGCGCGCGCGTGGAGGGCAACGATGTCGGCTACGGCTCCATCTGCGCCGCCGGCCCGCACGCCTGCACGCTGCACTGGGTGCGCAACGACGGGGCCGTGCGCTCCGGTGAGCTGCTGCTGCTGGACGCGGGCGTCGAGACGCACACGTACTACACGGCCGACGTCACGCGGACGCTGCCGATCAACGGCACGTACAGCGAGATCCAGAAGAAGATCTACGACGCGGTGTACGACGCCCAGGAGGCCGGTATCGCGGCCGTTCTGCCCGGGGGCAAGTACCGGGACTTCCACGATGCGGCGCAGCGGGTGCTGGCCGAGCGGATCGTGGAGTGGGGGCTTGTCGAGGGGCCCGTGGAGCGGGTGCTGGAGCTGGGGTTGCAGCGGAGGTGGACGCTGCATGGCACCGGGCACATGCTCGGCATGGACGTTCACGACTGTGCGGCGGCGCGGGTGGAGTCCTATGTCGACGGGACGTTGGAGCCGGGGATGGTGCTGACGGTTGAGCCCGGGCTCTACTTCCAGGCTGATGATCTGACCGTGCCTGTGGAGTACCGGGGTATCGGGGTGCGGATCGAGGACGACATCCTGGTGACGGAGTCCGGGAATCGGAATCTGTCGGATGGGCTTCCTCGGCGGTCTGATGACGTGGAGGCTTGGATGGCGCGCCTCAAGGGTTGAGTTTCGTCTGCGGGTAGTTCGTGGCTGGTCGCGCCCACGCGGCGGTAGCCGCAAATTCACCACAGCCCCGCGCCCCTGGGGGTTGGTGTGGATCTGCATCTGGAAGTGATCGCCGCTGAAGGGCGTCGCGCGGGGATCGAGCGGGCCCTGCGTGACGCCGTGCGGGACGGACGGTTGACACCCGGCGCCTTGCTGCCCGCCACTCGGCGGCTCGCGACCGAACTCGGTGTGTCCCGAGGGACCGTGAAGGCTGCCTACGACCAGCTTGTCGCCGAGGGGTATCTCACCGCTCGGCAAGGGGCCGGTACGCAGGTGGCCGCGCTGCCATCCGTGGGCGCCGAACCGCCGGAGGCACACGCACGCGCGCGTGTGCCTCGTCTCGATCTGCGGCCCGGGAGCCCGGACGTGGCGACGTTCCCGGCGGACGCCTGGCTACGGGCGCTGCGCCGGGCCATCGCGACGGCGCCCTCCCCGGCGTACGACTATGGCGATCCGCGCGGCCGGATCGAGCTGCGGACGGCGCTGTCGGACTACCTGGGGCGGGCCCGCGGCGTGCTCGCGCCCCCGGAGCGGATCGTGATCACCTCCGGGTACGTGCAGGGGCTCGCGCTCCTCACACGTGTGCTGGACGGCGCCTCGATCGCCATGGAGGACCCGGGGCTGCCCTTCCACCGGGAGGTCGTCCGGCGGGCCGGCGGGCGGGTCGTGCCGGTGGGCATCGACGAACGGGGCGTCCGGGTCGAGGGGTTGACGGGTCCGCGCGAGGTCGCCGCGGTCGTCGTCACACCCGCCCACCAGTACCCGACCGGCGTGACCCTGCACCCTGAGCGGCGTCGGGCGCTCACCGACTGGGCACGCGCGCGTGACGGGCTGATCGTCGAGGACGACTACGACGGGGAGTTCCGGTACGACAGACAGCCCGTCGGCGCTCTCCAGGGCATGGCTCCGGGGCAGGTCGCCTATATCGGCACCGCCTCCAAAACGCTCGGGCCCGCCCTGCGCCTCGGCTGGATGGTGCTGCCGCCCCACCTGGTCGACGCGGTCGCCGACGCCAAGCTGCACAGCGACCACCACACCGAGACCATCGGTCAGCTGGCCCTCGCCGAACTGATCACCAGCCACGCGTACGACCGGCACGTGCGCGCGTGCCGCCTGCGCTACCGGCGCCGCCGGGACCGGCTCGTCGACCTGCTGGGCGCGCGTTCGAAGGTGCGCGGGATCGCGGCGGGGCTGCACGCCCTGGTGGAGGTGGCCGACGAGGCGGAGATCCTGGCGCGGGCCGCGGAGGCGGGCCTCGCGGTGGGGTGTCTCGGGGAGCACTGGCACGAGCCGGGCGCGGTGGCGGCGGGGCGGGCGCAGGGGCTGGTCGTGGGGTACGGGACGCCTCGGGAGCGGGTCTACGAGGAGGCGCTTGCGGTGCTCGGGCGGGTTCTGGAGGGCGGCTGAGGGCGGCTGAGCGCGGTCCCGTCGGGGAGGAAATTGGGCCATGAAAGGGCGCGACTATTGGGCCTGCCCATCGGTCCACCGGGCTTCTAACGTCGTGCGTATGACCAACTCCCTCGTGCCGCCCGCAGGCCCGCAGCGCGTGCTCGCCCTGGCCCAGCTGACCAATTCGGTCGGCGACGGGGCGTACTACGTCACCTCCGCCCTCTACTTCACCCACGTCGTCGGGCTCGCCCCCGCGCGCGTGGGACTCGGGCTGACGCTCGCCTGGGCGGTCGGCTCGCTGGTCGGGGTGCCACTCGGGCGGCTCGCCGACCGGCGTGGGGCGCGCGGGACCGCCGTACTGCTGGCGCTCGCCACGGGAGCCGCGGTGGCGTCCTTCCTCGTCGTGCGGGGCTTCGTGCCGTTCCTGATCGCGGCCTGTGCCTACGCGTCCGCGCAGTCCGGGCTCGCGGCGGCCCGGCAGGCGCTGCTCGCCGGGCTGGTGTCGGCCGGGGACCGGACACGGCTGCTCGCCCACCTCCAGTCCACGCTGAACGCCGGTCTCGCGGTGGGCGCCGGGCTCGGCGGCCTCGCACTGAGCGCCGGGACGCGGGCGGCGTATCTCGGGGTGTTCGCGCTGGACGCGGTGAGTTTCCTGGTGTGCGCGGGCCTGCTGCTGCGGCTGCCGTCGGTGGCGCCCGTCGCCGCGACGGCGTCGCACGGGCTCGGGGTGCTGCGCGACCGGCCGTACGTCGTGGTGACGCTGCTGAACACCGTGCTGCTGCTGCGCATGCCGTTGCTGAGCCTCGGCATCCCCCTGTGGATCACTGAGCGGACCGCTGCTCCGGCCTGGGTCGTGTCCGCGCTGTTCGTGCTCAACACCGGGGCGGTGATGGTGTTCTAGGTGCGGATGGCGCGCGGGGTGACGGGGCTCGGTTCGGCCACGCGCGCGGTACGGCGCTCCGGGTGGGTCATGCTCGCGGCGTGCGCGGTGTTCGTCCTGTCGGCCGGGGTGAGCCCCTGGGTGAGTGTGGGCGTCCTGGTGGTCGGCGCGGTGCTTCAGGTCGTCGCCGAGATGGGACAGTCGGCGGGGTCCTGGCAGCTGTCGTTCGACCTGGCTCCGGCCGACCGGGTCGGCGAATACCAGGGCTTCTTCGGCGCCGGCGTCACCGTGGCCCGTACCGCGGGCCCCCTCGTCCTCACCGCCCTGCTGGTGGGCTGGGGCACCCCGGGCTGGCTGCTCCTGGGCGGGGTCCCACTGGTCGCGTCGTACGCGATGGGACCTGCGGCACGGTGGGCCGCTGGCGGCGAGGTGGGCGCGGCTGCCAGGCAGCCTGTGCCGGCGGCCTGACCGGCAAGGGCACCCGGCGCCGCAGAGCCTCCACACACACGTGGAGGCCGGCGCCGAACGCGTGCCGTGGCACCCGCCGCCCGTGGACGTGCCCAAGGGGGGCCCGCCGTGTACGGGGACCCTGTGGGCGTCGTACGCCATCGGGCCCCGGCCCGGTGGGCGCGGCCGTCAGGCAGCCCGTGCCGGTGAGCTGACCGGCAGGGTGCCTGACGCCCCACGGCCTCCACACGCGCGCGTGGAGGCCATCGCCAAAGGCGGCCAGCGCCATGGCCCCCCGCCGTGGACCAGCGAACGAGTGTGCGAGCCCGCCGGGTACGGGGACCCTGGGGGCTCGTACGCCGCCTCCACACACACGCGCGTGGAGGCGTCGCCGAAGGCGGCCAGCGCCGTGGCACCCGCCCGTGCAGCGACCCGGTGCGCTGGAGCATCGCCGCGCCCACCGCACCCCCCGGGCGCCGACCGCGCCGGTACCGCGTCGCGGGCGCGGGTACGTCAGTCCGCCGTAGGGCGCCAGTGGGCCGCTGCCCGGCTCGCCGTTCTGGCGCCCAGGGCGCCGATCAGTACGGACAGCAGCGCGCACGCCGCCACCGCCGCCCAGTACACGCCCCAGGAGAAGGTGGCGCCCTCCTGTGCCGCCGTGGTGAAGAACAGGGAGTGCCAGGCGGTGACGACGGCCGCGACGGCGGTGGAGATGAGCAGCGGGACCGTCAGGTGCCAGAGGGCGACCGAGCGGTAGATCCGGTCGCTGCCGGTCACGACGGCGAGCGGCGCCAGCGCCGACCGCACCCGGACGAACTCCGCCGCCACGCCGATGCTGCCCGCCAGCAGCAGGAGAGCGAGGCCCGTCGAGCCGAACAGCAGGACCCAGTTGCCCAGCCGGGCCTTCTCGGCGGCGCCGACGGTCCAGGTCTCGCCCAGGGTCTCGACGGTGATGCCGGGCACGCGCGCGTACGCCGCCCGCTCGACCGTCGCCTGGAGCCCCGGCCGCGGGTGCGCGGTGACGACGAGAAGCGTGCCCTGGAAGGCGTCGGCGCCGAGCTTCGCGGGGTCGGCGACCTGGGCGTGCGGGTTGCGGCCGAACCAGTTGGCGATCTCCGCGACGCGCGGGTCACCGCTGCGGACCGCCTCCGGTGCCTGTGGGCAGGGCAGGGCGAGTGAGCGCAAGGCGGCGCAGGAGCCTTGGATGAGCACCGACTCGGTCGGCTGGTCGGTCCGGAGGGAGACGATGTGCGAGTCCGCCGGGAGCGCTCGGGCCAGGTCCTCGATCACCGGGGGTGTGAGATACCGGCTCTGGACGCTGAGCGCGCTCGCGCCGACACGGGCCCGTGACGCCTGCGCCGCGGCGGCCTTGTCACCGAGCCGGCTGTTGCCCGCCTCGAGCTGGCACACCAGCCCCAGGCCGATGATCATGGCCGCCGAGATCCGGACCACGACACCGGGGTGCGCGGCCGTCCACCGTCCGCCGATCAGCTGTCCGGCGCGGCCCGCGCGGAATCCTCGTACGGCCAACTTCTTCCCCAGTTCGCGGCTGGCCACGGCTGCCACGGACGGCAGCAGCACCCACATCACGACGGTGCCGCCCACGAAGACGGCGAGGTCGACGCCCTCGCCCGCGTACTGGCTGCACGCGATGGCGGCGACGCCCACGCCACATCCGACGAGCCGCCATCGCGGCACCTGTGACGAGAACGAACGGGGCCCGGTGGCGGTTCCGTCCCGACCTACCCGGTGCAGCAGGACCACGGCGGCCAGACAGCCCGCGAACGACAGCAGCAGCGCGAGCGCGAACCGGGGCCAGGCCGTCCGCAGGTCGCCGCTGTCGAGCAGGTAGCCGGTCGGGGGCAGTCGTACGTCGGTGACGAGAGCCGGAAGCAGCACCAGCGCCGCGAGGGCCGTGCCGACCGCCAGGGGCAGCACCGCCTCGCCGAGGTTGACGAGCGCCCGGTGCCGCCAGGTCCCGCCGAGCGCCTGGAGCAGTCCGCCGCGCCGGTCCCTGGTGCGCGAGCCGACCCGCGCGGCGAGGACGAGCAGCGCCAGCGCCGGTACGCCGGTCAGCGCGCCCAAGGGGCGCAGCACATCGGAGAGGGTGCGGCCGTTGAGGGCCTCGCCCATCGGGTAGTCCTGCCCGAACCCGCGGACGAACCACCAGGAGTCGTCCTGTGTCACGGGCGGGTCGTGCGCGACCCTGACGTACGCCAGCCGCTCCGACGGAGAGACGAGGCCGGACTTGGCGATCGTGCCCCCGAACCGGCCGTACCGGCTCTTGATCCCCTCGTCCTGGCCGTCGCGGACCAGCTCCGGGGAGAGCATCGCCTCGCCCGGGGCCGGCCAGCGGGACAGACCCGGCGGGGGCGCGGCCCCGGCCTTGAGCGGCTCGACGTAGATCACGCTGTGCTGGACCTCGCCGACGACGTCGAACGCCTCGCGCCACAACGCCACGGCATGCTGCCGGTCGGAGAGCAGCGGGCCGCGCGCGGTGTTCCGCGCGTCGCGGCCGTCGTGGGTGGCGACGGCAGCGACGCCCGCCAGCGCGACGACGGCGACGGCCAGGGCGGCGGCGCACAGCGACCAGAAACGCAGCCGGTCACCGGGGGTGCCGCGGCCGGCCGCGAGCCCCATCCGGATGAGCTGCCCGGAGAGCCTCCCGCCGGTCCGGCCCGCAGTGGTGGCGGCAGTGCGGGTGGGGCTGGGGGCGCCGCTCTGCCGGGACGTGTGAGGTTGCGCGGGAATACGCGACTGCGAGGGGGTTTGCTCCCACTCAGGGAAATCGGCGCCGGGTACGGAGTTCTGGGCGTCCGTACTCACGCGCCCACCCCGGTTTCCCGCAGCAGGCCGGACTCCAGACGCAGGGTGCGGTCCGCGCGGGCGGCCACCGAGGGGTCGTGGGTGACGACGAGCAGAGCGCAGCCCCGGTCGCGGGTGACCTCGAAGAGCAGGTCGGCCACGGCCTCCCGGGCCTGCGGGTCGAGGGCGCCGGTCGGCTCGTCGGCGAGCAGGACGTCGGGGTCGGTGATCAGGGCCCGGGCGACAGCGGCGCGTTGACGTTCGCCGCCGGAGAGCATGCCGGTCGGCGTACCGTCGTGCGGCACGCCCAGTTCGGCCAGGAGTTCGACGGCGCGCCGGTACGCGGCCTCGTGATCGCCGCCGTCCAGGAGGACGGGCAGGGCCACGTTTTCCACAGGCGTGAGTTCGGGCAATAGTTCGCCGAACTGGAAGACGACGCCCAGGTGTCGCCGACGCAGCTGCGCCAGCTTCCGCCCCGACAGCCCGGTGAGCCTGTGGCCGTTGACGGCGACCGTGCCTTCGTCCGGGGCGATCAGGCCAAGTACGCAGGTCAGCAGGGTCGACTTGCCGGACCCGCTCGGTCCGGTGACGGCGACCGACCGGCCGGGGCCGACGGCCAGGTCGACGCCGGCCAGCAGGACGCGGTCCCCGAGCCGGTAGCGCAGGCCCTCCACCTGGAGTCCGGCGCCGGTTCGCGCGGTGGTGCCGGTGCGGGTCGGGGCTCCGGCTGCCACCGTCGTTCGCTCGTTCATGTCCTTACACCTTCGTTCCCCCGTGCCGATGGCCTGTTCGGCTCGGCACTCGGATGCCTCGATGCGACAAGACGCGACCCGCCGGGCCGGCCGAGGAACGGCCGGCCCGGCGGGCGGAACCAGGGTCAGCGCTTGACCAAGGTCAGTACTTGACCAAGGTCAGCGCTCGACCAGGGGCAGCACTTACGGAGCGACCCAGCCCGAGCAGTCGTCCCCGCTGCCGTCGTTCTCGTCGCAGGCCTTGAACTTGATGATGGCCGAGCCGTCACCCGAGATCACGCGCGTCCCGGGACCGCTGTGGTTCCAGAGGGTGCGCTTGGTGCCCGCGCTGTCGTGGCGGTAGTACTCCGCCTTGCCCGGGTCGCCGTCGTTACTGCCGTCGTAGACGGAGATCTTGCCGGTGTCGCCGCCGTACGGAGCGGTGGCGGTCACACCGCCGCCCGTGACACTCCGGGCTACAGCGGTGGTGGTCGGAAGCGCGATGCCGGTGGCGAGGAGTGCCACAGCGACAACCTTCATTCGGTTCACATTTCCCCCTTGCGTCTGACGGACCGTCAGGTGCCGTCAATTCCGTCAAGTGACTGGAAAGCCACCGGAGTTGGGACGCGAAACGGCGCCTGTGCCGCGGCCCGCCCGGCGGCCCCAACCATCACACAGGCACCGCGCGGCCCGACAGGTGCTTTATTCCCCACAGAGCAGAACCGGGCATCTTGCCGAAGGGCCCGTCCGGCGCGTCGGCGCTCGGCGCGATCGGGAAGGGCCGGGCACCGGTCGGGGGTAAGCGGAACTCGCTGTCCGCGAGGAGCCGTTGCCGATCACGGCCACCGTCCCGCCCGACCGATTCGAAACGGAGTCGAATGCGTCATGCGCTCACGATTGGCGAACGCACAAGAGGTTCGCGGTCGCGAGCAACGTATGACTACCGGCCGCGAATGACCGAAAACCATCGGCACCGTGAACCCCATCGAACCCGACGCGACAAGTACTCGCCGCGTCACACCGCCATCAGCGGAGCGCCCTTCTGCCACTTGAGGATCTTGTCGAAACTGACCACCGCCCCGCCCCGGCCCGGCTTGTTGCCGATGGTGACGTGATCGGCGAGCTCCTCGATCAGCGACAGCCCCCGGCCGCTCTCCGCGTCGTACGGGACCGCGGCCACGGGCACCGGGCGGCGCGGAGTCTCGGGGACCGCGGGACCCGCCGGGAAGCCCGGCCCCGAGTCGGCGACCTCGATACGGCACTTTTCCCCGTCGAGGTACGCGGTGACGCGATAGGCCCCGCGGGAGTCACCGTGCCCGGCGTCCCCGCCGTGCTCGACGGCGTTCGCACAGGCCTCGCTGAGCGCGACGGAGAGGTCGTAGCAGATGTCGGGGTCGACGCCCGCCGTCTCCATGGTGCCCAGCAGCAGGCGTCTGGCAAGGGGAACGCTCGCAGCCTCTCGCCGAAGATGGAGTGACCACCAGATGCTCATGCTCCAGCCTCCAGGCCGCGGCTCGACATACCTGTACGTATTGCCGCGAGTGGCAGTGTGTAAGCACACCATTGACGTGATGCCGCCCATACGGGGGATGCGCCGAGGGCTGCAATCGGTGTATGTAGTGCATCAAAAGGCAGAAGCGACCTTCCGGTTTTACGTCTTTTTACGTACCCATATATGGCGGTACCTGACCGCACGCCACCTTGTGGACCTGCCGTACGGGTGCCGTGGGGCCAGTGCGATGATGAGCCCGCCATGACTGCCCGCCGCAGGCGCACAGCGCCCTCCGGAAGCCCCCTCCGGATGCTGAGGGCCGCGGTGTTCGCCGCGGTCTGTGTCGTGCTGGCCGGAGCCGGTCATGCCCTCGCCTCCTGCGCCACCGTTCCGCTGTGGACCCTGGGCGCCGGTTTCCTCGGGGTCCTCGGGTGCGCGGCTCCGCTCGCCGGACGGACCCGCTCACTTCCGGGCATCGTCGCTCTGCTGGCCGTCGGCCAGACGGTCCTGCACACCCTGTTCGGAATCGGGCAGCACGCCATGTCGTCCACGGTGGCCGCCACGACGGACACCGCCCTCGTCGCACGGGCCGCCCGGCTGCTGTGCGGGGTGCCGCTCGCGGCCATCAGCCCGGCCCGGGCCCAGCAGATCCTCGCCGACGCGCGGATCAGCGCTGGCGGTACGGGGACGAGCGCCGGCATGGACATGGGGTCCATGAACCACCAGGCGGACGCCCTCGCCTCCGCCGGGTCGGTCACCGCCCTGCTGCCGACGCTGCCCATGCTGCTCGGTCACGTCCTCGCGGCCGTCGCCACCGGCTGGCTGCTGCGCCGGGGAGACCTCGCCCTGCTGCGGCTGATGCGGCTGTCGGCGCACGGGGTGGCCGAGGGAGCACTCGTACGATCCCTGCGCGGGGCGCTCGCGCTGGCGCGCGCACTCCGTGCGGGCCTTCCGGGTACGCCCGGTACGGCACCGCACGCACCGAGCGCGTGGACCCTCGTCCCCCTCGGCCCGTCCGCCACGGAGCTCCAGCACACGGTGATCCGGCGCGGTCCGCCTACCGCCCCGCTCGTTCTCGCCGCCTGACACGACGCGACCGCTCCCCGTCGGGTCCCCTGGGTCTTCGGATCCGAGGGTCCGAGGGCCGGAGGAATGGGCCGCCGTCGTGCGGCACACGCGCGTGTGCACCCTTTCGCCCGCGCGTCCCTCTTCCTTTCCGACCAGTCGCACTCTCCGACCCGTCGGAGACTCCGACCCCGTCGGACCTCACCCGAAGTGGAGCGCCTTCCGTCATGAAGGTTTCCCGTATCGCCGCCACCGCCGCTGTCGCCGGTGCCACCGTCCTCGCCCTGTCAGGCCCCGCCTTCGCCCACGTCAGCGTGTCGGCCGAGGGCGCCGCCGCCAAGGGCGGCTACGCGACCGTCAACTTCAAGGTGCCGAACGAGCGCGACAACGCCTCGACCACGAAGCTCGAGGTCAGCTTCCCGGCGGACCACCCGCTCGCCTCGGTGATGCCGCAGGCGATCCCCGGCTGGACCGCCAAGGTCACCAAGGCCAAGCTCGACAAGCCCCTGGAACTGCACGGCAAGAAGATCACCGAGGCCGTCTCCCAGGTCACCTGGACCGCCAACGACGGCAAGGGCATCCAGGCCGGCTTCTTCCAGAAGTTCCCGCTCTCCCTCGGCCAGCTGCCCGAGGACACCGACGAACTCGTCTTCAAGGCGCTGCAGACGTACTCCAACAAAGAGGTCGTCCGCTGGATCGAGGTCCAGCAGGACGGCGCCGAGGAGCCCGACAACCCCGCCCCGGTGCTCGCGCTGTCCGCCGCCACCGAGGGCGGCCACCACGGCGCCTCCGCGGCCACGAAGGAGTCCGCCGCGGCCGCGGAGCCCGCCGCGAAGACCACGACCACCGTCGCCGAGCCGGCCGACAGCAGCGACACCACCGCGCGCGTGCTGGCCGTCGTCGGCATCGTCGTCGGTGTCGCGGGCGTGGCCTTCGGCGTCCTGGCCGGCCGTCGCCGCACCACCGTCTGACGTCCGCTCACCTCCGGTGCGCGCCGGGGGCGTGCGGTCGCTCCGTACGCCCCCGGTGTCCCGTACACCCCGTTGGGTGCGCGCCGGACCTCCCACGAACCACACCTTCGGGAACCTCCTTATGCGCAAGAAGCTGTTCGCCGCGTCCGCCCTGCTCGTCGCGGCCACCCTGACCCTCTCCGCCTGCGGCAGCGGCGACGATGCCAACCAGTCCGTCGCCGATGTGTCGGTCGAGGCCGGCTCGGACAGGGCCGCCACGATCCTCGACCAGCCGTTCGAGAAGCCCGACCTCGTGCTCACCGACACCCAGGGCAAGCCCTACGACTTCCGCGCGGAGACCAAGGGTCGCCCCACTCTCATCTACTTCGGCTACACCAACTGCCCCGACGTCTGCCCGCTGACGATGAGCAACATCGCCGTCGCCAAGAAGCAGCTGTCCCCGGCCGAGCAGGACAAGCTCCGCATCGTGTTCGTCACCACCGACCCGAAGCGGGACACCCCGGCCGCCCTCGGCAAGTGGCTCAAGGGGATCGACCCCCAGGTGATCGGGTTGACCGGCGACTTCGCCACCATCCAGGCCGGCGCCCGCACCCTCGGCATCTCCATCGAGCCGACGTCGAAGGACAAGAACGGCAAGACGATCTCGATGCACGGCACCCAGGTCATCGCCTTCTCCCCGAAGACCGACGGCGGCTATGTCCTGTACGGCGAGGACGCCACCGTCGACGACTACATCAAGGACCTCCCCAAGATCATCAAGGGGCAGAACCCGTGAGGCGGCTCTCCGTCGCGACAGCCGCCGCGCTCGCCGGGGCGCTCGCCCTCGCCGGGTGCGGGAGTTCGGACTCCGGGGACGGCGCCGGACTGTCCGTCGGCGCCGCCTACATGCCCCAGCCCGTCTCGGACTCCATGGCGGCCGGATTCCTCGTCATCACCAACAAGGGCGCCGCCGGTGACACACTCACCCGCGTCACCAGCGAGGTCGCCGGCGCGGTCACCGTGCACAAGACCGTCGGGCAGACCATGGAGGAGGCCGAGCGCCTCGACATCCCGGCCCACGGCGAACTCGTCCTGCAAAGCGGCGGCGACCATCTGATGTTCGAGCAGCTCAAGCGCAAGCCGCGAGAGGGCGAGAAGGTCTCCGTCCAGCTGCACTTTGCCAAAACCTCGCCGATCACCGTCGAGATGCCGGTGAAGTCGGCGACGTACAACCCGAAAACCGGACACTGAGACCGAGGGAGGGATCACCGTGACACAGACCATCGCACGCCGCGTACGGCCCCTGGTGCTGCTGTTCCTCGCGGCCGCCGCCGCGCTGCTCGCCGGGCTGGCCGGCGCCGCGCCTGCCTCCGCACACGCCGCGCTCACCGGCAGCGCCCCGCAGCAGGGTGTGGTGGTCGACAAGGCCCCGACCCAGGTGACGCTGACCTTCTCCGAGAAGGTCGCGCTCTCCGACGGCGCGTTCCGCGTGCTCGACCCCCAGGGCAAGCGCGTCGACACCGGCAAGGCGACCGAGCTGAGCGGCACGACGTACGGCGTCCCGCTCCACGCCGGCCTGCCCGACGGCACGTTCACCGTCGCCTACCAGGTCGTCTCGGCGGACAGTCACCCCGTCGCCGGCGCGTTCACCTTCTCCATCGGCGCCCCCTCCGTCACCTCCGTCTCGGTCTCCGACCAGACGGCGGGCGGCGGAGTCGTCGGTGCCCTCTACGGCTTCGGCCGGTACGTCTCCTACGCCGGCTTCATCGTCATGGTCGGCGGCGCCGCCTTCGTCCTCGCCTGTTGGCAGCGCGGCGCAGGCGTACGGGCGTTGCAGCGGCTCGTCGTCTCCGGGTGGCTCGCGATGACCGCGGCCACGCTCGCGCTGCTGCTGATGCGCGGCTCGTACACCGGCTCCGGCAAGGTCGGTGCCATCTTCGACCTGGGCCTGCTCGGGGACGTCCTCCAGACCAAGACGGGCGCCGCCCTCGTCTCCCGGCTGCTGCTGCTCGCGGCCGGCGCCCTGTTCATCGCGGTCCTCTTCGGGGCGTACGCCCGGCCCGAGCCGGCGGACGACGAGGCCGGGGAAGAAGGAGAAGACGGCGAGAACCGGGCGGAGCTCGACGACAGTTCCGCGCGGCGGGACCTCACCTTCGGGCTCGGCATCGGCGGCGGTGTCGTGGCGATCGGGCTGGCCGCCACCTGGGCGCTGGCCGAACACGCCTCGACCGGCCTCCAGTCCGACATCGCGATGCCCGTCGACGTGATGCACCTGCTGGCCGTCGCCACCTGGCTCGGCGGACTCTCGGCACTCCTGGTCGCCCTCTTCCGGGCGCCCGCGGACACCCCGATCGAGGGTTCGGCCGTACGCCGCTTCTCCCGCGTCGCCTTCGGCAGCGTGCTGGCGCTGGTCGCGACCGGCGTCTACCAGTCGTGGCGCCAGCTCGGCTCCTGGTCGGCGCTCACCGACACCTCGTACGGTCAGCTGCTGCTCGTCAAGATCGGCCTGGTCATCGTCCTCGTCGGCATCGCCTACATCTCGCGCCGCTGGACCGCCCAACTGCCGGAGACCGCCACGACCGAGGCGGCCGAGTCCACCGAGGACCAGGCCGCCGACCCCGAGAAGGAACCGGTCGCGGCGGGCGCCGCCGGCGGCTCGGACGCCAAGCGGGCCACCCAGCTCGCCCGGCAGCGGGCCGCCGTGGACACCGCGCGGCTCAAGCGGCTGCGCAACGCCGACCCGCTGCGCTCGGGGCTGCGCCGCTCGGTGCTCGCGGAGGCGGGCGTCGCCGTCGTCCTGCTGGCCGTCACGACCGTGCTGACGTCCACCGAACCGGGCCGGACGGAGGAGGAGGCCAAGGCCGCCACCTCGGCATCGTCCTCCTCGTCGTCGTCCTCTTCCTCCTCGGACCCGGACGGGACGGGCGCCCTGACCCTGGACATGCCCTTCGACACCGGCGGCCAGGACGGCAAGGGCCTCGTACGGCTCGACATCAACCCCGCCCGCGTCGGCGGCAACGTCATGCACGTCTATGTGGAGCGGCCCAACGGCAGGGCGTTCGACGTGCCCGAGGTGAAGGTCGCCTTCACTCTCACCGCCAAGAACCTCGGACCGCTGCCCGTGAACCCGGACCGCGTCGCCACCGGACACTGGACGGCGAACGAAGTCCAGATCCCCATGGCCGGCGACTGGAAGATCGCCGTGACCGTACGGACCTCCGACATCGACCAAGTGACCGTCGACAAGAACGCGCAGATCGGCTGAACCGCACCATGGCTGACCAGTCCATCAAGGAAAGCAACAAGGAAAGCAGCGGTGAACCCGCCGCGGGGAGCGCCGACGGGAAGCCCGAGCAGGGCATCTCGCGTCGGCGGCTGCTCGGCACCGCCGGTGCCACTGGGCTCGTGCTCGGTGCGGCGGGCGGGGCCACCGGCTACGCCGTCGGCTCCTCCGACGCCGACTCCTCCGGCTCACCCGGCCAGTCCCTGGCGCTTACTTCGGTGGGCGCGGACAGGGCGATGTTTCACGTGAAACATCAGGCCGGCATCACCGACGCCCTCCAGGCCCGCGGCCACCTCGTCGCCTTCGACCTGGCGGCGGGCTCCGGCCGCAAGGAGGCTGCCGCGCTGCTGCGCCGCTGGTCCGACACCGCCCAGCGGCTCATGGCGGGCGAGGCCGCCGCGCACGACGACACGGATGTCGCCCGGGACGCGGGGCCCTCGTCCCTGACCATCACCTTCGGCTTCGGATACGGCTTCTTCGCCCGCACCGGGCTGGAGAAGCAGCGCCCGGTGGCGCTCGATCCGCTGCCCGAGTTCTCCTCCGACCACCTCGACAAGGCCCGCAGCAACGGCGACCTGTGGGTCCAGATCGGCGCGAACGACGCCCTGGTCGCCTTCCACGCCCTGCGCGCGATCCAGAAGGACGCGGGCAGCGCGGCCCGCGTCCGCTGGCAGATGAACGGCTTCAACCGGTCGCCGGGCGCCACCGAACGGCCGATGACCGCCCGCAACCTGATGGGCCAGATCGACGGCACCCGCAACCCGAAGCCGTCCGAGCCCGACTTCGACAAGCGCATCTTCGTACCCGCCTCCGGCGAACCCTCCTGGATGGCGAACGGCTCCTATGCCGTCGTACGCCGCATCCGCATGCTTCTCGACGACTGGGAGCAGCTGTCGCTCAAGCAGCAGGAGGACGTCATCGGGCGGCGGAAGGCGAACGGGGCGCCGCTCAGCGGCGGGACCGAGACGACCGCGATGGACCTGGAGAAGGTCGACGCCAACGGCGATCTGGTGGTCCCCATCAACGCCCACTCCCGGATCACCCGCCCCGACGAGAACGGGGGCGCGGCCATCCTGCGGCGCCCGTTCTCCTTCCACGACGGGATCGGCGTGGACGGAACGCCCGACGCGGGGCTCCTCTTCGTGTGCTGGCAGGCCGACCCGCTGCGCGGATTCGTCCCTGTCCAGCGCAAGCTCGACCGGGGCGACGCGCTGTCCACGTACATTCGGCACGAGTCGAGCGGGCTGTTCGCGGTGCCGGGCGGCGCGGCCGAGGGGGAGTACGTGGGGCAGCGGCTGCTGGAGGGATGACGCCCGTGACGGCAGGGCGGTGAAGTGGCCGGCATGGTCCAGTCGCCCCCTGCGTGGTGGGGGTCGGGAAGCGTGCGCCGGGTCCGGCAAGGGCCATTAGGGTGAGGGCATGCCAGCCAGCTACGCGTATCTCGGCCCCGAGGGCACCTTCACCGAGGTTGCCCTGCGCACGCTTCCGGAGACGGCCACCCGAGAGCTGATCCCGATGGTGTCCGTGCCGGCCACCCTCGACGCGGTGCGCAGCGGTGAGGTCGAGGCCGCGTTCGTGCCGATCGAGAACTCCGTCGAGGGCGGCATCACCACCACGCTCGACGAGCTGGTCGCCGGCTCCCCGCTGATGATCTACCGCGAGGTGCTGCTGTCGATCACCTTCGCGCTGCTGGTGAGGCCGGGCACCAAGCTGTCGGAGATCAAGACCGTCACCGCCCATCCGGCCGCGCAGTCGCAGATCCGCAACTGGATGAAGGTCAACCTGCCGGACGTGGTGTGGGAGTCGTCGGCCTCGAACGCGGACGGTGCCCGGCTGGTCCAGGAGGGCCGCTACGACGCCGCCTTCGCGGGCGAGTTCGCCGCCGCCCGGTACGGTCTCACCGCGCTGGAGACCGGCATCCACGACGCGGAGAACGCGCAGACCCGGTTCGTCCTGGTGGGCAGGCCCGCCCGGCCCGCGGCGCCGACCGGCGCGGACAAGACGTCCGTCGTCATCTGGCAGCGCGACGACCACCCCGGTGGACTGCGTGATCTGCTGGACGAGTTCGCGGTACGGGGCGTCAACCTGATGCTGCTCCAGTCCCGGCCGACCGGGCAGGGCATCGGCAACTACTGCTTCGCCATTGACGCCGAGGGCCATATCTCGGACCGGAAGGTCGCCGAGGCCCTGATGGGGCTCCGGCGGATCTGTCTCAAGGTGCGGTACCTGGGTTCGTACCCGCGTGCGGACATCGGTGTGGAGGATGTCCGCCCTCCGCTGCCAGGGACGTCCGACGAGGCGTTCGTGACGGCCTCGGACTGGGTGGCTCGCTGCCAGGACGGCCGCTTCTAGCCGGTTCGTCGGCGATCACTCGGCGATCCCCGGCAATCACTCGGTGGTCCGAGCCAGTCCTACCAGCCGATTTCCGTTATCCACAGAAGTTATCCACAGGCTGGCTTCTCGACCTGGGGACAAGTCGACAACGAAACGTGAGTCTGTCGACAAGTCGCCCTACAGGCAGTCGACTCGTCCACAGTCCAGCACCCCACCCTTCGTCCACTCGTTTCCCTGGTGTAACTCCCCGGGTTGCGCATTTCCACCCAAAAGGGGGCGTGAGGGTGGTTTGCTTCGGGAATTGATCGTCTCGCGGACACCTTTCTCAATGATCACTTCCGTAATCCACAGATCTTTCGCACAGCCTGTGGATAACTCTGTCCGGGTGTGGATTACTGTGGACGACCCCGCCCCCAAGTCCCCTACTCCACAAGGGATTCGAGTCAACCAGGCGCCGCCGTCCGACCCTTTCCAGGGAAGCCGCATGCCGCCATTTGACACCCTTCGAATAGATCGACATTTCGGGCAAACAGCAACACGGGGCGCGCGGGGAAATACCGAGTCGTGAGTGCCGACCTCACACCGGTAGCCTTGGAGGGTGATTGACCTTCGCCTGCTTCGTGAGGACCCCGACCGTGTGCGCGCTTCGCAGCGTGCCCGTGGAGAGGATGTCGCGCTCGTCGACGCTCTCCTGTCCGCCGACGAGCGGCGCAGGGCGTCCGGCGTCCGCTTCGACGAGCTGCGTTCCGAGCAGAAGGCACTCGGCAAGCTGATCCCCAAGGCCTCGGGCGACGAAAAGGCCGAGCTGCTGGCGAAGGCCGGACAGCTCGCCGCCGGCGTCAAGGCGGCCGACGCCGAGCAGCACGAGGCCGACGAGGAGACCAAGAAGCTCCTCGGCCAGCTCGGCAACCTGGTCCACCCGGACGTCCCGATCGGCGGCGAGGAGGACTTCGTCGTCCTCGAGACGCACGGCACGATCCGCGACTTCGGCGCCGAGGGCTTCGAGCCCAAGGACCACCTGGAGCTGGGCGAGGCGCTGGGCGCCATCGACGTCGAGCGCGGCGCCAAGGTGTCCGGCTCGCGCTTCTACTACCTCACCGGCATCGGCGCGCTCCTCGAGCTCGCCCTCGTCAACGCGGCGATCGCGCAGGCCACGGAGGCCGGCTTCACACCGATGCTGACCCCGGCGCTGGTCCGCCCGCGCGCGATGGAGGGCACCGGCTTCCTCGGCCAGGCCGCGGAGAACGTGTACCACCTGGAGAAGGACGACTACTACCTGGTCGGCACCTCCGAGGTCCCCCTCGCCGCCTACCACATGGACGAGATCCTCGACGCCGACAAGCTGCCGCTGCGCTACGCCGGCTTCTCGCCGTGCTTCCGCCGCGAGGCCGGCACGTACGGCAAGGACACGCGAGGCATCTTCCGCGTCCACCAGTTCGACAAGGTCGAGATGTTCTCGTACGTCGACCCGGCGGACGCGGAGAACGAGCACCAGCGTCTCCTCGACTGGGAGAAGCAGTGGCTGACCGGCCTCGAACTGCCCTTCCAGGTCATCGACGTGGCCTCGGGCGACCTGGGCGCGTCCGCCTCGCGCAAGTTCGACTGCGAGGCGTGGATCCCGACCCAGGGCAAGTACCGCGAGCTGACCTCGGCCTCCAACTGCGACGGCTTCCAGGCCCGGCGTCTGTCCGTGCGGATGCGCGACACCAGCGACGGCAAGAACCGGGTCCAGCCGCTGGCGACGCTCAACGGCACGCTGTGCGCCGTACCGCGCACGATCGTGGCGATCCTGGAGAACCACCAGCTGGCCGACGGCTCGGTGCGCGTGCCCGAGGTGCTGCGTCCGTACCTGGGCGGCCGGGAGTTGCTGGAGCCGGTCGCCAAGTGACCGCAGCCGCCGGGTCGTTCCCCTACCGGCTCGTCGCGACCGACCTCGACGGAACGCTGCTGCGCTCCGACGACTCGGTCTCGGCGCGCACCCGTGAGGCACTCGCCGCGGCCACCGCGGCGGGCGCCGCGCACATCGTCGTCACCGGCCGGGGAGTGCGCTGGACGCGGCACATCCTCGACGAACTGGGCTATGAGGGCCTCGCGGTCTGCGGCCAGGGCGCACAGGTGTACGACGTCGGGGCGCATCGGCTGCTGACGTCGATCACCCTGGACCGGCAGCTGGCCTCGCTCGCGCTGGCGAAGATCGAGGCGGAGGTCGGTCCGCTGTTCCTGGCGGCGAGCCGGGCGGCCATCGACGGCGAGGTGCTGGTCGGGCCGGGCTACTTGGGCGTGGGCTCGCTGCCCTTCGTTCCGCTCACGGACCCGTCGGACCTCTGGACCGAGCCGCTGGGCAAGATCTACATCCAGCATCCGACCCTGTCCTCCGACGAGCTCACCGAGGTCGCCGTGCGGACGGCGAGCGGTTTCGTCACGGTCACCATGGCCGGCGAGGGGATCGTCGAACTCCTCCCCCTGGGCCTGTCCAAGGCGAGGGGCCTGTCCCTCGCGGCCCGTCGGCTGGGTCTGAAACCCGCCGACACGATCGCCTTCGGCGACATGCCCAACGACATCCCGATGTTCAGCTGGGCGGCCCACGGGGTGGCGATGGCCAACGCCCACGCCGAACTGCGGGCGGTGGCGGACGAGGTGACGTCGTCGAACGACGAGGACGGCATCGCGGTGGTGCTGGAACGGTTGCTGGCGTAGTCCCCCGCGCCGCTCTGCCGAGGTCGGGGGCCTGGGAGGGCGGCCCGCGCGAAGTGACTCGCGCGCTCGAAGTGGCCGCCCCGGGCAGCTCCCCCCGCTCAACGGGCCCGCCGGAGGTAGTGGTGCTCCGGCGCCCGCCACGGGCTGCCCTGAAGGAAGCCGCGCGGACCGCCGTGCATCGGCGTCGCCCGGCTCCGCTCCCAGAACCGACACCAGCCACCGGATCTTCGACATCGGACAGATCCGGCGTACTGGACACAACTACTGTGCCCGTACGCCGAGTCGGGCGCCACCGAGTAAAACTGGTGAGCGACTCCAGGGCCGGTCGGCCGCGCTACTTCCGGCGCCACCTGCGGCGACGGGACTTGCTGAAGAACCAGCCGGCCGGGGGCTCGTCCGACCGCCAGGGCTGCGGCTCCGGCGCCTCGTCGCGCCACCGCGCCGCGAGCATCCGGGCGCGGGCGGACGGTTCGGCCGTACCGGCGGAACGTATGAAGTCCTCGTCGAGAACCAGCTCGTCCCAGGCCTCCTCGGAGACCTCACCGGATCCGGCCGGTCGGTCACCCTGGCCCTGACCCTGGCTCTGCCCCTTGCCGGGCCCGTGGCCCCGTACTGCCTTCCCCGCCATCCCCGTTCCCCTCTGCCCCGTGTCCCCGTTTTGTCCAGTCTGCCCGGACACGTGTGAAGTCTCCGTCAGGAGACCGCACCGCGCCCCGGGCCGTACGGACTACTCGTCGCCGGTCGGTGTCAGCGTGCGCAGCTTCTGGCCGGCGTACCAGGTGGCGAGGACGGTGACCGCGATCAGCAGGACCGTCGCCGTGGTCAGGCCGACGTCCGAGGTGACCAGGTCGCCGCCGGTGACCTTGTGGCCGATGGCCAGCGCCCACTGCTGGACACTCAGCGTGCGCGCGCCGGGCACCAGAGAGCCGAACAGGGCCTCCCAGACCAGGGCGTAGACGAGCCCGAAGACCACCGCGTGCCGGGACACCGTGCCGAGCAGCAGGAAGAGCGCGGCGTAGGCGATGGAGGCGACCAGCGCGGCGACCGTGTAGGCGACGGCGACCTGCTGGCCGTTGCCGTTGAGGATGAGCCCGGCGATGAACGTCGGCACCGCCGAGAACGCCATGGTGACGCCGATCGCGACGATCAGCTTGGTGTAGATGATCTTGGGCCGCTTGAGCGGCTTGGAGAGCAGGTACACCACGGAGCCGTCGTCGATCTCCGGGCCGATCGCGCCGGTGCCCGCGATGACGCCGATGATCGGCACCATCGTGGCGAGCGCGAGTCCGCCCAGCACGTCCGCCGCCGTCTGGTCGTCGGCGCCGACGAGGGCGCGTACGGCGACGGAGATCACGATGAGCAGCAGGGGCAGCGCGCCGAGGATGAGGGCCCGGCGGCGGCCGAGCAGGGCCCGGTAGGTGAGCCGGGCGACTGTGGGGTCGTACATTTTCGGCCTCCTACGCGGCGACGAGATACGAGAACACGGATTCGAGGGACTCGTCGGACGGCGAGACCGTGAGCAGCCGGATGCCGTGATCCCGGGCGACGCGGGGCAGCAGGGCGGTGAAGCGGCCGAAGTCGACGGCCTCGATGCGCAACGCGCCCTCCGCGAGGTCCACTTCGATGCCGGAGGTCGACGGATCGGCGATCAGCGCGGCGGCGAGGGCCCGGTCGTCGCTGGAGCGTACGAGGTAGCGGTGCGGGCGGTCGGTCATCAGCCGGCGGATGCGGCGGAAGTCGCCGCTGGCCGCGTGCCGTCCAGCGACGACGACCTCGATGTGGGCGGCCAGTTGTTCGACCTCTTCGAGGATGTGCGAGGAGAACAGGACCGTGCGGCCCTCGGCGCCCATACGGCGCAGCAGGTCCATGAGCTGCATGCGCTGGCGCGGGTCCATGCCGTTGAAGGGCTCGTCGAGCAGCAGGAGCGACGGTTCGTGGACGAGCGCGCTAGCCATCTTGACGCGCTGGCGCATGCCCTTGGAGTACGTCGAGATCTTGCGGTCCTGCGCGTACTCCATCTCGACCGTGGCGAGCGCCCGCTGTGCCGCCTTGGCGCCCAGTCCGTGCAGCTCGGCGTTGGCGACGACGAACTCCTTGCCGGTGAGGAAGTCGTACATCGCCTCACGCTCGGGGACGATGCCGATGTGCTTGTAGATCTGCTCGTTGCGCCACACGGGCTGTCCGTCGAGGGTGACGGTGCCGGTGGAGGGGGCCAGGAAGCCGCCCATCATGTTGATGAGGGTGGACTTTCCCGCGCCGTTGGGGCCGAGGAGGCCGGTGACGCCAGGGCCGATCGTCATGGTGATGTCGTTGACCGCCACCACGTTGCCGAACCAGCGCGAGACGTGGTCGATGTTGAGCGTGGTCACAGTCCGACCTTTCGGTAGCGGCGCATCAGAAGGCCGTAGCAGCCGGCGATGAGACCCAGGACGACGAGGAGGAAGACCACACCTTCGCCGGCGCCGGGGCCCACCCCTCCGGGGTAGGCGGACTTCGCGCCCAGGAAGGCCGTCTGCACCCCGTCGATGAGCGAGATGGGCGAGAAGAGGCCGATCCAGGGAACGACGCTCGAACTGCCCCCGTCCCCCAGGGTCTGCGCGTCGGCGATGGCCTGGAGTGTGGACACCGCCCCGTAGGAGATGGTCAGTACGGCGATGACGGCCGCGATGCCGAAGCCGCGGCGCGGGGTGACCGCCGAGATGACGAGGCCGATACCGGCGAACAGCAGCGAGAGCAGTGCCACGGAGACGAGCCCCTGGAGGAATCCCTTGGTCTGGTCGGTGAAGTCGAGCTTGGCCAGCAGGGCGCCCGCGTAGAGCACGACCAGCGGCACCGCGGTGATGATGAAGAGGGCCGAGGCCAGCGCCGCGAACTTCGCCCGGACGTAGTCGGCGGTCTCGATCGGCCGCGAGAAGTACAGCGGTACGGTCTTGAAGCGCAGGTCGCGGGAGACGGCCTGGGGTGCCTGCGAGGCGACGTACAGGCCGATGACCGCCTGCATGACGATCGCGTAGTTCGTGTACTCGACGGGCAGTTCCTTGGCCTTGGTGGCGACCGTGACCGCCACCATGATGGCCGCCGGAACGCACATCACCGCGAACAGCACCATCGGCAGCACCTTGGACTTCACCGAGCGGCCGAGGCCGTAGGCGCCGCGCAGGGACTGCGAGTAGAGCGAGCGGCGGGCGTACGCCCGGCCCAGGCGCGGGCCGTCGTACGAGCGGTAGCCGATGTTGTGGATACGGGACTGGGCGCCCGCCTGTGCCGGGGTCTGCTCAACCGCCATGGCCGACCGCCTCCTTTCCCGCGCTGTGCTGTGCGGTGCTCTGTTGTGCGGTGCTCTGCTGGTCGTCGCTGTCCGTGAAGACCTCGGAGATGTGGTGCCTGCGCTGTTCCATGCGCACCAGGCCGAGGCCGAGGTCGGCGACCGTGTCCCGGACGAGGTCGTAGGTGTCCTCGCCCTGCGCGGTGAGCAGCAGGATGTGTCCGGCGCCGGGCAGGCCGCTGCCGTCGTGCGTCTCCACCCCGCGCGCGTGGAGCGCGTCGCGCACCGCGGCGGTGCCGTCCGGGTGTTCGTCGGTGTCGGTCACCTCGATGGCGAGGATGGCCGTGGACTGGGTGAAGTCCGTGGTGGAACTGGACCGCAGCAGCTTGCCGCCGTCGACGACCACCACGTGGTCACAGGTCCGCTCCAGCTCGCCGAGCAGGTGCGAGGTGACCAGTACCGAAATGCCGAAGTCGGTGTGGATACGGCGGATCAGGCCGAGCATCTCGTCGCGGCCGACCGGGTCCAGGCCGTTGGTCGGCTCGTCCAGGAAGACCAGCTGCGGGTCGTGGACCAAGGCCTGGGCGAGCTTGACGCGCTGCTTCATGCCGGTCGAGTAGCCACCGATGGGACGGTAGCGCTCCTCGTAGAGCCCGACATGGCGCAGGGTGTCCGCGGTGCGCTCGCGGGCGGCGGCCGGCGGGAGCCCGGACATGCGCGCCATGTGCACGACGAACTCGGTGGCCGAGACGTCGGGCGGCAGGCAGTCGTGCTCCGGCATGTAGCCGACGCGCTCACGGATGGCGCCGCCTTCGGTGGCGACGTCGAGGCCGAGCACGGTGGCGCGGCCCTCCGTGGCGGGAGACAGACCCAGCAGGATCTTGATCAGGGTGGACTTGCCGGCGCCATTGGCACCGACAAGTCCGGTCACACCGGGTCCGATGTCCATGGAGAGCCGGTCGAGCGCGGTCACCCGGGGGAACCGCTTGCTCAGGCTTTCGGTCGCGATCACAGTCACATCCATGACGGTAGTGGCGCACGCCACATCCGTCGTCAACCCGAAGAGCTGTCTCGGCATCCACCTTCAGTCGTACGTGCCCGTAGGGGGACCCTCTCAGGTAGAACAACCGGTGACGGGTTATCCACAGACAGACGTTCGATTGTTGACGCCGGCTCTAACAGGTGCCAGATTCGCGAGTTCAGGTCAGGTCACGGGCACACAGCGCGGTCGACGGGGGCTCGCGTACGAGTGCGCGTGCCGGCTGGACGACGAGTCGCCGCACGTGCGGCGCCGGACGGAGGCGAAGTGACGGTCGACGGGGCGCGTGAGCGCCAGGTACGGACGGGCGGGGTCGAGCTGTGCGTCGCCGAGCTGGGGGACCCGGCGCACCCCACGGTGATTCTCGTGCACGGTTATCCGGACTCCAAGGAGGTGTGGTCGGCGGTCGCCGCGCGCCTCGCCGGCCGCTTCCACGTCGTGCTGTACGACGTGCGGGGCCACGGCCGTTCGACGGCGCCGCGTCCGCTGCGCGGCGGTTTCACCCTGGAGAAGCTGACCGACGACTTCCTGGCCGTCGCGGACGCGGTCAGCCCGGACCGGCCGGTGCACCTGGTGGGGCACGACTGGGGCTCGGTGCAGGCCTGGGAGTTCGTCACCGTCGCGCGCGCCGAGGGCCGGATCGCGTCGTTCACGTCGATGTCCGGGCCGTCCCTCGACCATATGGGCCACTGGGCGAAGGGACGCCTTAAGCGGCCCACGCCCCGCGCGGTCGCCCAACTCCTGGGCCAAGGCCGTAGATCCTGGTACGTGTACGCGCTGCACACGCCCGTGCTGCCCGAACTCGCCTGGCGCGGCCCCCTCGGCAGACGCTGGCCGAAGCTGCTGGCCCGCCGCGAGAAGGTCTCCGGGGACGGCTACCCGACCGCTTCCCTGCCCTCGGACGCGGCCAACGGCGCCTGGTTGTACCGGGACAACGTCCGGTCCCGGCTGCGCAGGCCGCGCACGGACGCGTACGCGCACGCGCCCGTGCAGCTCATCACGCCGCTGGGGGACGCGTTCCTCTCCGAGCGGCTGAACGACGGACTGGAACAGTGGGCACCCGGGCTGGTGCGCCGCACGCTCGACGCCAGGCACTGGCTCCCGCGTACCCGGCCCGACCAGGTGGCCGCCTGGATCGGGGAGTTCGTGACCACCACCGAGGCCGGACGCCTCCCGGCGACGCCAACGGGCAGGTACGCACAGCGTTTCGGCGGTCGGCTCGTCCTGGTCACCGGCGCGGGCAGCGGCATCGGACGGGCCACGGCCTTGGCGTTCGCCGAGTCGGGTGCCCGCGTGGTGGCCGTCGACCGGGACGCCGAAGCCGCCGCCCGCACAGCCGAGTTGGCCCGTCTGCTCGGCGCCCCCGAGACCTGGGCGGAGCCGGTCGACGTCACCGAGGAACAGGCGATGGAGAAGCTCGCCGAGAAGGTCGCCACCGAGTACGGCGTCGTCGACGTGCTGGTGAACAACGCGGGGATCGGGCTCTCCGGGTCCTTCTTCGACACCACTCCGGAGGACTGGAAGAAGGTCCTGGACGTCAACTTGTGGGGCGTGATCCACGGTTGCCGGCTCTTCGGGAAGCAGATGGCCGAGCGCGGGCAGGGCGGCCACATCGTGAACATCGCGTCGGCCGCCGCCTACCTGCCTTCCAAGGCGCTGCCCGCGTACAGCACTTCGAAGGCAGCGGTGCTGATGCTCAGCGAGTGTCTGCGTGCCGAGCTCGCGGGCCAGGGCATCGGCGTCTCGGCGATCTGCCCCGGGTTCGTCAACACGAACATCACAACGACCGCGCGCTTCACGGGAGTCGACGCGCAGGAGCAGGCCCGTCGGCAGAAGCGGGCGGCACGTCTTTACCGGCTGCGCAACTATCCGCCAGAGAAGGTCGCTTCGGCCGTCCTGCGCGCGGTGGTACGCAACGAGGCGGTCTCGCCGGTGACGCCGGAGGCCAGGGCGGGGCGTCTCATGTCCCGCGTCATGCCGGGGGCATTGAGGGCGCTCGCACGGATGGAACCGCCGCTGTGAACCAGCGACGACAAAAATACGCATACGTAACCAAGTTGACCAAGCGCGCTAAAACGCCGCCCGATTGTCCACAGTTTCTTCAAATCCCTTGTGGATAACTGCACTTGGCTGTGGATCAAACCTGGTGAACAAAATCATGTGCGTGATCGCTGTCTCGCAGCTCACCCTTACGGGATGGATGAAAGACGCACCGTGAAGGTGTCGAAGTACCTGTCGAAGCATCTTCGGCACCAGCCGGAGCGGATCGGGCTCGCCCTCGACGAGGGCGGCTGGGTCGAGATCGACACGCTGATCGCGGCTGCCGCGGCCCACGGCTTCCGGTTCACCCGGGAGGAACTGGACCACGTGGTCGCCGCCAACGACAAGAAGCGCTTCGCGATCGACGGCACCCGTATCCGCGCCAGCCAGGGCCACAGCGTCGAGGTCGACCTCGGGCTGCCCCCGGCGACCCCGCCGCCGTACCTCTACCACGGCACGGTGGACCGCTTCCTGGACGCGATCCGCGCCGAGGGCCTACGGCCCATGAATCGGCACGCCGTGCACCTCTCGCCCGACCGTGAGACCGCGACCCGGGTCGGCGCGCGCCGAGGCCGGCCTGTCGTGCTCTCGGTGGACGCGGCCGCCATGCACCGCGACGGCCACCTCTTCCACGTCAGCGCGAACGGCGTATGGCTCACGGAGACCGTGCCGCCGCGCTATCTGCGGTTCCCCGGGCCGCACTGACGACGCCGAGTCATGTTTCACGTGAAACAGATACCGCACCTCACGGCCGAGCTGATCCAAACGACAGGGCATAGGCTTGGCCTAGGCTCTGACGCATGAATCTGCGCCTGAGCACCGTGATCCTGCCGTACCGCCGCTGGCACGAGGGCGGCCGTGCGACCTGGCAGCGCGCGGAGGAGCTCGGGTTCCACTCCGCTTTCACGTACGACCACCTGTCCTGGCGCACCTTCCGGGACGGCCCCTGGTTCGGTGCCGTACCCACGCTCACAGCCGCCGCCGCTGTCACCGACCGGCTGCGCCTGGGCACCCTGGTGACCTCACCGAACTTCCGGCACCCGGTGACCCTGGCCAAGGAGCTGATCTCCCTCGACGACGTGTCGAACGGACGGATCACCCTGGGCGTCGGCGCGGGCGGTACCGGTTTCGACGCCACCGCGCTGGGCCAGGACCCCTGGATGCCCCGGGAGCGCGCCGACCGGTTCGGTGAGTTCGTCCCTCTCCTCGACAGGCTGCTGACCGAGGACGGCAAGGACGGTGTCTCCTACCAGGGCGACTACTACTCGGCGCACGAGGTGCGCAACATCCCGGGCTGTGTGCAGCGCCCCCGGCTGCCGTTCGCGGTGGCCGCCACCGGGCCGCGCGGGCTGAAGCTCGCCGCACGGTACGGGCAGGCGTGGGTGACGACCGGCGACCCGCGGCTGTTCGAGAGCGGCACGCCCGAGCAGTCGGTCCAGGCGCTGCGTGGGCAGGCCGAGAAGCTGGCCGACGCCTGCGCCGCGATCGGCCGGGACGTCAGGGAACTCGACCGGATCCTGCTCACCGGGTTCACCCCGGACCGTGGGCGTCCGCTGGAGTCCGTGGACGCGTTCGTCGACTTCGCGGGCCGGCATCAGGAGCTGGGGTTCACCGAGATCGTGATCCACTGGCCCATCCCCGACTCCGACTTCGCGGCCGACGAGCGGGTCTTCGAGCGCATCGCGACGGAGGCACCGGCGCAGCTGCGCTGACCCAGCACCGGTCCGGGCGCCACTCACCTGTGCGGGCGCCCGCACGGCCGTGCACGCGCATACGCGAGAATGGCCGGGTGACCTCAGCGACCCGAGAGCCCGAGACCCCCGCCGCCGCACTTCCCATCCGGCTGATCGCCACCGATCTCGACGGCACGCTGCTGCGTGACGACCAGTCGGTGTCCCCGCGGACGGTCGCCGCGCTGGCAGCCGCCGAGGCAGCGGGCGTCGAGGTCTTCTTCGTCACGGGCCGCCCGGCCCGCTGGATGGACGTCGTCAGCGAGCACGTCCACGGTCACGGTCTGGCGATCTGCGGCAACGGTGCCGCCGTGGTCGACCTGCACGGCGGCCCCGGCACCCACCGCTTCGTGAAGGTGCGCGAGCTGGCCAGGGACAACGCCCTGGAAGCCGTACGGCGGCTGCGCGACGCCGCGCCGGGGACCGTGTACGCCGTGGAGCAGACGTACGGCTTCCACCAGGAGCCGGAGTACCCGAAACTGCACATGGAGGTGCCTGACAATCTGGCGCCCGCCGAGAAACTGCTGGCCCCGGGCGGACCGAGCGACGGTGAGCCCGTACTCAAGATCCTCGCCTACCACCACACGATCGACCCCGACGCGTTCCTCGCCACCGCCCGGATCGCGATCGGCGACCGTGCCAACGTCACCCGCTCCAGCCCCAGCGCCCTGCTGGAGATCAGCGGCCCCGGTGTCTCCAAGGCGAGCACGCTGGCCCTTTCCTGTGCCGAGCGGGGCATCGCGGCCGAGGAGGTCGTCGCTTTCGGGGACATGCCGAACGACATCGAGATGCTCACCTGGGCGGGCCGCTCGTACGCCATGGGCAACGCACATCCCGCCGTCCTCGCGGCAGCCAAGGGTCGGACCGCGCCCAACAACGAGGACGGGGTGGCCGTGGTGATCGAGCGGCTGCTCGCGGAACGCCTCTGAGGATCCCGCCACCCGGGGGCCGCCCTTACACCTGCACCCCGCGTGCCGTCAGCCAGGCCACCGGGTCCACCCCCGACCCCAGTTCCGGTGTGACGCGCACCTCGAAGTGCAGGTGCGGGCCGGTCGAGTTGCCGGTCGTGCCGGTCTGACCGATCCACTGGCCCGGGCTCACCCGCTGACCCTGGTCGACGGTCACAGCGGCAAGGTGCGCGTACTGCGTGTAGTAGCCCCCGGGATGCTCGATCACGATCTCGATGCCGAAGGCGCCTCCGCACGACACCGACACCACGGTGCCGGCGCCGACCGCCCGCACCGGGGTGCCGATCGGCACCGCGAAGTCCTGCCCGGTGTGCCCGTTCGCCCACCGGTCGCCGCCGCTGCCGAAACTCGCGGAGAGTTCGTACGTCTCCACGGGAGTGACGTACTCCGGCATGGTCCCGGGGTCCGGCTGGTCGAGCCGGACGGCGCCCCTGCACGAACCGGCCGCGACCGAGGCCTCGGCCCGGCCCTGGAGCGTCCAGCGGGCCTCTTCGAGCTTCGCCTCGATCGTCCGCTTCAGCTCGGCGATCTCACTGTTGCGCCGCTCCAGCTTCCGCCACTCTGCCGCCGCTTTCGCCTCGTCGGCGGCGAGCCGGGCCTCCGCGCGCCGGCTCTTGCCGATCGCGTTGTTGACGGCGAGGTCGGCCTGCCACACGGCTCGCTGACCACGCATCAGTTGCTCGGGGTTGTTGGCGAACAGCATCTGCGCCGTCAGAGGCAGACCGCCGCCGCTGCGGTACTGGCTGCGGGCGATCCGGCCCAGGTCCGCGTGCAGGACGGCGATGTCGCGCCGTTCGCGGGCGAGGAGTTCCTCGTACCGCCGGGCCCTGGCCCCTTCCGCCTCGGACTCACGCCGCCCGGCCTCGTACCGCTGCGTCACCATGGCGGCATCCGCGTACAGCCGGGTCACCTCGGAGGCGAGGCCCGAATCCGTACCGGCATCCGGTCCGAAGTCCCCGTCCTCGGCCAAGGCGGCCGTGGGCCGGGCGACCAGCATCGTGAGCGCGCACAGGAGAGTCGGAACGAGCAGTGGATGACGGCGATGTGAGCCCATGTCAGCGATCGTGTACCGCAAACCGGGCCCGGTGCCTGTTCACGTCGTACGCCTGGGGGACCCGTTGCCACGAACGGCTCAGCAACGGGGTCCGCGGCGGGCGCAGTACGGGGCCCTGCCACACCACTGTCGTACCGCCGCCGTCGGGGCCGCCGCCGGGCCCGTGCCCGCTGTCGCCGCCCAGCGACTCCGCACGCCGTTTCAGATTCCCGAGTCCGCTGCGCCGACCGCCCTGGGGATGCCCACACCGTCGTCGGCGACGGTCAGCCGTACCCCCGGCCGGCCGTCCGGCAAGGTCACGTTCGCGTCGACGACGACGTCGATCCGGGAGGCGTCGGCATGGCGGAAGGCGTTGGACAGCCCCTCGCGGAGCGCGGCGACGAGCTTCTTTCCGGTCAGGTCGCCGACGGCGGTGTCGACCGGGCCGGCCACCCGGAGCGAAGGCTGGAACCCGAGCGCCACGGCGGCCTTGTGGATCTCCCGCTCCACCCGCGCGGACAGCTCGCACGCGACCTCGCCAGGGTCGAGTGAACGCACCGCCGCCGTGCTTGTCCCCCAGATACAGGTTCCCGAAGACCTCGCCGTGCACCCGGATCGGCTCGACCCACCGGACGGTCTCCTCGTCGACGCCGTGGTGAACGAAGTCGGCGAAACTCGTGCAGTCCTCGGCGAGGACACCGATGGCCACGCGTCCGGCGTCCACCAGGGCGGTCGCCGTCGCACAGATCCGCTCCAGCGTGGCATGCGGCCCGAGCCCGCTCCCGACGGCCCGCATGGCTTCCCGTAACTGCGGCACGCACGGCTCGGGACGGAGCGGTAGGTCGGGCATCCCTCGATGCCTAATAAGTACTCTTTGCCCGCGAAAGTCGAGTTGGCGGAACCCGTGACGGGCAGGGGATCACCGCACCGCCGCTGCCGACGCCAGTTGCTCGGACTCCGCCTCCCGTTCTGCCATCCCCCGCAGCGGCCCGTCCACGGCGACCAGTTCCGCGTACGTCCCCCGCTGCACGACGTGCCCTCCGTCGAGCACGAGCACCTCGTCCACGGTGTCGAGACCGGCCAGCCGGTGGGTGATGAGCAGCGTCGTCCGGCCCTCGGTCGCGGCCAGCAGATCCGCGGTGAGCGCGTCGGCGGTCGGCAGGTCGAGGTGTTCGGCGGGTTCGTCGAGCACGAGCACCGGGAAGTCCGCGAGCAGCGCCCTGGCGAGCGCCAGCCGCTGCCGCTGCCCGCCGGAAAGCCGCGCCCCGTGCTCGCCGACCAGCGTGTCGAGGCCCTCCGGCAGCGACTCGGCCCACTCGAGGAGCCGCGCCCGCGCGAGGGCGCCGCGCAGGTCGGCCTCGGTCGCGTCCTTCTTCGCCAGCAGCAGGTTCTCGCGCACGGAGCTGTCGAAGAGGTGCGCGTCCTGGGCGCACAGCCCGACCAGCCGCCGTACGTCGTCGCCGTCCAACGCGTACGCGTCGACGCCGCCCAGCGTGTAGGCGCCGGCGTCCGCGTCCAGGAACCGCAGGAGCACCTGCGCGAGGGTCGTCTTGCCCGAGCCTGACGGGCCGACGACGGCGATCCGGCGCCCTTCGTGGAGGGTGAGGTCGAGGCAGGCGAGCGCGTCCCGGTCCTGTCCGGCATGGCGGGCGGCCAGCTCCCTGACGACGACCGGGAAGGGCGACAGCGGTGCGGGGAGCGGCACTTCGGGTTCGCGTACGGGCTCGGGCGCGTCCAGGACCTCGTACACGCGCTCCCCGCTCCTGCGCACCCGCTGCCGGTACCGGACAGCGAGCGGCAGCCCGAGGACGGCCTCGAAGGCGGCCAGGGGAGTGAGGACGACAACAGCCGTCGCCACTCCGTCGAGCCGCCCGTCGGCGACTCCTTGGGCAGCCACGAGGGCGGTGGCGGCCACGGTCAGTCCGGACAGCAGCGCGGTGAGCGCGTCGCCGAGCGCGGTGGCCGTGGCGGCGCGCGAGGTGATCCGGGTGAGCGCCGAGTCGGCCCGCCGCACCTGCTCGGTACGTCCGTTCAGGGCGCCCGCGACCGTCGACTCGGCGGTTCCGGTCAGCAGGTCGGTCACCCGGGTGGCGAGCGCCCCGCGGGCCGGGGCGAGCCTGCGTTCCGTGCGCCGTGCCACGGCACTGGTCACGAGGGGGACGCCGACGCCGGCCGCGAGCAGCCCGGCGGCGAGGACGGCGCCGGCCTCCGGCAGCAGCCACGCCGTGAACCCGACGGAGGCGGCGGAGACGACAAGGGCGGCCCCGGCGGGCAGCAGCCAGCGCAGCCAGTAGTCCTGGAGGGCGTCCACGTCGGCGACGAGCCGCGACAGCAGGTCGCCGCGCCTGGTCGTACGCAGCCCGACGGGCGCCAGCCTCTCCAGGCGCCGGTAGACGGCCACCCGGGTGTCGGCGAGCATCCTCAGCACGGCGTCGTGCGACACCAGCCGCTCGGCGTACCGGAAGACGGCCCGCCCGATCCCGAAGGCCCGCGTGGCCGTCACCGCGACCATCAGGTAGAGCACCGGCGGCTGCTGCGAGGCCCGTGAGATGAGCCACCCGGAGGTCGCCATGAGCCCGACAGCGCTGCCGAGCGCGAGACTCCCGAGCAGCAGCGCGAGGGCGAGCCGCCCGCGCCGGGCCCCGGACGTGGCCCGCACCCGCGTGAGCACACCGAGACGCTCCGAGGGAGCGCCGGGTACGAGTTCTTCCTCGTCGAGCACAGGGAGATGTGCGTCCCGCGAGCCGCCCACCACGAGCCCGTCACCGCCGAAGGAACCCCCGGCCTGCCCAGAATCAGGCAGGTGCGCGGGCCGGACGGCCTCCTCCAGCCGCACCACCCGGTCCGCCACTCCCAGCAGCGCAGGCCGATGCACGACCAGCAGCACCGTCCGCCCGACGGCCAGCCGCCGTACGGCGGCCACGACCTCGGCCTCGGTCTCCCCGTCCAGCGCGGCCGTCGGCTCGTCGAGCAGCAGCACGGGCCGGTCCGCGAGGAACGCCCGGGCCAGCGCCAGCCGTTGCCGCTGCCCGGCGGAGAGCCCGGCCCCGTCCTCGCCGAGCACCGCGTCGATGCCCTCGGGGAGCGCCTCCACGAACTCCAGCGCACCGGCGTCGGCCAGTGCCCTCCGTACGGCGGTGTCGTCGGCGTCGGGCCGGGCCAGCCGTACGTTCTCGGCGATCGACCCGGCGAACAGATGCGGCCGCTGGGGCACCCAGGCCACCCGCGAACGCCACTGCTCCAGATCCAGGCCGGCGAGGTCGGTGCCCCCGACCGTCACCCGCCCTTCCGTCGGGCGCACGAACCCGAGCAGCGCGTGCAGCAGCGTCGACTTGCCCGCACCGCTCGCCCCGACGAGCGCGACGGTCTCGCCGGCCTCGACAGCGAAGGACGCGTCCGTCACCGCGTCCGCCGACCGCCCGGGATACCGGACCGTCACGCCCTCGAAGGCCACCCCGCCCTCGGGAACCGTCCCGGTCCCGGACTCGGGAACGGGAGTCTCCAGGACGGCGAAGATCTCCTCGGCCGCGGCCAGCCCCTCGGCCGCCGCGTGGAACTGGGCGCCCACCTGTCGCAGCGGCAGATACGCCTCGGGCGCGAGGATGAGAACGACCAGCCCGATGTACAGGTCCATCTCGCCGTGCACGAGCCGCATACCGATGGTCACCGCGACCAGCGCGACGGACAGCGTCGCCAGCAGTTCCAGCGCGAAGGACGAGATGAAGGCGATGCGCAGGGTTCGCATCGTCGCCTGCCGGTACTCACCGGTGATCCGCCGGATCGACTCGGCCTGCGCCTTGGCCCGGCCGAACACCTTCAGCGTCGGCAGCCCCGCCACGACATCGAGGAAGTGGCCCGACAGCCGGGACAGCAGCCGCCACTGACGGTCCATGTGGGACTGCGTGGCCCAGCCGATCAGCACCATGAAGACCGGAATGAGCGGCAGGGTGCCGACGATGATCGCTGCCGACACCCAGTCCTCGGTGACGATCCGCGCCAGCACAGCGACGGGCACCACGACCGCGAGTCCCAACTGCGGCAGATAGCGCGAGAAGTAGTCGTCGAGCGCGTCGACTCCCCGTGTCGCGAGGGCGACCAACGACCCGGTCCGCTGTCCGGCGAGCCATTCGGGCCCGAGGGCGACGGCCCGTTCCAGCAACCGTCCGCGCAGCTCCGACTTCACCGCCGCGCTCGTTCGGTGCGCGGCCAGCTCAGTGAGCCAGGAGACCACCGCCCGGCCACCGGCGACGGCCACCAACAGCAGAAGGGGGGTACGGAGTTCAGTGACCGACAGTCCGTGCTGGAAAGCGCCGACCACCACCTCGGCGATGAGCATCGCCTGCGCGACGACCAGCCCCGCGCCGACGGCACCGAGGCCGACGACCGCCAGCAGGAAACGGCGCGTGGCGCCGGCGTACCTGAGGAGCCGCGGATCGATTGGTTTCACGTGAAACATGCCCTTCGGTCCAGGGAGGACGGGTTCGCGATGTTTCACGTGAAACATCGCGAACCCGTCCTCCACAGACAAAGACGACTCAGTGCGCGGCGTCGGCGAGGTGCTGCGTGCCGATCCGCTTGCGGAACACCCAGTACGTCCAGCCCTGGTAGAGCAGGACCACGGGGGTGGCGATCCCCGCACACCACGTCATGATCTTCAGCGTGTACGGGCTCGACGAGGCGTTGGTGACCGTGAGGTTCCAGTCCGCGTTGAGCGAGGACGGCATGACGTTCGGGAAGAGCGTCAGGAACAGCATCGCGACGGCTGCCACGATGGTGACCCCGGAGAACGCGAACGCCCAGCCCTCACGCCCCTTCCAGGCCGCCCCCAGAGCGGCGACGAGGGCGAGCACGGCCACGATCGCCGCGGCCAGGGAGCCGCTGTCGCCCTTGTCTGCCTGAGTCCAGCTCAGGAACACGAGCGCGACGACCGCGGCAAGGAGACCGACGCGCACCGCCAGCTTCCGGGCCCGTTCCCGTATGGCCCCGACGGTCTTGAGACCGACGAACACCGTGCCGTGGAAGGTGAACAGCGACAGGGTGACCAGGCCGCCGAGCAGGGCGTACGGGTTGAGCAGGTCGGCGAGAGTGCCGACGTACTCGAAGTCCGCGTCGATCTTCACCCCGCGCACGATGTTGGCGAAGGCCACGCCCCAGAGGAACGCCGGGAGGAGCGAGGTCCAGAAGATCGCGGTCTCCCAGTTGCGCTGCCAGTTCTCCTCGGGCCGCTTCACGCGGTACTCGAAGGCGACGCCCCGCACGATCAGGCACACCAGGATGAGCAGCAGCGGCAGATAGAAACCGGAGAAGAGGGTGGCGTACCACTCGGGGAAGGCGGCGAAGGTCGCACCGCCCGCCGAGAGCAGCCACACCTCGTTGCCGTCCCAGACGGGCCCGATGGTGTTGATGAGGACCCGCTTCTCGGCCCGGTCACGGGCGAGCAGCTTGGTGAGGACACCGACCCCGAAGTCGAAGCCCTCCAGGAAGAAGTAGCCGGTCCACAGGACGGCGATGAGGACGAACCAGACGTCGTGAAGTTCCATGGCGATTCCAGCTCCCTGGGCCTAGTAGGAGAAGGCCATCGGCTTGTCGGCGTCCTGTGGGTCGCCGCCGATCTTCGTGGGCGGGTTGAGGTCGGCCTCGGTCAGTTCGGGCGGCCCCGCCTTGACGTACTTCACGAGGAGCTTGACCTCGATGACGGCGAGAATCGCGTAGAGCGAGGTGAAGACGATCATCGAGGTGAGGATCTCCCCCTGCGAGACGCCGGGGGAGACCGCGTCCCGGGTCTGGAAGATGCCGTACACGACCCACGGCTGACGGCCCATCTCGGTGAAGATCCAGCCCCAGGAACTGGCGATCAGCGGGAATCCCAACGTGAGGACGGCGATGCGCCAGTACCACTTGGTGAGCGTCGGGCCGAGTGCCTTCCCGGGCAGCAGCGAGAGGTGCGGCACCTCGTCGTCGCCGACCCGCAGATGCTGCGGCAGCATGAACCTCTTGCGGGTCAGCCAGAGTCCGGCCAGCCCGATCGCGAAGGACGTCATGCCGAAGCCGATCATCCAGCGGAAGCCCCAATAGGCGACCGGGATGTTGGGCCGGTAGTCGCCCGGCCCGAACTTCTTCTGCTCAGCCTTGTTGACGTCGTTGATGCCCGGGACGTACGAGCTGAAGTCGTCGTTGGCGAGGAAGGACAGCAGGCCCGGGACCTCGACGGCGACCTTGTTATGGCCGGCGTCGACGTCACCGTAGGCGAAGACGGAGAAGGGCGCGGGCGACTCGCCGTCCCAGAGGGCCTCGGCGGCGGCCATCTTCATCGGCTGCTGCTTGAACATGACCTTGCCGAGGAAGTCACCACTGACCGCGGTCAGCAGACCACCGATGACGACGGTGACCAGGCCGAGCCGCAGCGAGGTCTTCATCACCTCGATGTGCTTGCCGCGCATCAGATGGAAGGCGGCGATGCCGACCATGAAGGCGCCACCCGTGAGGAAGGCCGCTGTGAGGGTGTGGAAGACCTGGGTCAGCGCGGTGTTCTGGGTGAGGACCAGCCAGAAGTCGGTGAGTTCGGCGCGGCCCTTCCGCTCGTTGATCCGGTAGCCGACCGGGTGCTGCATCCAGGAGTTGGCCGCGAGGATGAAGTACGCCGACAGGATCGTGCCGATCGAGACCATCCAGATGCAGGCAAGGTGGATCTTCTTCGGCAGCTTGTCCCAGCCGAAGATCCACAGCCCGATGAAGGTGGACTCGAAGAAGAAGGCGATCAGCGCCTCGAAGGCCAGCGGGGCACCGAAGACATCGCCGACGAAGCGCGAGTAGTCGGACCAGTTCATACCGAACTGGAACTCCTGCACGATGCCGGTGACGACACCCATGGCGATGTTGATCAGGAAGAGCTTGCCCCAGAACTTCGTGGCCCTGAGGTACTTCTCCTTCTCCGTGCGGACCCAGGCGGTCTGCAGGCCGGCGGTGAGCGCGGCGAGGGAGATCGTCAGCGGGACGAACAGGAAGTGGTAGACGGTGGTGATGCCGAACTGCCAGCGGGCCAGAGTCTCCGGCGCGAGAGCGATGTCCACATCTCCTCCTTACGAGCCGTGATCATTGCGGCGGTCCGTCCCGGTCGCCGACCAGCACGAGAGGGACAAACAGGACGCGCTTGTGAACGCGTTCACATTCACAAGCAATTATGGCGCATGTCCGTTCGACCCGGGAGACGCGGGGTACCCAAACAGCTTCCATCCGCCCCGGAGGGCGGGGTTCACGGTCGCCCGGGCAGCAAAACGGCACGTCACCCGGGTTGAGTGACGTGCCGCACATGGTCCGCCGGACAGGCTCCGGAGTGTCCTAGAACTCCTCGCGGAACATCTCCGCGGCCTTCAGGAAGATGTCGTTCGCCTCGGCCTCGCCGACCGTTACCCGGACCCCCTCGCCAGGGAACGGCCGAATGACCACCCCGGCCCGCTCGCACACCGCCGCGAAGTCCACCGTGCGCTCCCCAAGCCGCAGCCATACGAAGTTCGCCTGGGTGTCGGGCACCGTCCAGCCCTGGCCGCGCAGACCGTCGACCACCCGCGCGCGCTCCATCACCAGCGAGCCGACCCGGCCGAGCAGCGCGTCCTCGGCCCGCAGCGAGGCCACCGCCGCGTCCTGGGCGAGCTGGCTCACCCCGAACGGCACGGCCGTCTTGCGCAGCGCCGCCGCCACCGGCTCGTGCGCGATCGCGAACCCGACCCTGAGCCCGGCGAGGCCGTACGCCTTGGAGAAGGTCCGCAGCACACAGACGTTCGGCCGGTCGCGGTAGAACGTGACCCCGTCCGGCACCTCGATGTCACGGACGAACTCCTTGTAGGCCTCGTCCAGCACCACCAGCACATCACTGGGCACCCGGTCCAGGAACCGCTCCAGCTCGGCCCCCCGTACGGCCGTTCCGGTCGGGTTGTTGGGGTTGCAGACGAAGATCAGCCGGGTCCGGTCGGTGATCGCGTCCGCCATCGCGTCGAGGTCGTGCACATCCCCGGGCGTCAACGGGACCTTGACCGACGTGGCGCCACTGACCTGCGTGATGATCGGATAGGCCTCGAAGGAGCGCCAGGCGTAGATCACCTCGTCGCCGGGCCCACTGGTGGACTGGACCAGCTGCTGTGCGACACCGACCGAGCCGGTGCCGGTGGCGATATGGGAGACCGGCACGGCGAAACGTTCGGCCAGTTCGCTCATGAGCTCCGTACAGGCCATGTCCGGGTAGCGGTTGAAGGCCCCCGCCGCCGCCGTCACGGTCTCCAGTACGCCGGGCAGCGGCGGATACGGGTTCTCGTTCGAGGACAGCTTGTAGGCCACCGGACCGCCGGCCGCGGCCGGCCTGCCGGGCTTGTAGGTGGGGATACCCTCCAGCTCGGCGCGCAGCTTGGGGCTTGTCTCGCTCACCGCAGTCCTCCTCGCGACCACCACCGGCTCAAGACGGCCATCCGCTGCCGGCTACCGGGTTCCAATGCTCCTCACCTTATGAGGATTCGGCGTCGCCGCGTACGGGTCGGTCACGCCCGAGACGCTCCCCACCCACCGCGCCCGGTTATCACCGTACAAAGTTGTACGAATCAGGGGGCGCATCGTGCATTTCGGCACGCGCCGGTAGCTCACGCCGTGGCGCGCATCCCTCGTAGAGGTGAGTTGAGACCTCTTCGAGACATCAGCCACTTGGCAGGCCTATGCGCGCCGACAAGTCAGGTAGGGCAGTAATATCAGTCAACTGACTTTCTTTCTAAGGCAGTTGATCACGATTGACCATGCAGAAACGTGCCTGTCAACGGCTGCATATGCGTCCGCACTACCCCACCGCATGAGCCCTACTATCGGCTCGCCATGACAGCAGCAGGGAAGCACCAGGTGAGCCGCGCGGAGACAACCCGACGAGCCAGCCGGCCGGGCCGGGCAGGCATCAGAGACGTGGCCGCCGCCGCCGGGGTCTCGATCACGACCGTCTCCGACGCCCTCAACGGAAAGGGCCGGCTCCCGGACGCCACCCGACGCCATGTCCGCGAGGTCGCCGACCGGCTGGGCTATCGCCCGTCGGCCGCGGCCCGAACCCTCCGTACCGGAAAGTCCGGACTGATCGGCCTGACCGTGACGACGTACGGGGATGAACCTTTCACCTTCACCGAGTTCGCGTACTTCGCGGAGATGGCGAGGGCCGCCACCTCGGCCGCGCTCGCCCGGGGCTACGCCCTGGTCATCCTCCCCGCGACCTCGCGCCACGACGTGTGGTCGAACGTCGCCCTGGACGGCACGGTCGTCATCGACCCGTCCGACCATGACCCAGTGGTCAGCGAACTCGTCCGGCAGGGGCTGCCCGTCGTCTCCGACGGCCGCCCGGCCGGCTCGCTCCCGGTGACCGCGTGGGTCGACAACGACCACGAGGCCGCGGTCCTGGGCATCCTCGACCATCTGGCCGCCGCCGGCGCCCGCCGCATCGGCCTCCTGACGGGGACCTCCACCGACACCTACACCCACCTGTCCACCACGGCCTACCTGAGCTGGTGCGAGCGGGTCGGCCAGGACCCGGTGTACGAGTCCTACCCGGCCCACGACCCGTGCGCGGGCGCCGTGGCCGCCGACCGGCTGCTGGCCCGCCCGGACCGCCCGGACGCCGTGTACGGCCTCTTCGACCCGAACGGCACCGACCTGCTGGCCGCGGCCCGCCGCTACGGCCTGCGCGTCCCGGAGGACCTCCTGCTGGTCTGCTGCAGCGAGTCCACGGTGTACGCCAACACGGAGCCGCCGATCACCACGCTCTCGCTGAAGCCCCGGCGCATCGGCACGGCGGTGGTCCAACTCCTGATCGACGCCATCGAGAACGTCGACTCGGACCTCCCGGTCGAGCAGGTGATACCGACCGAACTGATCGTGCGGACGTCCTCGCAGCGCCGTCCGCCGCGCACGACGGTCAGTCCGCCGCGGTCGCCCGAGTAAGGGTGATCCGGGGGCTGTGGTGAGGGGCGGGACAGTGGGCTTGTGCGGGGCCGGCTGCCGGGGAGCGGGGCCGTACGAGGGGTCGGCCCCGTGGGGGAAACGGGAGCCCGGCCCCGTTCAGGAACGCGGGTCCCCGGTGTCGGGACAGTTCACAGATGCCGGTGCGATGATCGCACGAAGCGTCGATGTCCGAGGAACGAAGCAGGGAAGTTCAGGCCGGGCCCGTACGGGAAAGCCCCTCCGAATCGGGGCGAAAGCCGCGGTGAACTGGGGTCCTTCGCCGATTCACCACCCCTGGGTCATCACATGGCGCGATTCGCATTCCTATGATGGGCCCACGACACCGCGGGCCGCTGCGACCAGGCAGTCCGATGCGGTGCAGATGCGGCGCGATGGTGGAGGGGTCGATGACTCAGGGGGCCGGTCAGGGACCCGAGGTGACGCGGACGGCGACGTCGCGCGACTTCCGGGTGCCCGCGTACGTCCATGAGACCGGTCCGTTCGGCGACGGCACGGTACCCGGCGAGACCGCCGCCGGGGCGGCCGACACCGAGGTCCAGGAGACCCCGGAGGGCACGCAGACCCAGGCGGACCTGGAGGAATACCCGGACGGGTACACACCCACCCAACGCGACCTGCCGATCATCAACCGCGGTGACACGGTCCAGGTGACCGTCGACCCCGCGGCCCTGGCCGCCGAGGGCGCGGGACCTCTGTTCGTCGTCGGGGACGTGCACGGCTACCTCGACGAACTGGTGGGCGCCCTTCAGGAGCAGGGCCTGATCGACGGCGCGGGCAACTGGTCCGCGGGCACCTCCCGGCTCTGGTTCCTCGGCGACTTCACCGACCGCGGTCCGGACGGCATCGGTGTCATCGACCTCGTCATGCGGCTGTCCGCCGAGGCCGCCGCGGCAGGCGGCTACTGCAAGGCACTCATGGGCAACCACGAGCTGCTGCTGCTGGGCGCCAAGCGGTTCGGTGACATGCCTGTCAACTCCGGCGCGGGCACGGCCACCTTCCAAGCGGCCTGGCTGCTGAACGGCGGCCAGAAGACCGACATGGACCGGCTTCAGGACCACCATCTCCAGTGGATGGCCCGTCTCGACGCGATCGAAGAGGTCGACGGGCACCTGCTCGTGCACTCGGACACCACCGCCTATCTCGACTACGGCGACTCGATCGAGGCGGTCAACGACACCGTCCGCGAGACGATCACGCGCAACGACGCGGACGAGGTGTGGGATCTGTTCCGCAAGTTCACCAAGCGCTTCTCCTTCCGCGACGAGGGCGGTGTCGAGGCCGTACGCTCCCTCCTCGATACGTACGGCGGCACCCGCATCGTTCACGGCCACAGCCCCATCCCGTATCTGGTGGGCGATGTCGGCGGCGAGGACGACGGTGAGGACAGTTCCCGCCCGAACATCGAACATCCGCATGTCTACGCCGACGGACTCGCCATCGCGATGGACGGCGGTGTGACCATGGCCGGAAAACTGCTGGTCCAGAAGCTTCCGCTGGAACTCTGACGGCTGCCGGGCGCTCCCTGGGCAGGCGGCCCCCGACGACGTACCGCACCGGACGGGGGACAGTCGGACGGTAATTTCGTCAAATCCCCTGTCACCGCGCGCCGTCGCCGCTCTACCATCGGCTTATCCGTAGCAGGCTCCCCTCCGTTTCTGCCCGACGGCTCGTCAGCATGCCGAGCCCCAAGCCCTACGGAGCATCGGGGGATGCACATGAACAGCGTTCCGCAGCACCTGCTGAACGAGGACCGCCAGGAATACGAGCGGATCCTCGATGAGGCGCTGCGCTCCGCCCCACACCGCCCGGAACTGGCCGCCGTCGGTCAGCGGCTGAACCCCGAACAACTGCGCACCATGGCACTCAACGCCACCGCTCTCATCACGGTCGCCGCGTCGACCGAATACCAGCACTACGTGAAGGTCCGCGACGAACTGCGCCACCCGGCACCGTCCACCCCGGCGTCCGTCCACGACTCCGGCTCCACCGAGTCGGGCACGAACACGCTGGGGCTCGCCGCCACTCTGGGCGAGGCCGCCGCCGAGCCCGCCGGGGCGGGCGCCGTCGCCATCGTCGCGGTGCTGGCTCCCGTCCTCGCCGGCACGGCCGCGGCGATCTTCCTGCTCGTGGGCTACATCCTCAAGATGCTCGACCCCGAGCCGGCGTTCGCCAAGACCATGCTCACCACCGGATGGGTGTTCGGTGCGGTGACCGCGGCGGCGATACTCGTCGCCGCCGTCGGCCTGCTGCTCACCGCCCTGCGCAACAGCCCGGAGGCGGAGGAGGCAGGAGCCTACGGCGAGCTGACCGAGGAGGTCGCGCAGGCCAGGGAAGCCTGGCGCGAAGCCCTGCTGGAGCGCGGCATCCTGCCGTTCCTTTGCGATGCCCTCGCCGCCCCCGGTACGGCGGCGATGAAGCGCAAGCCGACCACGGAACCCACCACCGGCCGTATGCCCCAGCTCGGCTACAACCGGCCCGGCTTCACCAGCCCCGACGGCGGAGCCACGACGAGCCACCGCCCCAGCTTCACAAGCCCGGACTTCACCAGCCCGGACTTCGGAGGCCCGGACCACCCGCCGGAGTAACCGGCGGGGTCCGGATGCGGGTCTGGACGCGCGCCCCAGGGCTCAGGCCTCAGGGCCCAGGACTCAGGTGGAACGGGGGCTACTGACGCCGCCTCACCACCTGGGCTTCCGCCCGCTCCGCAGGCGTACGGCCACGCACACGGGACGATCCGCTCAGTCCGCCATCGGCAGATACACCCGGTTGCCGCTGGCGGCGAACTCCTTGGACTTCTGGAGCATCCCCTCAGCGACCTCCTCAGCCGTCGCCCCCGCAGCCGCCGTACCACCGAACTGCTCGGTGATGCTCTGGCTGATCTTCATGCTGCAGAATTTGGGCCCACACATGGAGCAGAAGTGGGCCGTCTTGGCGGGTTCGGCGGGCAGGGTCTCGTCGTGGAACTCGCGTGCCGTGTCCGGGTCGAGCGCCAGGTTGAACTGGTCCTCCCACCGGAACTCGAAGCGGGCATCGGACAGCGCGTCATCCCAGTCCTGCGCACCTGGGTGCCCCTTGGCGAGGTCGGCTGCGTGGGCAGCGATCTTGTAGGTGATGACGCCGGTCTTGACGTCGTCACGATTGGGCAGACCCAAGTGCTCCTTGGGTGTGACATAGCAGAGCATGGCCGTGCCCCACCAGGCGATCATCGCGGCACCGATGCCGGAAGTGATGTGGTCGTACGCCGGCGCGACGTCCGTCGTCAGCGGGCCGAGCGTATAGAACGGAGCTTCATCACAGATCTCCTGCTGAAGGTCGATGTTCTCCTTGATCTTGTGCATCGGGACATGGCCCGGGCCTTCGATCATCGTCTGTACGTGAAAACGCTTCGCGATCGTGTTGAGTTCCCCGAGCGTCCGCAACTCCGCGAACTGTGCCTGGTCGTTGGCGTCCGCGATCGATCCGGGCCGCAGCCCGTCGCCGAGCGAGTACGTGACGTCGTACGCGGCGAGAATCTCGCACAGTTCTTCGAAATTCTCGTACAGGAACGACTCCTTGTGGTGCGCGAGACACCACGCCGCCATGATCGAGCCGCCGCGCGAGACGATGCCGGTCTTGCGGTTCGCGGTGAGCGGTACGTACGCCAGGCGGACGCCCGCGTGCACCGTCATGTAGTCCACGCCCTGTTCGGCCTGTTCGACGACCGTGTCCTTGTAGATCTCCCAGGTGAGTTCCTCGGCCCTGCCGTCCACCTTCTCCAACGCCTGATAGAGCGGCACCGTACCGATGGGAACGGGGGAGTTGCGCAGCACCCATTCACGGGTGGTGTGGATATTGCGGCCGGTGGACAGGTCCATGACCGTGTCGGCGCCCCAGCGCGTCGCCCAGGTCATCTTCTCGACCTCTTCCTCGATGGACGAGGTGACGGCGGAGTTGCCGATGTTGGCATTGACCTTCACCAGGAACCGTTTGCCGATGATCATCGGCTCGATCTCCGGGTGGTTGACGTTCGCAGGCAGTACCGCCCGCCCGGCGGCGATCTCCTCACGGACCACTTCGGGGTCGACGTTCTCCCGGACGGCGACGAACTCCATCTCGGGCGTTATCTCGCCGCGGCGGGCGTACGCGAGTTGTGTCACCGCCTGACCGCTCCGGCTCCGGCGCGGCTGCCGGGGCCTTCCCGGGAACACCGCGTCGAGGTTCCTGAGCCCGCCCCGCGGCGAGGTGTGCTTGATCCCGTCGTCCTCCGGACGGACGGGACGGCCCGCGTACTCCTCGGTGTCGCCGCGGGCGATGATCCAGTTGTCACGCAGCGGCTCCAGCCCCCTGCGGACATCGGTGTCGACCAGCGGATCGGTGTACGGGCCCGAGGTGTCGTACAGAGTGACCGACTTCCCGTTGGTGAGATGCACCTGTCGGACCGGCACCCGCAGGTCGGAGCGTGAGCCCTCGACATACCCCTTGTGCCAGCCGATGGACTTCCCGGCCTCCTGGGACTGTTCGCCCGCAACGGGCTGTTCGTCCTGGTCGGAGGCAGGCGTGCGTGCGTCCTTGATGGTCATGAGACCTACTCCCTACGCCGGCATTACCCGGTAACAGGTTCAGCGGTCGACGCAGCGGATTCCGTCTGCCGATGTTTCATGTGAAACATCACTCGTTCCACGTGTTCCACGTGAAACATCGCTAAGACGGAGGTCAGCGCCCTCTCAGCCCGGTGCTCCGAGCTCCCGCGTGTGCAAAGTCCCACCACGCTAGCGTCTATTTGGGCGAGGTGAACAGGGGGCCCCTGCCGTTCTTGCGATGATCGAGCGGTGACCACGACGCAAGGACCCTCGTACCCGTCCTCCGAGCCACCGCGCGGAAGCGGTGCCCAGCCCGGCTCGGGACCGGGCAGCGGCCACGGAGGCGCAGGCGCGGCGACCGGATCGAGTGCCGGCCCCGGCTACGGGCCCGGCCGGAGGATCGATCGCGGCTACGGGCCCGGAGCGGGGGCGGGCCAGGGCGGCCGTAGGGGCCCGGATGGCCATCGGGGCCAGGATTTCGCGGCCGAGGGGCCGGGGACCGGTCAGTTCGGCCCCCTTCCTGTTCCTGACGGTGGCCGAGGTCCTGGTCCGGGAGCAGGCGGTGGGCACGATCATGGAACCGGCCCGGGACAGGGCGCCGGCCATGGGCACGGCCCCGGCGACGGTGCCAGGGGCGGACCTGGCGGCAGTTCTGGCGGCGAGCACGAGGGCGGGCACGGGCCTGGTGACGGCCACGGACCCGATGACGACCAAGGTCACTCACACGGCCACAGTCACAGTCATGGTCCGGCCGCTCCCGTCTCCATCCACTTGCGGAAGATCATCGGGGCGATCCTGATCCCCTTCGCCGCAGCGGTCGTGGTCGGGCTCGTCGTGCTGTGGCCAGGAGGTGCCCCGGCACACCAGCGCACCGGCGTGGGATTCGACCGGCAGACCCAGGAGGCCACGGTCACCGAGGTCGTCGCAGTGGACTGCAAGTCGGTCAACGCCTCGGGGGACACCCCGACCGGCGGCACGTCCACCGCCGAAGGCTCCTCCGCACAGCAGCAGGCGACCGGCGACTGCAAGAAGGCGACGATCCGGGTCGACACCGGTGACGACAAGGGCCGTACGTTCACGGAGATCGTCCAGCCGGACCAGTCCCGGCAGTTGCACGAGGGCGAGAAGGTCGTGGTGGCCTACGAGCCCTCGGCGCCGAAGGACCTCCAGTATTCGGTGGCCGACGTGAACCGCCGGTTCCCCATGGCCCTGCTGGCCGGGATCTTCGCGCTCGCCGTCGTCATCGTCGGACGCCTGCGCGGGGTGATGGCGCTGGTCGCGCTGGCCGTCAGCTTCATGGTGCTGACCTTCTTCATCCTGCCGGCGATCCTGCAGGGCTCGAACCCGCTGGTCGTGGCGGTCGTCGGAGCCAGCGCCATCATGCTGATCGCGCTCTACATGTGCCATGGCCTCTCGGCTCGTACGTCTGTGGCGGTGCTCGGCACCCTGATCTCGCTGGTGCTGATCGGCATCCTCGGCTCGCTGTTCATCGGATGGGCCGCTCTGACCGGCAACACGGACGACAACACGGGCCTGATCCATGGCCTGTATCCGTCCATCGACATGAGCGGTCTGCTGTTGGCCGGCGTCATCATCGGTTCACTCGGCGTCCTGGACGATGTCACGGTCACTCAGACATCGGCGGTCTGGGAGCTCCACGAGGCCAATCCGACGATGGGGTGGCGCGGGCTGTACCGCGCCGGCATTCGCATCGGCCGCGACCACATCGCGTCCGTCGTCAACACACTCGTCCTCGCCTACGCGGGCGCCGCGTTGCCGCTGCTGCTGCTCTTCTCGATCGCGCAGAGCAGCGTCGGGGCGGTCGCCAACAGCGAACTCGTCGCGGAGGAGATCGTTCGGACCCTGGTGGGCTCGATCGGCCTGGTCGCGTCCGTACCGGTGACCACGCTCCTCGCTGCCCTGATGGTCTCGGCCGACCGCCCGGGCACGCCACCACTGACCGCCGGAGCGGTGGAAGGGCCCCGAGGCACCGGAGTCGGCACACAGGCCGCCGCGGCGGGAGCCGCAGCGAACGCGGGGACCGCGTCCCAGTCGGGCCAGGCACGCGCCGGAAAGGGCCGTCGCCGAAAGCACTGACGTAGCTCCGGTGCGTCGGCTGCGCGCCTGCGCGCCTGCGCGGAAGTACGGCTGCGCGCTTCTCCTCCCATCGAGGAGAAGCGTTACACCGCCGGCGGGAGAGCTGCCGGGACTCGCTCAGCCCGCGCTCTGTTCCTCCGCCAGGATGCGGTCCAGCGCATCGTCGAGGTGGGCGTCGAAGTCGGCGAGGGAACGCTCCTGCCCCAGCGGCACCAGCTTGTCGGTGCGATCGAGGAACGCCACCAGCGGCGCCGCACCGGAGCGGAACAGCGCCTGGTCGCCGCCGACCTGAAGCCGGATCAGCACCTCGCCCAGCACCTCGGTGTCGGCCGGCGAGATCCGCACATCCCCGTCCCCGCACGGCCGCCCCACGCCGTCGATCAGCAGCTCGCGCCCGAAGGCCCAGGTCACAGGGGCGTCGCCAGGCAGATGGAAGGTCAGCCGGACGGCATAGGGATCACAGGTCTCGTAGCGCAGCTCCACCGGAATACGGAAGGAGAGCTCCTCCGAGACAAGAAAGCTCATCATGACTTCTGCCTGCACCGACTCGCGCATCGCCTATCCCTGTCACTTGCCGTGGACTGGCCTGGAATCATCGCTCTGATACTGCTCGAATCTTGCTGAAAGTACACGGTGAATCACAAGGAGTGAGTTTTCAGATACTGATAGAGATCGCAAGCGATCCCAGCAGTCTTCCGACCTCTGTCTGCAACTGCTGGGCTGCGACTAGCAGTCGATCGGTCTGCTGGGAAGGAAGAGAAATGGCCAATGTGGCGGCCGTGTTACCGACAGTGATCGGGATCGCCGCACAGACCGTCCCCAGCGCGTACTCCTGCCGTTCCACGACGAGTTCCATGCGCCGCATCCGGTCGAGGCGGCGCAGCAGCGAGTGGCTGTCCCGAACGGTGTAGGGGGTGACCGCCTGTACGGGGTGACGGTCGAGATGGTCCCGGCGGTCCTGCTCGTCCAACTGTGAGAGCAGGCACTGCCCGACGGCGTGCGCGTGCCCGGTCTCACGGAAGTCCGCCCACTCCTCGACCGCTGGGTTGCTGGGGGTGTCGGAGACGCACATGACCTCGATCTCGCCGTCGCGGTACAACGCGTAGTACACAGGTACGCCGATCATGTCCCGCCAGTGGGCGAGTGCGTCCACCACCGTGCTGCGACGTTTCTGCCTCGCACCGCTGCTGCCCAGTCGCTCGGCTGCCTCACCGAGGAAGAACAGCCCTTTCTCGCGCCGGAGATAGCCCTCGAAGACGAGCGTTCGCAGCAGATGGTAGGCGGTCGGGAGAGCGAGGCCGGTCTCCCGGGCCAGTTGTTTGGCGGGGGCTCCATGCTCGTGTGCGGCGACGGACTCCAGCAGATGCATCGCGCGCTGTACGGAGCCGATAAGGGTCGCCGTGGAGTGCGGCTCGGTGGGTGGCACGAGCGCGGGAACAGGTGGCGGGACGTGTTCGAGGGCAGGCGCCGACACGGGTCTCTCGGCGGGCCGGACGCGCGTCCCCGGGGAGGGCGCGGTCCGTTGCTCCGGTCGGCGTTGTACGGGTGGAGCCTGTGGTTCCGCGGGTGCGGTGTCGACCATGGCGAGGGTCACTCTCGAAGGCGAGGGGGCTACCCGTGCGGAAGGGCACGGGAGGAGGGGGTACGCCGTCCGCGAGGGTCGTCCCCGCGTCGAATTCCGGACTCTAACGGCCCGTCACCGCGCGCAGACGGCCCGTACGGGAAACTTCCCCCGCCCGAGGGAACCGGCGATTTCTGTTACCGGCGCCCGCGCCGTCCCGCCCATCGGCTCCCGTGCCCCTGTCGCCCCACCGCTCTCACCAGTCGCTGCGCGACGACGAACTCGACGTGAACTTCCGTACGACGTAGATGAGTCCGCCGACCAGGGCGACGAAGACCAGCGCCTTGAAGAGCAGGCCGATGACGAAGCCGACGACACTCACTATCAACCCGCCGAACACGACGAGGGCGATGACCGGCACCGCGACCCACTTAACCCACCACGGCATTCCCGCGAAGATCTCTCGCATCGCCCTTTTCCTTACGTCTTTGCCCGTCGCATCCGCACGGGGCCTGCGCCCTTCGCTCGTGCCGGGACATTCGATGTTCCGCCTTCGATGCTAGGGCGGCAGGGAGCTCGGCGGGGGCCTCGCATCCCTTGTCCGCCCCTGATCGATCCCCTAGGGAACCCTGAGGCGACAGGTCAGCTCTCGGGCGGAGAGAAGACCACCATGACCCGCAGATCCTCGCTGATGTGGTGGAACTTGTGGGCCACCCCGGCCGGCACGTACACAACGCTGCCCCGCGCGACCTGGGTCGTCTCCATGCCGACCGTGATCGCGGCACGCCCGCTCACCACGAAGTACACCTCGTCCTGGCGGTGAGGCTGCTGCGGGTCCTGCTCGCCCGCGTTCAACGCGTACAGGCCGACCGACATGTTCCGTTCGTGCAGGAACTGCAGGTAGGCGCCATCGTTGGCGGCACGTTCCGCCTCCAGTTCATCCAACCGGAATGCCTTCATCGCCCTCGCCCACACTCGTAACCGATCTCTTCTGCCACGATCAGACACATGAAGAATTTCGTAGTCAAGACGATCGCCAACGCCGGCGCCCTCGGCGTGGCCGTATGGATACTCGACAAGATCACCCTGACCGGTGACAGCACGGGCAAGAAGATCGGCACGCTGATCGTCGTCGCCCTCTTGTTCGGCCTGGTGAACTTCCTGGTCAAGCCACTCGTGAAGGTGCTTACCTTCCCGCTGTTCATCCTCACGCTCGGCCTGATCACCCTGGTGGTCAACGCCCTGATGCTGCTGCTCACGTCATGGCTGGCCGACAAGTTCGACCTGAGCTTCCACGTCGAGGGTTTCTGGACCGCCGTCCTGGGCGGCCTGATCATCTCGATCGTCTCCTGGGCGCTGCACATCGTCCTGCCCGACGAGGACTGAGGACATCCATGGCTTACCGTGTCTGTTTCGTCTGCACCGGCAACATATGCCGCTCCCCGATGGCGGAGTCCGTCTTCCGCGCGCGCGTGGAGGAGGGCGGACTGGCCGGCCTCGTCGAGGTCGACAGCGCCGGCACGGGCGGCTGGCACGAGGGCGACGGCGCCGACCCGCGCACGGTCTCCGTACTGAAGACAGCCGGTTACGACAGCGATCACGCGGCCCGCCAGTTCCGGGCTGCGTGGTTCGCCCGCCTGGACCTCGTCATCGCCCTCGACGCAGGACACCTGAAGGCTCTGCGCCGCCTGGCGCCCACTCCGAAGGACGCCGAGAAGGTGCGCCTGTTGCGCTCGTACGATCCCGCCGCGGGCGCCGATCTCGATGTCCCCGACCCGTACTACGGGGGTATGGACGGCTTCGACGAATGCCTTGAGATGGTGGAGACGGCGAGCGCCGGTCTGCTCGCCGCGGTTCGGGTGGACATGGAGGAACGGACGGTATGAGCGAGTCAGCTGCAAGCGAGAGTTCGGGCACACATTCGAACTCAGGTTTGGGTGACAGCACGCGCGCGGTGCGGGCGGGACTCCCCGAGCCGGTCAAACACGAACCGGCCCTCCCCGGTCCGGTGTTCGCGGCCCACTACCACCTGCCGGGCGCGCCCACCGGCCCGTACACCTACGGCCGCGACGAGAATCCGACCTGGACGCTGCTCGAGCGTGCCATCGGCGAGCTGGAGGCACCGGACCAGGACGGCGTCGCGACGCTCGTCTTCGCCTCCGGCATGGCCGCCGTCTCGTCGGTGCTCTTCTCCCAGCTGCGCACCGGGGACACAGTCGTCATGCCCGGCGACGGCTACCAGGCGCTGCCCCTGGTGGGGGCCCAACTCGAGGCATACGGCATCGAGGTACGTACCGCTCCGACCGGCGGCGATACTCAGCTCGACGTTCTCGACGGCGCGCGGCTGCTGTGGATCGAGACCCCGTCGAACCCGGGACTCGACGTGTGCGACGTGCGACGACTGGCCGCGGCGGCACACACACGCGGCTGCCTCGTGGCCGTCGACAACACCCTGGCGACGCCGCTCGGACAGCGCCCACTGGAGCTCGGCGCCGACTTCTCGGTGGCCAGCGGAACCAAGCAGCTCACCGGGCACGGCGACGTCCTGCTCGGATACGTCACCGGGGCGGATGCCTCCGCGATGGCCGCCGTACGACGGTGGCGCAAGATCGCCGGGGCGATTCCCGGGCCCATGGAGGCCTGGCTCGCGCATCGGTCGATCGCCACGCTCCCCTTGCGCGTCGAACGGCAGGACACCACCGCGCTGACTCTTGCCGAGGCTCTGAGCGGGCGGCCCGAGGTGACCGGGCTGCGTTATCCGGGACTGCCGGACGATCCGTCGCACAAGATCGCTTCGCAGCAGATGCGGCGCTACGGGTGTGTCGTCTCCTTCGTGTTGCCCACGCGCGCGCGTGCCGACCGCTTTCTCGGCGCGCTGCGGCTCGTCGACGACGCGACGAGTTTCGGTGGCGTCCGGTCCACGGCCGAACGGCGCGGCCGGTGGGGCGGGGACGCCGTGCCGGAGGGCTTCATCCGTTTCTCGGTCGGCGCCGAGGACCCGGAGGATCTGGTGGCGGATGTGCTGCGCGCACTGGAGGAGTCGACGGACTGACCGCCGAGCGGGCCCGAGAGGGGGGCGGATATGCGCGACGGCGGTCCGAGCCTCCCCCCTCGTGGCTCGGACCGCTGCGGTTCCGCGCACGAAGAACCGCGCGCATAAGGCTAGTTGACTCTGTGTCAGTGTCCAATCACGGTAACGACAGGAGCCTATCGACTTATTTATAGTTGGCGCGGCCGGAGGCCGGGCACAGGAAGGGGATGGTGCGCCATGGACCTGGCCTTGCTGCGGACCTTCGTGACGGTCCACAGAGCTGGCTCGTTCACCCGTGCCGCCGCCCTGCTCGGCCTGTCGCAGCCTGCTGTCACCTCGCAAATCAGGACCCTGGAGCAGCAAGTGGGACGCCCTCTGTTCCTGCGCCAGGCCCGTGGCGTGACCCCGACGACCATCGGCGACGAGCTCGCCCACAAAGCTGCGCCGCATCTCGACGCGCTCGTGGAGATCACCGAGACCGGGCTGGACGAGGACTCCTCCGTCCGCACCCTGCACCTCGCCGGGCCACCAGAGTTCACTGCGGAGCGCGCACTTCCCGCGCTCACGGAGCTGACTGGGGAGGACGGCCAGGGTTTCGCGCTGCGCGTCTCCTTCGGCACCGCCGAGGAGACCCTTGAGGGACTGTCCGCCGGACATCACGATCTGGCCATCAGTACGGCCCGGCCGCGCGGCACCCTCCTCGCGGCGACTGCGCTCTGCGACGAGGAACACGTCCTGGTCGCCGCTCCGCGCTGGGCGGCCGACATCGGCCCCGGGAGGCTGCGCCGCGAGGGAGCGCCTGTCCTCGAGAACCTCCCCATGGTGGAGGTGCACGAGTCGCTGCCCCTCATCACTCGCTACTGGGCCTCCGTCTTCGACTCCCGCCCGGCCGCCTCGGGCACCGTGATCGTGCCCGACCTGCGCGCGGTACTCGCCTGCGCGGCCGCGGGCGCGGGACTCGCGGTACTGCCCCGGTATCTGTGCGCGCCCGCCCTGGAGCGCGGGGAGGTAGTTGCTCTGCACGATCCGGCGGTGCCCCCACTGCGGACGTACTTCCTGGTGGTCCGCACCGGCACGCTGGCCATGCCGCACATCGCGCGGGCGCACGAGTGGCTCCAGCACGCGGCGGCCGACTGGGGCTGAGCACCCACTGGTCTCTGGAATCCTTCTGAGCATCTTTGCGATGTTTCACGTGAAACATCGCATTTCGCTCATGAGGTCCAGCGCTCTTGCTTCGTCGGTAGCGCTTCGCAGGGATGAGACATGTTTCACGTGGAACCAGCCGGGCCACATTTCTCCCATGACCGTCCGACCCGTGGTCAAGCGCACCGCACGCGCCATCCTGCTCGATGGCGACGACCTGATCCTCATCAAGCGGACCAAGCCGAGTGTCGATCCCTACTGGCTCACTCCGGGCGGCGGGGTCGAACCGGACGACGCGACCGTCGTCGACGCCCTGCACCGTGAAGTGCACGAAGAACTGGGCGCCAAGATCACCGATGTGGTGCCCTGTTTCGTGGACACCGTCGAGCACATCGGTGCGGACGGCGGTGCCACGGGCGTGAAGGTGCAGCACTTCTTCGTCTGCCGTCTGGCGTCCATGGATCCCGCGCTGCGACACGGTCCCGAGATCGACGAGCCCTGCGGCGAATACGAGATCGTCCGCATCCCCTTCACTCGGGTCGGCATCGCCTCCGTCCACCTCGTACCGCTGTCGCTGCGCCATTATCTGGACGGGAACATCGAGGGCGTGCGGGCCATGCACGCTCCTGACCTGGGCTGACAAGGAGCAGAAGGTCAGCTCCCGGCGACGAGCAGTTCTTCCACCGCGTCATGTCGGATCCGCTCCGCGGGGATGCCGACGCTTCGCAACGCCTCCACACCGCTGCGGATCATCCCGGGAGGACCCGACAGATAGGCGTCGTACTCGTACCAGGGCCCGTACTCCCGTACGGCGTCGGGAAGCTGCTGATGCGCCTGCTCGTCGATGACCGCGCGCACCGCGAGCCAGGGGTGGCTCTGCTGGAGCCGCAGCATGGTGTCGATCTCGTACAGATCGAGATCCCTGCGGGCGCCGTAGAACACCTCGACCCGCCGCCGGTCACCGTGCTCGGCGACATCCTCGACCAAGGCCTTGATGGGGGCGATGCCGGTACCGCCGCCCAGACAGAGCAAGCCGCTGTTGGTGGTGTGATCGACGGTCATCGTTCCGGCGGGCGGGCCGAGCCTGACCACGTCTCCGGGCCGCGCGCGGTGCACCAGTGCGTTTGAGACCCAGCCCGCGGGCACGGCCTTCACGTGGAACGAAAGAAGACCGTCGGATCGCGGCGCCGAGGCGAAGGAGTAGTGCCGCCAGACGCGGGGCCACCACGGCGTCTCCAGGCTCGTGTACTGCCCTGCGAGGAACGGGTACGGCTGGTCGGGACGGACGGTGATGACGGCGATGTCCCGGGTCCTGAGGTCGTGCGAGACGACCTCCCCGTACCACCAGGCCGGAGCGCGCAGTTCGTCGACGGCCGCCGCGTCGATCATCACCTGCGACATCGTCGTGTACGCCCGCACCCAGGCCGCTTCGGTCTCCTGGTCCCATATCGCGGCGGCGTGCCGGCTCAGCGAGCCGATGAGGCACTCGCCGACGGCCGGATAGTGCTCGGGCCGCGTGCCGTACTTGCGGTGGCCGCGGCCGAGGCTCTGCAGATACGCGACCAGGACCTCGGTGTTGTCGATGTGCTCGGCGGCGGTGAGCAGTGCCTTGAGCAGGCGGTCCCGCTGGGTGTCCATCGCGGCCGGGAAAAGGGAACGCAGTTCGGGATGACGGACGAAGAGAAGCGCGTAGAAGTACGAAGTCGCCTTGTCGGCGACAGGACCGACAACCTCCATGGTCCGCTGGATGAGCACTGCGTCCGGGGATGCCCCCTGGAGCGGCCCCGTGGCCGGGGCGAGCCTCTGCACGGGCACAGGCGGGTCGGAAAGCGGCGCGGGGGGAGCGGGTGCGACTGCGTCGGGCGAGGCGGCAGAGGGCGGCGCTACGAAGGCCTGCGCCTCAGGGGCGGAGGGTGGGCGAACCGGGGTCTCGTTGGCCGTGGGCGCGGGAGCGAAGGGCGCGGGAAGCGGCGACGCGGGAGCGAGAGGCAGGGGAGGCAGGGGCGCGGGAATCGGAGGGGGAGCCGGAAGCTCAGGGGGCGCCGACGCGGGTATTCGTGCCTGATCCGGCGGAGGCTCGGTCGCACTCGGACGATCACTGCCGTCCGGCGAGGAACTCGTCGCGCCGCCTGTCGCCGGCCTTCCCACGGGACGAAGCGCGGCCAGCCGACTGCCTTCCGTTGCCTCTTGCTCGCCGCCCGGGGGCGTCTCCGGCTGCTTGTGCGGCTTGAACCAGCCGCCCCCGCCGCTGCCGCCGGAAGTGCCGTTGTCGGCCGACGTGGTGGTCGGAGCGTCCATGGTCTGCCTCGCCTCGAACATCTTTCGGTCGGTCTGCACACTTCCCCGGTCGGAATGTGCCCGCGTCCCCCGCTGACGGCTTACATTTCCCCGTTCGGCCCCCGTCCAATGCGGCCGCATTCAACCCGGATCACCACTCCGTACGGACGAGTAAGGCCAGAGTGTGACATTGCCCGCAGTGCTCTCACCGCAGCGTCCCACCGTGGACGAACGCCTCCACCGTGTAACCGGAAATGCGAGTCTTCGATCTCTCCGTCCCGTTAGGCTGCATTGCCCCGCTCTTGCCCCGTGCGCGAGATACGCACCCCCGATGCGGACAAGAACCGGAGTCGACCATACCGGCCGTCGCCACGCGCACAAGTCCGGCCCTTCCTCACCCGGGAAAGTACAAAGGGCGAGCCGTCGATTCTCTCAATTACCAGGCGCCGCACACCAATTCATAGGCATCCCACAAATCCCGCCCGGCGTAGGTGTGGGTCGCGAGGCCCGCCAGATGCCGGTCGGCGTTGACCGCCACGGAGACCGGCACGGCACCGAAGAGCTCCGCGTCGGAGAGCGAATCGCCGTACGCCACGCAGTCGCCGCGGGTGAGCCCGAACTGCCCGCAGAGCCGGTCCGCGATCTCCACCTTGGCCTTGGGCGTCAGGATTCCGGCGGGATCCAGCGACTCCATGAAGGGCACCGCGGGGAAGCGCGAGCCATGCGCCGCATGGGCGCCCCAGCCCCTCAGCCGTTCGACGAAGAACGACGGCGACAGAGAGACAACGGCGCAATACTCCCCTCGACTTCTGATCTCGGCCCATGTCTCCCTGATCCGCCGCAGCCAGGGCGCTCCCTCGAAGGCCGCATCCCCATGGGCAGGGGTCAGTTCCGCCCAGAGGAGATGTACCCGTCGGGCGTACTCCGCAGGCTCGACACGGCGTGTCACGAAGGCCCGTTCCAACTCGGCTATTTCGCGGTCGAGCCCCAGTTGCCGGGATATCTCGACGGGAGCAGCCGAGCCATACAGCAGTGTGCCATCGAGATCGAAGAGATGCAGTCGCGTCATGACTGCTGAGGCTAGGTCCTGTCGCCCGATGACCGATGCTCAGCGTTTCACGTGAAACATCTGTCCACGCGCTGCACGGACCGGCGCGACATGGCCGAATGAGTGTGCGTTCAACCGCAAACAGGTGGACGGCGGGGGTGTGGGTCGGACAGCCTGACCTGCGTGCCGACTCCTTCCCCTGCTGATCTACCCATCCGCCGTCTGACGCATCGCGACCTCGCCGCCTGCGCCGACCTGTCCGAAGACCGACGTTGGCCTCGTGAGGAGCACAAGTGGGGTCTCCTGCTCACGGCCGGGAAGGGCTATGGCATCGACGACCCCGGCGGCGGGCTGATCACCGCATGCGTCGTCACCGAGTACGGACCGTACGGAAACCCCGATTTGGGGGCCATCGGCATGGTGCTGGTCGCCGAGCGGCATGCCCGGCAGGGCGTCGGACGGCGGCTGATGCAGCACGTCGTCGCCGCGATGGGCACCACGCCCCTGACACTGCACGCGACTCCGAACGGCCGCCCGCTCTACGAAGAACTCGGCTTCAAGGTCACCGGCGGAGCTGAGATGGTGCGCGGACACTTCACGCCGCACGGCTTGGCGCCGAAGGTCGGAACGCGCGCGGCCACGGCCGAAGATCTCGCCGGGATCCTCCAGCTCGACGAGAAGGTGTTCGGCACCGACCGCACACACGTGATCACCCGGCTGCCCGCCTTCGCCGACCTGTTGCGCGTTGCCGAGGAGAACGGCCGGCTCATCGGCTACGCGGCAGCCTGGCCCAACATGGACACCCACGTCGTCGGTCCGCTGATCGCTCGTGACACGGAGACAGCGAAGGCGCTCCTCGCGTCTCTCGCCGCCCACAGCGACCGTCCGTTGCGCACGGACATCGATGTACGGCACGAGGAACTGCTGGCCTGGGTGAAGGAACACGGGCTGGCGCCGGTGGGCTTCAACGCGGTGATGACGTACGGGATGACCGAACTGCCAGGTGACTGGACACGACGGTTCGCGCCTCTGACCGTGGCCGCGGGCTGAAAGGGCTGCATTCGAGGGCCGGTCTCGGCGCGACGGCGATGACGGCAGCGGAGCGGGGCCATGCGGCCGATCTCGTCGTGGAGTCGGTGAACCTGCCCGCATAGGCTGTGATCATGGGAGATCTTGAGATACGCGCCGCGACGGCGGAAGACGTTCCCGCGATAGTCGGCATGCTCGCCGACGACCCGCTGGGCGCGCGGCGCGAATCACCGGACGACTTGACCCCGTACCTGACCGCGCTGGACCGTCTGGCCGCCGACCCGAACCAGCACCTGGTCGTCGCGGTCCGTGAGGGTCGCGTGGTAGGCACGCTCCAGCTCACGACGATTCCCGGACTGTCCCGCAAAGGGGCGACCCGGTCGATCATCGAGGGCGTACGGGTCCACGCCACCGAACGCGGCAGCGGCCTGGGCACTCGACTCATCGAGTGGGCCATCGCCATGTCACGCCGGGAGAACTGCCAGTTGATCCAGCTGACTTCGGACATCACCCGTACGGACGCCCACCGTTTCTATGAGCGGCTCGGATTCACGCCTTCACACGTGGGCTTCAAACTCCAGCTCTGAGCACTCCTGGAAGCGTCATGTTTCACGTGAAACATGACGCTTCGCCACGGCCAGCGACTACCTGATCCCGCGCCACCCTTCCGGATCCACCCCACCCGGTACAGACGCCCCCTCGTCGTACGGCTGACGCACGAAAACAAACGACCCGAGGTCCAGGTGGTCCACGGCTCCGTTCGGCCGCCGTACGGCCCGCAGAAGCTCTCCGGCGAAGTAACCGTCGAGGCCCGTCCAGGTGCCGTCACCGTTCGCCCTGAAGCGCGAGCGGCGGCCACTACCGGCCAGGGGCCCCAGTGAGACGCCCCCGTCGACCGACAACCGCAGGGCGTAGGAGGCGGTCCCCCAGTACCACGGGCCCGCCAACTCCAGTACGGACCGGTCGACTTCAGGCAACGGGCGCCACGGCTCGGGAATCCGGGGTTCGGCCTCCGCGACGATCTCCACAAGGTCGCCGGCGACTTCGGACACCAGCGGGCCAGAGGTGCAATTGGCCAGGACCACTGCCGCGAGGTCATCCGCCACACTGATGGTGAGGCTCGCCAGGAAGCCGGGCAGCGACCCCCCGTGTCCCACGAGCAGACGGCCGTCCCGGTACTGGACCTGCATACCGAGGCCGTACGCCGAGCCGGCAGCCACGTCATCCGGTTCGGCCGGAGCAGCCGGCATACGCATCTCCGCCACGGACGCAGCGCTCAGCACCCGGTCGTCCCCCTCGGTGAGGAAAGTGGCGAAGCGCGCCAAGTCTCCTGCGGTGGACCAGAGTTGACCGGCCGCCGCCATTCGTCCGAGGTCCTCGGCCGGCTCCGGCAACAGCACGTCGGCCCACGGATGCACCGCCCAGCCGCCCGCCTGTGGTGCCTGCGGCTGTCCGCTGGTCCGTTCCAGCCCCAGGGGTTCGAGCACCTCACGCCGCAGTACTTCCTCCCACGGAGCACCGCGCAGCTCCTCGACCAGCGCACCGAGGATGCTGTAGCCAGGGTTCGAATAGTGGTGGCGCCGGCCCACGGGATGCAGCAACGGCCGCTCTCCGAGTACGTCGGCCAGCTCGGGCCGCAGTGATCCAGGGGTCCGCTCCCACCACGGCGCGGGCGACTCTGCCGCCAACCCACCGGTGTGCGCGAGCAGTTCGGCGATGGTGGCCTCCCCCGCACCGGTACCCGGCAGGTATTTCTCCAGCGGATCGACGAGATCGAGAAGCCCTTCGTCGCGCAGCCGCATCACGAGTACGGCGGTGAAGGTCTTGGTGATCGACCCGATCCGGTACTGAACGTTCGCATCGGGCGCATGCCCGTCCACCGAGGTTCGCGCCCCCATCCACACCGTTTCACCGCCACGCACCACCGCCGCAACCAACGACGGCGCCCGCCCTTCACGCTGCGCGACAGCGATTCGATGCAGCAACGCTCGCCGCGTGCCGGGAAGAAGCTCGTCCTGAGGTGTTGTCATGAGACAAGTTCATCGGTCGGGCCGCGTTGAGTCGAGCGTGTTTCGGCTCCGGCATGGGCGCCGCCTCACGTCTGGGCCATGTCCACGAACCGCGAGTAGTGGCCCTGGAAGGCGACCGTGATCGTCGCCGTCGGGCCGTTTCGGTGCTTGCCGACGATGATGTCCGCCTCGCCCGCGCGCGGTGACTCCTTCTCGTAGGCGTCCTCGCGGTGCAGCAGAATCACCATGTCCGCGTCCTGCTCGATCGAGCCGGACTCTCGCAGGTCGGAGACCATGGGTTTCTTGTCCGTGCGCTGCTCGGGACCACGGTTCAGCTGCGACAGCGCGATCACCGGCAGCTCCAGCTCCTTGGCCAGGAGCTTCAAGTTTCGCGACATGTCGGAGACTTCCTGCTGGCGGCTCTCGGAGCGCTTGCCTCCGGACTGCATCAGCTGGAGGTAGTCGATGACCACGAGCTTGAGGTCCGCGCGCTGCTTGAGGCGGCGGCACTTGGCGCGGATCTCCATCATCGACAGGTTCGGAGAGTCGTCGATGTACAGCGGAGCTGCCGAGACATCCGGCATGCGGCGGGCGAGCCGGGTCCAGTCCTCGTCGGTCATCGTGCCGGAGCGCATGTGGTGAAGGGCCACGCGGGCCTCGGCGGACAGCAGACGCATGGCGATCTCGTTGCGGCCCATTTCGAGGGAGAAGATCACGCTGGGCATGTTGTGCTTGATGGAGCAGGCACGAGCGAAGTCAAGTGCCAGTGTCGACTTACCCATGGCAGGGCGCGCGGCGATGATGATCATCTGACCGGGGTGCAGACCGTTGGTGAGCTGGTCGAGGTCGGTGAACCCGGTCGGCACACCGGTCATCTCCCCCGAACGGGACCCGATCGCCTCGATCTCGTCTAGCGCACCCTCCATGATGTCGCCGAGCGGCAGATAGTCCTCCGTGGTGCGCTGCTCGGTGACCGCGTAGATCTCGGCCTGGGCGCTGTTGACGATCTCGTCCACATCGCCGTCGGCCGCGTATCCCATCTGGGTGATGCGGGTGCCGGCCTCGACCAGACGCCGCAGGACCGCGCGCTCGTGCACGATCTCCGCGTAGTACTCGGCGTTCGCCGCCGTCGGCACCGTCTGTACCAGCGCGTGCAGATAGGGTCCGCCGCCGACCTTGGTGATCTCGCCCCGTCTGGTGAGTTCGGCCGCCACCGTGATGGGGTCGGCCGGCTCGCCCTTCGCGTAGAGATCGAGGATCGCCCCGTAGATGATCTCGTGCGCGGGCCGGTAGAAGTCATGGCCCTTGAGTACCTCGACGACGTCGGCGATCGCGTCCTTGGACAGCAGCATGCCGCCGAGGACGGACTGCTCGGCGTCGAGGTCCTGCGGCGGCACTCGCTCGAAAGACGTGCCGTCGCTGTCCCACTCGCCGTTCTCTCGACCGCGGTCGTGCTGTTCGTCGCGACCCCGGCCCCCTTCGCGACGCTTTCGGGAGGGGGGCAGACGATCACTGGGACCGCTGTCGGCCCATGGATCGTCCAAGGGCTCGGAAATACTCACCGAGCCACCTCCTCCCGTCCGCCGAGCGGACCTCGCCGTGCCCCTCTTTTCTACGGCACGGCACTGACAAATAAGAGGCCCAACTCCGGTTCTGGAGCGTCCGTTTTGTGACGTTTCCGAGGCCGCAGAACAGAGTGGGCGTCGAACCACCGTAGGCCTGTCGGCACCGTCAGCCAATCTGGTTATCCACAGGCCATGTGGACGACGGCCCGGATGCTGTGGAGAACTCGGCAAAACCTGTGCACGACCCGGTGGACAGCCCTGTGAACAAGCTTTCGCGACTTCCCGTGCACCACCTCTGACCAGTACTTATCCCGTCCACCGGCTGTGCAGAAGAAAAACTTTCCCCATCCGGCCAAGATCTCCACGAGCGGCACGCGGAAGCATGCACGTCAAGGCGGGAAGTAATGGTCACATGCGCATTGCATCTCTTACCTGTGGAAGATTAGATTGGTGCTCATGACACAGGCTCCCGCTGGACTCAGGACGGCCCGGCGCCGGCACGACCGAGAGATCGTCGCGCTGGCCGTTCCCGCCTTCGGGGCGCTCGTCGCCGAGCCCCTCTTCGTCATGGCCGACAGCGCGATCATCGGCCACCTGGGCACAGCTCAACTGGCCGGACTCGGCATCGCCTCCGTCCTGCTGACCACAGCCGTCAGCGTCTTCGTATTCCTCGCGTACGCCACCACGGCCGCCGTCGCCCGACGCGTCGGCGCAGGCGATCTCCAAGCCGCCATCCGCCAAGGTGTGGACGGCATCTGGCTCGCCCTGCTGCTCGGCACCGTGGTCATCGCCGCCATCCTGCCCTCGGCACCCGGACTCGTGGGCCTCTTGGGTGCCTCGGACACCGCGGCCCCGTACGCAGCCACCTATCTGCGGATCTCGGCGCTCGGCATCCCGGCCATGCTCGTCGTCCTCGCCTCCACCGGCGTTCTGCGCGGCCTCCAGGACACCAGAACCCCGCTGTACGTCGCCATTGCGGGCTTCGTCGCCAACGCCGTCCTGAACGTGGCCTTCGTCTACGGAGCTGACCTCGGCATCGCGGGTTCCGCCTGGGGCACCGTCATCGCCCAGTGGGGCATGGCGGCGGCCTATCTCACGGTCGTCGTTCGCGGCGCGCGCCTGCACGGCGCCTCGCTGCGCCCCGATATCGCGGGAGTACGCGCGTCCGCCCAGGCGGGCGCGCCACTTCTCGTGCGTACGCTCTCCCTGCGCGCGATCCTGATGATCGCCACGGCTGTCGCCGCGCAGCTCGGAGACGCGGATGTCGCCGCACACCAGATCATCCTGTCCTTGTGGAGCCTGCTCGCCTTTGCCCTCGACGCGATCGCCATCGCCGGGCAGGCCATCATCGGGCGCTATCTCGGCGCGAACGACATCCGGGGTGCCCGAGAGGCCTGCCGCCGCATGGTCGAGTGGGGCATCGCCACCGGACTCTTGCTCGGCCTGCTGGTGATCGTCAGCCGTCCGCTTTTCCTGCCCCTGTTCACCAGTGACCTCGTGGTCAAGGACACCGCGTTGCCGGCCCTCTTCGTGGTCGCGTTGTCGCAACCGATCTGCGGGATCGTCTTCGTCCTCGATGGCGTACTGATGGGCGCAGGCGACGGCCCCTACCTTGCTTGGGCGATGCTGATCACCCTGGCCACGTTCGCACCGGTGGCCCTGCTGGTGCCGGCCTTCGGCGGCGGCCTCACCGCCCTCTGGGGAGCCATGGCACTCATGATGATCGTCCGCATGCTGACTCTGTGGCTGCGAGCCCGTTCGGGTCGCTGGCTGGTCCCAGGCGCGGTGCGCTGAATGCACTGGGTCCGTGGGCGTTCGCTACTCCCTCAGCTCTCCTCCTGTTTCACGTGAAACATCGACCAGATTTCTGCCGTTTCACGTGAAACCTCGCCCCGCCCCACGCAGAAGGGCCGCACCCCCGAGGATGCGGCCCTCAAACTGCTTCAGCGAGCGCAGCGCTTAGGCGGCGACGACCTCGATGTTGACCTTGGCGGCAACCTCGGGGTGCAGACGCACCGACGTCTCGTGGGCGCCGAGCGTCTTGATCGGCGCACCGAGCTCGATGCGGCGCTTGTCGACGTCGGGGCCACCAGAAGCCTTGATCGCCGTGGCGATGTCGGCCGGAGTGACGGAACCGAAGAGACGACCGGCGTCGCCGGAGCGGACGGCCAGACGGACCTTGACGCCTTCGAGGCGGGCCTTGATGTCGTTGGCCTGCTCGATGGTCTGGATCTCGTGGATCTTGCGAGCGCGACGAATCTGCTCGACGTCCTTCTCGCCACCCTTGGTCCAACGGATCGCAAAGTTCCGCGGGATCAGGTAGTTGCGAGCGTAGCCGTCCTTGACGTCGACGACGTCGCCCGCGGCACCGAGGCCAGAGACCTCGTGGGTGAGGATGATCTTCATTTTTCGGTCACCCTTCCCTTATCGCGCGGTGGAGGTGTAGGGCAGCAGCGCCATCTCACGGCTGTTCTTGACAGCCGTGGCGACGTCACGCTGGTGCTGCGTGCAGTTGCCGGTCACGCGGCGGGCACGGATCTTGCCGCGGTCGGAAATGAACTTCCGCAGCATGTTCGTGTCCTTGTAGTCCACGTACGTGACCTTGTCCTTGCAGAAAGCGCAGACCTTCTTCTTAGGCTTGCGCACAGGCGGCTTCGCCATGGTGTTTCTCCTGTGTGATCAAGAAGTGTGGGTAGGCCCCACCCCTCGGCCCGAGGGCCTAGAAGGGGGGCTCGTCCGAGTAGCCGCCGCCGGAGCCGCCGGAGTTTCCACCCCAGCCGCCCCCACCGCCACCGCCGCCGCCCTGATTGCCACCGGCGGGAGCGCCGGTCGCCCAGGGGTCGTCGGCCGGAGCGCCGCCGCCCTGCGGAGCGCCGCCGGAGTTTCCACCCCAGCTGCCGCCCTGCTGGCCGCCGCCGCCACTGCCGCCGCCGTAACCGCCCTGGCCACCTCGGCCTGCGGTCTTGGTGACCTTGGCCGTGGCGTTCTTCAAGCTGGCGCCGACTTCTTCGACGTCCAGCTCGTAGACCGTGCGCTTGACGCCCTCACGGTCCTCGTAGGACCGCTGCTTCAGTCGGCCCTGCACGATGACGCGCATGCCTCGCTGGAGCGACTCCGCGACGTTCTCCGCCGCCTGACGCCAGACCGAGCAGGTCAGGAACAGGCTCTCGCCGTCCTTCCACTCGTTCGTCTGACGGTCGAAGGTGCGGGGGGTGGACGCGACACGGAACTTCGCGACCGCCGCACCGGAGGGGGTGAAGCGCAGCTCGGGGTCGTCGACAAGATTGCCGACGACCGTGATGACGGTCTCGCCTGCCATGGGGGAACCTCTCGGCGGGTTTGCTGCTGGCTGCTTTTGTTGCTGCTACTCGAAATCCCGGGATCAGCTGAGCGGAAGGCTCAGTGGGTCTCGGGGCGGAGGACCTTGGTCCGGAGGATCGACTCGTTCAGGTTCATCTGGCGGTCGAGCTCCTTGACGACCGCAGGATCGGCCTGCAGGTCGATGACCGAGTAGATGCCCTCGGGCTTCTTCTTGATCTCGTACGAGAGACGACGACGGCCCCAGGTGTCGACCTTCTCGACCTTTCCGTTGCCCTCACGGACGACGGAGAGGAAGTTCTCGATCAGGGGGGCGACAGCGCGCTCCTCCAGATCGGGGTCGAGGATGACCATCACTTCGTAGTGACGCATGTGGAACCCACCTCCTTTGGACTCAGCGGCCACGGTCGTTCCGTGGCAGGAGGGTTGTTATGCGTACGCACGGTATCGGCGGGCACTGACAATCGGAGGTCCCCGAGGGGATTCCAGCCATGGCCTGGGCAGACACCAGTGCAGACGCTACAGACTACCCGCACAGCGGCTTCGGGTTGAAATCAGGCCCCGGTGAGCGTCAATCTGTACACGTCGGGTGTGTATGGCGCTACGATGCGCCGCCTTCCGCAGGAGGTGCCACATGGCACAGGCATTGCGACCCAATACCGCCGGTTCTCTCTTCGCCACCGACGGCAAACCCCATCCGCTCCAGGACCGCCTGCTCGCTGTGACACTGGTGCTCGGACTGACGGCCTTCGTCACGGCGATGTTCCACAGTCTGCATCTGCTCAGCTCCTGGACCGGCCTGGTGGGGATCCTCACCGGCGCGTACGGCCAGTTCGTCTCGGAGACGACCCGCGAACGCTTCGGACTGATCCTGGGCCTCGGAGCCTCAGCAGTCGGCTTCTTCCTCGGCATGGCGCACGGCGGCCTCTTCGGCGGCGTGATCGGCTGACGCGGACAGCCCCCTGGTGCCCCGGCCGGCGCGAGGCCGGGGCACAGGTGGCATACGGCCAGACGAGGCGCTCGCAGGGCGCAGTAGGCTTCGGCGCGAGAGCCGGAGCCCCTGTACCCATGGGGACACACCAGCCCGAGGAGCCCCCCGAATGAGCCTGACCCTGAGGACGATCAGCCGCGAGCAGCATCTGGCATACATCCAGAGCCTGCCGTCGGCGAGCCACATGCAGGTTCCGGCCTGGGCAGACGTCAAGGCGGAGTGGCGATCCGAGAGCCTCGGGTGGTTCGACGAGCGAACGGGCGACATGGTCGGCGCGGGCCTCGTGCTGTACCGCCAGTTGCCCAAGATCAAGCGGTATCTCGCGTATCTGCCCGAGGGTCCGGTCATCAACTGGTTCGCGCCGAATCTCGACGACTGGATCCAGCCGATGCTGGCGCACCTCAAGCAGCAGGGTGCCTTCTCCGTGAAGATGGGCCCGCCGGTGATCATCCGGCGCTGGGAGGCCACGTCCATCAAATCCGGCATCCAGAACCCGGACGTGAAGCGGCTGCGCGACATCGAGGCGGACTTCATCGAGCCGCGCGCCTTCGAGGTCGCCGACAAGCTGCGTCGTATGGGCTGGCAGCAGGGCGAGGACGGCGGGGCCGGCTTCGGCGACGTACAGCCTCGCTACGTCTACCAGGTGCCGCTCGCCAACCGCTCGCTGGAAGAAGTCCTCAAGAACTTCAACCAGTTGTGGCGCCGCAACATCAAGAAGGCCGAGAAGGCCGGGGTCGAGGTCGTCCAGGGCGGCTACCACGACCTGGAGGAGTGGCAGCGACTGTACGAGATCACGGCGGTGCGCGACCACTTCCGGCCCCGCCCGCTGTCGTACTTCCAGCGCATGTGGACGGCCCTCAACACCGAGGACCCCAACCGCATGCGGCTGTACTTCGCCCGCCACAACGGAGTGAACCTTTCGGCCGCGACGATGCTGATCGTCGGCGGGCACGTCTGGTACTCCTACGGCGCCTCGGACAACATCGGACGTGAGGTCCGCCCCTCGAACGCCATGCAGTGGCGGATGCTGCGTGACGCCTATGCGCTGGGCGCCACGGTCTACGACCTGCGCGGTATCTCCGACTCGCTGGACGAGACGGATCATCTCTTCGGCCTCATCCAGTTCAAGGTCGGCACGGGTGGGCAAGCTGCCGAGTACCTCGGTGAGTGGGACTTCCCGCTCAACAAGCTGCTCCACAAGGCGCTCGACATCTACATGTCCCGCCGCTGACGTACCGGATTTTCCGCTCATCCCTCTGAGGCAGCACAGCCACGAGAAAGGTTCCAGGTCCCGGCCATGGCGCTCACGCTCTACGTCGACACCGCGCGCTGGCGTGCGCACCACAAGCACGTGTCCGAGCAGTTCCCCGGGATCGTCCCGGTCTGCAAGGGAAACGGCTACGGCTTCGGGCACGAGCGGCTCGCGGAGGAGGCCACTCGGCTGGGCTCGGACATTCTGGCCGTCGGGACGACGTACGAGGCCGCGCGGACCAAGGACTGGTTCGGCGGTGACCTGCTGGTTCTGACGCCCTTCAGACGGGGCGAGGAGCCCGTCCCGCTGCCCGATCGCGTCATCCGCTCGGTGTCGTCGGTGGACGGGGTGCACGGGCTCGTCGGTGCCCGTGTCGTCATCGAGGTCATGTCCTCCATGAAGCGTCACGGGGTGACCGAGCAGGAACTGCCCCAGCTGCACGCCGCCATAGAGGACGTGCGGCTCGAAGGCTTCGCGATCCACCTGCCGCTGGACCGTACCGATGGTTCGGACGCCGTGGAGGAGGTCATCGGCTGGATGGACCGGCTGCGCGCGGCCCGGCTGCCCCTGCACACCATGTTCGTCAGCCATCTCAAGGCCGAGGACCTCGCGCGGCTTCAGCAGCAGTTCCCGCAGACCCGCTTCCGCGCCCGTATCGGCACGCGGCTGTGGCTGGGGGACCACGAGGCCACGGAGTACCGCGGCGCGGTATTGGACGTCACACGGGTGGCCAAGGGCGACCGCTTCGGCTACCGGCAGCAGAAGGCGGCCTCGGACGGCTACCTGGTGGTCGTGGCGGGTGGTACGTCGCACGGGGTGGGCCTGGAGGCCCCGAAGGCTCTCCACGGCGTCATGCCGCGTGCCAAGGGCGTCGCCCGCGCCGGCCTCGCCACGGTCAACCGGAATCTCGCCCCGTTCGTCTGGGCCGGCAAGCAGCGCTGGTTCGCCGAGCCGCCGCACATGCAGGTGTCGATCCTCTTCGTTCCCGCGGACGCCCCGGAGCCGAAGGTCGGCGAGGAGTTGGTGGCCCATCTGCGGCACACCACCACGCAGTTCGACCGGATCGTCGATCGCTGATCACGTAGCTGAGGTTGCGAAAGGCCGTACACGGGCTCCGTGTACGGCCTTTCGCATGACTCCTCACGCCGCGTTCGCTCAGAGCGAACGCCCGTCATCCTCGTGTGCCCGTCGGCTGCCCCACTCCACCGGCGGTCCGTCGAAGGGAGCGGCGTGCTGCGGGGGACGGGCCGCGGGGCCGAGTACGAATGCGTCTGGCGCACCGTCGAGCACACCCCCGGACGGGTCGTCGTCACCGGCCCGGCGCACCACGTCCTGCTCCGGCATGAGGATGTCCCGGACGACCACGGCACACAGGTACAGCGTGCCCACCAGGTGGGCGGCGATGGCGAATTGGTATCCCTCGGTGGGAAGGCCCTTGTGGGCGTCGCCACTGGTCGTGTAGGCGAGGTACATCCAGATCCCCAGGAAGTACGCGACTTCGCACGCCTGCCAGATCAGGAAGTCCCGCCATTTCGGGCGGGCCAGAACGGCGAGGGGAACCAGCCACAGGACGTACTGGGGTGAGTAGACCTTGTTGGTGACGATGAAGGCCGCGACGATCAGGAAGGCGAGCTGGGCGAAGCGCGGACGGCGCGGGGCGGTCAGCGTGAGTGCCGCGATGCCCGCGGCCAGGGCCAGCATCAGGAGCGTCGCGAAGGTGTTGACGGTGTCGGTGGTGAGCGGGTTGTCCGAGCGCTGGGCGAGGATCAGCCAGAAGGAGCCGAAGTCGACGCCCCGTTCCTGGCTGAAGGTGTAGAACTTCGACCAGCCGTCGAAGGCGAAGACCATCACCGGCAGGTTCACGGCGACCCAGGCGACGACGGCGCCTCCCAGTGCCATGCCGAACGGCCGCCATTTGCCCGCGCGCCAGCACAGCACGAACAGCGGGCCCAGCAACAGGAAGGGATAGAGCTTGGCGGCCGTGGCGAGCCCCAGCAGGACACCGAAGGCGAGAGTCCGCCCCCGGGACCACATCAGCATCGCCGCAGCTGTGAGAGCGACTGCCAGCAGATCCCAGTTGATGGTGGCGGTGAGGACGAAAGCGGGCGCCAGAGCGACCAGCAGGCCGTCCCAGGGACGCCGAGCGTGGGTACGCGACACGCATACGACGATGATCGCCGCGCACACCATCAGCATCCCGGCGTTGACGAACCAGTACCACTGCTCCTGGTGCTGGATGGTGCCGCTGCCGGGTGTGAGCCAGGCAGCCACCTCCATGAACACGCCGGTCAGCACCGGGTACTCGAGGTACTCCATGTCGCCGGAGATCTTGTCGAAGTACGGCACGAGTCCGTCGGCGAATCCGCGCCCCTGATAAAGGTGCGGAATGTCGGAGTAGCAGGCGTGCGTGTACTGCGTGCTGGCCCCGAAGAACCAGCCGCCGTTGTAGCAGGGCGCCTTCTGGACCAGGCCGAGGGCGAACATGCCGATCGCCACGAGCGCGACCACTCGTACCGGAGTCCACCAGGACGTCCCCAGCAGGGCACGTCGTCCGATGGGGCCGCCAATCAACTCACTGCCGGCCACGGCGATCTCGTCGTCCCTGGTCGGCCGTACCGGATCCGGCTCGCGCACGCTCGCTTGCGTCGTCTCTGCACTGGGCATGGGCCTCATCCTGCCGTACGCGCCGGGGATACGACGGGGGCCGCCGCACCTGGTCGGTGCGACGGCCCCATGTTTCACGTGAAACAGCGTGAATCGGATCGGTGTTTCACGTGAAACACACGCACCCGGCGCTGCTTCGGCCCAGCGATCGGTCAGCCGAAGATGCCTCCGTTGTCGGTACCAGGACCACCATCGCCACCGCCGTTGCCGTTCGCGTTGCCGTTGCTTTGCCCGTCGCTCTCTGTGGGACTTGGGCTGGATGTCACTCCGCCGTCGGTAGTGCCTGCGTCCGCGCCCCCCGTCGCGGTTCCGCCGGGGCCTTGGCAGTTGACGTTGAAGGGGCCGCAGGTATCACTCGGGGAGGGCGAGGGAGAGGGCTCGACCTCGGTCTCGGTGGGTGTCGGGCTCGGCGTCGGCGTCGCTTCCTCGCTCTCGGTGACAGAGGGGGTCGGACTCGGCAGCGGGTCCTCGTCGACCACCTCGCCGAAGGGCTCGGGAGTGGGGAAGGCCTCCGCCGGCTCGCCCTGGAGCGCCTGTTCCATGTAGTCGTGCCAGATCTCCGCCGGGAACGAGGCCCCGTGGATCTTCTCCTGACCGCCTGTGCCGTACATCTCCAGGAACTCGCGGTTCTTGTTGGTCTCGTCGTCGTCCATCCGGAACATGCTGATCGCGGTGGACAGCTGCGGGGTGTATCCGACGAACCAGGCCGACTTGTTGCCGTCGGTGGTACCGGTCTTTCCAGCCACGTCACGGCCGGTCAGCTGGGCCGCCGTACCCGTTCCCTTGTCGACCACGGTCTTGAGGACGTCGGTGACGTTGTCGGCGACTTGGGCGGTGAACATCCGCTTGGGCTTGGCGATCCGTGCGTGATCGAAGGTCGTGCCGGTCTTGTCGGTGACCTTCTCGACCGAATACGGGGTGTTCTGCTTGCCGCTGGCCGCGAAGGTCGCGTAGGCGCCGGCCATACGGATCGCGCTCGGGCTGGAAGTACCGATCGAGAACGACGGGAAGTCGGCGCTCGCCAGGCTGCTGTCGAGGATGCCCGCGTCGGTGGCGGACTCCCTGACCTTGTCCAGACCGACGTCCATGCCGAGCTGGACGTAGGCGGAGTTGGAGGAAACCCGCATCGCCTCACGCAGATCGATCCGGAAGCTGGGCGCGTTGTACGACTCGTCGCCGTCGTTGCGCTGCAGCCACTCCTTGTCGTCCTTGTCCTTCCAGACAGTGTTGTCGTAGTTCTTGATCTTCAGCTTGTTCTTGCCGCTGTAGATGCTTTCCGGGGAGACCTGGGTCCGCTCGTCCTGTGCCTGTTCCGGGCCCAGATCGGGGTTCCGTACGCCCCACTTCATCGCGGCGGCGAGTACGAAGGTCTTGAACGTCGATCCCACCTGGGCGCCCGTGGTGTCGGCGTTGTTCGTGAAGTGCTTGGTCGCGTCCTCACCGCCGTAGATGGCCTTGATCGCCCCGGTCGTCGGGTCCACGGAAGCGCCACCGAACTGGACGAACTTGTCGGTCTTCGGACGCTCGTCGGGCTTGATGTTCGCCCTCTCGACGTCCTTGACCGACTTCTCCAGCGCTGCGACCTTCTTCTTGTCGAAGGTCGTGTAGATCGAGTAGCCGCCCTGCTGAAGTGCGTCGGCGGTGATCCCGGTCTTGTCGGTGTTGTTGATGAGGTAGCCCTTGGCCAGGTCGACGAGGTAGCCGATCTGGCCGCTCAGCGCGGTGTTGGAACGCGGGTTCTGGATCTTCGGGAAGGCCGTGATCGTGTCGCGTTCGGCCTGGGTCATACGCCGGTCCTTGACCTCCTCGTCGAGGATCCACCTCCACCGCTCCACAGCCCGCTTGGTGTTCTTTTGCGGGGTGGCGTTGGCGGGGTCGACAGCCACGTTGCCGGCCGGGTCGTAGTACGTGGCGCCCTTCAGTACGGCGGCCAGGAACGCGCACTCGCTGGGGTTCAGGTCCTTGGCGTCCTTGTTGAAGTACGCGCGGGCGGCCGCCTGCATGCCGTAGGAGTCACGGCCGTAGTAGGCGGTGTTCAGGTAGCCGGCCATGATCTCCTTCTTGTCGACGTTGGTGCCGACCTTGATGGAGATGAACAGCTCCTTGAACTTCCGCGTGAGCGTCTGCGACTGGTCGCCCAGCCGGGCGTTCTTCACGTACTGCTGGGTGATCGTCGAACCACCCTGCGTCTGACCGCCCTTGGCCATGTTGAACAGGGCCCGGGCGATGCCCATCGGGTCCACACCGCTGTCGGTCTCGAAGGTCTTGTTCTCGGCCGACATCACGGCGTACCGCATCGACGGAGGAATCTGCTCGTAGCCGATGATCTGACGGTTCGTCTCACCACCGGTCGCCACCATCTGGCTGCCGTCGGCCCAGTAGTAGACGTTGTTCTGAGCATTGGCGGCCTTCGCGACGTCCGGCACGCCCACCAGGGCGTAGCCGATGCCGGCCACCGCCACCAGGCTGCCGACGAAGCCGATGAACAGTCCCGTCACCTGCCGCCACGACGGCATCCAGCGAGCCGCTCCGTACTTGCCCGCGCGCGGATAGTCGATGAAGCGCTCCTTGGGCGGGGGGCCGGCCGCGCGGCCTCTGCCGCGCCCGGGCCCGTTCGGGCCGTTGGGGCCGCCGCGGCGTCCACTGCCCGCGCCCTCGGCCACTCTGCGACGTCCGCCAGTACCTCTCTGGGCGGCGCGTCGGGCATCGGCCCGGCCTCCGGACTGGCGCTCTTCATCCTCTGCTCCGTAGGGACCCGACCCATAGGAACCCGATCCATAGGAGTCGGAAGGAGACTCGGTTGCGCCTCGCGGTGCCGCGCGGCGGCCGGAGGACGAGCCGGACTGGCCGCGTCGGCCCTCGGCACGTCCGCCTCCCTGCGGCTGCGGCGGTTTGCGACGGTGCTCGCTCATCGAACGATTACTCCTTGGGCAGGCGCACCCGTGCGCGCCTGGAAACGGCGGCTGGTTTCCGGTCCCCCCAAAGTACGGATGCGGCTGTGTTCGCATTCACCCGCACCGCACCAAGCACGACGACGTCCCCAAACGTCACTCGGTTCCCGGTGGACTGCATGGCCCACAGACTACGCACCGTCAAAACCTGTCTAGTCCCGAAGTTCACCCCAAATCAGGCAACTTGCTTCCTACGAATCGGTGATGTGATCCCGTTCACGACTTCCCCCCTTGTCCCATCCACAGCGCCGTTCTATCGTCTAGATGTATCGAGTCGATACATCAGCTCGGCATAAACAGTGCCGAAGACCGTCACGGTCGGACCGTGGGAGAAGGGAGGCGACGATGAGCCGACGCTCCGGAATCCTCGAGTTCGCCGTCCTCGGCCTGCTCCGCGAGTCCCCGATGCACGGCTATGAGCTGCGCAAACGACTCAATACGTCGCTCGGTGTGTTCCGCGCCTTCAGCTACGGCACGCTGTATCCCTGCCTCAAGACGCTGGTCGCGAGCGGCTGGTTGATCGAGGAGCCCGGGGATGCGCCCGAGGACGCGCTCGCCGCTCCGCTCACCGGGCGTCGCGCCAAGATCGTCTATCGGTTGACGGCGGAAGGTAAGGAGCACTTCGAGGAGCTGCTCTCACAGACGGGCCCTGACGCGTACGAGGACGAACACTTCGCCGCTCGGTTCGCCTTCTTCGGACAGACGTCCCGCGATGTACGCATGCGCGTGCTCGAGGGCCGCCGCGGCCGGCTGGAGGAGCGTCTGGAGAAAATGCGCGCTTCCTTGGCCCGGACGCGGGAGCGCCTCGACGACTACACCCTTGAGCTCCAGCGCCACGGAATGGAGTCCGTGGAGCGCGAAGTGCGCTGGCTGAACGAGCTCATCGAGAGCGAGCGGGCCGGACGGGACCTCAAGGGTGCCGTTTCCGGGGAACCCGACTCGCAGGACACCACATCTGGAGCGCCGGGCGGCCTGCCCCGGTCTCGGGAGGACGACTCCCGGACCGGTCCGTCCGACGACACCGCCACGTGAGGACCGCTCAGGTCCTCACTCGTACACACAGGGAGCAACCGAATGGGTTCCATTCGCGTAGCCGTCGTCGGCGTGGGCAACTGCGCCGCGTCGCTGGTGCAGGGAGTCGAGTACTACAAGGACGCCGATCCGGCGTCCAGGGTCCCGGGACTCATGCACGTGCAGTTCGGGGAGTACCACGTCCGTGACGTGGAGTTCGTCGCCGCGTTCGACGTCGACGCGAAGAAGGTCGGTCTCGACCTCGCGGACGCCATCGGCGCCTCCGAGAACAACACCATCAAGATCTGCGACGTCCCCTCGACGGGTGTGCAGGTCCAGCGCGGCCACACCCTCGACGGGCTCGGCAAGTACTACCGCGAGACCATCGAGGAGTCCGACCAGGACCCGGTCGACGTCGTCAAGATCCTCAAGGACAAGCAGGTCGACGTCCTCGTCTGCTACCTGCCCGTCGGTTCCGAGGCCGCGGCGAAGTTCTACGCCCAGTGCGCCATCGACGCCAAGGCCGCCTTCGTCAACGCTCTCCCGGTCTTCATCGCCGGCACCAAGGAGTGGGCGGACAAGTTCACCGAGGCGGGCGTCCCGATCGTCGGCGACGACATCAAGTCGCAGGTCGGCGCCACGATCACGCACCGCGTGATGGCGAAACTGTTCGAGGACCGGGGAGTGGTCCTCGACCGCACGATGCAGCTGAACGTCGGCGGCAACATGGACTTCAAAAACATGCTCGAGCGTGACCGCCTGGAGTCCAAGAAGATCTCCAAGACGCAGGCCGTCACCTCCCAGATCCGTGACCGCGAACTCGGCGCCGACAACGTCCACATCGGCCCGTCGGACTACGTGGCCTGGCTCGACGACCGCAAGTGGGCGTACGTCCGCCTGGAGGGTCGCGCGTTCGGCGACGTCCCGCTGAACCTCGAGTACAAGCTGGAGGTCTGGGACTCCCCGAACTCAGCCGGCGTCATCATCGACGCCGTGCGCGCCGCGAAGATCGCCAAGGACCGTGGCATCGGCGGCCCGATCCTCTCCGCGTCGAGCTACTTCATGAAGTCCCCGCCGGTCCAGTACTTCGACGACGAGGCACGGGAAAACGTCGAGAAGTTCATCAAGGGCGAAGTCGAGCGCTGAGAGGAGTCCAGCGCTGCTCAAGCCCCAACAGGCTTGTCGCTCCTGCCCGTCGAGGGTCCCCGGGTCATCCGCCCGGGGACCTTCCTCGTATGTGAGGCTTTGCCCCATGGCTGTCGCGCGTGACCTGCGGGTACTCCTGCGTCTGAGGAACTTCCGGCGCCTGCTCGTCGTGCGGCTGCTGTCCCAGGGCGCGGACGGTGTCTATCAGGTCGCGCTCGCCGCGTACGTCGTCTTCTCGCCGGAGAAGCAGACCTCGCCGGCCGCGATCGCCTCCGCGATGGCTGTCCTGCTTCTGCCGTACTCCCTGGTCGGCCCTTTCGCGGGCGTCCTGCTGGACCGCTGGCGACGCCGCCAGGTCTTCCTCTACGGCAACCTGCTGCGCGCCCTGCTGGCATGCGTGACGGCCGTCCTGATGCTGAGCCACGTACCGGACTGGCTCTTCTACGTATCCGCCCTCTGCGTCACCGCCGTCAACCGCTTCGTCCTGTCCGGGCTCTCGGCGTCCTTGCCACGAGTGGTTGACGACGACCGCCTGGTGATCGCCAACTCGCTCTCCCCGACAGCCGGCACGCTCGCCGCCACAGCGGGCGGCGGACTCGCGTTCGTCGTACGACTGGCGGCCTCCGGCTCCGACGCCGCCGTGGTCCTCCTGGGCGCGGCCCTGTATCTCTGCGCGTCGCTCTCCTCCCTCCGCCTCGACCCGGAGCTTCTCGGCCCCGACACCGAGTTGGTGCAGCCCCGACTGGGGGCGGCTCTCACCGGCACCGCTCGCGGCCTGGCCGCAGGTGTGCGGCATCTGGCCGAGCCCGGGCGCCGGGAGGCTGCCCGGTCGTTGGCCGCGATGACGCTGATGCGGTTCTGCTACGGCGCCCTGACGGTCATGGTGCTGATGCTCTGCCGGTACGCCTGGTCGGAGGACGGCTCGGACGACGGGCTGGCCCTGTTGGGCCTCGCCGTGGGCATCTCCGGGGCGGGCTTCTTCGTCGCGGCCGTCGTGACACCGGCTGCGGCCGGACGACTCGGTCCAGGCGGTTGGATCGTGGTCTGCGCCGCAGCGGCGGCGGTCCTGGTGCCCAGCCTCGGCCTGTCGTTCACCGAGGTGCCCATGCTGATCGCGGCGTTCGTGCTGGGCCTGGTCACCCAGGGATCGAAGATCGCCACGGACACGATCGTCCAGTCCTTGGTCGACGACGGCTTCCGCGGCCGGATCTTCTCCCTCTACGACGTCCTGTTCAACGTCGCCTTCGTCGGCGCGGCAGCGGTGGCGGCCCTGATGCTGCCTCCCGATGGCCGATCGGCGCCTCTCTTGGTCACGGTCGCCGTTATCTACGGAGCGATTGCAGCGACTATGGCCCGCTTTGAACGTCAGTAAGCGTCACATGAAGGCCACAGAGCCCCTTTGAGGTACAGAGTTGCCGGTGGGTCCCGGTAACTTACGGGCGTCTTACTTCACGCCAAGCGCACCCATATCCAAGGGGGACCCCAGAGTGACGACTCCGCCGCCGCAGGACCAGAACCCGGCACCCATCCAGTCGGCGGCGCCCCAGCAGCCGTACCCGCCGCATCAGGGTGCTCCGTTCCAGGGAGCCCCAGTCCCGCCGCCCGCGCAGGGAAGACCCTTCAGCAAGAAGCTGCTGCGCATAGGCGTGTTCATCGTCGTCGCGATAGCCGTCGGCGTGGGCAAGTGGTACTTCAACCAGAGTGACGCCGAGACGACGTCCGTGGGCGCCTGTATGCACAACGACGGTACGGACAGGGACGCCGACCTCAACGAGGTCGACTGCACTTCCAGTGACGCCCAGTACAAGGTCGTCAAGAAGTTCGACAACACGAGTGACGCCGACAAGTGCAAAGCCGTCACGGAGGCGACGATCTCCTACTACCAGCAGGGCGCCAGCCACGATGTCGTGCTCTGCCTCAAGGAAGTCTGAGCAGGGCACAGCACGCGCACAACAAAGGGCCGGTGTTTCACGTGAAACACCGGCCCTCTCTGTGTGTTCCGGTGCGATGTTTCACGTGAAACATCGCACCGGAACACACTCAGCCCTGCTCGGCCCACCACTCCTTGAGCGCCACCACTGCCGACTCCTGCTCCATCGGCCCGTTCTCCAGCCGCAACTCCAGCAGGAACTTGTACGCCTGCCCGATCGCCGGCCCGGGCCCGACGCCCAGGATCTCCATGATCTGGTTGCCGTCGAGATCAGGGCGGATCGAGTCCAGTTCCTCCTGCTCCTGGAGGGCGGCGATGCGCTCCTCCAGGCCGTCGTACGCCCGCGAGAGTGCCGTGGCCCTGCGCTTGTTCCGCGTGGTGCAGTCCGAGCGAGTCAGCTTGTGGAGGTGGCCGAGGAGGGGTCCCGCGTCCCGGACGTAGCGGCGGACCGCCGAGTCGGTCCATTCCCCGGTGCCGTAGCCATGGAAGCGCAGGTGGAGTTCAACCAGCTGCGACACGTCCTTCACCAGATCGTTGGAGTACTTGAGCGCCGCCATCCGCTTCTTGGTCATCTTCGCCCCGACCACCTCATGGTGGTGGAACGAGACCCGCCCGTCCTCCTCGAAGCGCCGCGTGCGCGGCTTGCCGATGTCGTGCAGCAGCGCGGCCAGCCGCAGAACGAGGTCAGGACCGTTCTGCTCCAGCTCGATCGCCTGCTCCAGAACGATCAACGTGTGCTCATAGACGTCCTTGTGCCGATGGTGCTCGTCACGCTCCAGGCGCAGCGCCGGCAACTCGGGCAGGACATGGTCGGCAAGGCCGGTGTCCACCAGCAGGGTCAGGCCCTTGCGCGGGTGCACGGAAAGGATCAGCTTGTTCAGCTCGTCCCGTACCCGCTCCGCCGAGACGATCTCGATGCGCCCGGCCATGTCGGTCATGGCCGATACGACCTCGGGCGCCACCTCGAAGTCGAGCTGGGCGGCGAACCGGGCGGCCCGCATCATCCGCAGCGGGTCGTCCGAGAAGGACTCCTCAGGCGTGCCCGGCGTGCGCAGTACCCGCCTCGCCAGGTCCACACGCCCACCGTGCGGATCGATGAACACCTTTTCCGGCAACGCCACGGCCATCGCGTTCACAGTGAAGTCGCGCCGTACGAGGTCCTCCTCGATGGAGTCGCCGTACGACACCTCGGGCTTGCGTGAGGTCCGGTCGTACGCCTCCGACCTATACGTCGTCACCTCGATCTGGAAGCCGTCCTTCTGTGCCCCCACCGTCCCGAAGGCGATCCCGACCTCCCACACGGCATCCGCCCAGGGCCGGACGATCTTCAGTACGTCCTCGGGGCGGGCGTCGGTCGTGAAGTCCAGGTCGTTGCCGAGCCTGCCCAGCAGCGCGTCCCGGACGGAGCCGCCGACCAGGGCGAGCGAGAACCCGGCCCCCTGGAAGAGGCGGGCAAGGTCGTCGGCGACCGGGGCCACCCGCAGCAGCTCACTCACGGCCTGGTGCTGCACCTGACTCAGGTCACTGGCATTGTCTTCGTTGGCGTTCGGCACAACAGAAAAGGGTACGTGGCCCTGGCGACGACCCGCGCCTCCATAAAACGTCCACGTATTCCGCCGGGGACTCCTCCATCAATACACGCACATAGAGGACACTCGACCGGTGTTCCACGATCTTGCGGAGCAGTCCGCGGCACTTCCCCTCAGCGCGCATCGTTACCATGCGTGGACGCACATTCCGACGACCACTGACGACTAGGGACGGGCGAACGCGTGGCCGAGGCGGCAGACTTCCCGGGGCTGACTCCCTCTCCCGCGCGCCGGTGGTTCCGGCGTGCCGGAGTGCTGCTCGCGGGGGCGCCCCTACTGGCCGGCCTGCTCCAGCTTCCCGCCTCAGAGCCCGCGTACGCCGCCGCCTCGGACCAGGTGGTCGTCTCCGTCGACTCCCTCACCCCCAGCGCCCCCACGGACGGGGACACCCTGACCGTGTCCGGCACGGTGCTGAACAAGGGCAAGCAAGCTGTCACGGCCGCCCATGTGGACCTGCGCGTGGGACAGAGGCTGACCACCCGCTCAGGGATCGACGACGTCGCCGCGCGCACCGACTACGAATCAGGCGCCGACGGCACAGCAGTCGGCGGCAACTACGTCGAGAAGTTCCCCAAGATCGCCCCGGGCGTCGCCCAGTCGTTCACCATCTCCGTACCGGTCGACAAGCTGGATCTCGGCCAGGACGGCGTCTACCAGATTGGCCTCTCGCTGTCCGGCGAGACCGCCGCAGTACCGTACGAGCGGGTGCTCGGGATCCAGCGGACGTTCCTGCCGTGGCAGCCGGAGGAAGCGGACACGAGGACGCGGACGACCTTCCTGTGGCCGCTGATCTCCACAGTCCACATGACGGCGGAGACCGGCCCCGGCGAGCTGCAGACGCCTGTCTTCCTCAACGAGGACCTCGCCGCGGAGATCTCCCCGGGCGGTCGCCTGGAGCAGATGGTCTCCCTGGGCAAGGACCTCGACATCACGTGGGTGATCGACCCCGATCTGCTGGCCTCCGTCGACGCGATGACCGGCAGCTACGGCATCCACAACGCGGACGACACCAACACCCCCGGCACAGGTCAGGCGGTCGCCAAGCACTGGCTCGCCGAACTCCAGGACGCCGTCGTGGGCAAGGAGGTCGTCGCCCTCCCGTTCGCCGACCCCGACCTCGCCTCCATCGCGCACAAGGGCAAGAACGTCACCGGCATCTTGAACCATCTCAAGAGCGCCACGGACGTCGCCGCCAGCACGGTGGCAACGATCCTCCACACCACGCCCAGTACCGACTTCGCATGGCCTGCGAGCGGTGCCGTCGATCCGTCGATCATCAAGATCGCCACCTCGGCGGGCGCTGACAAGGTGATCGTGCGCAGCGACAGCCTCAAGGAGACCGGCGACCTGCCGTACACGCCCTCCGCGGCCCGCCCCGTCGGCGGTGGCACCACGGCGGTGGTCGCGGACATGCGACTGTCCACGGCCTTCCAGGGCGACATGACGAATGCGGGCAGTTCCACGCTCTCGGTGCAGAAGTTCCTCGCCCAGAGCCTCACGGCCACCCTCCAGACCAAAAAGCAGCGCACCGTCGTCGTCGCCCCACAGCGCATGCCGTCCGCGAGCCAGGCCCAGACGATGGCGGAGGCGATCACCGACCTCCAGAACTCGAACTGGTCCCAGCCCCAGGACCTCACCGCGGCCGCTGACACCAAGCCGGACCCGGGCGCCAACACCAAGGTGCCGTCGGCGTCCTTGTATCCCTCCGCGCTAAAGCATCAGCAGCTCCCTGAGTCGGCCTTCACGGACATCGCGGCCACGCAGGAGACGCTCGACAAGTTCAAGATCATCCTGACCGACAAGACCCGCGTGGAGACCCCCTTCGGACGGGCCATCAACCGGGAGATGTCCACGTCCTGGCGCGGTTCCAGTGCGGCCAAGGGTTTCCGCGGAGGTGTGAGCTCGTACCTTGGCAACCTCACCCGGCAGGTCAAGCTGATCTACAAGTCCGAGACGAAGCTGTCCGGCGGCAGCGCCACGATTCCGGTGACCGTCCAGAACAACCTCGTTCAGCCCGTCGACAACCTCGTACTGCGGGTCACTTCGGGGAACCCGACCCGGCTCAAGATCGGCGACGACGACTATCAGGAGCAGTCCGTCGCGGTCTCCGGCGGACACAGCCAGTCGGTGAAGTTCGCCACGTCGTCCAACGCCAATGGCCCGATCACTGTGACCGCCCAGCTGTACACGAAGGACGGCCAGAAGTACGGAAAGGCGGTGTACTTCGAGGTACGGGTCACCGAGTTCACCGCCATGGCGATGCTGGTCATCGGCGGCGGCTTCCTGCTGCTCGTACTCGCCGGCCTGCGCATGTACACCCAGCGCAAGCGCGCCGCCGCCCGGCGCGCCGAGGAGCCCGGCAACGAGCAAGAGGACGAGGCCACGGAGGAGAACGCCGACCCCGGCAACCACGACGGCCCCGAGTGCCGTCCGCAGGGGGAATCGGACCCCGCGTCGCGGGCAGACGCCCCGGAGCAGCCGAGTGACCCGACGCCGGACACCGCTCCGGATAGCGCCGGCCCCTCCGGGACGGGTGAGAGAGTGGACCGTTGAGCGATGTCGTGCCGGTGGGCCCGGTGAACGATGAGGTGGGGTAACCATGAACGCGCCGTACGACGGTGACCGCGGCCAGGGCGCGGGCGACTCGGGCTACCCCGAGGGCCCGCCGCCCGAGCACGGCCAGGTGCCGGCGCAGCCACCCGCCGACGCGTATCTCCAGGACGCCTACGCCCAGGACCCCTACCGGGGACAGGACCTCTCCGCCCAGGACCCGGTGGCCGAGGCGCTCTACGACCGCGCCGCGCACCCCCCGCCGCCCCCCGGGTCGTATCGGCCGCAGGCCCCGCTCTACGGACAGCCCGCCCAGTCGCCGTACGCCCCCGATCCGCAGGTGTGGGCCCAGACCCCGGCCCCCGAGCCGGACGGAGCCACGCAATACCTGCCGTACGGGGACGACCCTCGCACGACTCAGTACGTGGGCGTCGACGCCCTGGTCTCCCAGGCCGGCGAGCAGCGGCACGAGCCGGACGCCTTCGCCCATCTCTTCCGGGACCAGCAGCAGGGCGGCGGACAGGGGCCCGTGGAGCCTCCGGCGGTGCCCGGCCCATCCCCCTCTCCCGCTCCGGGCCACGGCCCGGTCCCACCGCCCCAGGCGCCGGCGTCCGACGCCACGATGCAGCTCTCCCCCAAAGCGGCACCCCCAGCGGCACCGGCGGCCCCCAAGAAGGGCGGTCGGGCCGCGGGCCTCCTGAAGTCGAGCGCCGTCATGGCGGCGGGCACGATGGTCTCCCGCCTCACCGGCTTCGTCCGCTCGGCGCTGATCGTGTCGGCCCTCGGCATCGGCATGCTGGGTGACACTTTCCAGGTCGCCTATCAGTTGCCCACCATGATCTACATCCTGACCGTGGGCGGAGGACTCAACTCCGTCTTCGTCCCGCAGCTCGTGCGCGCCATGAAGGAGGACGACGACGGCGGCGAGGCGTTCGCCAACCGCCTCCTCACCCTCGTCATGGTGGCCCTCGGCGCGCTCACCGCACTCGCGGTCTTCGCGGCTCCCCTGCTGGTCCGCGCCCTGTCGGTGAAGATCGCCAACAATCCGGCGGCCAACGAGGTCGCCGTCACCTTCACCCGCTACTTCCTGCCCACGATCTTCTTCATGGGCATCCACGTCGTGATGGGGCAGATCCTCAACGCGCGCGGGAAGTTCGGCGCGATGATGTGGACACCGGTCCTGAACAACGTCGTCATCATCGTGACCCTGGGCATGTTCATCTGGGTGTACGGCAGCGCGGCGGACTCCGGCATGACGGTCACCACCATTCCGCCGGAGGGCCAGCGGCTTCTCGGAATCGGTGTGCTGCTCGGCCTCGTCGTCCAGGCCCTCGCGATGATCCCTTATCTGCGCGAGACCGGCTTCAAGATGCGGCTGCGCTTCGACTGGAGGGGACACGGCCTCGGCAAGGCCGCCATGCTCGCGAAGTGGACGGTCCTGTTCGTCCTCGCCAACCAGGCGGGCGCCCTCGTCGTCACCCAGCTGGCCACCGCCGCCGCCGGCGACAACCCGAAGATCGAAGGCACCGGCTTCGCGGCCTACGCCAACGCCCAGCTCGTCTGGGGCCTGCCCCAGGCCATCATCACGGTCTCCCTGATGGCCGCCCTGCTGCCGCGACTGGCACGCTCGGCCCATGAGGGCGACGCCGGAGCGGTCCGCGACGACATTTCCCAGGGTCTGCGCACCACCGCCGTCGCCATCGTGCCCATCGCCTTCGGCTTCATGGCCCTCGGCATCCCGATGTGCACCCTGATCTTCGGTTCCTCCGGCACCGCCGAGGCCACGAACATGGGCTTCATGCTGATGGCCTTCGCCCTCGGCCTGATTCCCTACTCCGTGCAGTACGTCGTCCTGCGCGCCTTCTACGCGTACGAGGACACCCGCACGCCCTTCTACAACACAGTGATCGTGGCCGCCGTCAACGCGACGGCCTCCGCCCTCTGCTTTTTCGTACTCCCGTCCCGCTGGGCCGTGGTCGGCATGGCCGCCTCCTACGGCCTCGCGTACGCGATCGGCGTCGGCGTCGCCTGGAACCGGCTGCGCAAGCGGCTGGACGGCGACCTCGACGGCACCCGCGTCCTGCGGACTTACGCCCGGCTGGGCATCGCCTCGGTACCGGCCGCACTGCTCAGCGGCGCCGCCTGCTACGGCATCGGCCACTCTCTGGGCCAGGGCGTCGGCGGCTCGTTCGTCTCCCTGATCGGCGGCGGTGCCGTCCTGCTCGTCGTCTTCTACGTCGCCGCCCGCCGTATGCGCATTGAAGAACTGAACTCGTTGGTGGGTATGGTGCGCGGGCGACTGGGACGGTAAGTCGAGGAAAGCGCACAACCATCGGCCCCCACCGCGTGTCGTGCAGAGCGACGGAGTGTGGGCACAATTGGGTTTGGCGTCGGAGAGCTCGCACAGGATGGGGAGGCAGGAGCGACGGTGGCGGAACGTAGCACGGCTGCCGTCGACGTGGCAGCCAACAGCGGCGACGAGCCGTTGACCGCGCAGGCGGACGAGTCCACGGCCGACGGCGTGGCCCAGAACCGGGAGCGGGACACGGAGAACGACGAGGCACAGGGGAGCGGCGGGACCGAGAGTCCCGGAAAGGCCTCACCGCCCGAACTGCACAGCGGCCACAAACTCGCCAAGCGCTACCGCCTGGAGGAGTGCGTCACCCGTCTGGACGGATTCAGCAGTTGGCGCGCGGTCGACGAGAAACTTCGTCGCGCCGTCGGCGTGCACATCCTGCCCGCGGAGCACTCACGGGCGCGTTCCGTGCTGGCCGCGGCCCGCTCCTCCGCGCTGCTCGGCGACCCCCGCTTCGTGCAGGTCCTCGACGCCGTCGAGGAGAACGACCTGGTGTACGTCGTCCACGAGTGGCTGCCCGACGCCACGGAGCTGACCGCGCTCCTGGCCGCCGGCCCGCTGGAGGCGCACGACGCCTACCAGATGGTCAGTCAGATCTCCTCCGCCATGGCCGCCGCACACCGCGAGGGTCTCGCGCATCTGCGCCTGACCCCGGGCACCATCCTGCGGAGCTCGTCCGGCCAGTGGCGTGTGCGCGGCCTCGCGGTCAACGCCGCGCTGCGCGGCATCACTTCGGACACACCGCAGCGCACCGACACGGAGGCGATCGGCGCCCTGCTGTACGCCGCCCTCACCCAGCGCTGGCCTTACGAGAACGACGCGTACGGCCTGTCCGGGCTGCCCAAGGGTGTCGGTCTCATCCCGCCCGACCAGGTGCGGGCCGGAGTCCACCGCGGCCTGTCCGAGCTGGCGATGCGCGCGCTCGCCAACGACGGTGCCACCGCCTCTCGCCACGAGTCCGCGTGCACGACGCCCGAGGAACTGGTCAAGGCGATCGGTGAGATGCCCCGCATCCGCCCGCCGGAGCCGGTGTTCACCGCCCCGCCCGACTACCAGCGCACGACGTACCAGCAGGGCTCATACGGCCGTCAGGCACCTCACCCAGGCGCCACGCAGCCCCTGCCCACCCCGCCGCCTCCGCTGCAGAGCCGTACCGGCAAGGCGCTGAAGTGGGCCGTGTCGGCGTTGCTGATCGCCGCACTGGGCCTGGGGAGTTGGCAACTCGCGGACGCGCTCATGGACGGCGGCGGCTCCGAGGACACCCACCAGACACAGACGCCGGACGACAACCACAAGGGCACCGACAAGGCCAAGCCGGTCACCGCGTTGAAGATCCAGGGTGCCGAGGAGTACGTCGCCAAGGGCAGCGCCCAGCACCCGGGAGACGTCGGCAATACGTACGACAGCGACAGCTCGACGTACTGGCGCACCGCGAGTTACAAAGACGGCCCGGACATGAACCCGGCGTACAAGCCCGGTGTGGGCATCGTCTACGACTTCGGTTCGGCCAAGGAGGTCTCAGCCGCTTCGATAGGGCTCCTCTTCGGCGGCGACCACACGACGGTCACGCTGTACTCGACGGATTCACCGAGTTCGTCGGTCCCTCTGACCTCGATGACGAAGCTCGGTACGGTGACGACCACGGGCACCACTGCGAAGGTGACTGTCTCCAAGCCGGTCAAGAGCCGGTACGTGCTGGTCTGGTTCACCGCTCTTCCGTACGCGGCTGGTGACTCGTTCAGCGATGCAGGCTACAAGCAGGCCATAACGGACCTGAAGTTCACCGGCTGACGATCCACCGAAGGGAAAGGGGCACATGGCGGAAGGCACCGCGTTCGACGGAGTGAGCGATCAGGACCTCCTCGCCCGCCATGTCGACGGTGACCCCGATGCCTTCGGTGAGATCGTGCGTCGGCACCGTGACCGCCTCTGGGCGGTGGCCCTGCGCACGCTGGGGGACCGCGAGGAGGCCGCTGACGCCGTCCAGGACGCCCTCGTCTCCGCCTACCGGGCCGCCCACACCTTCCGGGGCCAGTCGGCCGTCACGACCTGGTTGCACCGCATCACGGTGAACGCCTGCCTGGACCGCGCCCGCAAGGCCGCGTCCCGGAAGACCTCTCCGGTCGACGACACGGAACGGCTGGAGCAACTGCTCGAGCCGCACGAATCGGCGTCGGCCCCGGCCGAGCGCAACGACCTGCACCGCCAGCTCATCGAGGCCCTCGGCACTCTCCCCCCGGACCAGCGCGCCGCCCTCGTCCTCGTGGACATGCAGGGCTACCCGGTCGCGGAGGCCGCCCGTGTCCTCGACGTGCCCACGGGGACGGTGAAGAGCCGCTGCGCCCGAGGCAGAGCCAGACTGCTGCCGCTGCTCACCCATCTGCGGCCGGAGAAATCCGGCGACGGCAAGGAATCGAGCGACGGACGGAACCGGGCGGAGGGGACATCCGTCCCACCCGCAGCGGGACCAACGGATACAGGGCCAAGCGATTCAGCGGCTGTGAAGGGCGGAGGTGGGCGAGCGTGACATCCACGACTGACACGGCCGGGCACCCGGACGTCACGGAGATCTCCGACCTCACCGAAGGCCTGCTCACACCGTCCCGGACCGGGGACGTACGACGGCATCTGAACGAGTGCGTTCTCTGCGCCGGCGTGTACGCCTCCCTGGAGGAGATCCGCGGCCTCTTCGACTCCCTACCGAGCCCTGTACACATGCCCGACGACATCGCCAGCCGTATCGACGCCGCGCTTGCTGCCGAGGCTCCGGTGTCGATCGAGACCGCCGACGAGACCGTGGCCGATGTTTCACGTGAAACATCGACGCCCACCGACCGGCATACGAACCGCCCCACGGGTCACGCTCACGCGGCCACCGGGCCGGGACGAAAAGACGGCGCGCAACGCGGACGACGCCGGATCATCGTCCTGGGCACCGTCTTCACCGCCGCTGCGCTGGGCATCAGCTCCCTGCTGGTGTCCTCACTGGGAGACGACAACAAGCAGTCAGAGGCTGCGAGCACGTTCTCCGGGCAGAAGATCGAGAGCCAGGTCGCCGAACTCCTCGAGGGCAAATTCGTGGCGACGAGTCCTCGCGGTGGAGAGCCCTCCGCGGGCATCACGTCGCATTCCAGCGGGCCGAGGGCCAATGAGCACGACGGTCTCGTGAAGAGCCTTGAGACGTCGGTCCCCGACTGCGTCATGGAGGGCATCGGCCGGGCCGACACATCCGTCATCGGCGTCAAGCAGGGCACCTATGAGGGCACAGACGCATATCTCGTGGTGCTGCCCGCAGCGGGTGACAAGACTCGAGTTACCGCCTACGTCGTCGACTCGGCCTGTATGAACCAGCCGTCGACTCCTCCGGCACACGTTCTGCTGACGCGGTCCTACGCGCGTTCTTGAGCGTCGGCGCTTCGTGCTCCCGCCTCCTTGATGTCCCGTACCCAGTGGCGCCCCTGTGGGCCCGGACACAGCGGGAATGCGCGCCCCGTAGGATCCGTTGGGTGGGGTGAGAGTTCTGAGAGAGGCTCCCACCGGTCGTACGAAGCCGTCCAGAAACGAGGAAACACGCCGTGAGCGACGTCCGTAACGTGATCATCATCGGCTCAGGGCCCGCCGGCTATACGGCGGCGCTCTATACCGCACGCGCGTCGCTGAAGCCTCTGGTCTTCGAAGGCGCCGTGACCGCCGGTGGCGCGCTCATGAACACCACCGAGGTCGAGAACTTCCCCGGTTTCCAGGACGGCATCATGGGCCCCGACCTCATGGACAACATGCGCGCCCAGTCCGAGCGCTTCGGGGCCGAGCTCGTGGCGGACGACATCGTCTCCGTCGACCTGACGGGTGACATCAAGACCGTCACGGACACCGCGGGCACTGTGCACAAGGCAAAGGCCGTCATCGTCGCCACCGGCTCGCAGCACCGCAAGCTCGGCCTGCCGAACGAGGACGCCCTGTCCGGGCGCGGCGTCTCGTGGTGCGCGACGTGCGACGGCTTCTTCTTCAAGGACCAGGACATCGCCGTGATCGGCGGTGGCGACACCGCGATGGAGGAAGCGACCTTCCTCTCGCGCTTCGCCAAGTCCGTGACGATCGTCCACCGCCGGGACACCCTGCGCGCCTCCAAGACGATGCAGGAGCGCGCCTTCGCCGACCCGAAGATCAAGTTCATCTGGGACAGCGAGGTCGCCGAGATCCAGGGCGACCCGAAGCTCTCCGGACTGAAGCTGCGCAACCTCCAGACCGGCGAACTGTCCGACCTGGCCGTGACGGGCCTCTTCATCGCGGTCGGCCACGACCCGCGCACCGAGCTCTTCAAGGGTCAGCTGGACCTCGACGAAGAGGGCTACCTGAAGGTCGACGCGCCCTCGACCCGGACCAACCTGAGCGGTGTCTTCGGCGCCGGCGATGTGGTCGACCACACCTACCGGCAGGCGATCACTGCCTCCGGCACCGGCTGCGCCTCGGCCTTGGACGCCGAGCGCTTCCTCGCCGCCCTGGCGGACCACGAGGAGCAGGCCGAGCCCGAGAAGACCTCTGTCTGACCCCCATCCGCCCCACCGCAGCATCGAGTTAAGGAGCCCTCTGTGGCCGGCACCCTGAAGAACGTGACCGACGATTCCTTCGACGAGGACGTCCTCAAGAACGACAAGCCCGTCCTGGTGGACTTCTGGGCCGCCTGGTGCGGACCGTGCCGCCAGATCGCGCCCTCGCTCGAGGCGATCGCCGCCGAGTACGGCGACAAGATCGAGGTCGTCAAGCTCAACATCGACGAGAACCCGGGTATTGCCGCGAAGTACGGCGTGATGTCCATCCCGACCCTGAACGTCTACCAGGGTGGCGAGGTCGCCAAGACCATCGTCGGTGCCAAGCCGAAGGCCGCGATCGTGCGTGACCTTGAGGACTTCCTCACCGACTAGTCGACGCAGTGGGCGATGTTTCACGTGAAACATCGAGTGGGCCGGCCCGGAAGGGTCGGCCCACTTCTGTTTCCACCCCTAGAGCGGCCGGAGAGCCGGCTCCTTCTGCACTGCTCCCAGCAGCCGGTCGAGCGCCAACTCCACGTCTTCCTTCCAGGAGAGCGTCGTTCGCAGTTCCAGCCGAAGCCGGGGATGCACGGGATGGGGACGCACCGTCTTGAAGCCGACGGCCAGCAGATGGTCGGCGGGCAGGACGCAAGCCGGCTCCTTCCAACGGGCGTCCCCGAAGGCCTCGATCGCCTTGAACCCCCGGCGCAGAAGGTCCTTGGCAACCGTCTGGACCATCACGCGCCCCAGTCCCTGTCCCTGGTAGCCCGGCATGATGAAGGCGGTCATCAACTGGACCGCGTCCGGCGAGACCGGGCTCGTCGGGAACGCCGTGGACCGGGGAACGTAGGCCGGAGGGGCGTAGAGCACGAACCCCACCGGAGTGTCGTCGACATAGACGACGCGGCCGCAGGAGCCCCAGTCGAGCAGGACTGCCGAGATCCACGCTTCCTTCTCGAGCGCGGGTGTCCCCGCCTTTACCGCGGCTTCCCCGCTGACAGGATCCAGTTCCCAGAAGACACACGCGCGACAGCGCTGGGGAAGGTCCTGAACGTTGTCCAGCGTGAGCGGTACGAGCCGACGCCCCATGAACGCTGTTCCTCGCTTCCTTCGCCCGCGGCGTCGCGGGCGGCTGTCAGAGCACTCCGTTCCCTGAGCAGACTGCCGACGAACCCGCCGACGGCGCCCAGTCCCAGACCCGCGCTCACCAGTCCGGTGCGGCTCACCGTTCGCATGGCCCCCGCCTCCCCAATACCGAGGTGCTGCCAGGTGGATGCGCCATTCCCGAACGCATCGTATCCACGAAGCGATTGCATCGACACCGACTGAAAGCAAAGAGCGGGCCGTGTTCCCGCACCCACCGGAACACGGCCCGCTCTGGCAGCCGATCGAGCGGAAACCGCGCGGCCGGCCGAGGACTCACTCCTCCGAGTCCTCGGAGTCATCGTCCAGAAGGCTCTTCTGAAGAACCGGCCCCTCGCCCGGGGCGAGGGAGCTGAGGATGCGCTCGAGGTCTTCCATCGAGGCGAACTCGACGGTGATCTTGCCCTTCTTCTGCCCGAGGTCGACCTTCACCCGCGTCTCGAAGCGATCCGAGAGACGGCCGGCGAGATCGTTCAGTGCCGGAGACACCAGGGCACCGGCCCGCGGCCCCTTGGTCCTTGTAGCCGCCTTCGGCCGCGAGCCCATCAGGGTGACAATCTCCTCGACGGCCCGTACCGAAAGCCCCTCGGCCACGATCCGGTGAGCCAGCCGGTCCTGCTCCTCCGAATCGTCCACGGACAGAAGCGCCCGGGCATGCCCAGCGGAGAGAACTCCGGCGGCGACACGACGCTGCACCGCCGGCGAGAGCTTCAGCAGACGCAACGTGTTGGAGACCTGCGGACGGGAACGACCGATCCGGTCCGCCAGCTGATCGTGCGTGCAGTGGAAGTCCTTGAGCAACTGGTCGTAGGCCGCCGCCTCTTCCAGGGGGTTCAGCTGAGACCTGTGGAGGTTCTCCAGCAGTGCGTCCAGCAGAAGCTTGTCGTCGTCCGTGGCCCGCACGATCGCGGGGATCGCCTCCAAGCCCGCTTCACGGCAGGCCCGCCAGCGCCGCTCGCCCATGATGAGCTCGTAGCTCGCCGGACCCACCTGCCGCACGACGACGGGCTGGAGGAGACCTACCTCCTTGATGGAGGTGACCAGCTCCGCCAGCGCGTCCTCGTCGAACACGTCACGAGGCTGGCGGGGGTTCGGCGTGATGGAGTCGAGGGGAAGCTCGGCGAAGTGGGCTCCGATGGGAGGCGCCGGAACCTCCCCGAAGTCGTTCGCGTACGCATCCTCTGTTTCACGTGAAACAGAGGGCAGCGTAGCCACCCTTGCCGCAGCCACTCCACGCTCCGCCGTGAGTACCGGCACCGCAGCCGGTGAGGTGGAGGCCGTGCCTCCCATCGCCGGTGGCGTCGGCCTGTCTCCGGTCGGTGCCGCTGGGATCAGTGCGCCGAGACCACGGCCCAACCCCCTCCGTCGCTCGCTCACTGGATACCCTCCACGATGCTCTGTTCGCTCTGTGCGCCGATGTGGGCATGCTGCGCGTCATAGCTGACGCCGACACCCTTCAGCGCGATTTCTCGGGCCGCCTCAAGATAGGACAGGGCCCCACTCGATCCTGGATCGTAAGTGAGCACCGTCTGTCCATAGCTCGGTGCCTCCGAGATACGGACCGAGCGCGGAATGCTCGTCCGCAGCACCTCGTCGCCGAAGTGGTTGCGCACCTCGTCCGCGACCTGGGACGCGAGGCGCGTCCGGCCGTCGTACATGGTGAGCAGGATCGTCGTTACCTGCAGGTCGCGGTTGAGGTGCGCCCGCACCAGATCGACGTTGCGCAACAGCTGTCCCAGACCTTCCAGCGCGTAGTACTCACACTGGATCGGAATGAGCACCTCAGCACCGGCGACCAGTGCGTTGACCGTCAGCAGACCCAGCGAGGGTGGGCAGTCGATGAGGATGTAGTCCAGAGGCTGCTCATACGCCTGGATCGCGCGCTCAAGCCGGCTCTCTCGTGCCACCAGGGACACCAGCTCGATCTCCGCACCGGCGAGATCGATGGTGGCGGGTGCACAGAAGAGGCCCTCGACGTCGGGGACCGGCTGAACGACTTCCGAGAGTGGCCTGCTGTCGATCAACACGTCATAGATGGAAGGAACATCGGCGTGATGGTCGATCCCCAGCGCCGTGGAAGCGTTGCCCTGAGGGTCGAGGTCCACGACCAGGACGCGGGCCCCGTGCAGGGCCAGCGAGGCGGCGAGGTTGACGGTTGTCGTCGTCTTCCCCACTCCGCCCTTCTGGTTGGCGACCACCATGACACGGGTTCGCTCCGGCCGTGGCAGGCCTTCGCCGGCCCGCCCCAGAGCCTCCACCGCCATTTGGGCAGCACGACCGATGGGAGTGTCGTCCATCGGGGGCGGTGTTTCACGTGAAACATCCGCCCCGATCGACTCGGTTCGGGGACCGGGGACCGGATCGGTCATCGGTCCCGCGATGTTGGCGTTGGACCGCAAGGATTCACTCTCCTCGACTTCAGGCTCGCAATGAACAGAGCCTGCCATGCCTTCGGGGTCGTGAACCAGTGAGGCCTGGTGTTCTGTGGAGAAATCCACCTCTGTGGACAACTCCGTTACCTCTGCGGGTGAACCGAGAGGCTTTCGGTCGCGGGGAGCGGCCGCGGCCCGGCCGCGGCTGATGATGCCGTGCAGCAGTGAGCGACGTTTCACGTGAAACAAGATGCCCAGCTGTGAGCTACCTGGCCGCGCGACACTCCGAGATGCGTAGGTTTGACAGCTTGTGTGGAGTACGGCTCTTCGTCAGGACGGATCAACGAACCTGACGATCAGCGCCGCCGCCGCGCCCGTCCGACCCGGGCAGCCTTGGCCCGCTTGGCCGCGAACCGCACTCCGCCAGGGCTCTCGCCTACCTCGACCCGTACGACGGTGGACAGCGGGTCCACCACGCCCTCACCCACCTGGAGGATGGACGTCCCCACCGCCCCGAGCTTGCTCAGCGCGGTGGCCGAAGCCTTCAGCTCCTCCTCCGCGGTGTCTCCCTTGAGGGCGAGCATCTCCCCGTAAGGACGCAGCAAAGGAATGCCCCACGTGGCCAGACGGTCCAGGGGGGCCACGGCACGGGCCGTCACCACATGGACCGGCTGGAGCGTCCCCATGACCTCTTCCGCGCGGCCACGGATAACCGTCACATGGTCCAGGCCCAGCAGCTCCACGACTTCGCTGAGGAAATTGGTCCGCCGCAGCAGGGGTTCGAGCAGCGTGATCTTCAGGTCCTCCCGGACCAGCGCCAGCGGAATACCCGGCAGACCCGCGCCCGAGCCGACATCGCACACCGTCACGTTCTCCGGCACGACCTCGGAGAGCACCGCACAGTTCAACAGGTGCCGCTCCCAGAGGCGGGGTACTTCGCGCGGGCCGATCAGACCGCGCTGCACACCCGCCTCGGCAAGCAGTTCCGCGTACCGAACCGCGTCCGCGAAGCGATCGCCGAACACCTGACGCGCCTGCTCGGGCGCCGGGGGGAGCTCCGCTGCTTCCGTCACGGGGAACCGTCCTTCCGTACCGCATGAGCGCACTGGGCGCTGATCACCAGGACTATCAGGGACTGGAGCTGTCGAGGAACCGCAGGGGGAGGAGCAGGGGCCAACAGCTGCCGGGAACTACAGGCTGACAAAGTTCGGCCCCGTCTGCGCAACAGACGGGGCCGAGGGACCTACGTACCGGTCAGGCGGGAAGGACGACGACGAAGCGCTGCGGCTCCTCGCCCTCGGACTCGCTGCGCAGACCGGCGGCCTTGACCGCGTCGTGCACGACCTTGCGCTCGAACGGGGTCATCGGCTTCATCTTGACGGGCTCGCCGGAACTCTTGACCTCGGCCGCGGCCTTGGCGCCCAGTTCCGAGAGCTCCTCACGCTTCTTGGCTCGGTAGCCCGCGATGTCGAGCATCAGGCGGCTGCGGTCCCCGGTCTCCCGGTTCACGGCAAGGCGCGTGAGCTCCTGGAGGGCCTCCAGCACCTCGCCGTCCCGGCCGACCAGCTTCTGCAGGTCGCGGCTGCCCGCGTCGCTGATGATCGAGACAGCCGCGCGATCGGCCTCGACGTCCATGTCGATGTCGCCGTCGAGGTCGGCGATGTCCAGCAGACCCTCGAGGTAGTCCGCCGCGATCTCGCCCTCCTGCTCCAGGCGGGACAGGGTGTCGACACCCTCTGCTGCGGCGGAGGTGGTGGTGCCTTCCGTCACGGGATGGACTCCTTCTTACTTCTTGGACGGGGACTTGGGACGCTGCGGACCCTTGCGCTGTCCGGACTGGGCCTTGCTGCGGGTGCCGGGACCGGGCTGGGTGGCGGCCTGCTTGGCGGCCCCTCCGGCCGACTTGGCGTCCTCGGGCTCGTCGGACTTGATCAGCGACGTCGTGGGGGTGTCCGGCTCGGAACCGCCTGCGGGCTTGGCGCCCGACTGACGCTGGGACTTGCTCTGGCGCTTGGGCTGCTGACGCTTGGCGGTACCGGTGGCGGGCGTACCGTCCTCGGTCTCGGTGACCTCCGGGTTCACGCCCGTCGTCACCGTGCCGTCGGCCTGGGCCGTCAGGCCTGCCTTGTTCAGACCGTTGATGAACTTGCGCTCGAACTCGTTGCGGTCACGGCCCTTGGTGACGATGGCTTTCACGATGGCGCGCTCGCCGCGGCTGCGGGTCTTGCCGTGGTGCGTGACGTGCTTGAGGAGGCGCTCCAGGTAGGCGGCCTGAGCCTTGCTTCCCGGAGTCGGGTTGTTGCGGATGACGTACATCTGCTGGCCCATGGTCCACACGTTGGTGGTCAGCCAGTAGACGAGGACACCGACCGGGAAGTTGATGCCGAAGACGGCGAACATGACCGGGAAGACGTACATCAGCATCTTCTGCTGCTGCATGAACGGTGTCTTCACCGTGGTGTCGACGTTCTTCGTCATCAGCTGGCGCTGCGTGTAGAACTGCGACGCCGACATCAGGACGATCATGATCGCGGTGACGACGCGGACGTCGGTGATCGAGGCGCCGAGCGCCTCCACCTTCGCCGCGCTCTCGGTGAACTTCGCTGCCAGCGGAGCGCCGAAGATGTGCGCCTTCTGCGCACTCTCCAGCAGATCACCGTTGATGACGCCGATCTGCTCGTTCGACGCGATGCCGTTGAGCACGTGGTAGAGGGCGAAGAAGAACGGAGACTGCGCCAGGATGGGAAGGCACGAGGAGAGCGGGTTGGTGCCCGTCTCCTTGTACAGCTTCATCATCTCTTCGGACTGGCGCTGCTTGTCGTTCTTGAAGCGCTCCTGGATCTTCTTCATCTCGGGCTGCAGCGTCTGCATGGCCCGGGTCGCCTTGATCTGCTTCACGAAGAGCGGGATCAGGCAGATGCGGATCAGGATCACCAGGGACACGATGGACAAGCCCCAGGCCCAGCCGGTGTCGGGGCCGAAGATCGCGCCGTACACGCTGTGGAACTGGACGATGACCCAGGAAACGGGTGTCGTGATGAAGCTGAAAATGCTGGCAATCGTGTCCACTAATCATGCTCCTTGGACATGGGACGGGGTCTCGGCGGCCGGGCTCGGGGGGTTCTGCCCCTCGATGGCCGCGCCGGCGGCGGAGGTCCCGCCCTTGCGTGCACGCCAGGTGTTGCGCAGCATTTCGTGCCACCGCGGACGCTTGCGCGGGGGAACATGGTCCACACCACCCAGCGACCACGGATTGCACCGCAGGATGCGCCAACCGGTGAGTGCCGTTCCCTTGACCGCGCCGTGCCGGTCGATGGCCGTATAGCCGTAGTGGGAGCACGACGGGTAGTACTTGCACACAGGCCCGAGCAGCGGACTGATCGTCCACTGGTACAGCTTGATCAGGGCCAGCAGCGGGTACTTCATCGCGCGCCCCCTCCCAGCAGCCGCTGCAGAGCGGCGTCCAGGTCTCGGGCCAGCTGTGCATGGTCGGCGTCGCCCGCACCGGGCAGCGCTCGTACGACTACCAGGCTACCGGGGGGCAGCCCGGCGACCCGGTCGCGCATCAGATGGCGAAGCTGGCGCTTCACCCTGGTGCGGACGACCGCGCCGCCCACTGCCTTGCTGACAACGAAACCCGCACGCGTCGGGGGAGCGCTCTCCCCAGGCGCGTGCGGGTCCGTGGTACCGCTACGAAGATGGACGACGAGGAGCGGGCGACCAGCCCGGCGACCCCGTCGTACCGCGGTCGCGAAGTCCTCGCGCCGCCTCAGCCGATGCTCGGTAGGCAGCACGACGTCATGACCTGATCAGGATCAGGCGGACAGGCTCGCGCGACCCTTGCCACGGCGGTTCGCGAGAATCGCGCGACCGGCACGGGTACGCATCCGCAGGCGGAAGCCGTGGGTCTTCGCGCGGCGACGGTTGTTCGGCTGGAAGGTGCGCTTGCTCACTCGGGGGCTCCAGAAAGAATCGGTAGGTACCGGGGTGCCGTCTTGGCTGTCACCGTGCGCCCACGAGTAGCTCGCTTACGCCCGAGTGCACCGCTCGATCACTGGAAGGTGCCCTGGTAGGAGCACTGTTCGTGATCTATGCCCATCGGAGGCAGGCGGCAGCAGCCATCGACAACTCGACCTGGTCACGGTACGCGGGGCTACGCCATCCGGTCAAACCAGCGCCCAGGGCGAGACACTATCCACAGGCTGGGGACAACAACTTGAACCGCACCCGTCGCCCTGACTACCGTGGCCGGACTCCCATCCGCCTGTCCCACCCGAAGACATCCCGATACGTCCCAGAACCACACGTTCGTGGGACCCCGTGAGAGAGCGTGCCCTGTGGCTGACGTACCTGCCGATCTTGCCGCAGTGTGGCCACGAGTGCTGGAACATCTCCTCGGTGAGGGGCGTGGACAGGGCGTCGAGGTGAAGGACGAGCGCTGGATCAGGCGCTGCCAGCCGCTGGCCCTGGTCGCGGACACCGCACTGCTCGCCGTACCGAACGAATTCGCGAAAGGCGTCCTCGAAGGCCGCCTCGCACCGATCGTCAGCGAAACGCTCAGCCGCGAGTGCGGCCGCCCGATCCGCATCGCCATCACCGTGGACGACTCCGTCGGCGAGGCCATGCCGCCCGGCCCCTCCGTCCCGCAGCAGTCGCGCTACGAGGAACCCGACCTCCCGCCGGCCCGCGACCAGTACCAGGGGTACGGCCGCCACCGCGCCGACGACCACCCCCAGACGCGCGACGGCCAGCAGCCCTCCCACACGGACCAGCTCCCGACCGCCCGCCCCGCCTACCCCTCCGAGTACCAGCGCCCCGAGCCCGGCGCCTGGCCCCGGCCGACCCAGGACGACTACGGCTGGCAGCAGCCCCGCCTCGGCTTCCCGGAGCGCGACCCGTACGCGTCGCCGTCCTCGGACTACCGCCCGCAGCCACCGCGCGAGCGTTCGCCGTACGAGCAGCAGCGCTCCGAGTACGAGCAGCCGCGCTCGGACTACGAACAGCAGCGCGGCGACTACGGACAGCAGCGCGCGGAGTACGAGCAGCGCGACGGCCGCCGCGACCTTTCGGATTCCTCCTCGGCGGGCGGCCACGGACACCGCGGCGGCCCCGGGGGCGCCGTACGTCCCGGCGGCGGCTCACCCGGCTCGCCGGCGTCGAGGCAGACCCCGGCACCTGGTCCCGGCGAACCCACGGCACGCCTGAACCCCAAATACCTGTTCGACACCTTCGTCATCGGAGCGTCGAACCGTTTCGCCCACGCCGCCGCCGTCGCTGTCGCCGAGGCACCCGCGAAGGCGTACAACCCGCTCTTCATCTACGGGGAGTCGGGCCTCGGCAAGACCCACCTGCTGCATGCGATCGGGCACTACGCGCGCAGCCTCTACCCCGGCACGCGCGTGCGGTACGTGAGCTCGGAGGAGTTCACCAACGAGTTCATCAACTCCATCCGCGACGGCAAGGGCGACAGCTTCCGCAAGCGCTACCGCGAGATGGACATCCTGCTCGTCGACGACATCCAGTTCCTCGCGGACAAGGAGTCGACGCAGGAGGAGTTCTTCCACACCTTCAACACGCTCCACAACGCCAACAAGCAGATCGTGCTGTCCAGCGACCGGCCGCCGAAGCAGCTGGTCACGCTGGAGGACCGGCTGCGGAACCGTTTCGAGTGGGGCCTGATCACCGACGTCCAGCCGCCCGAGCTGGAGACGCGTATCGCCATCCTCCGTAAGAAGGCGGTCCAGGAGCAGCTCAACGCCCCGCCGGAGGTCCTCGAGTTCATCGCCTCCCGCATCTCGCGCAACATCCGCGAGCTGGAGGGGGCGCTGATCCGGGTGACGGCGTTCGCGTCGCTCAACCGGCAGCCGGTGGACCTCGGCCTCACGGAGATCGTCCTCAAGGACCTGATCCCGGGCGGCGAGGACTCGACCCCCGAGATCACCGCGCCGGCCATCATGGCGGCGACCGCCGACTACTTCGGCCTCACGGTCGAGGACCTGTGCGGCAGCTCACGCGGCCGCCAGCTGGTCACGGCCCGCCAGATCGCCATGTACCTGTGCCGGGAGCTCACGGACCTCTCGTTGCCCAAGATCGGTGCGCAGTTCGGCGGCCGCGACCACACCACCGTCATGCACGCCGACCGCAAGATCCGCGCGCTGATGGCCGAGCGCCGCTCCATCTACAACCAGGTCACCGAGCTGACCAACCGCATCAAGAACGGCTGACAGCAGCCGAGTTACGGCACGGAAGGCGCCCCGGGACGAGTCCCGAGGGCGCCTTCGCCGTTCTCCGGCACGCGTCGACCGTTGCCGGGCCGCAACCCACTGTTCGAATGCGGGTGAGGTTACGGCCACCCTCCACAGATTTGGTGACTTTCTCGCGTCCACACCCTGGGGACCGGGAAGTTGTCCAGACTGTGTCCACAGGCCGAGCTGGTGATAGATCATCAGACCAGGTCAGGTGGCTGTGGATCGGTGGACAAAAGATCTCCACAGGCTGTGGACAAAGAAATGATCCACAGGCTGTGCACGGAGTTGTCCACCGATGGCCCACAGGCTGGGACCCGTTGTCCCCAGCGATCACCGGCTTCTCCACACCTCTGTCCACTGTTCGGCAACCCAACGCGCCTCCTCACCGGGTCGAGTGAAAGGCGTCACACCAAGGGGTCTGGTTGGGCTGTGGGAAAGCTGGGTAAAGCTGGGGACGGCCCTGGGGAGAACTAGCCCCCACCTGTGCACGGGGTGTGCAGAACTTTCTGTTCTCCACAGAGAGGCCGTGTTATCCACCGGCTCCGCCCACAGGGTCGGTGGACAAAATTTGCGGCCTGAGCTGCGAAAACGGGGTTATCCACGGTATCCACAGCCCCTACTACTACTGACAACTAGAGAGAGCTGGGAATCCGTTTCGAAGTGGGTCCTGTGCACAACTCGCTCTCGGGAGCCCGACCGCCCCTCGTCACGACTTGACCCCGACAGGCACCTACTGTCAGTGCCGTGCGTCAGACTGTTCCCGGTGTCCTTCCCAGCACGGGGACCGACGACACCAGACAGACGACGAAGCCAGGCAGGCCGAGAAGCGCCGGCAACAGCAGGAGGCGGCAACAGTGAAGATCCGGGTGGAACGCGACGTACTCGCGGAGGCAGTTGCCTGGGCGGCGCGCAGCCTCCCGGCCCGTCCACCGGCCCCTGTCCTCGCCGGCCTCCTGCTGAAGGCCGAGGAAGGCCAGCTGAGCCTGTCGAGCTTCGACTACGAGGTCTCCGCGCGGGTCTCGGTGGAGGCCGAGGTCGAGGAGGTGGGCACGGTCCTGGTGTCCGGCCGGCTCCTCGCCGACATCTGCCGCGCCCTGCCCAACCGACCGGTGGAGATTTCCACAGACGGTGTACGGGCGACGGTGGTGTGCGGCTCCTCCCGCTTCACCCTCCACACCCTGCCTGTGGAGGAGTACCCGGCGCTGCCGCAGATGCCGACCGCGACCGGCACGGTGCCCGGTGAGGTCTTCGCGTCCGCCGCCGCCCAGGTGGCCATCGCGGCAGGCCGTGACGACACGCTGCCCGTCCTCACCGGTGTGCGCATCGAGATCGAGGGCGACACGGTGACGCTGGCGTCCACCGACCGCTATCGCTTCGCGGTCCGCGAGTTCCTGTGGAAGCCGGAGAACCCGGACGCGTCCGCGGTGGCCCTGGTGCCCGCCAAGACGCTCCTGGACACCGCCAAGGCGCTCACGAGCGGCGACAGCGTGATCCTGGCGCTGTCCGGTTCGGGCGCGGGCGAGGGCCTCATCGGTTTCGAGGGCGCCGGCCGTCGCACGACGACGCGGCTGCTGGAGGGCGACCTCCCGAAGTACCGCTCGCTCTTCCCGACGGAGTTCAACTCCATCGCCGTGATCGAGACCGCCCCCTTCGTGGAGGCCGTCAAGCGTGTGGCCCTGGTGGCCGAGCGCAACACCCCGGTGCGGCTCAGCTTCGAGCAGGGTGTGCTGATCCTGGAAGCCGGTTCCAGCGACGACGCACAGGCTGTGGAGAGGGTCGACGCCCACTTGGAGGGCGACGACGTCTCGATCGCCTTCAACCCGACGTTCCTGCTGGACGGCCTGAGCGCGATCGACTCCCCGGTGGCCCAGCTCTCCTTCACGACGTCCACGAAGCCCGCGCTGCTCAGCGGCAAGCCGGCCATGGACGCCGAGGCGGACGAGGCGTACAAGTACCTGATCATGCCGGTCCGCCTCAGCGGCTGAGCGATGCGAGCTGTCTGACTTTTTTCGAACAGCTGAGCGTCTCCGCCGAAACACCGCAGGTGGGGGGCATACGTCTGAGCGCGTATGCCCACAGATGTGCATGAGCGTCCGGGTTTAGGCTCGGACGTGGGCACGAGCAACAGGAGTGCCCCCATGCCACGTCGCAACCTAAGGAACAACTGATGGAGCTCGGTCTCGTCGGCCTCGGCAAGATGGGCGGCAACATGCGCGAGCGGATACGCCGCGCAGGTCTCACCGTCATCGGATACGACCGCAACCCGGACGTCGCCGATGTCCACAGCCTCAAGGAGCTTGTGGACGGGCTCAGCGCTCCGCGTGTGGTGTGGGTGATGGTCCCGGCCGGCGCCCCGACCCAGTCCACCGTCGACGAGCTCGCCGAGCTCCTGGAGCCCGGCGACGTCGTCGTGGACGGCGGCAACTCGCGCTGGACAGACGACGAGAAGCACGCCGAGCAACTGGCGGCCAAGGGCATCGGCTTCGTCGACTGCGGTGTCTCCGGTGGCGTCTGGGGCCTGGAGAACGGCTACGCGCTGATGTACGGCGGCGACGCCGAACACATAGCGAAGGTGGAGCCGGCTTCTCGAAGATGGTCCACAACGGCATCGAGTACGCCATGATGCAGGCCTACGCCGAGGGCTGGGAGCTGCTGGAGAAGGTCGACTCCGTCACGGACGTACGGGAGGTCTTCCGGTCCTGGCAGGAGGGCACCGTCATCCGTTCCTGGCTGCTCGACCTGGCGGTCAACGCCCTCGACGAGGACGAGCACCTGGAACGGCTGCGCGGGTTCGCGCAGGACTCCGGGGAGGGCCGCTGGACCGTGGAGGCCGCGATCGACCACTCCGTTCCGCTGCCCGCGATCACCGCGTCGCTGTTCGCGCGGTTCGCGTCCCGGCAGGACGACTCCCCGCAAATGAAGATGATCGCGGCGCTGCGCAACCAGTTCGGCGGCCACGCGGTCGAGGCGAAGTAATCCACAGGGCCGCTCAGCGGTCCACAAGTCCGGGGGAGGTCGGCGACGACCATGCACGTCACGCATCTGTCGCTGGCCGACTTCCGCTCGTACGCCCGGGTCGAGGTCCCGCTCGAACCGGGCGTCACCGCGTTCGTGGGCCCCAACGGGCAGGGCAAGACCAACCTCGTCGAGGCGGTCGGCTATCTCGCCACACTGGGCAGCCACCGGGTCTCCTCGGACGCCCCCCTGGTCCGCATGGGCGCCGACCGGGCGATCATCCGGGCGCAGGTCAAGCAGGGCGAGCGGCAGCAGCTGGTCGAGCTGGAACTGAACCCCGGCCGCGCGAACCGTGCCCGCATCAACAGGTCGTCGCAGGCCAGACCCCGAGACGTGCTGGGGATCGTCCGGACGGTGCTGTTCGCGCCCGAGGACCTCGCCCTGGTGAAGGGCGACCCGGGTGAGCGGCGGCGGTTCCTCGACGAGCTGATCACCGCGCGCTCCCCGCGCATGGCGGGCGTGCGCTCCGACTACGACCGGGTCCTCAAGCAGCGCAACACACTTCTGAAGTCGGCAGCGCTGGCCCGGCGGCACGGCGGTCGCACGATGGACCTCTCGACGCTCGACGTGTGGGACCAGCATCTCGCGAGCGTGGGGGCCGAGTTGCTGGCCCAGCGGCTCGACCTGATCGCCGCGATCCAGCCGCTGGCCGACAAGGCGTACGAGCAACTGGCGCCCGGCGGTGGTCCGCTGGCCCTGGAGTACAAGCCGTCGGCGCCGGGTGAGGCACACGCGCGTGAGGAGCTGTACGAGCAGCTGCTGGGCGCCCTGGCCGAGGTGCGCAAGCAGGAGATCGAACGGGGTGTCACCCTCGTGGGCCCGCACCGGGACGACCTGCATCTCAAGCTGGGTCAGCTGCCCGCGAAGGGGTACGCGTCCCACGGTGAGTCGTGGTCGTACGCGCTGGCGTTGCGGCTGGCCTCGTACGACCTGCTGCGGGCCGAGGGCAACGAGCCGGTGCTGGTGCTCGACGACGTGTTCGCGGAGCTGGACACCCGGCGCCGGGAGCGGCTGGCGGAGCTGGTGGCGCCCGGGGAGCAGGTGCTGGTGACGGCCGCGGTCGACGACGACGTACCGCACGTACTGGCGGGAACGCGGTTTTCGGTGTCGGACGGGACGGTGGAGCGCGCATGACGGCCGACCGGTCCGCGTCGGGGGAGAACCCTGGTAAGCCCCCTGAATCTCCCCTGCCGGTCCCTGAGCCCTCCGGGGTGGATCTCGCGCGGGTGGCGCTCAGGGCGGCGAAAGAGGCGGCACGCGCGCGTGGGGACGGAGCCCAGCAGAAGAGGCAGGCGCGGCGCGGGGGCGGTCTGCGTTCCGGCTCGGGGCGTGACAGGCGTGACCCCATGGCGCTCGGTGCGGCGATCAACCGGTTGGTGACGGAGCGCGGGTGGGAGGCGCCGGCCGCGGTGGGCGGGGTGATGGGCCGGTGGCCGGAGATCGTCGGTGAGGACCTGGCCAAGCACTGTGAGCCGGAGTCGTACGACGAGGACGAGCGGGTGCTGATCGTGCGCTGCGACTCCACGGCGTGGGCGACGAATGTGCGGCTGCTCGCGCCGCAGCTGGTCGCGCGGCTGAACGAGGACCTGGGGCAGGGCAGGGTGCGGTTCCTCAAGGTGCTCGGCCCCGCCGGTCCGGCCCGTCGGTTCGGCCCGTTGCGGGCGCCCGGGAGCACGGGTCCGGGTGACACCTACGGGTGAGGCCCCGCATTTCCGCGTGGGTGAGGTGTGTCACATCGAAAGCGGGCCGTGGGCGGGCGTGCGTCGGTGCGCGCGTCCGCGAATCCGTACGTGACTCCCCGGTAGCCAAGGGTTGACACCTGGAAGCGCTGAGTGCCTCTCCAAGCCTCTTGGAGCCCCGCTCCGCATATGGGGACTCGGGAGAGACCGGTTGAGGGCGGCACATGCGGACTCAGGTACCGGCAAACCCCCATCACCGTCGGCGCTACCGGTAGACTGGAGACAATCCCGCCCCATTGGAGGGGACCACCGGGAAATGGTGTGCACCGCTGACTAAGGCTTACCAACGCAACACGCCGCAGCCGCTCCGGCCACCTGCCGGGAGCTTGGCTAGTGCTGTGCCAGAAAGGGCGCTTCGTGGCCGATTCCGGCAACCCCAACGAGAACATCCCGTCCACCGAGGCCCCGGCCGGTACGGCCAAGGCCTCCGCGCCGGCGTACGACGCCAACGCCATCACCGTCCTCGAGGGTCTGGACGCGGTCCGCAAGCGACCCGGCATGTACATCGGCTCGACCGGTGAGCGTGGTCTGCACCACCTGGTGCAGGAGGTCGTCGACAACTCCGTCGACGAGGCGCTGGCCGGTCACGCGGACACCATCGACGTGACGATCCTCGCCGACGGCGGCGTGCGCGTCATCGACAACGGCCGAGGCATCCCGGTGGGCATCGTCCCGTCCGAGGGCAAACCGGCCCTCGAGGTCGTGCTGACCGTGCTGCACGCGGGCGGCAAGTTCGGCGGCGGCGGCTACGCGGTCTCCGGCGGTCTGCACGGCGTCGGTGTCTCCGTCGTGAACGCCCTGTCCAGCAGGGTCGCGGTAGAGGTCAGGACCGACGGCTACCGCTGGACGCAGGACTACAAGCTGGGCGTCCCGACGGCTCCGCTGGCCCAGCACGAGGCGACGACGGAGCACGGCACGTCGGTCACCTTCTGGGCCGACGGCGACATCTTCGAGACCACCGAGTACTCCTTCGAGACGCTCTCGCGGCGCTTCCAGGAGATGGCGTTCCTCAACAAGGGCCTGACGATCAACCTCACGGACGAGCGTGAGGTGGCGAAGGCCACGATCGGCGCGGACGAGGCGGGTGCCGACGAGAAGGACGAGGTCAGGACCGTCTCGTACCACTACGAGGGCGGCATCGTCGACTATGTGACGTACCTCAACTCCCGCAAGGGAGACGCGGTGCACCCGACCGTCATCGACCTGGAGGCGGAGGACAAGGACAAGAGCCTGTCCCTCGAGGTCGCGATGCAGTGGAACAGTGGTTACACCGAGGGTGTGTACTCCTTCGCCAACATCATCCACACGCATGAGGGCGGTACGCACGAGGAGGGCTTCCGGGCCGCGCTGACCTCGCTGATCAACAAGTACGCGCGCGACAAGAAGCTGCTTCGTGAGAAGGACGACAACCTCACGGGCGACGACATCCGTGAGGGTCTGACCGCGATCATCTCGGTCAAGCTGGCCGAGCCGCAGTTCGAGGGTCAGACGAAGACCAAGCTGGGCAACACGGAGGCGAAGACCTTCGTACAGAAGGCGGTCTACGAGCACCTCAACGACTGGCTGGACCGCAATCCGGTCGAGGCCTCGGACATCATCCGCAAGGGCATCCAGGCGGCCACCGCGCGCGTGGCGGCCCGTAAGGCCCGTGACCTGACGCGTCGCAAGGGTCTGCTGGAGACGGCGTCGCTGCCGGGCAAGCTGTCCGACTGCCAGTCGAACGACCCCATCAAGTGCGAGATCTTCATCGTCGAGGGTGACTCCGCCGGTGGTTCGGCCAAGTCCGGCCGTAACCCGCAGTACCAGGCGATCCTCCCGATCCGCGGCAAGATCCTGAACGTCGAGAAGGCGCGGATCGACAAGATTCTGCAGAACCAGGAGATCCAGGCGCTGATCTCGGCCTTCGGTACCGGGGTCCACGAGGACTTCGACATCGAGAAGCTGCGCTATCACAAGATCATCCTGATGGCGGACGCCGACGTCGACGGCCAGCACATCAACACCCTGCTGCTGACCTTCCTGTTCCGCTTCATGCGTCCGTTGGTCGAGGCCGGACACGTGTTCCTGTCCCGTCCCCCGCTGTACAAGATCAAGTGGGGCAGGGACGACTTCGAGTACGCGTACTCGGACCGCGAGCGCGACGCGCTGATCGAGCTGGGCCGGCAGAGCGGCAAGCGGGTCCGTGAGGACTCGATCCAGCGCTTCAAGGGCCTTGGCGAGATGAACGCCGAGGAACTGCGTGTCACGACGATGGACCAGGAGCACCGGGTCCTCGGTCAGGTCACGCTCGACGACGCCGCGCAGGCCGACGACCTGTTCTCGGTCCTGATGGGCGAGGACGTCGAGGCGCGCCGCGCGTTCATCCAGCGCAATGCCAAGGACGTCCGCTTCCTCGACATCTGAGTCGGTCTCAGCTGACCGCGTCAGAAAGGATCTTCACCAGCAATGACCGACGAGACACCCCTTTCCCCCACGGGTCCCGGCACTCCCGCAGAGGGTGAGATCACCCTGCGCGTCGAGCCCGTCGGGCTCGAGACCGAGATGCAGCGCTCGTACCTCGACTACGCGATGTCCGTCATCGTGTCGCGCGCGCTGCCCGACGTACGGGACGGTCTCAAGCCCGTCCACCGCCGCGTCCTGTACGCCATGTACGACGGCGGCTACCGGCCCGAGAAGGGCTTCTACAAGTGCGCCCGTGTCGTCGGCGACGTCATGGGTACCTACCACCCGCACGGCGACTCCTCGATCTACGACGCGCTGGTCCGTCTCGCGCAGCCGTGGTCGATGCGGATGCCGCTCGTGGACTCCAACGGCAACTTCGGTTCCCCGGGCAACGACCCGGCCGCCGCGATGCGGTACACCGAGTGCAAGCTGAAGCCGCTGTCCATGGAGATGGTCCGTGACATCGACGAGGAGACCGTCGACTTCACGGACAACTACGACGGCCGCAACCAGGAGCCGACGGTTCTGCCGGCCCGCTTCCCGAACCTGCTGATCAACGGCTCGGCGGGCATCGCGGTCGGTATGGCGACCAACATCCCGCCGCACAACCTCCGTGAGGTCGCGGCCGGCGCCCAGTGGTACCTGGAGAACCCCGAGGCCTCCCACGAGGAGCTGCTCGACGCCCTGATCGAGCGCATCAAGGGCCCCGACTTCCCCAGCGGCGCGCTGGTGGTGGGCCGTAAGGGCATCGAGGAGGCGTACCGCACCGGTCGTGGCTCCATCACGATGCGCGCGGTCGTCGACGTCGAGGAGATCCAGAACCGCCAGTGCCTGGTGGTCACCGAACTCCCCTACCAGGTCAACCCGGACAACCTCGCGCAGAAGATCGCCGACCTGGTCAAGGACGGCAAGATCGGCGGCATCGCGGACGTCCGCGACGAGACGTCGTCCCGTACGGGGCAGCGCCTGGTCATCGTCCTGAAGCGGGACGCGGTCGCCAAGGTCGTGCTGAACAACCTCTACAAGCACACCGACCTGCAGACGAACTTCGGCGCGAACATGCTGGCGCTCGTCGACGGCGTCCCGCGCACCCTCTCCCTGGACGCGTTCATCCGGCACTGGGTGACGCACCAGATCGAGGTCATCGTCCGGCGTACGCGGTTCAGGCTGCGCAAGGCCGAGGAGCGCGCGCACATCCTGCGTGGCCTGCTGAAGGCCCTGGACGCGATCGACGAGGTCATCGCGCTGATCAGGCGCAGTGACACCGTCGAGATCGCGCGCGAGGGCCTGATGGGCCTCCTGGAGATCGACGAGATCCAGGCCAACGCCATCCTCGAGATGCAGCTGCGCCGACTGGCGGCTCTGGAGCGCCAGAAGATCGTCGCCGAGCACGACGAACTCCAGGCGAAGATCCGCGAGTACAACGCGATCCTCGCCTCGCCCGTGCGGCAGCGGGGCATCATCAGCGAGGAACTCGCCGCGATCGTCGAGAAGTTCGGCGACGACCGGCGTTCCAAGCTGGTGCCGTTCGACGGTGACATGTCCATCGAGGACCTGATCGCCGAAGAGGACATCGTCGTCACCATCTCGCGCGGCGGCTACGTCAAGCGCACCAAGACGGAGGACTACCGCTCGCAGAAGCGCGGCGGCAAGGGCGTACGCGGCACGAAGCTCAAGGAAGACGACATCGTCGACCACTTCTTCGTGTCGACCACGCACCATTGGCTGCTGTTCTTCACCAACAAGGGCCGGGTCTACCGCGCGAAGGCGTACGAGCTGCCCGACGCCGGGCGGGACGCGCGTGGGCAGCATGTCGCCAACCTGCTGGCCTTCCAGCCGGACGAGGCGATCGCGGAGATCCTCGCGATCCGCGACTACGAGGCGGCGCCCTACCTGGTGCTGGCCACCAAGGGCGGTCTGGTGAAGAAGACGCCTCTGAAGGATTACGATTCCCCGCGTTCGGGCGGTGTCATCGCGATCAACCTCCGTGAGACGGAGGACGGTTCCGACGACGAACTGATCGGAGCCGAACTCGTTTCGTCCGAGGATGATCTGCTGTTGATCAGCAGGAAGGCACAGTCGATCAGGTTCACGGCGACTGACGACGCTCTGCGTCCGATGGGCCGGGCCACCTCGGGTGTCAAGGGCATGAGCTTCCGTGAGGGAGACCAGCTGCTCTCGATGAATGTTGTTCGACCCGGTACGTTCGTGTTCACTGCTACCGACGGCGGTTACGCGAAGCGGACCGCCGTCGACGAGTACCGCGTCCAGGGGCGCGGCGGCCTCGGTATCAAGGCCGCCAAGATCGTCGAGGACCGCGGATCCCTCGTCGGCGCGCTGGTGGTCGAGGAGACCGACGAGATCCTCGCCATCACGCTCTCCGGCGGCGTGATCCGGACGCGGGTCAATGAGGTCAGGGAGACGGGCCGTGACACCATGGGCGTCCAACTGATCAACCTGGGCAAGCGCGATGCCGTTGTCGGCATCGCACGTAACGCCGAGGCGGGACGTGAGGCCGAGGAGGTCGACGGCGACGACGCCGTGGACGAGCCGGCCGAGGGTGCCGCGAGCATCGGCACGGACGAGGGCGATCAGTCCTCGTCGGAGTAGCGCGAGGAGTGAGTCAACGTGAGCGGAGCCACGGACGCCGGTTCGTCCGGCAGTTCGTCCGGTCCCTCGACCGGTACGGGCAATGACGGCGGCGGTCGTGGCTCCGCCGCGCGGGCGACCGATGGGCAGGGTGCGAGGGACGCGCATAACGCGACAGATCCGCACACGACCAACCTGCAGGCCATCAAGCCGCGTACGAGCGGCAAGCGCCCGACCGACACACATGGATCCCAGGGGGGAACTGTGACGGACGCCAGAGGTCCGCAGACCCAGCAGTACGGGACCGGCGCGGGCCCCGCCGCCCAGAGTGCCGCCGCGCCGCCGCAGGCATCGCCGTTGCCCGGCGAGCGGCAGCCGCAGCAGCACGCGGGGCCCTATCACCCGCCGCAGGCCTACCCGTCGGCCCCTGCCGCGGGCGCCGCGGCCTCGGTGCCGGCGCCCGCTCAGGCGGGCGGCGCCGTACGGCGCCCGCGCACGGGGGCGACCACGCTGCCCCGCACGCGCAAGGCACGTCTGCGCGTGTCCAAGGCGGACCCGTGGTCGGTCATGAAGGTCAGCTTCCTGCTGTCGATCGCGCTGGGCATCTGCACGATCGTGGCGGCGGTGGTCCTGTGGATGGTCATGGACGCGATGGGCGTCTTCTCGACGGTCGGCGGCACGATCTCGGAGGCCACCGGTTCGAACGAGTCGAACGGCTTCGACCTCCAGTCCTTCCTGTCGCTCCCCCACGTCCTGATGTTCACGTCGGTCATCGCGGTCATCGACGTCGTCCTCGCGACGGCGCTGGCGACACTCGGCGCGTTCATCTACAACCTCTCAGCGGGCTTCGTGGGCGGCATCGAGCTGACGCTTGCCGAGGACGAGTGAGCTGGTGAAGTGCCGGTGAAGTGCGGGTAAGCCGCGGGTGAGGGCCTGCCCCAAACGTCGCCCGGCTATCGATTTTGGGACTGGCCGCGTCGTGCGCTAATCTTCAGAGGTCAGCGCGCGGGACATACACCGCAGAGCGCGGCGGGGCTATAGCTCAGTTGGTTAGAGCGCATCCCTGATAAGGATGAGGCCACAGGTTCAAATCCTGTTAGCCCCACAGTGAAAAGACCCCCAGCCAGTGATGGTTGGGGGTCTTTCGTTTGTCCTGGTGTGTTGGTTCTGGTGCTTCTCCGTGTGGCTTCGTACGCAAGTTCGCCGCTACAGGGGGAGGGGGGCGGGGGATCGCGCGAGGGGTCAGGAAAGCGGCTGTGCCGCCGTCTCCGCGTCCGGGGCTGTCTCCGGGCCGGCTTCCGTGTCCGTGTCGGCGGGTGAGCGGTGTCGGCAGCTCGGAGAGGAGCCGTGGGCCTCGGCTCCGATGCGCTGTTTCATCGTGGGGGGCAGGGACCGGGCGTAGGACCAGGCCCAGTCGGCTGTCGCGGGCAGCGCTGCTGGTGCGGTGCAGTTGCGCGCCGCGCGGCTCTCGGCTACCGCCGCGCCGGCGGTCGTCGTGATCAGACCGAGGGTCGTGCACAGCGCCAGGAAGGCGGTGACGATGGCGGTCCACAGCTTCATGACCTTGTTCTGGGCCATGGCCCCTCACTTTCGGGTTGGGCGATTTGCGTACTTTCCTCATGATGTGTATGGCGGCCGCGAAGTGGTGGACCTACGCCCATGGCGCGTCGATCTTCCGATGAACACCACTCGGATGGGTGCAAGAGGGAGAGAAAGGAGGGAAATGTGGGGGTCGGGGTGGAGTGCGGTGAAAAATAACGGTACGTGGAGATCTGATCACCCTCCGATCGGAGCGGTGTCGTCCGCTTCTACTGCGGTGCTCCGGGCGGGAGTTGGCGACCGGCGTAGGTCACCGATCGGTCTCGGCCGGAGGGTATAGTCGGGCGCCAGAGGTCCCCTACGTCAAGGAAAGACGAGGTCGCACGGTGAAGAAGCTTCTCCTGGTCGCACTGGCCGCCATCGGCGGGCTCCTCGTGTACCGCCAGATCCAGGCGGATCGCGCCGAGCAGGATCTGTGGACGGAGGCGACCGACTCCGTGCCCACGGGTTCGTGAGCATCGACAGCAGTCTGTGAACAGACCCCGGCCGCCGACGCGGTCGGGGTTTTGTGTTGTCCGCGGCGTCGCGTCGGGATGGGCTCGGGGGACGGTGGGTAGTTCGCGGTCGTGAAGGAAACCCTTGCTGGGGCAAATCGAAATGCCGCAAGGGCAGCTGTACCGGGCGTTCGTGCGAATTGTGCGGTGGCGGGGCGGCCGGAGGGGCAGGATGAGCGGCGGTTCGGGCAGAGACGGTGCCCGGCGGAGCGGGGTCGGCGGACGGTTCGGGCGGCGGGACAGGGCGAGGGGTGGCGCGTGATGGGGCGGCGCACGATGCGGGGCGGGGTCGTGGCGGCGGTGGTGTGCGTGGTGATGGGCGCGGGCAACGATGTTGGGGCGGTCGCCGCGCCGGATGCGTACACCTATGACTTCGCCAAGGGCGCCCGGACCGTGGAGGGGGCCGCGAGCACCACGGACGCCGTCGGGCTGGAGCCCGGCGGGGTCTACCGGAGCGCCCTCCCCGTCAACGGACGGCTCTACTTCCGGCTGGCACTGGACGCCACGTCGAACGCGTACGTCTCCGCCACCGCCGTCCCCCGGCAGGGCGCGACGGTGTCCTCCACCGACGGCGTCAAGGTGTCCGTAGAGGACAGCGACGCCCGTTCCTGCTCCTACGACAGCACACGCTTCGGGCCCTCCCGCAGCCCGCATCCCGTCGCCGCCTGGGCGTCGCGGGTGACCGACGGGGAGACGACGGCATGCCGGAGCGCCGGTACGTACTACGTCGTCGTGGAGCGCATCGACTCGCCGGGCTCGTCGTCCGATGACTGGGACCTGGAGCTGACGTACGTGTCGGAGCCGGGCCTTGTGAACAAGAGTTCGACTGTCGCGCCCGAGTCCCCCGAGTCGTGGAACTCCGCGTCGCCCGACCCCCTCACCGGCGACGCGGTCCGCCGCGCGGGCGGCGCTGGATTCGCCACGGCCGCCCCGGTGGGCACAGGCGTCTGGCGGGACGACATCACGCCCGGTCAGACGCTGTTCTACCGGGTGCCGGTCGACTGGGGGCAGCAGCTGAACGCGGTTGCCGAACTGGGCAGTTCCGGCGCCGGTTCCAACGGTGGGGGCCGGTACGTCAGCTCCGCGCTCGTGATGTCGCTCTACAACCCCGCGCGCGGGTACGTCGACGACAAGGGCCTCCTCTACGACGGCCGCCAGACCTCGGCCGCCCTCGATCCGCTGCCACCGGTCGCGTACGCCAACCGCTTCGGCGCCGGCGACCGCGCGAGCGGGATGCGGTTCGCCGGCTCGTACTACCTCGTCGTCCATCTCGGCGAGCAGCTGACGGAAGGATTCGGCCCGGGGCCGTACGGGCTGACGCTGCGGGTGCAGGTGACCGGTACGGCGCAGGACGCGCCCGCGTACCTGGGGCAGTCCGTGCCCCGGGACACGTTCGCGGTCACGGACCAGGACCGGGAGGCTGCCGCCGGGTGGGCGGGCGTCACGGGAGCGGACGAGAGCGTCACCGCGGGGAACGGCGGGGGTGGTGGCCATGGTGACGCCGCCGCTATGCGGGTGGTCGCGGTGAGCGGGATCGGGGCGGGCAGCGTGCTGTTGCTGGGGCTCGCGCTGTGGACGGTGGTCGCCCGGCGCCGGGCCGGCCGCGCATAGCTCAGATGCGGAACAGGGCCCAGAAACCCACGGCATAGCAGGCGACGGCGAGGAACAGGACCGGTATCGCCACCTTCGCGGACGGCCCCGGGCGACGCCGGCGTCGTCGGGCGCGGTGCTGTGGCACCGCCTGTGGGGAGGCCGGAGCCTGCGGGGACCGTGCGGCGTACGAAGGAGACGAGGTGTACGCGTCCTGGCGCCGTGTCGGAGCGGGAGCGGGAGCGGGAACGGGAGTCGGGGTCTGCGTCTGTATCTGAGTCTGCGTGGCGGTCCGGGGCGTGTGGGGCCGGTAGGACAGTACGGGCGTGGGCTCGAACGGCGGGGCTTCGAAGTCCTGTCCTGCGAAGGACGGGACTTCGAAGGGCGGCGGTACGTGGACCGCGGCCGGCGTCGGGAGCGGGGAGGCCGTGGGGGGAGTGGAGGGCCGCTCCGGCCGGTGCTGGGGTGATGCCGAGGGGGCGGTGAGCTGGGGCGGGGGCAGGTGGAAGCTGCCCGTGTCCGACATGCTGGACGGTTGGGGCGGGATCGCTGCCGGCGGGTGAGTGGGGCGCGGCGGCGCGGTGTCCGGCCGGGGCGGGATGCCGTTGCGCTGTGCAGGCTGTGCAGGCTGTGCAGGCTGTGCGGGGTGAGTCGGGTGGTGGCCCGGTTGACCTGGGTGGGCCCGCTGCGCCTGGTCGGAGGGGCTGGTGCCGTCCGGCATCGAGGGCCGGCTTGCTGCGGAGTCGGCTCCGGAGGGCTGCCAGGGCGGCTCGGCACCGGTGCCGGGGCTTGCGGGCGCCGGGGCGCCGGCCGGCCTGGACGGTATGACGCCCGTGCCTGGTCCGGCGGATGGGGAAACGTTTCCCGGGTTCGGCTCGGGATCCGGCATCGGACCGGGCCAGGGACCCGGCAGCGAACCCGGCATCGGACTGAGCCCCGGCCCCGTGTGCGTGCCGCCGGTCGCGCCGGTAGGTGTGCCCTCCGAGTGGGGTTCGCGGTACGGGTCGTATCGGCGCGCTGAGCCTGGGCCGGTGTGGGTGCCCGTGTGTGTGCCGCTGTGCATGGCGTCCGGCTCGCCGCGTCCGGCGCCGGTGGCCGGCCCGCTCTCCGCGCCGGTGCCCGTCGCCGCGCCGGTGCGGCCGCCGCTCGTGGTCACGTCGGGGGACCGTTTGAGGGGGCCGGTCGGGGCGAAGCCCTGTGGCAGGGGGCCGAGTTGGTCGAAGATCTCGATCAGCTCGTCGTCGGGGCCGGGCTCGGGCAGGAGTTCGGCGGCCTGGGCGAGGGCCTTGCGCGCGCCGGTGGCGGTGCGGAACCGCGCCTGCGGGTCCGGCTGCAGCAGCGTGGCCACGACCTGCCAGAGCGGCTCGGGTATGCCCTGTGGAGCAGTGGGCGTGCCGTGTTCCGTGAAGTACTCGATGAGGGCCTTGGCGTCCGGTTTTGCGCCCTCCAGGAGATAGAGGGCGACCAGACCCACGGCGAACAGGTCGGAGGGGAAGTCCGGGTCCGCGCCCAGCATCTGCTCGGGGGCAAAGTAACCAGGGGTGCCCACCACGTAGTCGGTCTCCGTCAGCCGGGGCTCGCCCAGCCGCATGGCGATACCGAAGTCGGACAGCCGTAGCCGGGGGCGGCCCGTACCGGTCGCCTCGAGCAGTACGTTGGCGGGCTTGATGTCGCGGTGGACGACGCCCTCGGCGTGTACGGCGGCCAGGCCCGAGAGGAGCTGGTCGAGGAGGGTGCAGACGAACGTGGGCGGCAGGGGGCCGTAGTCGGCGATCAGATGGACGAGCGAGCCCCCGGCGACCAGGTCCATGGTGAACAGGACCTTGTCGTCGTCGGCGGCCCAGCTGGCCGGGGCGAGGACATGCGGGTGGTCGATCCGCAGCGCCTGTTCGCGGACGAAGCGCAGCAGCGAGTGGGCGTCGCTCTGCTGCAGGACCTTGGCGGCCACGTACCGGCGGCGGCGGTGGTCCCAGGCGCGCCAGACGGCGCCGACTCCCCCGCGCCCGATCGGGTCGGCCAGTTCGTACCGGCCGGCGAAGACCTCACCCATGGCTCTGCGTCGATCCCCCTTCGGATCCCCGCTCCGTCGGTTCCGGACCGGCGGGCGGTACGGCTCCTCCTACCCCGCTCCGGAGCCCCGGTCACCCCGCTCACCCAGAACCTGTCTCCCTACCTGCTTCCCTGCCCGCCTTCCCTGCCTGGTCCTTACGTGTTTCCGGGCCCGGGCTGATGCCGGGCCCGCGTCCTTCGAGTTGCCCGAGCCTGTCGTGCTGTGCGCCTGCCCCCCTGTGCCCTGAGCCGTAGCCCGGCCGCCGAACCCCCGATCGGCGGCCGGGAGGCGGCTCAGTTCTGGTGGGACTGGTAGTGCGTCACGGCGTCGGACGTGCGGCCCGCGCCGTACACCCGGAGGAACTCTGCCAGTTCCGGATGGCTCGGGGCGAGAGAGTCAGCCGCGTCGATGATGTCCCCGGCCGCGGCCACCGAGCGCAGCAGCGACTGGATCTCGCGGACCACCCGCTTGACCGTGGGCGCCCCCGAACTCGTCGTCGACTGTGTGGTGTTGCTGAGCACCGACCCCCCCTGCGACTTCTTGATCTCGTCCATCCGCTCGGTCGCCTCGGCGGCGCTGACGCTGCCGTCCGCGACCTGACCGGCCAGATCCTGCAGCAACTGCACGCGCTGCACCACTGCCGGGTTGCCGATCTTGGCTCGTTGGCCGCTCATCAGCTGTGACAACATCGGCGCGGACAGCCCAAGTACCCCCGCGAGACGAGCCTGGTTGAGTCCAAGATCGTCGATGAGCTTACGGAAGAGCGCCCCCAGCGGCTCCCCGTACCAGTTCCGCTGAAGCTCCCGCGCTCTCGCGGTCGCTTCCTGCTGTGCGGCATCCATTGCGTCTCCCCATCGCTTCCCCAAATACCGCGGTTCGCTGTAGCGAACCACGACCAGCATCTTACGGAGAGTGGTCGTCCACGGGGAGCCCAATCCTTTTGCGAGATACCGGGGATCAACCGGTACTCTGGTCTGCGGCGCCCACCAGTATCTGGTTGTTCTGGGGGGATGCTTCCTGTTCGGGGCCTTAGCTCAGTTGGTAGAGCGCTGTCTTTGCATGGCAGATGTCAGGGGTTCGACTCCCCTAGGCTCCACTCCCAAAATGCCCTCTGAACTGCGGAAACGCAGTTCAGAGGGCATTCGGCTGTCGATCCGCCAGGCGCCCGACCTTGTCCGCGACCACACGCACGGTCTGGGAGACGTGGGAGCGGCTGGGCCATGAGCCCTGGCTGTCTCCTGGTCGTGTTTCACGTGAAACACCGGCCGGAGGAATGGGTGCCGCCGTGTCATGTTTCACGTGAAACATCGCTGTGGGGCGGGAGGCATGAAAGCCTCCCGCCCCACAGCGACCTCACCAACGGCGCCACACAAGAACCGTCAGCGACGGTCCTCGTCGTCGTCCGTCCCCGACTCGGCTTCCTTCGCCTGGACTTCGGGGTCCAGGACCGACTGGCCGGTGCCGTCCACCGACGTCAGGCGGCCCGTCTCCGGGACCTCGGTCGCGGCGGGCGGCTCAACCAGCCAGTCGGGGTTGGCCTGCTTGTCCCACCACTTCCACGCGGCGAAAGCACCGCCCGCCAGAATGCCCAGCGCGGCCAGCCCCTTGGCGAGCCGGCCCGCCCGCGCCCGCCGCTCGTGCTTACGCACCAGCTTCCTGATCTCCTTCGGAGTGACCTGACCGCGCAGCGCGGCCAGCGCGGCGACACCGCGTGCGGCGGCTTCCTCTCGTACAGGGCCGGCCGCCGCGACCGCTCGCTCCACACGCGGTGCGGTGAAGTCGGCGGCCTGCCGAGCGGCCTTGGCGGTACGGACGGCGGCTTCATGGGCGGCATGGTCGACCTTCGGCGGCACATGCGTACGGGCCTGCTCCAACCGCGGCGCGAGATGTGCGCCGTACTGGACACGGGCCTGTTCCGCAGCCTGGGACACCTTGGGCGCAAGCCGTACGCGTGCCTCGTGTGCGTACAGCGTGGCCCTGTCCTTGGCCGTGTCGGCGTAAGGCGCCACCACGTCCGCGGCGTGCAGGACGCTGTCCTTCGCCGAGCCGGTAGCGGCGCGCACGCTTTCAATGCGGGTCACGGGGTCCTCCTCCTCGGTGGCGTACGGTATTCGACTCTCCACCCTTTTACGGATCATGCCCGGCAATACGCCGCGAGGCATGTGAGGGCGGGCATCCGGGTCATGGACGGCCGGTCACACGAAGCTGACGGCACCGAACCGATCACATGCGACAGCGGATGACGATCACATGCAATAGCAATGAATACAGGGCAACAGGAGCTTGTTTCGACAATGCCACGGATCGCCGCGCCGCGCCCCTGTCCCGCGCCTACTCGACCGGTTTCCTATGAAACGGCTGCGCGCAAGAGAAAGCGTCGGATTTCCGTCCAGAGGAGGGTGCCGGGCGGTGCATGGCGTGGACCGTGCGAGGATCGGGGCGTCACAAGAGGACAACGGAAGGCAGATCGTGGCCGAGCAGCTTTACGCCACCCTGAAGACCAACCAAGGCGACATCGAAGTCCGGCTCCTGCCGAATCACGCGCCCAAGACGGTCCGGAACTTCGTGGAGCTCGCCACCGGCGAGCGTGAGTGGACCAACCCGGAGACGGGTGTGAAGTCCACGGACAAGCTCTACGACGGCACGGTCTTCCACCGGGTGATCAGCGGTTTCATGATTCAGGGCGGCGACCCCCTCGGCAACGGCACCGGTGGCCCCGGCTACCAGTTCGAGGACGAGTTCCACCCCGACCTCCGGTTCGACAAGCCGTACCTGCTGGCCATGGCCAACGCCGGCCCGGGCACCAACGGTTCGCAGTTCTTCATCACCGTCTCCCCGACGGCCTGGCTGAACCGCAAGCACACCATCTTCGGTGAGGTCACCGACGCGGCCAGCCAGAAGCTCGTGGACGCCATCGCGACCACGGCGACCAACCCGCGCACCGACCGCCCGGTCAACGACGTCGTCATCGAATCGGTCGTCGTCGAGACCCGTGAAGGCTGAGACCCCGGAGCCCTTCCCACAGGGAACCAAACGCCCCGCCCAACCGTAAGGATGGGCGGGGCGGTGCGTTGCATCGCACACAAAGACGGACAGATGGCATTACGGAACTAGGGGACGACATGGATCAGGCGCCAGGCAGCCCACAGGGCCCGCAGGACGCCCAGAGCCTGCCCACCTGCTACCGCCACCCGGACCGCGACACAGGCATCCGCTGCACCCGCTGCGAACGCCCGATCTGCCCCGAGTGCATGGTCAGCGCCTCCGTCGGCTTCCAGTGCCCGGAATGCGTGCGCAACGGCTCCGGCACAGGACACGCACCGAGCGCCACCACGCCCCGCACCCTGGCCGGCGGCACCATCCCGGCAGACCCGCGGCTCTTGACCAAGATCCTCATCGGGATCAATCTCGCGGTCTTCCTCGTCGGCCAGATCCGCCCGTCGTTCGTGGATCACCTGGTACTCGTCGGCAAGTGGCCCCCGGCACCGTTCGTCGCCACGGAGGGTGTCGCCGAGGGCCAGTGGTATCTGCTGTTCACCTCGATGTTCGCGCACCAGGCCATCTGGCACATCGGCTTCAACATGCTGAGCCTGTGGTGGCTCGGCGGCCCGCTGGAAGCCGCCCTCGGCCGGGTCCGTTTCCTGGCGCTCTACATCGTCTCGGGCCTCGCGGGCAGTGCCCTCACCTATGTGCTGGCAGCCCCGAGCAGCGGCTCGCTCGGCGCCTCAGGCGCCATCTTCGGCCTCTTCGGCGCGACCGCGGTCCTGATGCGCCGCCTCAACCGCGACATGCGGCCGATCATCGCCCTGCTGGTGATCAACCTCATCTTCACCTTCGGGATGAGCAACATCGCCTGGCAGGCCCATATCGGCGGACTTGTGGCCGGAGTCGTGATCGGCTACGCCATGGTCCATGCTCCGCGCGAGCGCCGGTCCCTGATCCAGTACGGCGTCTGCGCGGTGGTCCTGGTCGTGGTGGTCGTCATGACCCTGATCCGCACAAGCCAGCTCGTCTGAGGCGCGCGACCTGCCGTCCAGGGTCTCCGACCGGGCATGACCTGTCACTGAGTGCCTGTTGTCCACAGTCCGTGGCGCTACCTGTGCACAGTGTGCGTGAACAGCTGTGCCCCCTGTCACCGACCGGAGTTTTCCCAGGTCAGGCAGGGGGCGAACAGGCTTGCGATTAGTGGTGTGTCAGTCGTACCGGCGTCAACGCTCGGTGAGTTATCCACAGATCGTCGTCTTTTCCCCAGGTGGGGTGTGGAAAATCGGGTCCGTCTGTGGATAACTCAGCGAAAAGCCCTGGGTAGAGCCCTGAGAGGGGCTACTTCCACTGCGTGGAGACGCCGAATCCGGCGGCGATGAAGCCGAAGCCCACCACGATGTTCCAGTTGTCCAGTGAGTCGATCGGCAGCTTGCCGTCGGTCACGTAGAAGAGGACGATCCAGGCCAGACCGATGAGGAACATGGCCAGCATGACCGGTGCGACCCAGCTGCGGCTGTTCAGTTTGATGGCCGTCGCCTGCTTGGCGGGCGGCGGCGTGTAGTCGGCCTTCTTGCGGATACGTGACTTCGGCACGAGGGTCTCTCCTGTCGATGCGCTGCGTGGCCGCGCAGGGAACTGGGTGGGGCTCCGGGAAGAGTACAAGGGGACACGTAGCACTCCCCCGGGCGTCCGTTAGCGTAGTGCTTCCGCGGCGCCGAAGGAGATAAGGGTACGTTGAGCAATTCTGCCGACTCTCCCGGGACGGACTCCAGTCCTCCCAGTAACCGCCGTTTCCGCCCGGTCCGGCTGCTCACCCTGGGGGTCTTCGCCCTCGCCGGGCTGATCTTCTTCACGAGCTTCGACACCGCCAAGGGCACGAACATCCGCACGGACTCCTCCTTGCTGAAACTCTCGGACCTGATCCAGGAGCGCAGCCACAAGAACGGCCGGCTCGACGAGTCCAACGCGACCGTGCGCGACGAGGTCGAGGCGCTCGCCGAGCGCGACGACGGCAGCACCGAGGCCGAGGACGCGAGGCTGGCGGCGCTGGAGAAGGCCGCGGGCACCCAGAAGGTCAAGGGCCAGGCGCTCACGGTCACCCTCAACGACGCCCCGCCGAACGCCACCGCGAAACTCCCCGGCTACCCCGAGCCGCAGCCCGACTACCTGGTCATCCACCAGCAGGACCTGCAAGCCGTGGTGAACGCGCTGTGGCAGGGCGGGGCCAAGGGCATCAAGGTCATGGACCAGCGCCTGATCTCCACCAGTGCGGTCCGCTGCGTGGGCAACACCCTGATCCTCCAGGGACGCGTCTACTCGCCCCCGTACAAGATCACGGCGATCGGTGACCCGGAGAAGCTGAAGAGCTCGCTCGCGGCGTCCAAGGCGATCCAGAACTACATGGTGTACGTCAACGTCTACGGGCTCGGCTGGCAGGTCGACGAGGACGGGACGGTGACTCTGCCCGGCTACTCGGGCACAGTGGACCTGCACTACGCGAAGCCTGTGAAGTAGCTGGAACAGCCGGACAGCTGGCAGCACCGCTGGGGGGCCTGTGTCGGGGCGCGTGATCATCAGGACGGTCAGTGAACTGTGCGTCACGACGGGCACGTTGATCGTGCTCTTCGTCGTGTACGTGCTGTTCTGGACGGGCGTGACGGCCGACAGCGTCATGGACGACCAGATCCACCAGTTACAGGAGCAGTGGTCGAACGACACGGTGACGCAGGCGCCACCGCGGACGCCGGCCACCCCCGCGAGCACCATGCGCCCGACCGGCCCGATGCCCCCAGGGCCCTACACCTCGGGCAGACCCTTCGCGATCATGTACATCCCGCGGCTTGGTTTCACGTGGAACAAGCCCGTGCTCGAAGGCACGAAAACGAACACCTTGAAGAAGGGCCTCGGCCACTACGCCACCACCGCGCGGCTCGGCCAGGAGGGCAACTTCTCCGTCGCCGGCCACCGGCGTACGTACGGCGATCCGTTCAAGGACTTCCCGAGGCTGCGACGGGGGGACGCGGTGGTGCTGACGGACGGGACGACGTGGTTCACGTACAGGATCGACAAAGGCCCCTACAAAACCGTGCCCGCGGACGTTGAGGTGATCGATCCTGTGCCACGTAAGAGCGGGTACACGCGTTCGGGTCGTTACCTCACGCTGACCACGTGCGATCCGGAGTGGGGACACAGTCATCGGCTGATCGTCTGGGCGCACCTGGATTCCACACAGCCTGTGGAGGCCGGGAAACCTGCGGCGCTGCGCCGTTAATCTGGTGACGTACGGCGTGAGTCCGGTGCCGCGAGTCGGGTGCCGTGGGCGACGGAAGGGACGGCATGTACGGCTGGATCTGGCGGCATCTGCCAGGGAACGCGTGGGTGAAGGCACTGCTTTCCCTCGTGCTGGCGCTGGCGGTTGTCTACGTGCTCTTCCAGTACGTCTTCCCGTGGGCCGAGCCTCTCCTCCCCTTCAACGATGTGACGGTGAACGACCAGTGAGCGCACGGATTCTCGTCGTCGACAACTACGACAGCTTCGTTTTCAACCTGGTCCAGTACCTGTACCAGCTGGGCGCCGAGTGCGAGGTGCTGCGCAACGACGAGGTGTCGACCGCGCACGCGCAGGACGGCTTCGACGGTGTGCTGCTGTCGCCGGGTCCGGGTACGCCTGAGGAAGCCGGGGTCTGCATCGAGATGGTCCGCCACTGCGCGGCCACCGGGGTGCCGGTGTTCGGTGTCTGCCTGGGCATGCAGTCGATGCAGGTGGCGTACGGCGGTGTGGTGGACCGTGCGCCCGAGCTGCTGCACGGCAAGACGTCCCTCGTGGAACACGAGGGCAGGGGCGTGTTCGCCGGTCTGCCGAGCCCTTTCACGGCGACCCGCTACCACTCCCTGGCGGCGGAACCGGAGACGGTCCCGGCCGAGCTCGAGGTGACCGCCCGTACGCACGACGGCATCATCATGGGCCTCAGACACCGTGAGCTCCCGGTCGAGGGTGTGCAGTTCCACCCCGAGTCGGTGCTGACGGAGCACGGTCACCTGATGCTGGCCAACTGGCTGGCGGAGTGCGGTGACCAGGGCGCTGTGGCGAGGTCTGAGGGGCTCGCCCCGGTGGTGGGCAGGGCCACGGCGTGACCGCCCTGCGCCCCGAGCGCGAGTCCGGCTCCGGCTACGGAGACACCGGCGACCAGGGAACCTCGTACGGGCAGCAGCAGCCGTACGAGGCGCCTGGCGCGTTCGAGGCGGCGGTGGACGGGCTGGTGGACCCGCTGAGCGACCCGTTGCCGGCGCAGCGTAACGATCCGCCTGCGCCGCCGCCCCGCGCGCGGGGTCGGCGCAGGCGCAGTGGTCATGGGCGGCCCTACGACGCCTCGGCCGAGCGAGGGGCGGCGGAGCACCGGGATCCGGGACCGGAGTCGGGGTACGACGCGCGGGGGTACGCGCAGGACTGGCAGGTGGGGGTGTACGAGGAGCAGGCGCCGTACGCGCCGCCCGCGGCCCTTCTCGCGCCTCCCACCGTGGTTCTCCCGCCCGTCGACCAGGAGACCGTGGCGCTCCGGCTGAACGACCTGCCTCCCGATCTGCGTCCCGAGGCGCCGCGAATAGCCGACGACGGCCACGACGGCCCGCGTTCTGCCGCCTCGGCAGCCACAGGGGCCACAGGCGCCTCTGAGGGCGCTTCTGAGGGCGGAGGGCGTGCGGCGCGCAGGAAGGCCGCCAAGTCCCGCCACGGGCGCCCTGGGGGCCCGCAGGAGGCATCGGAGACGACCGCCGAGTCCGCGGCGGGCGGGGCGCCCCTCTCGCGCATGGCGGCCCGGCAGGCCGCCCGGGCGCAGAAGCCGGGCATGGGCGTGATGGCGAGCCGTGCGATCGGTGAGGTGTTCATCACCACCGGCGTGCTGATGCTGCTGTTCGTGACCTACCAGCTGTGGTGGACGAACGTACGGGCGCACGCGCAGGCCGGGAGCGAGACGACCAGCCTCCAGGACGACTGGGCGAGCGGGAAGCGCGCGCCGGGAGTGTTCGAGCCGGGGCAGGGCTTCGCCATTCTGGACATTCCCAAGCTGGACGTGGTGGTGCCGATCGCGGAGGGCACCAGCAAGAAGGACGTGCTGGACCGGGGCATGGTCGGCCACTACGCGGAGGGCGGCCTCACCACGGCGATGCCGTCCGCGGCGACCGGCAACTTCGGGCTCGCGGGCCACCGCAACACGCACGGCGAGCCGTTCCGGTACATCAACCGGCTGAACAAGGGCGACGCGATCGTCGTGGAGACGCAGGACAAGTACTACGTCTACAAGATGGAGTCGATCCTGCCGGTCACGTCGCCGAGCAACACGAGCGTCCTGAACCCGATTCCGAAAGGCTCGGGCTTCACCGGGCCCGGCCGCTACATCACCCTCACGACGTGTACGCCGGAATTCACCAGTAAGTACCGGATGATCGTGTGGGGCAAGATGGTCGAGGAACGGCCGCGCAGCAAGGGCAAGCCGGATGCCTTGCTGCAGTAGCGGCGACGGTGGCGGGCTTGTGCAGTAGCAGTTAGGGCAGATGAAGAGTGGCAGCGACGACGGACCACGACGAGCAGACCGCCGGCCCCGAGGTTTCCCCGTCGCAGGCCCGCCCGCGGCGCATGGGCCGCAAACTGGCCACCGCGGTGAGCCTCTTCGGTGAACTACTCATCACGGCGGGCCTGGTGCTCGGCCTGTTCGTCGCGTACTCCCTCTGGTGGACGAACGTCGTCGCGGACCGTGAGGCGAACAAACAGGGCGACCAGGTCCGCGACCACTGGGCCGACGGTGATGAGGTCGACACGGGCCCCGGCGCGCTGGACACCAAGGACGGCATCGGCTTCCTGCACGTCCCGGCGATGAGGAACGGCGAGGTCCTGGTCAAGAAGGGCACGTCGTCGAAGGTCCTGAACGACGGGGTCGCCGGCTACTACGTGGACCCGGTCAAGTCGGCGCTTCCGCAGGCGAAGCAGGGCAACTTCGCACTGGCGGCACACCGGGACGGCCACGGAGCCAAGTTCCACAACATCGACAAGCTGAAGAAGGGCGACCCGATCGTCTTCGAGACGAAGAACGAGTGGTACGTCTACAAGGTCTACGCCACCCTCCCGGAGACCTCGAAGTACAACGTCCAGGTGCTGTCGGCGGTACCGAAGGAGTCGGGGAAGCGGAAGGCGGGACGGTACATCACGCTGACCACCTGCACCCCGGTGTTCACCTCGGAGTACCGGTACATCGTGTGGGGGGAGCTGGTGCGGGTGGAGAAGGTGGACAGCGACCGGACACCACCGAAGGAACTGGGATGAAGAAACCGGCTCCTTGGTAAGAAGGCTGCGGGAAAAAGCGGGCCCCGGCACTCATCTCGAGTGCCGGGGCCCGTCTCACGTGACAAACGGTCAGCCGAAGACACCGCCGCCGTTGTTGTTGTCGCCGTTTCCACCGTTGTTGCCGCCGCCGAAGTTGACCGTCTGGAGCGTGATCTGGGTGTTGCCCGGATCCTCGACCTCGTTGCCGTTGCCGCCCTGCGGATCCTGGGCGATGACGAACGCGGCGTCGCTCTGGTCGCTGCCGTTGGCGAACTGGATGTTGTTGAAGCCGGCCGCCTGGAGGATCTGCTTGGCCTCGCCGACGGTCTTCTGGGTGACGTTCGGGACCGGGGTCTTCTTGACCTCGGCCTTCTTGCCGATCTGGATGGTCACCGTGGAGCCCGGGTCGGCCTCGGTGTTGGCCTGCGGTGAGGTCGCGATGACCTTGCCGACCTGGTTGTCGTCCGTGGTCTCGATCTCCGTGCAGTTGCCGACGAGGCCGTTGGCCTGCATCTGCTGCTTGGCGGCGTCACAGTCCTGACCGATGACCGCCGGGACCGTCGACTTCTTTTCTTCCTTGGCGACGGTGAGGGTGATCGTCGTGCCCTTTTCCACCTCGGTGCCGACGTCCAGGGACTGTTCCAGGACCTTCCCCGGGGTCTCGGGAGACTCCTTGGTCTCCGTCTTGACGTCGAACAGGTACTTGTCGTCCGCGAGTTTCTTCGTGGCCTCGTCGATGTCGTCGCCGAGCACGCTCGGCACGACCACCTTCGGCGCCCCGGTGGACACCACCAGCGCGATGATGTCGTTCTTCTTGACCTTGACCCCGGCCTTCGGGGCCTGCTCGCAGATGTTGCCCTTGGGCTCGTTCTCGCAGGGCTTCTCGGTGAACGTCAGTTTCAGGTCGACGTTCACCGCCGCCCTCTCGGCGTCCTTCTTGGTCTGGCTGACGAAGTTCGGGTTCGTGATGGCGGCGTCGTTCACACCCTTCCCGTCGAACACGTACTTGCCGATCAGGATCGCGCCCACCAGCACCAGTACGCCCGCCACGGCCAGCAGGATCGTCGAGGTGTTCGACTTCTTCTGCTGGCGGCGTCGGGGGTGGTCGTCGTAGCCGTAGCCGCCGTCGTCCGGGCTCATCGGGGGGAGCATGGTGGTGGCGCCGGCGTCGGAGCGCAGGGCGGTGGTCGCCTGGTCGTCGGGGTAGCCGTAGGCGCCGTAGCCGACCGAGCCCATGGCCGCGGCGGCCGCGACGGGCTGGCCATCGAGGCAGGCCTCGATGTCGATGCGCATCTCGTCGGCGGACTGGTAACGGTAGTCCGGGTCCTTGACCAGGGCCTTCAGGACGATGGCGTCCATCTCGGGCGTGATCTCGGGGTCGAACACCGACGGGGGCTGCGGTTCTTCCCGTACGTGCTGGTACGCCACCGCGACCGGGGAGTCCCCGATGAACGGCGGGCGGACCGTCAGGAGTTCGTAGAGCAGGCAGCCGGAGGAGTACAGGTCGGACCGCGCGTCGACCTGCTCTCCCTTCGCCTGTTCCGGCGAGAGGTACTGGGCCGTTCCTATGACCGCGGACGTCTGCGTCATCGTCATGCCGGAGTCGCCCATCGCGCGGGCGATGCCGAAGTCCATGACCTTGACCTGGCCGTTGCGCGTGAGCATCACGTTGGCGGGCTTGATGTCGCGGTGGACGATGCCGCTTCTGTGGGAGTACTCCAACGCCTGGAGGATCCCGATGGTCATCTCCAGCGTCCGCTCGGGCAGTAGCTTGCGGCCCGAGTGGAGGAGCTCACGGAGGGTGGAGCCGTCCACGTACTCCATGACGATGTACGGGATGGACGTCCCGTCGATGTAGTCCTCGCCGGTGTCGTACACGGCGACGATCGCGGGATGGTTGAGCGAGGCGGCCGACTGGGCCTCCCGGCGGAACCGGGCCTGGAAGGAAGGGTCGCGCGCGAGGTCGGCGCGCAACGTCTTCACTGCCACGGTGCGGCCCAGGCGGGTGTCATGTGCGAGGTAGACCTCGGCCATGCCACCACGGCCGAGCACGTGACCCAGCTCGTACCGGCCGCCGAGGCGACGCGGCTCTTCCATAGCTTCCTACCAGCCCTCTCCGTCGGTCCCGACCGCACCTGTGTGTGGTCCGGCTGTGCCGTCCGGGCATACGGTACCCGGGTTCATTTGTGTGACCTGGCCAAGCCCGTCAGCCGATACCGGACCGGTATCGCAACGTGCACCGATGTGAAGGGGGCGTGACGGGGCTCTCACTGCTTGCTCTGGATGACCGCCTCCATCACGCTCTTGGCGATGGGCGCGGCCAGACCGCCGCCCGAGATGTTGTCGCGGACGGCGCCGTCGTCCTCGACGACGACCGCCACGGCGACGGGTGAGCTGCCGTCGGCGAGTTTGGCGTAGGAGATGAACCAGGCGTACGGCTTCTCGCTGTTGTCGACGCCGTGCTGGGCGGTGCCGGTCTTACCGCCGACGGTCACGCCGCTGATCTGCGCCTTCTTGCCGGTGCCGTCCTTGACGACCGTCTCCATCATCGACTGGAGGGTCTGGGCGTTCTTGGAGGACAGGGGCTGGCTCATCTCCTCGGGCTCCGTCTGCTGGAGCACGTCGATGTTGGGGGCCTGGAGCTTGTCGACCATGTACGGCTTCATCAGCTTGCCGTCATTGGCGACCGCGGAGGCGACCATGGCCATCTGCAGCGGGGTCGTCGCCGTCTCGAACTGGCCGATGGAGCTGAGGGCGGTCTGCGGCTTGTCCATCTTCTCGGGGAAGTTGGAGGCGGCGGAGCGGACCGGGATGAACTGCTCGGAGTTGAAGCCGAACTTCTTGGCCTCCTCGAGCATCTTGTCCCTACCGAGGTCGGCGCCGATCTTGCCGAACACGGTGTTGCAGGAGAACTGCAGCGCGACGCGCATGGTCGCGTTCTTGCAGGGGATGGTCCCCTCGTTCTTCAGCGGGGTCGAGGTGGTGGGCAGGTTGTAGGGGAGCGGCGAGTCCGTCTTCTCGTCGGCGTCCGTGTAGAGGCCGTTCTCGAGGGCGGCGGCCGCCGTCACGACCTTGAAGGTGGAGCCGGGCGGGTAGATGTCGCGCAGGGCCCGGTTGAGCATGGGGTCGTTGGGGTCGGCCTTCTTCTGGAGCTTCTGCCAGGCCTTCGCGTCGTCGTTCGAGTTCCCGGCGAACGTCGAGGGGTCGTACGAGGGGAACGACGCCAGGGCCAGGATCGCGCCGGTCGACGGGTCGATCGCGGCCACGGCGCCCTTGCCGCGCTCCTTGAGGCCGTCGTACGCGGCCTTCTGGGCGGCGGCGTTGAGGGTGGTGACGACGTTGCCGCCCTGCTTCTTCTTGCCCGTGATCATGTCGAGGGTGTTGCGGAAGAAGAGCCGGTCGTCGTTGCCGGTGAGGATGCCGTCGTCGATGGACTCGAGCTGCGTCGCGCCGAACGCCTGCGAGGCGTAGCCCGTGACGGGGGCCCACATGGGGCCGTCCTTGTAGGTGCGCTTGTACTCGAAGTCGCTGCTCTTGGACGTGGTGGAGCCGGTGATCGCCTCTCCGTCGACGATGATGTTGCCGCGGGGGGTGGCGTACCGCTCGATGGCGACACGACGGTTGTACTTGTCGTCCTTGAGCTCGTCCGCCCGGACGTACTGGATCCAGTTGTCGCGGACAAGCAGGGCGAGCACGAGGAGGCCGCAGAAGAGCGCGATCCGGCGCAGGGGCTTGTTCACGGTCGGACCACCTGGGTCATCTCGGCGTCGGGGCTGGGGGCCGGGGCGGGCGCGGGACGGCGCGCGGTGTCGCTGATTCTGAGCAGGATGCCGATGAGGGCCCAGTTGGCCATGACGGAGGAACCGCCGTACGCCAGGAACGGCATCGTCATACCGGTCAGCGGGATCAGGCCCATGACGCCGCCGGCGACAACGAAGACCTGGATCGCGAAAGCGCCTGAGAGGCCGATGGCGAGGAGCTTGCCGAAGGGGTCGCGAGCGGCGAGGGCGGTGCGAATGCCGCGTTCCACGATCAGGCCGTAGATGAGCAGGATCGCCATGACGCCGGCCAGGCCGAGTTCCTCGCCGAAGGTGGCGAGGATGAAGTCGGAGTTGGCGGCGAAGCCGATGAGGTCGGAGTTGCCCTGGCCGAGCCCGGTGCCGAGGGTGCCGCCGGAGCCGAAGGCCCACAGGGCCTGCATGGACTGCATGGTGTGACCCCCGACGCCCTTCAGGCTGAGGAGGTATTCGTTCTTCGGGTCGAGCCAGGCTTGGACGCGCTGCTGGACGTGCGATTCGAAGCTGGCGACGCCGACCGCGCCGACCGCCGACATCAGCAGACCGAAGACGATCCAGCTGGTCCGCTCGGTGGCCACGTACAGCATGATGATGAACATTCCGAAGAACAGCAGCGAGGTACCGAGGTCGGTCTCGAAGACCAGGATCAGGATCGAGATGATCCAGACCACGATGATCGGACCGAGGTCGCGGCCCCGGGGCAGGTACAGGCCCATGAAGCGGCGGCTGGCGAGGGCGAGCGCGTCGCGTTTCACCATCAGGTAGCCGGCGAAGAAGACAGCGAGGGCGATCTTCGCGAACTCACCGGGCTGGACGCTTCCCAGGCCGGGGATCTTGATCCAGATCTTGGCGCCGAAGTTGTCGAAGCCGAGGCCCGGGACCAGCGGCAGGACCAGCAGGACCACGGCTCCGGCCATGGAGATGTACGTGTAGCGCTGGAGGATGCGGTGATCCTTGAGGAGCATCAGCACCGCCACGAACAGGGCGACGCCCAGTGCCGAGTTCAGCAGCTGGCGGGGGGCCGCTTCGACGTAGTTGGGAAGCCGCTGGAGCTTCGGGGACTGGTCCAGCCGCCAGATGACCACCAGTCCGACACCGTTGAGCAGCGTGGCCAGGGGCAGCAACAGTGGGTCGGCGTACGGGGCGAACTTGCGTACGACGAGGTGGCCGATGCCGGCGATCAGGCCGAGGCCGACGCCGTAAGCGAGTAGCCCGGCCGGGATCTTGTCGTTGATGGCCAGGCCCACGTTGATGTAGGCGAACACCGGGATGACGACGGCGAACACCAGGAGTGCCAGTTCGGTGTTGCGTCGGCTCGGGGTGCCGATCGCGCCGATCGTGGACGTGTGGTGCTGCGAAGCGTTGGTTGTACTGCTCATCGTATGAAGTGGCCCCTCACGGCTTGCCTACTGCTTACCGCACAGCGAGACCAGCTTCTGCTCTTCCTCGGAGAGGCTGGGGCCGGGTGTGGGAGTGGGTGCGGTTGTGGACGGGGACGGCGACGCCGATCCGGGCGGCGTCGTCGGGCTCGGCGTTGCCTTGGACGTGGCGGCGGTACGGGTGGTTCCCGTGGTGCCGCCGGCCTCGCCCTCGCCGGTCTTGGCGTTGTTCGCGTTGTCGGCCGCGCGCCGTGCTTCCTGCTTCTTGCAGGCGGAGGCCTGGGTGGCCAGCTCGGAGATCTTCGACTGGGCGTCCTTGAGGCCGCCCTCCGTGATGGTGCCCTCGACCTGCTTCTGCTGATAGGCGGGCAGGTACTTGAGTTCGATCTCGGGGTGGTCCGTCTCGACCTTCGAGAGCGAGATCCAGGCCAGGTCCTGGTTGATGCCCCGATACAGCGCGACGTGCTTGTCGCTGGCGCCGACGTAGTACTGGGTCTGCGTCCAGCGGTAGCCGCCGTACAGGCCGCCGCCGATGACGGCGAGGGCGAGGGTGATGTAGAGGGTTCTCTTGAACCACCTGCGGCCGGCGCCGGGTTTGACGAAGTCCTCGTCGCTGTAGCCGCCGAAGCCGCCGCCGGTCTGGACGTATCCGGTGGTGTCGCCGGAGCCGGGCGGGCCGAACTCGCCGCCACCGCCGTCGTGCGCGGGCCGCTGCCGGCCGAGCCCGGAGGCGCGTCCGGCGGGCGTCTGCATGGCGCCGCCGTCGTGCAGGTGGTGCTGGTTGTGCTGGTTCTCAGCGACCGCGCCGACCACCACGGGCACGTCGGACAGCTGCCCGGCGAGGGTGTCCCCGGTGTCGAGGTCCAGGACGTCGGCGATGATCACGGTGATGTTGTCGGGGCCGCCACCGCGCAGCGCCAGCTCGATGAGCTGCTGCACGGTCTCCTGGGGGCCCTGGTAGCTGGCGAGCGTGTCCTCCATGGTCTGGTGGGACACGACCCCGCTCAGCCCGTCGGAGCAGATCAGGTACCGGTCGCCGGCCCGGACCTCACGGATCGAGAGGTCGGGTTCGACGTGGTCGCCGCTGCCCAGCGCGCGCATGAGGAGTGAGCGCTGCGGGTGGGTGGTGGCCTCTTCCTCGGTGATGCGCCCCTCGTCGACGAGGCGCTGCACCCAGGTGTGGTCCTGCGTGATCTGGGTGAGGACGCCGTCGCGGAGGAGGTATGCACGCGAGTCGCCCACGTGTACGAGGCCGAGGCGCTGGCCCGTCCACAGGAGGGCGGTGAGCGTGGTGCCCATGCCCTCCAGCTGGGGGTCTTCCTCGACCATCATCCGGAGCTGGTCGTTGGCCCGCTGCACGGCGGTGCCGAGCGAGGTGAGGATGTCGGAGCCGGGAACGTCGTCGTCGAGGGCGACGATCGTGGAGATCACCTCGGAGGAGGCGACCTCACCGGCCGCCTGGCCGCCCATGCCGTCGGCGATCGCGAGGAGGCGGGGGCCGGCGTAGCCGGAGTCCTCGTTGCCCTCGCGGATCATGCCTTTGTGCGATCCGGCGGCGAAGCGCAGTGACAGACTCATGCGCACCTCGCCCGTCGGCTCCGGGTACATCCGCACGGTGCCCACCCTCCGGTCGGGAGCGCGCCGGGGCCCGTCGCGTGGACCGCCGCCGCGTGCTCGCTCCGCTCGCGCCTATTCATGATGCAGCACTACTTCCGCAGCTCGATGACGGTCTTGCCGATGCGGATCGGCGCGCCCAGCGGAATCGGTGTCGGAGTCGTCAGCCGGGTCCGGTCGAGATAGGTGCCGTTGGTGGACCCGAGATCCTCGACGATCCACTGGCCGTCCCGGTCCGGGTAGATCCTGGCATGCCTGCTGGAGGCGTAGTCGTCGTCCAGCACGATGGTCGAGTCGTGGGCCCGGCCGAGCGTGACCGTCTGTCCCTGGAGGGCGACGGTGGTGCCCGTGAGGGTGCCTTCGGAGACGACCAGTTTGCTGGGGGCGCCCCTGCGCTGCCTGCCGCCGCCTGACGGCTGCTGCTGGCGCTGCTGTGGGGGCGCTGCTGTCTGTCGGGCGGTCGCCTGCTGCTGGCGGCCGCTTTCACGCCGCGACCCGCGCTGGGTGACACGCGTACCGAACAGATCGCTGCGGATGACCTGCACGGCCACGATCACGAACAGCCACAGTACGGCCAGGAAACCCAGCCGCATGACCGTGAGGGTCAGCTCTGACATTGCCCCCGCTTCACCCTTCGGCTTGCCGGTAAATGATGGTGGTGCTGCCCACGACGATTCGCGAGCCGTCGCGGAGCGTAGCGCGGGTGGTGTGCGTCCCGTCCACCACGATGCCGTTGGTGGACCCGAGGTCCTGGATCGTCGGGGGCGTTCCTGGCCGGATCTCGCAGTGCCGGCGCGAGACGCCGGGGTCGTCGATCCGTACGTCGGCCTCGGTGCTGCGGCCCAGGACCAGGGTCGGGCCGGAGATCTGGTGGCGGGCGCCGTTGATCTCGACCCAGGACCGCATCCGGCCCGCGCCGGCCGTGGGGCGCTGCCCCATGGGCGGGGCCGTCGGGGCGGCGCCGGGGCGTCCGCCGGGCGGCGGTGCGGCCGGCATGGGGGGTGGTGCGGCGGGCGGATAGCCGTATCCGCCCGCTCCGGGCCTGCCTCGGGGCGGGGCCGCGGGTGCGGCGGCGCCCGGGCCTGCGGGGGCCTGCTGGTTGGTGGAGGAGGCGAGCGTACGGCTGCGGACCCGGTACAGACCGGTGTCGAGGTCGTCGGCCTTCTCCAGGTGCACCCTGACGTCGCCCATGAAGGTGTACCGCTGCTGCTTGGCGTAGTCCCGCACCATCCCGGCGAGCTCGTCGCCGAGCTGTCCGGAGTAGGGGCTGAGGCGCTCGAAGTCCGGTGCGCTCAGCTCCACGATGAAGTCGTTGGGTACGACGGTCCGGTCGCGGTTCCAGATGGTCGCGTTGTTGTCGCACTCGCGCTGCAGCGCGCCCGCGATCTCCACGGGCTGGACCTCGGACTTGAACACTTTGGCGAAGGTGCCGTTGACCAGACCTTCGAGACGCTGCTCGAACTTCTTCAGGACTCCCATGGGGCACCTCCTCCTGGTTGCTGCTCTGTCTGAGTCGTGCGTGCCGTGCCTGTGCTGCCTGTACTGCTTACTGATCGTATCCACGCGCGGGGAAATCGGCTGGTTCCCCCTGTCAGCCCGCTCGACGGGTGTCGACGCCTGACGAAGTTCCCTGTGAAGCTCTCCTTCGAACTCCTCGGGCCGTACCCAGATCGTAGAGGCGGCGCCAAACCAGTGTCCCGCACCTGACTGTGCACCTTGCCCGCCTCCTTGGGAGATGTGCTGGACCGGTACGAGGTTGATACGTGAACAGGCACGTGTTGAGACGTAGTAGCAGCCGGTCCGGCTCTGTCGGGGCGGGTGCGGGGCGGTTGCGGGGCAAGGGAAAGGGATGTGAACCCACCACTTCCAGCGTGCTAATCTTCTCGATGTCGGAAGGCCCCAGCACCGCTGGGAGCAGGGCCTGAGGACAAAAACAATGCGCGAGTGGCGGAATGGCAGACGCGCTGGATTCAGGTTCCAGTGCCCGCAAGGGCGTGGGGGTTCAACTCCCCCCTCGCGCACAATGGGACACCGACGGAAGGTGTCCAGCAGCACCGACGAAACGGGCTCATCGTGATCACGATGAGCCCGTTTCGCTGTGTCTGGGCAGGCCAGGTGCGGTGTGACAGTGCTTACATGCATGACTGCCCGGCGGCTGGCGAGCCGCCGGGCAGTTGACGTTTGTGGTTGTTGATCTTTAGTGGGCTGTTGAAGTGTGGGCAGTCTCACTCATCGGGCTCGATCTTTTCCGGCTTGGTGACGTAGCCCTTGGGGGGCCAGGTGCCCAGTGGCTTGGTCTTGCGGCGGCGGGTGGGCCGACGGTGGGGTCGGTCGCCGTGGAGGGCGATGGCGTTCGCCCAGGCGGTGAGTTTGCGGCAGTTGGCATGCGCGAGCTGGAAGGCCAGCAGAAGCGTCTGGGCGGCGATGCCGCGGATGCGGCGGGTGCCGGCGTCTTCGAGGCGTTCGTAGAGGGGGTCCTTGGCGTAGCCGTTGATGCCTTCGACGCTGTTGCGGAGCCGGAAGTACACGCGCTGCCGGGCTTCGGAGCCGTACTGGAGGGGCGGCCAGAGGTTGGCGCCGGATTCCGGTGGGACCGTGACCGTCTTCTGGCTGCAGCACAGAGGTGAGCCCGTGGGGCTGGGGGTGGGGTCTACGAGGGGCAGGTGGATGCCGCGTCCGAGGGTGTGCTTCTTGGGTGGGCACTGGGTGCGGCCTGCCTCGGCGGGACACATCACGCGACGGTGACCTTCGGCATCGGGGCGCTGCTTGGGCATGAAGAGATAGTTGGCGCGGGCGCGGATACGGTCGATCCAGGTCTGTTTGTCGATCTTCTCGGCGGTGAGGTCCTTGGTGGCTTCCTTGAGGGTCTGGGGCATTGAGGGGCAGTACCAGTTGACCTCGACAAGTTGCGCGCCGGCGAAGCCGGCAGCTGGTCCTTGGCGTAGTCGTAGACGGGCTCGTAGCCCATAGCGCGGACGGGCAGCTGGAAGTTCTCCGGTTTCTGGCCGTTGTAGGCGCGGTCGCCGGCGAGATAACCACGCGGCAGGTTGTCGTCGATCTGCTGGAGGGCTTCGACGGCCACCTGGCCGGGGCGGTGGCTGGGCTTGTCGACGGAGAAGGCGATGACCAGCGGGGAACGACGTCGGGGTTGGCCGAGCCGTCGGGCAGAGGGAGGCCGTCGTGGTCGGGGGCGCGGGCGATGACGAGGGAGGCGTCGTAGCCGTACAGGCGCTTCTTGATGCGGTCCGTCTTCTTCTGGAGCTTGGCGCCGTTCTTGTCCTACGACCACCTGAGAGCCTGTGCTCTGGGGCCGTCGGAAACTGGCATCGCGCAGATCAGCAGGAGCTACGTACTTGAGCGCGCCCAGCGCCGTCCTGCACGCCATCGGCCTCTCCGACGTGTGCTGGAGGAAGAGCTCCTACAGCGGGGGGCGCGAATGACTGTGTTGAGGTTGCCCAGGTCATGGGAACGGCGTCTGCCGAGGTCGCGATCCGCGCCGTAAGTGTCCTCGGGGTGGCGTGCTGCTCGTTGGCCGGTCCTCGTTCGTAGTGTTCGTGAAGGGGATTCGCCACCGCTGATGGTTACAGCGATGTGATGCATATGCGCCCGAACCGCGCATCAAATGACGTACCTGCGAAACAGCCGGGTCCGGGAAAACCGGACCGATTACGGTCACATGATGACAACGGACGGGAAGATCGTCGTCGCGGGGGTGTACGGAGGAAGCGACAGTGTCGGCAGTCACGTGAAGCGCCAATTTGGATGATCGGTGAAGTAAGCGTTGGCAAACGGCCCCGATGTGACCGGACGGACCTTGTCGAGTCTGGGGGATCGCCGATCACTCGGCAAGCCCAAGTGGTCACATGACGTACCAAACAAGGCGGCCAATTCGGTTTAAATAACCTGATGTTCGGCCCGATCTTGGCGGATACCCGCCTGGTGTCAACACATGCCCCTTGGGTAGCGTTGGTTCGCTTGAGCTATCCCCCACCCCAGCGGGAGTCCAGAGTGAACCGCCCCGCCCGGCTTGTGACAGCCGTGCTCACCGCATCCGCGGCCCTGCTGCTGACCGCCTGCGGCTCCGGAGGGGGCGACGACGCGTCCTCGGACAAGATCAAGGGGGCGGCCGTCGGCGGTGGGAATGCGTCGGCGAGCCCCTCCGCGTCGGCCTCGCAGGACGGCGTCAAGCGCCCCGAGATCACCCTTCCCGGTGAGTTCCAGGCGGACTTCGAGAGCTGGACGAACAGCGACGCGAAGCTCCAGACGATCCTGGACGACGGCAAGCAGCAGCTCCTCGGTTCCTACTCCGCGATCATCGAAGCCGATCCGGAATCGGACGCCCTGACCTTCTACAACACGGGCACCGCCCTGACCACGGGCAAGGAATGGGTCAGCGGGTTCGTGACGAAGGACATCACCCTGGTCGGCAAGACCCGGGCGTACAACCCGCAGACACGCATCAGCGCGGACGGCTCAGGAACCCTCTTCTACTGCGTGGACGAGAGCAAGGCTTCCACGAAGAACCGCAAGACCGGCGAGATCACCGAAACTCCGGCCGACACAGCTCAGGTCCTGTATCAGACCAAGCTCAGCAAGAACGACGACGGTGTCTGGCAGACCACCGCGGTCACGACCACCCAGGGCGGCTGCAAGTGAGAACAGGCGCTCGCTCCGTTCTCGGACTGACCGCAGCAGCGTTGGTCATCACCTTTCTCGCCCCCTCTTCGGCCCTGGCAATCGGCGGGGACGACGGCTGGAACCCGTCCAAGCCGAGCGGCTCCCAGAGCGGGGGCACGTCCGGCAGGCAGCTCACGGCCAAGGTCAGCCAGTCCAGCATCGTCATCACGCGGTCGGGCGGAAGCGGAACCGCGAAGCCTTCCACCGGGACCCTCGCCTCCGTCGACCCCAACTGGGAGCCTCCGGCCTGCTGGTACGAGCCCGTTCTGACGCCCGCGCAACTCAAGGCCGGAGTGGAGGAGTTGGAGGGCACCGACACGCTCGCCCCCGTCAATTCGCACCTCTTCTGGGCCCACGAGCTGCTCGTCAACTACTACGACAAGGGCCAGGAGGGCGGCTACACGAACTACAACCTCGGCAAGGACGGGATGTTCTGGCGCGACGTGGTCCGTGCCGGGCACGAGGACGACCTCGCCGCGTGGGACTGCAGTGAGATCATGTTCTGGCAGGGTACCGGCACCGTCCCTGACGATCCCAACGCGCCCACACCGAAGGTTCTGGCCGCGTACGCATACGACAAGATCGAGGTCCCGCAGACCGCGATCGAGCTGAAGCCGGCGGCCAACTCCACGGTGAATCTGCCCACTTGGGTATGGCTGGACAAGGGCACCTTCAACGAGGTCAAGGTCCGCGCCACGCTGCCGAACACCGGTCTGTGGGCGGAGGCGACGGCCAAACCGGTGGCCCTAAACCTGGAGCCCGGCACGGAGGACGCCGAGACCTACCCGGTCTCCGGCGGCTGCGAGATCAACGACGACGGCTCGATCGGCACCCCGTACACCAAGGGCGATGCGAGCAAGGCCCCGCCCTGCGGCATCACTTATCTACGCGCGAGCAGTGGCCAGCCGTACGAGCTGAAGGCGTCGATCACCTGGGCGATCTCGTGGGAGGGCTCCGGCGGTGCGCGGGGCGACCTGCCGGACGGCACCTTCGAGACCACCCAGGATATGGCCGTCCAGGAGATCCAGTCCGTCAACCGCTGACGGGCGAACCACGAGGGGTGAGGAGCGAGCATGTCGAAGGGATCCGATCTCCAGGTCGACTACGACCTGCTGGCGACGAGTGCCAAGCAACTTGCCCAGATCCGCCGCGAGTTCAAGGGTCTGGAGGACTGGAAGCAGGACATCGAGTCGCTGCTCGGCGACAGCCGTGTCCAGGCCGCCATGGGCGACTTCGTGGACAACTGGGACAAGAACCGGGGGCGGCTGGTCGAGGAGATCGAGAAGGTCGGGAAGCAGGTCAAGACGACCAGCGACGCCTTCAAGGGACTCGACGACCAGTTGGCGAAGGCCAACAAGGGGAAGAAGTAGCGCCTTGGGCGTAGACGGACTGACGGCTCTTCGCAGGGGGAACATCCATGGCTCGGCCGGCTGACTGGGCGCCGCTCGCAGAGACCGACCCCGTTCCGGGGGATCCGGACGGGATCCGGGGCGAGGTCACGCACATGAAGAGGATCGCCGAGAAGCTGCGCACGCAGGCCGCTGCCATGCAGGCGATCGCCGAGTGCGACGGTCTGAAGGGCGAGTACGCCGACAAGCTGGGCGACAACGCGCGCGGGCTCGGCCGGAGGCTGGACCTTGCTGAGGACCGCTACCGCAAGGTGAAGGGGCACCTCAACGGCTGGGCGGACGACATGGAGGACGCCCAGAAGAGGGCGGGCCATGCCCTCGACGATGCCAAGGACGCCCAGCGGATCATCGACCAGCACAAGCCGGACGGTGCCAGTAAGAGTTCTGACAAGGGCACCGACAAGGACACAGGCAAGGACAAGCCGGACGAGGACCCCGCCGTGAAGCGCGCCCGGGAAGATCTTGAGGCCGCCCGTACGAAGCTGCAGTCGGCTGTCACCTTCTACGGTGAGCGCGCGGACCACTACGCCGGCAAGATCCGGTCGTCGATCGACGACGACATGGAGGACAGCTGGTGGAACGACTTCAAGGCGTGGGTGGGCGACGCTGACTGGCTGGGGACACTGGCCGAGGTCCTGAGCAACGTCACCACCCTGCTCACCTTCGCCGCGATCTTCTTCCCCGCCCTCGGCGTGCTGGCCGGAATCCTCACCGGAATCGTCTTCGGCATCCACCTCATCATGGCCCTGACCGGCAACGGCTCCTGGTTCGATGTGGTCACCGACATTGCAGCGTTCAAGATGGCCAAGAACGGCGTCAAGGCTGCCAAGGCGGTCAAGGCGCTGCAGAAGGAAGGGCGAGGCATCTCGAAGGGCCTCGCGGAGCAGCAGGCAAAGCGAGTGGCCAGAATGAACCGTGCCGCCGGCGGACGGGGTGGCAGTGGACGCCTGGGCCGACTCCGCAGAACCGCGGACAACCAGCAGGGTCGAGCCGCGGGTGTGAAGACCCGGGACGAGGCCATGCCGGTGGCGACGCGGAAGGAGACCTACAAGGCCCTCGGCGACAAGCGCATGGCGGAGCAGGTGAAGGACGTCGAACGCATGAGCGGCAGGTACCCGGACAGTCAGCGACTGAGCGAAATCGCCTCGGAAGCAGCCCGCCATAAGGGCGTATCCCAAGCCTACTGGGGGACGAGTACAGTACTCGACCTCGGCGGACGGGCCGGAGACGCATGGTCCCCTACCTATGTGAATGCCAAGGGAGACATGACAGCGCCGGCAGTCGGGTTCGGGTCGCAATGGTGAGGCCCAAGCCGGAGAAGCGGAGAAGCGGCCTCACGGAGAGCGCTCGTACCCGGCAGGCGCGCCAAGCTCAAGAGCGCGTCCGTGCAGAAGCGGATCAAGACCTTCACGGGTCTGTGCGGCCTCCCCGTGGAGCGGAAGACCATCCCGGGACCGATGCCGCCGACTCCGGAACACACGCGTCCGGCCCAGGAGACGAGAGGTTCCTCAAGCGGGCAGCCCAGGTGCGCTACGCGCTGCTCGCCATCGCCCTCGTCATGCTGCTGTGGTTCATCGTCGCGATGCAGGACCACACGACATGGGGGCTGGAACTGCCCATGCCCACCTGGGCGTTGGACATCGCCGCACTCAGCCCTCTGCTGGTGCTGATCCGGTTCTGGAACCCGGAGACCAGGAGGAAGAGCGACACCCTGGAATTCGACCTGCGGGTCATCAGCGGTCTCTATTTCCTCATGGCCCTCCTGGGAGCCGCGCTCGGCGGATACTGGCAGCTGTGGCCCGGGGTCGCGATCAGCGCCGCGGTGCACGCGGGCATCTGGTACACGAACAGTCGGCCCCGCAGGCATGGCTGATCCCGTGACCGAACCTGCCTCACCACCTACTGGCTACGGGTTTCTTCTGCCCGAGGACTGGGTGCAGATCCCACTCCGGCGGGGAGACGCGGAGGACGCCGTACGTTCCCTCGTCACGTCCGCCTTCGCACGCGTGCCGGCGGACGTGCCGCGCGACAAGCTGATGCCTCTCCGGCTGGAGTTGGAGCGCAGACTGCGGGCAGCCGTTGCCGAGGCTCGCAGGGCCAAGGCGCTGGAGATGTATCTGCCGGTGAAGCTGGCGGGGGAGGTGAACCTCGGGGCGTCGTTCACCGTCTCCAACGCGCGACTTCCGGCGCGTTCCGGGCCCGACGGTGTCCCGAGTGAGGTGTCCGACCCTGCGGAGATCGCCGTGCAACTGCTCTCCGCCGACGGTACGGCAAGTGCCTCGGAGATGGACCTGAGCAGCGGCGAGATCGACGGAGCCCTTGCGGTTCGCCGAGAGCGCGTCGTGCCTGCGGCCCCGGAGCGCAGTGCGGAGCTTGCCAGCCGCAGGGTGGAGTATCTCGTGGCGGTACCCGGTGACCCCGGTCAGTGGCTCGTGGCCGCTTTCTCGACGATCGGAGCCGGTAACCCCCGGGACGACCTGGCTGATGCGATGGTCGAGTGGTTCGACGCCCTGATGACGACCTTCCGGTGGAGCTGGACATGACCGAGCCCCTGGTCGAGCTGGAGCACGAATTCAGCCTCGACATCGACTACGACCCGGGCCGATGGCTGGAGCTTCCTCCGCGCTGGGACACCGAGGAGTGGCAGGACATCGACGCCTGGACGCGCTCGTGCGCCGAACTGCTCTGGCGGTCGTACGGACAGGATCCAGGCGAGTCAGGTATCGCCTTCCTCGCGGGTGTGCTGCGCCGCTTCGCGGAAGCCTTCGCGCCGGAGCCCTTCGACACGCGGGTACTGCTGCGTATGTGGGAACCGACGAGCATGCCTCTCCAGGTCTTCAGCATGGTCAAGCCTGCGCAAGGTGACCGCGAGGAGACGCTGCGCTTCCTGGTCGGAGCCGAGGACCCTGACGCTGTCGAGCCCCCGGTCGTCGAGTCCTTCCACACGGAACATCTCGGGGAGGGGCTGCGGACATTCCGCTATCTCCGGCAGGAAGACACCCCCGAAGTGATCGCCGCACTCCGCTACGCCTGGCGCGACGAGGAAGTCGGCGCTGACGTGGTGCTGTGGACTGCAGCCGACGACACCGCACGGGTCATCCGGGCCGCCCAGGACATCGAAGAGCTGGCGCAAAAGGTGAGCGTGGCGGTCTGGGATCTCGAACCGGAGGAGGGCGCCTCGCCGGAGGCGCCGGCCTAGTCACTTCCACCTCACGTTCGCCATGCCCCTTGCCGAAAACCCGAGCCACGAACTGGGACTCCGTACGACATGACGTTCATCCCTCCGCGAGCGCTGACCGAAGGCGTCTATCGCGGCGTGCTGTTCTTCTATGGCGGCCTGGCTGCCGCAATCGGGACGGGGATCTCGATCACCTCCTCGTGGGACGGCTCGACGGTGCTCGGAGCATGTGTCGCCGCGACAGGGCTGATTGTGCTGAGGCGTTGGTGGCAGCTACGGCCTGAACTGACGGGGCGGGCGGGTCAGCTACAGCTGCGTGGGGCGGTCCTGGCTCTGGTCAGTGCGGGGCTGATCGCGCAGAGCGTGGGGCTGTTCTTCAACACGACGGAGCCCGGCGACCCGCTCGCCGCGTTCGTCCCCACCCTGATCCTCGGCGGGCTGGGCATCGCTTGTTGGGTGGCGAGGATCGCAGTGGGGTTTCAGACACGCCGCGCCACCAGGACGTCAGTCCCGGTATGGCGCAGGCAAGACGCATCGGGGCCGGCTGGCCGTCGGCTTCGTGACCGGACGCGATGAGCCTGCCCTACGGCTCCATTCCACTGGCCCGGGCGATGCTTTCGACCTCTCGCCGGTCGTTCTCCAGTCCAGCGCCATGGTTCAGGCTCCGCCGGTGTCGACACCGAACCGTTTTGAGATGACCTTCGACGGCCGTGCCTACGCCGTCGCCGTGGACGGACGTGACGTGAGCGACCAGGTCGCAGCAGTCGATGTGCACGCCGATCCGCATGATCTACCGCGCGTCGTGCTGCACCTCCGGCCGACCGGGACCTGGCCGACCGAACTGGACGCGCTGGCGCGGGTGGAGGTCGGCGTGCCCGCCGAGCCGGGAGCGGCTGCTGCCGTGTTCCTCGACGCGTTGGACCCGCTGGAGGTAGAGCGTGCCGCGCTCGCGCGGGCGGACCTGGAGAACGTGCCGGGCGGTGGGACGGCCGCCGTGTTGGGGCAGTTGGCGGAGTGGGCCCGTGGCGCTTGATCTCTCCGGTGTGCGCCGGGTCGTGGAGGGGATGCTCGACGACCAGCTGGAGGTGTGGCGGGATCCTGGCGGCCGTACGGACGATGTGCTCGACGAGGACACGGGTGAGCTGAAGTCCGCTGAGGCGGATGGCGCTCTCGTGTGGGCGGGGTCCGGTGCCATCGTGCCCCTCGGGCAGCCCGCGATCACGGCCCCGCTGGACAGCTCGGTGGCCGTGCTTCCGGCAGCTACCGCGTATCAGGCGCTGCTGCCGCTTGACGCTCCGTAGACCCTGGACGACGACGTGATCGTGGTTCGCGGTTCGACCCGGGATACCCAGCTCGTCGGGCGCCGCTTCCAGGTGGCGGACGCGAATGTCGGGACCTTCGCCGTGGTGCGGGTTGTGCGGCTCCAGGTGGTGGACTGATGGCAGCGAATCCGCATCCGAATGCTCACCTGGACGCCGCAGCGTTCCGGGATCCGATCGAGCTGGCCGCCGCGCTTACACGGATGGGGCCGGCAGTACGTTCCCGGACGCGGGCGATCACGCGGCATCACGCCATGTTGCTGAGGGTCCGCATCCAGAAGAACGCCTCAGGGCGGCCGAGACGCCGCCTTCTCCGCCGTCAGCCGGGCGATCAACGCGTCCTGGTCCTCCGGGTGCTCTTCTCGTTGATCCCCAGGTCCTCCGCGCCCTCGGGGACCGGCTTCCCGGTCTCCGTCACGATGCGTCGAACCTCCGTCGGGCTCTGACCAGAGCTGGCGATGCGCTGTCACATCCGTTCCCTCCGCAGCCCTGTCCTCCTCATGAGCACGGAGCGGAATTCGTCCTGTTCACAGTGTTACGCCCCTAGGGGGTGGCCTGATCTGTCTGTCGGCGTTGCTCGATTCCGGCCCGCACGTTGCGCTGTCTGGCCCAGACGCTCTTCCTATACTTGCGACATGGACCAGGAGCTGGAACGAGCCGCCCTCGTCGCACTCCTGCGACGTGGCGATCGTCCTTGGCCCGAACTCACCGACCAGATCGAGACCGTCGGAAGCGCACGCGACGTACTTGAGAACGCGCTCGATGCCTCTGGGCAGGGCGCCCTCTTCAATACCGAACCCGCCCCAGACCTTGAGTCTGTCGCCGCCGAGATCGCTGCCTGGGAGCGCGAGGGCATGCGGCTGGTGACGATCCTGGACGATGACTATCCGCTTTATCTACGGCTGGTCCACCAGCGGCCGCCCTTCCTGTTCCTGCGCGGGACGTCCGTCAGCGACGATCTGAGGGTCGCGGTCGTCGGCACCCGCACCCCCACTCCGGGGGGCATCGCACACGCCCGTGCCATCGCGGGAGGGCTCGCCGAGCGCGGCGTCACAGTGGTCAGCGGCCTTGCCGCCGGGATCGACAGTGCCGCGCACGGAACCGCTCTCGCCGTCGGCGGTCGGACCGTCGCCGTCATCGGCACCGGTCTGCGGCGCTCCTACCCGGCGCAGAACGCCCGGCTCCAGCAGGAGATCGCCGAGCGGGGGATGCTGATCTCCCAGTTCTGGCCGGACGCTCCGCCCTCGAAGATCTCGTTCCCCATGCGTAACGCTGTGATGAGTGGATACAGTCTCGCCACTGTCGTGGTCGAGGCGGCGTACCGCAGCGGGGCCCGCATGCAGGCCCGTCTCGCTCTGGAGCACGGGCGACGGGTCTTCCTCATGCGCTCTCTCATGACCCACGAATGGGCACGGGAGTACGCGACCAGGCCCAACACAACCGTCATCGACGGCCCTGACGACGTCTTCGAGGAACTCGGCTCTCTCGTCCCCGCCACGGGCGAGCTCACCTGGGCGTAACAGGCGGACCCGGGTGGCAACCGTCGTTGGTCTGTCCGACCACTACGCCAACTTCCTCGTGCACCCCCTGCTGCCCGGCCCGGGCGTCTGCCAGATCTGCCGAGGCCCGGCGAAGGCCAGCTATCCGACCTGCTGGCAGTGCCAGCAGGCCAACAGCACCCTCGGCCTGGGCATCGCCGACGCCGTGGTTCCGGTGAGCCTGGCCCTCAAAGGCGAGCAGTACGCCAACGAGTTGTGGCGTTACAAGAACGCCGCAGGCCCTCAGCAGCAGTACTTCCGCATGGGGCTCGCAGCCGTTCTGTGGCGCTTTCTTGCCCTGCACGAAGCCTGCATCGCAGCCCACTGCGCGGTAACCGGCTTCGACACCATCACCACGGTCCCGAGCACCAGCGGCCGAACGGACCATCCCCTCCGCACCCTGGTCGCCGACGTGGTCGGTGCCACCCGCAGCCGCCACCGTGACCTACTCACGCCGGCGCCGGGCGCGGCCGAGCTCGGCCGCAACGTCTCAGCCGAGCGTTACACATCCTCAGCACTCTGGGGCGGGAACGTCCTCCTCATCGACGACACCTGGACCACCGGCAGCCATGCCCAGTCTGCAGCTGCGGCTCTGAAAGCCGCCGGTGCGGCGAGCGTGGCCATCCTGGTCCTTGGACGCCACCTCAACACCAGCTACGGCGACACCGCAGCGCATGTCGAGCAGGCGCGACTTCGCCGCTTCGCCTGGGATGTATGTGTGCTTCGGCCGTGGAGCCACGCCTGAGTCGCGTGCAAGGGCTCTGTCTATGGTGACCGTCATGCAGTTCGATAATTTGGATTGAATAAACGAATCACCTGGTCAGCGCTTTACCTCTTGATCACTCAAGTCGGTGAACCATCCCATGAGCCAGGAACGTGATCGCGGTGACGGAGTTCTTTTCTGTCGAAATACATTCTTCGCCAGAATGGGATTATTCATGGTCGCGCTGTATCGATCCAGGCTTTTCGTGACCTTTGCTGCCGCGTGCGCTCTCGTGCTGACGAGTTCCTCGGTGGCGTAGGCAGGTGCTGTCGGGTCGACTCCCGTCCAGACCTTCGCGTACAGCGTTGGCGGCATGACGATGAAGATTCCGACCGGCTGCCTGTTCACACACATCATCCGAGGTGGCGGGGAGAAGATCACCTACCAGAATGCGGATGTCGACTGCGCCTTTGTCGGCGCGCTGAGCAGCGGGTTTTGCACCTGGCGGATCGACTTCACGTACGCCAACGCCAACAGCAAGACCTATCGGACATCCCGAGGGCGAACGCATGAAGAGTGCGAGATCGATCCGATGAGGAACAACTCTCCCCAGGCGATACCTCGTTACGGAAAGGCGTGTGCGCATCTCTACGCCAATAGGGTACGGCGTGCGAGTCAGTGTCACACATCACGAAGTGAGCCGTTCATGAACGATCAGCAGCAAGGGCGGGAACAACCCGGGGAGACGCTGGGCTTCCGCACGTCATCGACTGGGGGGCGATCGTCGTCGCCGTCCTGTGTAGGAGCGCTCACCCGATGGATCTGTCGGTCCCGGATGGGAAAGAGGAGCAAAGAGAGCAAGTGAGTTTGGGCATAGGGGCGCGGGCCGCCAAAGGCTCTCCGAGGTCACCGACCGCGGACGCCTTGCGGGTGCTGGTCGCTCGGGGTCTCGACGCCCCTGGCCTGCGTCGTGGGAAATCTGCCGCGACAGCGCGGGAAACGATCTCCAGGGGTACCCATGTTGGCCCTGACCAGCGAGTTCCGTCGGTGCCCCACAATGAACGGCCCTCATCGGGATCCCGATGAGGGCCGTTTCTCGTTGTCTCACGCGTCTCGCTCTCGCCGTCCTCGCCGTCGCGAAGATGTGAGCTCTCTCTCATATGAGGTGTGTCCCACGAGGGCGCCCGACTTATCCACAGGGTCTGACCTGATGCGGTGTGTGGCGGTACGGTCGTCGCGAGTTGATGTTGGCGGCGGTGTGTGGAGCGGGGGAGGCGGTCGTGATGACCGAGGTCGGTACGGAGTTGGCGGAGGCTGCGGGGGCGCGGAGTCGGGCGCGGGAGCTTCCTCAGGTGCGCGGGTTCGCCCGGTGGCCGGCGGAGGATTCCCCCAAGGAGGAGGGGAAGGCGTTGCGCCGGCAGGTTCCGCGCAGCGCGCACGCCTCCTTCGAGACCGGCGCGGACGGTTCGCGTCCGGACGCGGAGACGGCGGTCAGGGAGTCCAATCGTGGTCGTATCCCCGAGCTGACCCCGATAAGGGTGGGCAGGATGGCGGCCACCCCGTTCGCCTTCCTGCGCGGTTCGGCGGGCCTGATGGCGTACGACCTGGCCCGTACGCCGATGACCAGGATCAGCGCCCAGATCTGTGGCGACGCCCATGCGGGCAACTTCGGTCTCTACGGTGACGCGCGCGGCGGCCTGGTCATCGATCTGAACGACTTCGACGAAACCGTGCAGGGTCCCTGGGAGTGGGACCTCAAGCGGCTCGCGGCCTCGCTGGTGCTCGCGGGGCGGGAGGCGGGCGCGGACGAGGACATCTGCCGCAAGGCGGCGCACGACGCAGTCGGGGCGTACCGGCGGACGATGCGGCTGCTCGCGAAGCTTTCGGTGCTGGACGCGTGGAACGCCATCGCGGACGAGGAACTTGTCTCCTACACGGACGCCCATGACCTGATCGGGACGCTGGAGCGGGTGTCCGAGAAGGCGCGGGGCAACACCAGCGGGCGCTTCGCGGCCAAGTCGACGGAGGTCACCGAGGACGGCGGGCGGCGCTTCGTCGAGGCTCCTCCGGTGCTGCGGTGGGTGCCGGACGCGGAGGCCGCGGCGGTGGCGGCGTCCCTGGAGGAGTACGTGGGCACGCTGTCGGAGGACCGTCTCCCGCTGCTGGAGCGCCATTCGGTGCACGACGTGGCATTCCGCATCGTCGGCACGGGGAGTGTGGGCGCGCGGTCGTACGTCGTCCTGCTCCTGGACCACAAGGGGGAGCCTCTCGTCCTCCAGGTGAAGGAGGCCCGTCCTTCGGCGCTGGTCCCGCATCTGGCCACCGCAGGCTGGGATCCGGTTGAGGCGGCGGGCGCGGTGCACGAGGGGCGCCGGGTCGTGCTCGGGCAGAAGCGCATGCAGGTCGTCAGCGACATCCTGCTCGGCTGGACGACGGTCGGCGGACGGCCTTTCCAGGTACGGCAGTTCCGCAACCGCAAGGGCAGCGTCGACCCGGTCGCCCTGTCCGCCGACCAGATCGACGACTACGGCCGGATGACGGGCGCCCTCCTGGCCCGTGCCCACGCCCACAGCGCCGACCCTCGGCTGATCGCCGGGTACTGCGGCAAGAGCGACGAGCTGGACGAGGCGATGGCGACGTTCGCGACGGCCTACGCCGACCGTACGGAGGCGGATCACGCCGGTCTCGTGGAGGCGGTGCGAGCGGGGAGGATCGCCGCGGAGATGGGCGTGTGACGGTGGTGAGGGGGCTGGAGTGTGACGCATACGGGGTCGCTTCGGGGTCTGTTCGGTGACCCTGGGTGGGCGCGTGAGCCGTGGCCTAGGCTTGGACGGGTGACGACCCCGGAAGCTGAGCAGTCCTCGTCCGTGCCCGAAGCCGAAGGGCCACGGGAGCCTCTTGACGCGCAGGCGGCGTCCGGCGCGTCCGATCAGGCCGGGGGTGCTCGGCCCGAGGAGCGGCTGGAGCGGGCTGTGCGGGTCGCCGAGCAGGCGCTCATCGAGTACGAGATCGCCGTCGAGACCTTCCGTATCGAGGTCGAGAACTTCTCCCGGCTGCACCACCAGAAGCTCGGCCCGATGTACGCGCGCCTCGACGAGCTCGACGCCGAGATCGCCGAGGCGAAGGCGGCGCGCACCGGCGACCCCGAGGACGTACGAGCAGCGCGGGAGGCCAGGGCGCGGGTCATGCCGATGCCCGGGGTCGAGGAGCTGTTCCACGGCTGGATGGACTCGGAGGGACTGTTCCCGGAGGCCGCGGCGATGCTCACCGAACAGCCGGTGCGGCCCCCGCAGCGGGTCCGGCCGAGCGACGAGGCCCGCAAGGCCTACCGGGAACTGGTCCGCAAGGCCCACCCGGACCTGGCGCAGGACGAGCGGGAGCGGGCGCGGCGCGACGAGTTCATCGCCCGGGTCAACTCCGCCTACGGGCGGGGCGACGAGGCGTTGCTGCGGGAGCTGGCCGAGGAGTGGGCGGCCGGCCCGGCGCCCGCCGAGTGGCAGCCGAGTCACAGCGAGGAGCTCTATGCCCGCCTCGAATGGCTCGCCCAGCGCAAGGAGCTGCTCACGCTGGTCGCCAGTGAGCTGGAGGAGGGTGCGATCGGCGCGATGCTGAAGCTCGCTCCGGACGACCCGGACCGGTTCCTCGAGGAGATCGCCGAGCAGCTGCTGGCCCAGGTCGCGCAGCGCGAGGCGGAACTCGCGGCACTGCTCGGGCTGTGACCTGGGTATCGTCGGGGGCATGAGTTTCGGTTCTGGTGTGCCCACGGTCGAGGTCGCGGACCTCAAGGACGACGACTTCCTGCTGGACGTCCGTGAGGATGAGGAGTGGCAGGCGGGGCATGCCGAGGGGGCGTTGCACATCCCGATGAGCGAGTTCGTCGCCCGTTTCGGCGAGCTGACCGAGGCGGCGCCGCAGGACGGTCGGGTGAACGTGGTCTGCCGTTCCGGCGGCCGGTCGGCGCAGGTCACGAACTATCTGGTCCAGCAGGGCATCGACGCCGTGAATGTCGGCGGCGGTATGCAGGTGTGGGAGGCGGCGGGCCGCCCGGTCGTCACCGACGAGGGTGCGCCGGGCTTCGTCGCCTGAACCCCGGGTGGGTGTGACGGCTTGGCGCCGGGTTCAGCCCAGTTGGTGCGCTGCCAGCAGGTCGCCCAGGGCCTCTTCGTGTGCCGCCGCCGGGCCGAGGGACAGCTCCAGGTGTTTGGCCCAGGCGTGGTACCGGTGCAGCGGATAGTCGGTGTCGGCGCCGAAACCGCCGTGCAGGTGCTGTGCGGTCTGCACGACCCGGCGTACCCCCTCGGAGGCCCAGATCTTGGCGACGGCCACGTCCCCGGAGGCGGGCAGCGCGCCGCCCGCTCCGGTGCTGGTCCGCCACGCCGCCTGCCAGAGGGTGGCCTCCATCGCGCGCAGGTCGATGTAGCGGTCGGCGGTCTGGACGGCGACTGCCTGGAACGTCGCCAGTGGGTACCCGAACTGCTCCCGCTTGCCGGTGTAGTCGCTGGTCATGTCCAGTACGGCGGTACCCAGCCCGAGGGCCAGCGCGCAGGTGCCGACGGTCAGCAGATCGCGCAGCCACGGCCAGGCGCCGTCGCTGTCGAGGACGTAGCGGTCCGGCAGCCGCACGGAATCCAGGCGTAGTTCGCCGAGCCGCTCGCCGGCGGTGGAGATCTGCTCGGCGAGTGCGACGCCCTCGAGCGGGGCATCTTCGTGGGCGCGGGGGACCAGGGCGAGCACGGTCCGGTCGGTGTTCGTGTGGGCGGGTACGAGGACGAAGTCGGCGTTGTGCGCCCAGGGCACCGCCGTCTGCACTCCGTCGAGCACCCATTGGTCGCCGTCCCGGTTCGCGGTCACGGCGAGTTCGGCGGCGTCGTGGCCGGTGCGGCCGTGTGCGGCGACGGTGAGGACGAGGTCGCCGCTCCCGGCCCGGCGCAGCACCTCGCCCCGCAGCTCCTGGTCGCCGTACGCCTGTACGGCCGCCGCGGCGGCGCAGCTCTCCAGCAGGGGCACCCTGGCCAGTACCTTCGCGGATTCGCGCAGTACGAGGCACAGGGCGATGGCGTCGAGGCCGGCGCCGCCGACCTCCTCGTCGAGGAGCAGGCTCAGCAGATCCGCGCCGGCGAGCCTCTTCCACAGTGCCCGGTCGAAGTCGTCCGCGACTGCGCCCGGGACGAGCGACGGGCTGATCACCCCGTCCGGCGCGACCCCGGCGAACACCGCCCGGGCCGCCTCGACGGCCGCCTGCTGCTCCTCGCTGAACCTGAAGTCCACGGTGCTGTCCTCTCGGCCCGGGGGCGGGTGACCTGACGGGGCGTCAAGATAGAACAGGTTCTAGAAGAAGGGAACGGACGGGACCGGAGGGTCCGTGACGGCGACCGGTTGTTCGATTTGTTCGAATCGATGCTCCCGCGGTGGGCCGTAGGGTGTCAGCGGGCTGCCGGAGCGCCGTGCAACGGTCGTGTGGGTGTGCGCGGGGGGCTGTGCTGGGCGGGCGGCCCTGAGTACCGTGCCCGTGCGCACGCCGTAGGTGCGATGGGACCGGGTTTCGGGAGACGGGGCGCAATGGACGCGTACGAGGCAGGCTCGACCTCCCGGCATGGGCGGGACGAGCCCGGCGAGGCCGAGGGCTCCCCGCCCGACGGCCCCCAGCCGCCGCCCGGGTCCGGGCCGCCGGACGACGGCGCCCCACCGCACCCCACCTCCCAGGAAGCCCCGCGCCCGTCTCTGGCCGCCCTCTCCCTCCCGTACCAGCTGGGCGTCGCCCTCGCCGTCGCGGTCGTCGCCGTTGCCGCGTGTGTCCACCTCGGGATGGTCTTTCTGCACGTCGCGCCCTCGAACACGGTCACCAAGGAGCACAGCCGGGCGATCGACGACTGGATCTACCCGGAGTTCGAACAGAACTGGAAGCTCTTCGCCCCCAACCCGCTGCAGCAGAACATCGCCGTCGAGGTCCGCGCCGATGTCCGTACCGCCGACGGCGGGGCCCGGACGACCGGCTGGTACGACCTCACCGCGCTGGACGGCGAGGCCATCCACGGCAATCCGGTGCCGAGCCACACCCAGCAGAACGAGCTGCGCCGGGCCTGGGACTTCCTCGTCGGCTCGCACGACGCCCAGAACCGCCCCTCGGGCCTGCGCGGTGCTCTCGCCGAGCAGTATCTGCGCCGCATCGTCGTCCTGCGCCTCGACCGCGAGGACGCGGCCGGACCCGGCGGCACGATCGACCGCGTCCAGATCCGCTCCCGCAGCACGAACGTCCGACCCCCCGAGTGGAGCCAGGAGCAGGTGCCCGAGAAGCCCGCCTACCGTGTACTGCCCTGGTGGCCCGTCCCCGACGACGAGACGCTCCGGGCGGCGGGCACGGCCGACGCGACGAAGACGAAGGGGGACGGCTCGTGACCCGCCTCGCCCCCACGGCCTCCCGGAGGATCTCCCAGGGCATAGGCCGCATCACCGAGGCCGCCCTTGGCCCTTACCAGACGGCCGTCGTGCGGATCGGCTTCTCGGCGACCTGGCTGCTGTTCCTGCTGCGCGAGTTCCCGCACCGGCAGGAGCTGTACGGGCCCGACGGCCCCTGGAGCTGGGGTCTCGCCCAGCAGCTCGTCGCGGACAACGGCGCCTTCACGGTGCTCATGTGGTCCGGCAGCCGGATCTGGTTCGAACTCGTCTACGTGCTCGCGGTTCTCGCCAGTCTTCTTCTCCTGCTCGGCTGGCGCACCCGCACGCTGTCCGTGGTCTTCATGGTCGGCGTGCTCTCGCTCCAGAACCGCAGCATCTTCGTGGGCGACGGCGGCGACAACGTCCTGCACCTGATGTCCCTCTACCTGGTGTTCACGCGCTGCGGCCAGGTGTGGTCCCTGGACGCCCGCCGCGCCCGCAGGGCACGCGCACGCGTGCTCTTCGACGCCGCCCCCGACCGGGTGGGTCCCGTGCTGTGGGCCGTCCTCGGGACGCTCCTCGGCGCCGGTACCGCAGCCGGCAAGCTCGACGGAGACCTGCGGGTCCCGGGGATCCTGTGGGGGATGTGGCTGGCGCAGGGCGTGTGGTGGGCCGTGGCGCGCCGTGAGCGGGGCGGCGAGCCACGGATGCTGCTCGACATCGTCGGCAACGTCGTGCACAACGCGGCCCTGTTCGTGATCATGGCCGAGGCTTGTCTGATCTACGCGACGGCCGGCTGGTACAAGATCCAGGGCTCGCGCTGGCAGGACGGCACCGCCGTCTACTACCCGCTCCACCTCGACTACTTCTCCCCGTGGCCCGCCCTCTCCGACCTGATGTCGTCGAGCGGCACCATGGTGATGCTGGTGACGTACGGGACGGTGGTCGTGCAGGTCGCCTTCCCCTTCACGCTCTTCAACCGGCGGGTCAAGAACGTCCTGCTGGCCGTGATGATGACCGAGCACGCGGTGATCGCCGTCGTCCTCGGACTGCCCTTCTTCTCCCTCGCGATGATCGCCGCGGACGCCGTGTTCCTGCCGACCTCCTTCCTGCGCCGCCTCGGCGAGTGGGCGGCACGCGCGCGTGTGCGTCTTCTCGTCCGGCTGCCGGGCAGCGCACGTGCCCTGCCGGGCCCGCCGACCTCCGGTGCGGCCGACGAGACAGCGGCGGACGAGACGGCGCACACGCGCACGTAGGCTTCCAGGCATGACGGACGCAGCAACGGGGCCAGCAATCGCCGCGGTGACCGACTGGCACCGGCTCGCGGGCACTTCCGTCCTGCTCGACGGCTTCCACGCCCTCAAGCACGCCGTCCGCTTCGGCGCGCGGATCCCGGTGGCCGTGACCACCGACCGACGGGCGACCCTCGATCTCGCCGCCGAACTGGCCCCCGACGTACGGGACGCGCTGGACGCCCTCTTGGCCGAGGTGCCGGAGACGACGTACACGTCCCTCGTGCCGCGCGCGCATCCCACCGGGGTGGCCGCCCTGGCCGTACGACCCGCGCGCGGCGCCAACCTGGAGGCGCTCGCGCGCATGCCCCGCGGCGCGCCCGTCGTCGTCCTCGACGACCCGCGCAATCTCGGCAACGCCGGGGCCGTGATCCGCCTCGCGGCCGGTTTCGGCGCGACCGGGGTCGTCACCACCGGGACGGTCGACCCCTGGCACCCGACCGTCGTACGCGGTGGGGCGGGGCTGCATTTCGCGACCGCCGTGGAGCGGCTGACGGTGGCCGAGCTGCCGCCCGGGCCGGTGTTCGCGCTCGATCCGGAGGGCGAGGACATCCGGGGGCTGAAGCTCCCGGACGACGCCGTACTCGCCTTCGGCTCCGAGCGCAGCGGGCTGTCACCCGCACTGCGCGCGCGTGCCGACCGCCTGGTGTCCCTGCCGATGCGCCCCCAGGTCTCCAGCTACAACCTCGCGACCAGCGTGGCCATGACGCTGTACCACTGGAGCGTCACCGGTAACGGAACTTTTTAGGTCTGTCCGGCTCAGGCCTCCCGGCGCACTTCCACCACCCGGAACCGGTTCGCCACGAACGCCCCGTCGCACAGTGCCGCGTTCGCGGCCGGGTTGCCGCCCGAGCCGTGGAAGTCGGAGAAGGCGGCCGTCTGGTTGACGTACACCCCGCCGGTCAGGTTCAGCGACAGCTGGGCGCACTCCTCCAGGCAGGCCTCCTGGACGGCCTGTTCGAACTCCGGGTCGGTCGTGTACGCGCCGACCGTCATCGCGCCCTTGTCCCGAACCGTCCGCCGCAGCAGCTCCACCGCGTCCGCCGCCGAGTCGACCGCGACGGCGAAGGAGACGGGGCCGAAGCACTCGCTCAGGTAGGCGGCCTCGGAGTCCGCTCCGTCCCAGTATTTCCGCGCGCCGTCGAGCTTCACGACGACCGGCGTACGGACCACCGCTTCGGGGAAGTCGGGGTTCGCGATCTCCCGTGAGGCCAGGGCGACTTCGCCGAGGCCGGCCGCCGCCTCCAGCCGTGCCTTCACGTCGGGGTTGACGATCGCGCCCAGCAGCCCGTTCGCGCGCGCGTCGTCGCCCAGGAGGCCGCCGACGGCCGCGGCGAGGCCGGAGACCACCTCGTCGTACGACTTGTGGCCCTCCTCCGTACGGATGCCGTCGCGGGGGATGAGGAGGTTCTGCGGGGTGGTGCACATCTGGCCGCTGTACAGGGAGAGGGCGAAGGCGAGGTTCGACAGCATGCCCTTGTAGTCGCCGGTCGACTCCACGATCACCGTGTTGACGCCGGCCTTCTCCGTGTAGACCTGCGCCTGGCGGGCGTGGGCCTCCAGCCAGTCGCCGAACGACGTCGAGCCCGTGTAGTCGATGATCCGGATCTCCGGGCGGGTCGCCAGGGTCTTCGCGATGCCCTCGCCGGGGTGCTCGGCCGCCAGCGCCACCAGGTTCGGGTCGAAGCCGGCCTCCGTCAGGACCTCGCGCGCGACGGCGACCGTCAGCGCGAGCGGCAGTACCGCGCGCGGGTGGGGCTTCACGAGGACCGCGTTGCCCGTGGCCAGGGAGGCGAACAGGCCCGGGTAGCCGTTCCACGTGGGGAAGGTGTTGCAGCCGATGAGGAGGGCGATGCCGCGCGGGACCGGCGTGAACTCCTTGGTCAGGGCCAGCGGGTCGCGCTTGCCCTGGGGCTTGGTCCACTCCGCGGTGCCGGGCGTGCGGACCTGCTCCGCGTACGCGTAAGCCACCGCCTCCAGGCCGCGGTCCTGGGCGTGCGGGCCGCCTGCCTGGAACGCCATCATGAAGGCCTGGCCGCTGGTGTGCATGACCGCGTGCGCGAACTCGTGCGTCCGGCCGCTGATCCGCCGGAGGATCTCCAGACAGACCATCGCGCGGACCTCCGCGCCCGCGTCGCGCCACACCCGCTGGCCGGCCTTCATGGCGGGCAGCAGCACGTCGACGTCCGCGTGCGGGTAGGTGACGCCCAGCTCGATGCCGTACGGCGACACCTCGCCGCCCACCCAGTCGTCCGTGCCGGGCTGGTCCAGGTCGAGGCGGGTGTTCAGGACGGCGTCGAAGGCGGCCTTGCCCGCGGCCAGGTCCAGGGTGCCGTCCTGCCCGTAGGCCTTGGGGTGTTCGGGGTGCGGGGACCAGTACGCGCGGGTGCGGATCGCTTCCAGCGCCTGGTCGAGGGTGGGCCGGTGCTGGGCGATCAGCTGGTGCGTGGTGAGTTCGGCGGCCATCAGGGACCAACTCCTCGTCTCAAGAGCACTTCGTCGAGCTCATGAACTGGGACATGAACTGGTGCATGACCCGGGCATGAACTGGGACATGACCTGGGCAGAAAAGGGACGACAGAGTTAGAGTAACCGAACGATCGGTCGGGACAAGGGGGTCCGCCGCATCTGTGGACAACCTCGTGCGGGAGGATCGCGCACATGACAGCACTCGACCTCAGCAGCCCCGTGGCCGTCGTCGGCACCGGCACCATGGGCCAGGGCATCGCCCAGGTCGCGCTGACCGCCGGTCATCACGTACGGCTGTTCGATTCCGCGCCAGGGCGGGCCCAGGACGCCGTCCACGCGATCGGCGCGCGCCTCGACCGGCTCGTGGAGAAGGACCGGCTCCAAGCGGCCGACCGGGACGCCGCGCGAGGCCGGCTGCACGCCGCCGGGAGCCTCGCCGAACTCGCCGACTGCTCCCTCGTCGTCGAGGCCGTCCTCGAACGGCTCGACGTGAAGCAGGAGCTGATGCGCGCCCTGGAGGACGTGGTCGACGACGACTGCCTCCTCGCCACCAACACCTCCTCCCTGTCGGTCACCGCCATCGGGGGCGCCCTGCGCAACCCCGGGCGGTTCGTGGGGCTGCACTTCTTCAACCCGGCGCCGCTGCTGCCCCTCGTGGAGGTCGTCTCCGGGTTCGCCACCGACGTCACGTCGGCCACGCGCGCGTACGAGATGGCCCGCGCCTGGGGCAAGACACCGGTCGCCTGCGCCGACACCCCCGGGTTCATCGTCAACCGCCTCGCCCGGCCCTTCTACGCGGAGGCCTTCGCGGCGTACGAGGCGCAGTCCGCAGACCCCGCCACCATCGACGCGGTGCTGCGCGAGTGCGGCGGGTTCAAGATGGGCGCCTTCGAACTGACCGACCTCATCGGGCAGGACGTCAACGAGTCCGTCACCCACTCCGTGTGGCAGGCCTTCTTCCACGACGTGCGGTTCACGCCCTCACTCGCCCAGCGGCGGCTCGTCGAGTCGGGCCGGCTCGGCCGCAAGACCGGGCAGGGCTGGTACGACTACGGGGACGACGCCGAGCGCGCCGAACCGCACACCGCGGAAGCGGCCCAGCCGCCCGCGTACGTCGTCGCCGAGGGTGACCTGGGCCCCGCGGCCGACCTCCTCGCGCTGATCCGCGAGGCGGGCATTCCCGTCCGTGAGGACGAGGAGGACCACGGCACCCGGCTGGTCCTGCCCAGCGGCGGTCAGCTGGTCCTCGCCGACGGGCAGACCAGCGTCGAGTTCCGCGACGTCGTCTACTTCGACCTCGCCCTCGACTACCGGCGGGCCACCCGCGTCGCCCTGTCCGCCTCCCAGGACACCCAGCCGCAGACCCTCTCCGAGGCCATTGGCCTCTTCCAGGCGCTCGGCAAGGACGTCAGCGTCCTCGGGGACGCCCCCGGCATGATCGTCGCCCGTACGGTGGCCCGGATCATCGACCTCGCGCACGACGCCGTCGCCAAGGGCGTCGCCACCGAGGAGGACGTCGACACGGCGATGCGTCTCGGCGTCAACTACCCTCTCGGACCCTTCGAATGGAGCCGCAGGCTCGGCCGGAGCTGGGCGCACGAGATCCTCGACGAACTCCACCAGCGCGACCCGAGCGGACGGTACGCGCCGTCCCTCGCGCTCTACCGCCACGCGTACGCCACCGACAAGCGGGAGGGCACCCCATGACCACCGCCAAGCGCGACACGTACACCCCGCAGACGCTGCTCCAGGTCGCCGTCCAGGTGTTCAACGAGCGTGGCTACGACGGCACCTCCATGGAGCACCTCTCCAAGGCCGCGGGCATCTCCAAGTCGTCGATCTACCACCACGTCACCGGCAAGGAGGAGCTGCTGCGGCTGGCCGTCAGCCGGGCGCTGGACGGGCTCTTCGGGATCCTCGACGAGGAGCACGCGTGCGTGGGGCCCGCCGCCGGACGGCTGGAGTACGTCGTACGGCGCATGGTCGAGGTGCTCATCGCCGAACTGCCGTACGTGACGCTGCTGCTGCGGGTGCGCGGCAACACCCACACCGAGCGCCAGGCTCTGGAGCGGCGCCGCGACTTCGACCACCGGGTGGCCGAGCTGCTCAAGGCCGCCGCCGCCGAAGGGGACATACGCGGTGACGTGGAGGTGCGGCTCGCCACGCGGCTCGTCTTCGGGATGATCAACTCGGTCGTGGAGTGGTACCGGCCCGACGGTCGCGGCATGGGCGAGCGGGAGGTCGCCGACGCGGTGGCGCTGCTGGTCTTCGGGGGGCTGCGCAGACCGGAGTGAGTCCCCCCGTAGGGGCGCCTCGGAGAGGTCAGCCCTCCAGGCCGATGTCCTCCTCCTCGAACACCAGCAGGGTGCGCGTGCTGAGCACCTCCGGCATCGCCTGCAGGCGCATCAGCACCAGCTCGCGCAGCGCCTTGTTGTCGGGGGTGTGGACCAGCAGGAGCACGTCGAAGTCGCCGCCCACCAGGGCGATGTGGTCCGCCCCCGGGAGCTGCCTCAGGTGTTCGCGGACCGTGCGCCAGGAGTTCTGGACGATCTTCAGTGTGATGTAGGCCGACGTGCCCTGCCCGGCGCGTTCATGGTCCACGCGGGCGCCGAAACCGCGGATCACACCGTCCTCCAGGAGGCGGTTGATGCGCGCGTAGGCGTTGGCCCGCGAGACATGGACGCGTTCGGCCACGGAACGGATCGAGGCGCGGCCGTCCGCCTGGAGCATCTGCAGGATGTCCTGATCAATGGCGTCCAGCGGCCGTGGGGGTGGCAGGGTGGCGCCGCCTTCCGCGTGCTCGGCCATTTGTTCAGGTGCCATGCGCCCCCGCCTCCCTGCCATGGACGTCCTGCGTCCATCTCAGGCTGTGGAGAACCGTTTGTCCACAGCCTGGCGGCGCCTGTAGCCAAAATGTGCCGGCGACCGAACAATCGGTAGGTGAGGCGAGTCACATCCGTGGCGCGTCCGGAGCCGTCTCCCACGAGGAGGTGCCGTCATGACGGTCATGGATCAGCGGGGTGCGTACCGCCCCACTCCGCCGCCCGCCTGGCAGCCCCGTACCGACCCCGCGCCGCTGCTGCCCGACGCGGCTCCGTACCGCGTCCTCGGTACCGAGGCGGCGACGCGGGCGGACCCCGGGCTGCTGCGCCGGCTGTACGCGCAGCTGGTGCGTGGGCGCCGGTACAACGCGCAGGCCACCGCCCTCACCAAGCAGGGCCGGCTCGCCGTGTACCCCTCCAGCGTCGGCCAGGAGGCCTGCGAGGTGGCCGCCGCGCTCGTCCTGGAGGACCGTGACTGGCTCTTCCCCAGCTACCGGGACACGCTCGCCGTGGTCGCCCGGGGCGTGGACCCCGTACAGGCGCTGACGCTGCTGCGCGGCGACTGGCACACCGGGTACAACCCGCGTGAACACCGGGTGGCGCCGCTGTGCACCCCGCTCGCGACGCAGCTGCCGCACGCTGTCGGGCTCGCCCACGCCGCCCGCCTCAAGGGCGACGACGTGGTCGCGCTGGCCATGGTCGGTGACGGCGGCACCAGTGAGGGCGACTTCCACGAGGCGCTGAACTTCGCCGCCGTGTGGCAGGCGCCGGTGGTCTTCCTGGTCCAGAACAACGGCTTCGCGATCTCCGTGCCCCTCGCCAAGCAGACCGCAGCGCCCTCGCTGGCCCACAAGGCGGTGGGCTACGGGATGCCGGGCCGCCTCGTCGACGGCAACGACGCCGTCGCCATGTACGACGTGCTCAGCGAGGCCGTACGGCACGCGCGCGCGGGTGGTGGTCCGACTCTCATCGAGGCGGTGACCTACCGCATGGAGGCGCACACCAACGCCGACGACGACAAGCGCTACCGGGCCGACTCCGAGGTCACCGCCTGGCGCGAGCACGACCCGATCGACCTCCTGGAACGGGAGCTCACCGCGCGCGGGCTGCTCGACGAGGACGGCATCAGGGCCGCGCGCGAGGACGCCGAGGCACTCGCCGCCGACCTGCGCGCGCGGATGAACCAGGACCCGGCGCTCGACCCCATGGACCTGTTCCCCCAGGTGTACGCCGAGCCCACCCCCCAACTGCGCGAGCAGCGGACCCAGCTGCGGGCCGAGCTCGAGGCCGAGGCCGAGGGCGGGACCGAGGGGGCGCACCGATGACCACCGTCGCCCTCAAACCCGCCACCATGGCGCAGGCCCTCACGCGCGCGATGCGCGACGCCATGGCGTGCGACCCCACCGTGCACGTCCTGGGTGAGGACGTCGGCACCCTCGGCGGGGTCTTCCGGGTCACCGACGGGCTCGCCCGGGAGTTCGGCGAGGACCGCTGCACGGACACCCCGCTGGCCGAGGCGGGCATCCTCGGGGCGGCCGTCGGCATGGCCATGTACGGTCTGCGTCCGGTCGTCGAGATGCAGTTCGACGCGTTCGCCTACCCCGCGTTCGAGCAGCTGATCTCGCACGTCTCCCGGATGCGCAACCGCACGCGCGGGGCCATGCCCCTGCCGATCACCGTCCGGGTGCCCTACGGCGGCGGCATCGGCGGCGTCGAACACCACAGCGACTCCTCCGAGGCGTACTACATGGCGACCCCGGGTCTGCACGTCGTCACGCCCGCCACGGTGGCCGACGCGTACGGCCTGCTGCGGGCCGCCATCGCCTCCGACGACCCGGTGGTCTTCCTGGAGCCCAAGCGCCTGTACTGGTCGAAGGACTCCTGGAACCCGGACGAGCCGGCGGCCGTTGAACCGATCGGACGCGCGGTGGTGCGGCGCCCCGGCCGCAGCGCCACGATCATCACGTACGGGCCGTCCCTGCCCGTCTGCCTGGAGGCGGCGAAGGCGGCCGAGGCGGAGGGCTGGGACCTGGAGGTGGTCGACCTGCGTTCCCTGGTCCCGTTCGACGACGAGACGGTGTGCGCCTCGGTACGGCGGACCGGCCGGGCCCTGGTCGTCCACGAGTCGGGCGGCTTCGGCGGCCCCGGCGGAGAGATCGCCGCCCGCGTCACGGAGCGCTGCTTCCACCACCTGGAGGCGCCGGTGCTGCGTGTCGCCGGGTTCGACATCCCGTACCCGCCGCCGATGCTCGAGCGGCACCACCTGCCCGGCGTCGACCGTGTCCTGGACGCCGTGGGACGGCTGCAGTGGGAGGCGGGACGCTGATGGCACAGGTACTGGAGTTCAGGCTCCCCGACCTCGGCGAGGGACTCACCGAGGCGCTGATCGTGCGCTGGCTGGTCGAGGTCGGCGAGGTCGTCGCCGTGGACCAGCCGGTCGTCGAGGTCGAGACGGCCAAGGCGATGGTCGACGTGCCCTGTCCCTACGGGGGTGTCGTCACCGCCCGCTTCGGCGAGGAGGGCACCGAACTGCCCGTCGGCTCACCCCTGGTGACGGTCGCGGTCGGCACCCCGGCCCACCCCGACCCGGCCGGTGACACGGCCGAGGGCTCCGGCAACGTGCTCGTCGGATACGGCACCTCCGAGGCGCCCGCGCGGCGGCGGAGGGTGCGGCGGGAACAGGCGGTGCCCGCCGCTCCGGTCGCCCCCGAGGGCGCGGACGGGCAGGCCTTCGCCGCCACCCGGGTCGACGGTCCCGTTCCGGTCATCTCGCCGCTCGTTCGCAGGCTCGCCCGCGAGAACGGCCTGGATCTGCGGCAGTTGGCGGGCTCGGGGCCCGACGGACTGATCCTGCGCGCCGACGTGGAGCGCGCCCTGCACGCCGGCGCCACGCATACGGAGGCCCCGGCCCCGCTCCCGGTCGCGGTGCCTGGGGACGGCCCCGCCCCTGCCGAGGGCACGCGCCTCCCCCTCAAGGGCATCCGGGGTGTCGTCGCCGACAAGCTCTCCCGCAGCCGGCGCGAGATCCCGGACGCGACCTGCTGGGTGGACGCCGACGCGACGGAACTGATGCACGCGCGCGTGCTCATGAACGGGGGCGGGAGCGGGGGCGGGGGCGGGGGCGCCAAGATCTCCCTCCTGGCCCTGCTCGCCCGGATCTGCACGGCCGCCCTCGCCCGCTACCCCGATCTGAACTCCACGGTCGACCTGGAGGCCAGGGAGATCGTCCGGCTCGACCGCGTCCACCTCGGGTTCGCCGCCCAGACCGAACGCGGGCTCGTCGTCCCCGTCGTCCGGGACGCACACACCAGGAACGCCGAGTCGATCGGCGCGGAGATCACGCGGCTGACCGAGGCGGCCAGGGCCGGCACCCTCACGCCCGCCGAACTCACCGGCGGAACCTTCACGTTGAACAACTACGGAGTGTTCGGCGTCGACGGCTCCACGCCGATCATCAACCACCCCGAGGCGGCCATGCTCGGCGTCGGCCGGATCGTCCCCAAACCGTGGGTTCACGAGGGCGAACTGGCCGTGCGCCAGGTCGTCCAGCTGTCGCTCACCTTCGACCACCGGGTGTGCGACGGTGGCACAGCGGGCGGTTTCCTGCGCTATGTGGCGGACTGCGTCGAGCAACCGGCGGTGCTGCTGCGCACGCTGTGATCAGGGCGGCGCGCACACGTTTCCCGTGATCGGCGGCCGCCCGCATACTCGGAGGGTGACCGCCTACGACCCCCAGCCCTCAGGGACCCCCGGCGCCGACGGCTACGACGCCGTGGTGCTCGCGGGCGGGGCCGCCCGGCGGCTCGGCGGCGCGGACAAGCCCGGCGTACGGGTGGGCGGGCGCGCGCTGCTCGACCGGGTGCTCGCCGTCTGCGCCGACGCCGGCACCACCGTGGTCGTCGCCGGGCCTCGGCCCACCGCGCGGCCCGTGACCTGGGCCCACGAGGACCCACCGGGCAGCGGGCCCGTCGCCGCGCTCGACGCGGGTCTGCGACACACCGGGGCCGAGCACGTCGTCGTCCTCTCCGCCGATCTTCCTTTCCTGGGACCGGCGACGCTACGGCGTCTTCTCGGCGCCCTGCGGACGAGCGGCGCCGAGGGCGCGCTGCTCACCGACACCGGCGGCCGGGACCAGCCGCTCGTGGCCGCGTACCGGGCGTCGGCGCTGCGCCGGGAGCTGGGCGCGCTCACCCTCGAACCCGGCGGCCTCGTCGGCCTGCCGTTGCGTCGGCTGACCGCCGCGCTGGAACTCACCCGCGTGTCCGATCCCGTCGCGTCCTTCGACTGCGACACCTGGGACGACATCGCCGCCGCCAGAGCACGCATCAGGGAGCATGGGCACGTGTTGGACGAATGGATTTCCGCAGTCAAGGACGAACTGGGCATCGACCTGGACGTTGACACCCACCTCCTCCTCGACCTCGCCCGCGACGCCGCGCATGGTGTGGCCAGGCCGGCCGCCCCGCTGACGACGTTCCTCGTCGGGTACGTGGCGGGCCGGGCCGGGGGAGGCCCCGAGGCCGTCGCTGAGGCCAGCCGCAAGGCCGTCGCCCTCGCCCTGCGCTGGGCCGAGGAGGCCGCGGCCGCCGACGCCGAGCCCGGTGCGGGCAAGGCCCCCGACAGCCCGGACGCCGGATGACCGCCTACAGCGACCTGGACGACCTCGGCGCCGAGGAGGCGCTCGCCCTCGTGAACGAAGGAAACGGCGGCGGCAACCAGGGCGAGAGGCCCACCTCCGGGGGCGCCGGAGCACCGGCCCCCGCAGGGGACGGCGTCTACGACGTGGAGGCCGACCAGCCGGTCCCCGGCACCGGCGGCGGCCTCACCCCCGAGCCCGCGCCCGCCTCCGCCCCCGCCCGCCCCCGGGCCACCCCGTGGCCCCATGCCCGCGCCGTAGCCGAGCGCGCCGCCCGCCAGGTCCCCCGTACCGCCTGGGCCCCTGTCTCCGTCCCCCTCGACGCCGCCCTCGGCCTGGTCCTCGCCGCGCCTCTCGCGGCCCTCACCGACCTCCCCTCCTTCGACACCTCCGCGATGGACGGCTGGGCGGTGGCGGGCCCCGGTCCCTGGGACGTGCGCGAGGCCGGTGTGCTCGCCGGGCACGCGCAGCCCGAGCCGCTCACCGACGGCGAGGCGGTACAGATCGCAACGGGTGCCCGTATCCCGTACGACACGACCGCCGTACTGCGCAGCGAGCACGGCCGCACGGACGACAAGGGCCGGCTGTACGCGACCCGGGAGATCAGCCACGGCCAGGACATCCGTCCGCGCGGCCAGGAGTGCCGCCTGGGCGACCAGCTGCTGCCCACCGGCACCTTCGTGACCCCGGCCGTGCTCGGGCTCGCGGCGGGCGCCGGGTACGACACCCTTGCCGTGGTCCCCCGGCCCCGCGCCGAAGTCCTTGTCCTGGGCGACGAACTGCTCAGCGAGGGGCTGCCGCACGACGGCCTGATCCGGGACGCACTCGGCCCGATGCTGCCGCCGTGGCTGCGCTCGCTGGGCGCCGACGTCATCGCCGTACGCAGGCTCGGGGACGACGCCGAGGCGCTCTACCAGGCCCTGAAGAACTCCCCCGCCGAGATCGTCGTCACCACCGGGGGCACCGCCGCCGGACCCGTCGACCACGTCCACCCCACCCTGCGCCGCCTCGGTGCCGAACTGCTCGTCAACGGGGTCCAGGTGCGCCCCGGGCACCCCATGCTGCTGGCCAGGACGAAGGACAACCAGCACCTCGTCGGGCTGCCCGGCAATCCGCTGGCCGCCGTCTCCGGACTGCTCACCCTCGCCGAACCCCTGCTGCGGACCCTCGCGGGACGGGCGGCGCCGGAGCCGTACACGCTGCCGCTCAGGGACGAGGTGCACGGGCACCCGCACGACACCCGGCTCGTTCCCGTCGCCCTGCGCGGCGACCGAGCCGTACCGCTGCATTACAACGGGCCGGCCATGCTGCGTGGCATCGCGGCTGCCGAGGCCCTCGCGGTCGTCCCGCCCGGCGGAGCCCGCGCCGGGCAGGAACTGGAACTGCTCGAACTGCCCTGGTCGGCAGCCACCGAGGCCGGGGTGTGTTTCACGTGAAACATTCGGATCGCAACGGCGCCCGCCGCCGCAGCAGTGGAGGATGTTTCACGTGAAACTGCCGGGCCATGACGCCATAGCCCGCCAGGCGGACGAGCATCTGGTGACCCATCGGGTGAAACTTCCCCGGACCGTGGTGGAACGGCCGATCCGGCAGGTCGTCAAGCGCGTCGCCATGGCCCTGCTGGTGCTGGTCGCAACCGCGCTCATCGTCTACGCCGACCACGACGGCTACCACGACAACGCCGACGATTCCGTCAGCCTCCTCGACGCCTTCTACTACGCCACCGTCACCCTCTCCACCACCGGATACGGCGACATCGCGCCCGTCAGTGACGCCGCCCGGTTCACCAACATCTTCGTCATCACACCGCTGCGCGTGCTCTTCCTGATCATCCTGGTCGGCACGACTCTCGAAGTCCTCACGGAACGCACCCGGGAGGAGTGGCGCCAGAACCGCTGGAGGGCGGCCTTGCGAGAGCACACCGTTGTCATCGGGTTCGGGACCAAGGGACGGTCGGCCGTACAGACCGTCTGTGTCACCGGCCTGAAGAAGGAACAGGTCGTGGTCGTCGACCCCAGTTCCAAGGCCGTGGACGCCGCCACCGCCGAGGGATACGCCGGAGTGATCGGCGACGCCACGCGCAGTGACGTACTGCTGCAGGCCGAGCTGCCGAGGGCGCGGCAGATCATCATCGCCACCCAGCGCGACGACACGGCCGTCCTCGTCACCTTGACGGCCCGGCAGCTCAACCGCACGGCGAAGATCGTGGTCGCCGTGCGCGAGGAGGAGAACGCGCCGCTGCTCAAGCAGTCCGGTGCCGATGCCGTCATCACGAGTGCGAGCGCGGCCGGGCGGCTGCTCGGGCTGTCGGTGCTCAGTCCCGCCGCCGGCATGGTCATGGAGGACCTCATCCAGCAGGGCAGCGGGCTCGACATCATCGAACGGCCGGTCATAAAGGCCGAGGTGGGCAAGGGGCCGCGGGAGACGGACGACCTGGTGGTGAGCGTCGTACGCGGGCATCGGGTGCTGGGGTACGACGATCCGTCGATCGGGGAGCTTCAGGTGGCGGACCGGCTCATCACCATCGTGCGGGCGACGCCGGGCGCGCAGGTGGCGCCCGACGTCCGTCCGATCCGCGACAACTGATGCCCCGCTGATCCCTTGCCGCCTGGTTACTTGCGGTTGTAGAGCCGCATCGTGACCGGTCCGAAGACCAGCACCAGCAGGCCCGCCCACCCCAGCGACCAGGCGATCTCGGCGGCCGGCCACTCGCCGGCCATCAGCTCCCGTACCGCCGAGGACACATGGGTGATCGGGCTGTTGTTGACGAAGGCCTGGAGCCAGCCGGGCATGGTGCTCGGGTCGACGAAGACATTCGACAGGAAGGTCAGCGGGAAGATCACCATCATGCTGACGCCCATCACCGACTTCTCCGTGCGCAGCAGTAGCCCGAACATCGTCCAGATCCACGAGAAGGCGAAGGAGAAGACGAGGAGCAGGGCGATGCCGGCGGCCACGCCCACCACTCCGCCGTCGGGGCGGTAGCCCAGGATCACGCCGACCGTCAGCATCACCACGGACGCCATGGTGTACCGCAGGGCGTCACCGAGGAGATAGCCGACCATCACCGCCGGCCGCCAGATCGGCAGCGTACGGAAGCGGTCGAAGACGCCCTTCTCGATGTCCGTGTTGACCGAGACGCCCGTGTACATCGTGATCATCACGACCGACATCACCAGGATGCCCGGCAGCAGGAACTGGATGTACTCGCGCGGGGAGCCGGCCAGCGCGCCCCCGAACAGGTACGTGTACATCAGGACCATCATGATCGGGAACGCGGTGACGTCGAAGAGCTGTTCGGGGACGTGCTTGATCTTGAGGATCGCGCGCCAGCCGAAGGTGAGGGACGCCGAGAGCGCGCTGGGGCGCGGCGGCCGGTCCTTGGTGACGAGCAGCGCGGTGAGCGACTCGGTGCTGACAGGGGCGAGTTCCCTGTTCTCGGTGGTGGTCGCGGTGCTCATGCCGCCGCCTCGCCTTCGATGGAGCCGGCCCTGGAGTCGGCTTGGGTGTCGTGTCCGGTGAGGGCGAGGAAGACCTCGTCGAGGCTGGGCTGTCCCAGGGAGAAGTTGTCGACGGTGATGCCGAGACGGGCGAGTTCGGCGAGGGCGCGGGCCGCCTGTTCGGCAGCGGTGTCACCGACCGACGTACCGACGCGGGCCGTCAGGGCCACCGGATCGGGTTCGCGCTTGACGGACGCGTCGAGGGTCCGCCGCAGCACCTCCTCCGCCTGTGGCCGCTGGGACGGATCGCGCAGCCGCAGATGGACGGACCCGGCGCCGACGGACGCCTTCAGCTCGCCCTTGGTGCCCTCGGCGATCACCTTGCCCCTGTCGATGACGGCGATCCGTGACGCCAGCTGGTCGGCCTCGTCCAGATACTGCGTGGTCAGCAGTACCGTCGTGCCCTGGGCGACCACCGCGCGCACGATGTCCCACACCTGGTTGCGGCTGCGCGGGTCGAGACCGGTGGTCGGTTCGTCGAGAAAGAGCAGGTCGGGTGTGTTGAGGATGGACGCGGCGATGTCGATCCGCCGCCGCATACCGCCCGAGTAGTGCTTGACCTGCTTCGCCGCCGCGTCCGTGAGACCGAAGGCCTCCAGGAGCTGGGCGGCGCGCTCGCGGGAGGTCCGCTTGTGGTGGCCGAGGAGCCTGCCGAGCAGCACCAGGTTCTCGGTGCCGGTGAGGTCCTCGTCCACGGACGCGTACTGGCCGGTGAGGCTCACCCTGCCGCGTACCGCGTCGGCGTCTCGCACCACGTCGTGGCCGAAGACATGTGCCTCGCCGCCGTCCGGCCTGAGCAGGGTGGCCAGCATCTTCACGGTGGTCGTCTTGCCGGCGCCGTTCGGCCCGAGGACCCCGTAGACCGTGCCGGTGGGCACGGCGAGGTCGACGCCGTCGACGGCCCGGGTCTCACCGAACGTCTTCACCAGCCCCGCGGTCTCGATCGCGAGATCGGGCACCTCGGCCGCCCGGCCCGCCCTGGCTGCTGCCTGTGGGCTCATGTCTCGGGTCCTTCCGGAGTCCTTGCGTATACGGGGTGACACAGAGGGAGACCGTCGGCCGGCCGCAAACTCATCGCTCGCGCGACCGCACGTCCGTCCACGGTCTCTCCGCCGGACCGGAAGCGCACCCCAATATCGCCGGGGCGAGGAGTAGCGTCCCCTCATGCTTGCGATCACGATTCCTGAACCCGGAGGGCCCGAGGCGCTGGTGTGGGCCGAGGTCCCCGATCCCGTGCCCGGCGAGGGCGAGGTGCTGGTCGAGGTGGTGGCCGGCGCCGTCAACCGTGCCGACCTGCTGCAACGCCAGGGCTTCTACAACCCACCCACCGGTGCCTCCCCGTACCCCGGACTGGAGTGCTCCGGCCGGATCGCCGAGATCGGGCCCGGAGTCTCCGGCTGGTCCGTCGGCGACGAGGTGTGCGCGCTGCTCTCGGGCGGCGGTTACGCGCAGAAGGTGGCCGTCCCGGTCGGGCAGCTGCTGCCCGTGCCCGAGGGCATCGACCTGAAGCGCGCGGCGGCGCTGCCCGAGGTGGCCTGTACGGTCTGGTCGAACGTCTTCATGATCTCCCAACTCCGCCCTGGCGAGACCCTTCTCGTGCACGGCGGCTCCAGCGGCATCGGCACCATGGCCATCCAGCTCGCCAAGGCGGTCGGGGCCAGGGTCGCCGTGACGGCGGGGACGAAGGAGAAGCTCGACCAGTGCGCCGAGCTGGGCGCCGACATCCTCATCAACTACCGCGAGCAGGACTTCGTCGAGGAGCTCGCGGGGGCCACCGGCGGCAGCGGCGCCGACGTCATCCTCGACAACATGGGCGCCAAGTACCTGGACCGCAACGTCCGTGCCCTCGCCGTCAACGGACGGCTCGCGATCATCGGTATGCAGGGCGGCGTCAAGGCCGAACTGAACATCGGCACGCTCCTCTTCAAGCGGGCCGCGATCAGCGCGACCTCGCTGCGCACCCGCCCGCCGGCCGAGAAGGCGGCGATCGTGGCCGCCGTACGCGAGCACGTCTGGCCGCTGCTCGAGGCCGGTCAGGTCCGGCCGGTCGTCGACCGCGAGTTCCCGATGAGCGACGCCGCGGCGGCCCACCGGCTCGTGGAGGAGAGCGGGCACGTGGGGAAGGTGCTGCTGGTCGTCCCGTAGCGGAACGTCCCAGGTCACGCCTCCGTACGTGTCCCGGGTCATGTCCTCCGTACGCGCATCCGCAGCGCCAGGCGGGCGAGGCCCAGGCCGAGGCCGATCAGGACCAGTCCGCTGCCGAGCGGCAGTATCCGCAGCACCGGTGCGGAGACCGCGCCGGGCAGGCCGGTGGTGTCTTCCGGCTCGTCCGGCTCATCCGGGACGGACGTGGGCACGGGGACGGGGGCGGGGACGGCCGCCTCGTCCCCCTCGTCCGCCGCGTCGTCGGGCGGCGCGGACTCCCGCCGCCCGGGACGCTCCCGCCCCTCGCCCGCCAGGCTGCCGGCCCGGGAGGCGTCGGGGGCGGGCCGTACGCCGTGCGCGACACCGCCGTACGGCGGTGTCGCGCCGTGAGGGGAAGCGGCGATCGTGGGGGCTGCCAGGGCCAGCAGGGTGGCGCAGGTACGCAGGACGCGGAGCCATGGAGTCATGTCGGTGACACCTCCCGCTGCGGAGTCGCCGGTCGCGGGTCACCCCGTCACCGGGGTTCGACGCAACCAGCCTCACACGCACCTGCCCGTCTGGCATTTCGGACGGAGTGCCGGCCCGGACCCACCGGCCGCGGCCGCGGCCAGGTACGAGAGAATGGACGCATGGAGATGCCGAGGAACGAAAGGTCGCCGGAGAACCCCCAGATCCTGGTCGTTGGCCAGGACGGGATGGCTCTTGGTGGTGGCGGTGACGACGACTCCCGAGAGATCCCGGTGACGGACATGGTGGAGCAGCCCGCCAAGGTCATGAGGATCGGCAGCATGATCAAGCAGCTGCTCGAGGAGGTGCGCGCGGCCCCTCTCGACGAGGCGAGCCGGGTCCGGCTCAAGGAGATCCACGCCAGCTCGGTGAAGGAGCTGGAGGACGGTCTGGCGCCGGAGCTCGTCGACGAGCTGGAGCGCCTGTCGCTGCCGTTCACGGACGAGGCGATTCCCAGCGACGCCGAACTGCGGATCGCGCAGGCCCAGCTGGTGGGCTGGCTGGAAGGCCTCTTCCACGGGATCCAGACCGCCCTGTTCGCCCAGCAGATGGCCGCGCGGGCCCAGCTGGAGCAGATGCGCCGCGCACTGCCGCCGGGAGTCGGCGGCCACGAGGGCGACGAGGACCTGCGGACGGGTGGACGCACGGGCGGCCCGTACCTCTAGCCTCCAGCCCCCCAGATCTCATGGAGTGGGGCCCGGCCGCCGACCGACCGGCTGCCGGGCCCCACTCCATGAACGACCGTCCGCTCAGGACGGATAGCCCGTCGACACGTTCAGTTCGATCACCGGCATGTCCGTCGGATCGGCGTCCGCGTCCGCGGAGGGGAACTGGTCCATGACCGTGTCCTTGCCGTACGTGTTGTCGGGAACCCGCGTGACCTTCATCCGCCAGCCGGCCGCCTGGAAACACAACTTGACCGAGGCCAGGTTCTTGTAGCGGAAGTCGGGCACCCGGATCTTGTCCGGGTCGGTGTACGACTCCGGCGCCTCCGAGCACTCCTCCGCGTCGATCTTCTTGTCCAGGTCCGGCCCCTTGTACCCCGAGGCCGATCCCGATCCGGATCCCGAGCCTGATCCGGATCCTGACTCCGGCGTCTGCGGGGCCGAGGCGCGCGGGGTGCTGCCGCCGGTCCCGCCACCGTTGGCGCTGTCGTTCCCGCCAAGGTCCAGCGCGAGGAGCAGCCCGCCGACGGCGACGAGCGAGACGACGATCGAGCCCACGATCACCGGGGTGTTGCTCTTCCGTCCCCCTCCGGAGGCGGGCGGGGGCGTGTGCTGCGGGGCGTACGCGCCGGGCGTCTGGTACGAGGCCTGCTGCGGATAGCCGTACGCCGGAGCCGGGGTCTGCGGGGGCGTGTGCGCCGCGGGCGTGTACGCCGGGGGCGGGGTGGCGGCGTACGGATTCGCGTGCTGCGGGTGCGGGGTCGGCTGATACGGGGTCTGTACGGGGCCAGGCGTCGGCCCGGTCGCCTGGTCGACCGGCGGGAACACCGCTGAGGCCACGCCCGTGCCGCTCGCCGCCGGGGCGCCCGGGACGATGTTCGGGGCGGCCGGCTGGAGAGAGGCGGCCACCCGCAGGCACTCGTCGCGCATGGCGACGGCGCTCGGGAAACGCTCGTTCGGGTTCTTCTTCAGCGCGCGGGCGACCAGCGCGTCCACCGCCTGGGGCAGCGCGCGGTTGACCGAGGAGGGGGCGACCGGCTCCTCCTGGACGTGCGCGTACGCGATCGCGAGCGCCGAGTCGGCGTTGAACGGCAGTCGCCCGGTGACCAGCTGGAACAGCATGATGCCGACCGAGTAGAGGTCGGAGCGGGCGTCCACGCCCCGGCCCAGCGCCTGCTCGGGGGAGAGGTACTGCGGGGTGCCGACGACCATGCCGGTCTGCGTCATCGACGTGACGCCCGACTGCATGGCACGGGCGATGCCGAAGTCCATGACCTTGACGACGCCACGCTTGGTCGTCATCACGTTGCCCGGCTTGATGTCCCGGTGGACCAGGCCCATCTCGTGGCTGATCTCCAGCGCCGCCAGCACGTCCGCGGTGATCTTCAGCGCCTTGTCGGCGGGCATCGCCCCGAACTGCCGTACGTCCGCGTCCAGAACGGAGCCGAGCGGCTGCCCCTCCACGTACTCCATGACGATGTACGGGGTCATCGTCCCCGCCACGTCGTCCTCGCCGGTGTCGAAGACCGAGACGATGTTCGTGTGCGCGAGCTTGGCCACCGCCTGGGCCTCACGGCGGAAGCGTTCGCGGAACGCCTGTTCGCGGCCCAGCTCGGTGTGCAGCGTCTTGATCGCGACCTGCCGGTCCAGGACCGAGTCGTAGGCGAGGTGCACCGAGGCCATGCCGCCCTCGCCGAGGAGGTCGCGCAGCTGGTAGCGCCCGCCGGCGAGCGCGTGCCCCGAATACCGGCCGTGTGCGCCGTCCTGGCTCATGTCTCAGCGTCCCCCGAGGTTCTCCACAGCCACACATGATCGATTGGCTGATTCCGGACCAAGTCTGCCGGAGGCCGCAGGCACGTCAAGCGCGGTGCCCGTTCCGTGACCGTACGGGAGCCAAGCGTCGCGTAAGCGTTACAGGGCCTGCGCGGACCAGGTGCGGAATTTGCACGACGGTACCCGCAACCGGTTTGATGGCCGGTCCGCCCGGGACCCGCATCCGGGTTCTTTCCGGAGCCCCTCCGGGACCGCCTCCCGGACCGGAGGCTTGCGTGGAGGCTGTAGCGTGGCCGACGGAGACCGTAACAACACCGCGCGCACCGCGGGCAGAAACGACGGCGAGGACTGATGGCACAGCAGCGCGCTCAGGGCCCGTCCGACCCCGAGGCGGCAGGCGGCGGTATGTCAGACGCGCCTGAGTTGTGGGGTAAGGGCGGACTGGTCGGGGACGGCCGTTACCGGCTCACCCACAGACTTGGCCGGGGCGGCATGGCGGAGGTGTTCGCCGCCGAGGACGTGCGGCTCGGGCGGACCGTGGCGGTCAAGCTGCTGCGCGCCGACCTCGCCGAGGACCCGATCTCCAAGGCCCGCTTCACGCGCGAGGCCCAGTCGGTGGCCGGGCTCAACCATCACTCGATCGTCGCCGTGTACGACTCCGGCGAGGACTTCGTCGGCGGCCAGTCGGTCCCGTACATCGTGATGGAGATCGTCGAGGGGCGCACGATCCGCGACCTCCTCCTCAACGCCGAGGCGCCGGGGCCCGAGCAGGCCCTGATCATCGTCTCCGGGGTGCTGGAAGCGCTTGCCTATTCGCACCAGCACGGCATCGTGCACCGCGACATCAAGCCGGCCAACGTGATCATCACGCACGGCGGCGCCGTCAAGGTGATGGACTTCGGCATCGCCCGCGCGCTGCACGGGGCGTCGACGACGATGACGCAAACCGGCATGGTCATGGGCACGCCCCAGTACCTCTCCCCGGAGCAGGCCCTCGGCAAGGCCGTCGACCACCGCTCCGACCTGTACGCCACCGGCTGTCTGCTGTACGAACTCCTCGCGCTGCGGCCCCCGTTCACCGGCGAGACCCCGCTGTCCGTGGTCTACCAGCACGTCCAGGACATTCCGGTGCCGCCGTCCCAGGTCGCGGAGGCCGCGCCGCCGGAACTCGACGGACTCGTCATGCGTTCCCTCGCCAAGGAGCCGGACGACCGCTTCCAGACGGCCGAGGAGATGCGCGGGCTGATCCAGTACGGCCTGCAGATGCTGTACGACCAGGGCAGCCACACCGGCACCTGGAACACCGGGCCCGTCGACCTGCCCGACGGCCGGAACACCTCCTCGGGCGGCTTCGCGGGCACCGCGGTGATGAACCAATCCGGTGATCACGCCGGCACCACCCAGATCCCCCAGCAGATCCTGCCCAGCGGGTACGGCGGCGGTGACGACGGCGGCTTCGAGGGACGCGGCAACCGGGGAAGCGGCCGGGGCAAGCTGTGGATACTGGCGTTCTTCGCCGTGATCGCGGTCGCGGCGGGCGTCGCCCTCGCCCTCCAGAAGGGCAAGGGCACCCCCGAGCACCCCGGCACCACGAAGTCGCCGGCCGTCACCCAGTCCGCGAAGACCGAGGACCCCACGGCGACACCGAGCGAGGAGCAGTCCGAGGAGCCGTCGAGCACCGTCACGGACGACGGCACCGGCTCGGGGGCGGGGGGCTCCCAGTGGACGCCGTCGTACACACCGTCGTACACCCCGACCCCGACCCCGTCCAGCGAGCCGTCGAGCACACCGTCGGACGTGGAGTCGACCCCGGCGCCCTCGGAAACCGTGTCCGAGCCGGCGGAGCCGCCGACGCCGTCGCCGGAACCGTCGGGCGACGTCGGCGTGGTGGGCGGCGGTACGACGGAGGGTGGCGGCACCACCCCCTGACCGGCCGACCGCCCCTCCGGGTGAACGAACCGCCGGCCGGTTGACAAAAAGCAGCCTCCACGCGCGCGTGCGGCCCGAACAGGGCTTCACGCGCGCGTGCCGTTTCCGGCCGGACGTCAGGCCACGAACGCCTCGCACACCGCGTCGTACTCCCGCGTCCACCACACCGCGAGCGCCGAGGCGGCCGGGAACTGGGAGTCGGCGCGGGTGTCGCCCCGCTCGTAGTGCCACCGGAGCATCCAGAAGTCGTTCAGACGCTCCCACCACACCCGGTGCACGGCGGCGGCCAGCTCGGAGGGCGTGGCCCCCGCCGTACGCCGGTACGCGCGCGCGTAGGCCCGTGCCTTGGGCAGGTCGAGTGTGCCGGCGGGCCGTACGAAGAAGATCGCGGCGGCGCGTACGGCCTCCTCGGCGCGGGGCCGCACACCGAGCCGGTCCCAGTCGACGATCGCGGCCGGGACGTCCCCCTTGTAGAGCAGGTTGAACGGGTGGAAGTCCCCGTGCACCCAGCCCACCGAGCCGCCCGGTGGGGGTCGCCGGTCGGCGTGCTGCTCGAGCAGCGCCCGCCGTTCGAGGAGCCGGTGGCGGGCCAGTTCGTCGAAGGCGTCGGTGGGGCGGCGGCGATGGACGTGGGCCAGGAGGTCGTCGATGAGGGCGAAGGTGCCGGCGGGGTCGGCGGAGGGGGCGGTGGAG
>NZ_LGDW01000466.1 GCF_001280005.1 Streptomyces sp. NRRL WC-3618 | reverse complement strand
CCACCCCCCATTCCCCCCTCATGCGAGATGCGAGCCACTGGGACGTCATGAAGATCCAAGACCTTCCGTACCCCGACCCCGGTGAGCCGGACGCGCGCTCGGGCCCCAGATTTCTGTGGTGGCTCTTCCGCAACCAGCTCGGCGGGCAGTTCTCCGCCCTCGCCTGGGGGCTGCTGCACTTCGTGGCCGTCTCCGGGCTGCCGTTCGGCGTCGGGTTCGCCGTCCAGGCCGTCGTCGACCGCTCAGGCGGGCGGCTGGCCCTCGCGGGCGGGCTGATGGTGCTGTGCGGCGTTGCCATCGCGCTCGGCGACAGCATGCTGCACCGGGCCGCGGTCACCAACTGGATCACGGCCGCCGCCCGCGTCCAGCAACTGCTTGCCCGCAGGACCGCCCGGCTGGGCTCGGCCCTGACACGACGGGTCGCGGCCGGTGAGATCGTCGCCGTCTCCACAGGCGACGTGGAGAAGATCGGCTGGTTCGTGGAGGCCCTCTCCCGGTTCACCGCCGCCGCCCTGACCGTCGTCCTGGTCTGCGTCGGCCTGTACGTCTACCAGCCGGCCCTCGGCATCGTCGTCGCGGTGGGTGTCCCGGTCCTCGCCCTCGCCGTACTGCCCCTGCTGCCACGTGCCACCCGGCGCGCCGACTTCCAGCGCGAGAAGGCGGGCCGCGCGACCGAACTGGCCACGGACACCGTCGCGGGACTGCGGGTGCTGCGCGGCATCGGCGGCGAGGAACTCTTTCTCGACCGCTACCGCCGGGCCTCGCAGGAAGTGCGCCACGCGGCCGTGCGCAGCGCCCGTATGTGGGCACTGATCTCGGCGGTCCAGGTGCTGCTGCCGGGGGTACTGATGATCACGGTCGTCTGGCACGGTGTGCACCTGGCCGAGCGGGGCCGGATCACCGTCGGCGAGCTGGTCACCGTGTACAGCGCGGTCATGCTGATGGCGTATCCGCTGCGCCACTTCGAGGAGATCGCCATGGCGTACTCCTTCTCACGTCCCTCCGCCAAACGGGCCGCGCGGGTGCTGTCCCTGGAGCGCGCCACGGACACGACGGGCACACGCGAGGCGGTGGTACCGACCGGCGATCTGTACGATCCCGCGACCGGGCTGCTGGCACCCGCCGGGTGTCTGACCGCTGTGGTGTGCGGCGATCCCGACGCGGCGGGCCTGCTGGCCGAGCGTCTGGGCGGCCATCCCTCCGAGAAGGGCACCTCGGCGCTCCTCGGTGGCGTGCCGCTCGACGAACTGCCGCTCTCCAGCACCCGCACGGCCGTCCTCGTCCAGGACAAGGACCCCGTGCTGCTCTCCGGTTCGCTGCGCGACCTGCTCGACGTGCCCTCCTCCGGCGCGGTGAGCGCCGCCGACGCGCTGGCCGCCGCCCAGTGCGGGGACGTGCTGGCGGCACTTGTGCAGGGGTCGCTCGGCGCCGAGGATCCGTTGGACGCGCGGATCACCGAGCGTGGACGGTCCCTGTCGGGCGGGCAGCGCCAGCGACTGGCGCTGGCGCGGTCGCTGATCACGGATCCCGAGGTGCTGGTGCTCGACGAGCCGACGTCGGCCGTCGACTCGCACACCGAGGCCCGGATCGCGAACGGGGTACGGGAGCTGCGCACCGGCCGCACGACCGTCGTGTTCACCTCCTCACCGCTGCTCCTGGACCATGCGGACCGGGTCGTGCTGGTCCACGAGGGCGAGGTCGCCGCGGTCGGTGTCCACCGGGAACTGGTGCACAAGGAACCGCGGTACCGGGCCGTGGTGACCCGGGAGACCGAGGACGAGGCGGCCACCGGCCGCGAGCTGGACGACCTCGGTGAACTCCAAGAACTGGAAGAACTCGAAGAACTCGAGGAACTCAAGGAAATCGGAGAGACGGCATGATCGGCGTGGCGCCACCGGCGTACGACCCGGCGGCCCCGACCACGGCGAGCACCCTGCCGGTCGGCGCCTCCTCGACCGTACGCGCCTACGTGGCCGAACTGTTTCGCAGGCACCGGCGCGCGTTCCTGCTCCTGGTCACCGTCAACACGGTCGCGGTGGTGGCCTCCATGGTCGGCCCGTACCTGTTGGGCGACGTCGTCCAGCGGGTCTCGGACGACACCCGCGCGCTCCATCTCCAGCTCACCGTCTGCCTGTTCGCCTCCGCGCTGGTCGTCCAGGCGATGTTCGTACGCCAGGTGCGGCTGCGCGGCGCGATGCTCGGCGAGCGGATGCTGGCCGACCTGCGTGAGGACTTCCTCGTCCGGGCGGTCGGGTTGCCACCGGGTGTCCTGGAGCGGGCCGGCACGGGGGATCTGCTCTCCCGCATCACGACCGACATCGACCGGCTCGCCAACGCGATGCGTGAGGCGGTGCCGCAGCTCGCCATCGGCGTGGTGTGGGCCGCGCTGCTGCTCGGAGGGCTCGTCGTCACGGCACCGCCGCTGGCCCCGGCGGTACTCCTCGCGGTGCCGCTGCTGGTGGTCGGCTGCCGCTGGTACTTCCGGCGCGCACCGTCCGGCTACCGCTCGGAGGCCGCCGGATACGCCGCCGTCGCCGCCGTGCTCACGGAGACCGTGGACGCCGGGCGGACCGTCGAGGCCCACCGTCTGGGCGAACGCCGGATCGAACTGTCGGACCAGCGGGTCAGGGAGTGGACGGCCTGGGAGCGCTACACGCTGTGGCTGCGGTGCGTGCTCTTCCCGGTCATCAACGCCACCCATGTGACCGTGCTGTGCTCGGTGCTGATGGTCGGCGGGGTCTTCGTGCTGCAGGGCTGGATCGACGTGGGCCAGCTGACCACGGGCGCGCTGCTCGCCCAGATGCTCGTCGACCCGGTGGGCATCATCCTGCGCTGGTACGACGAGCTCCAGGTCGCCCAGGTGTCGCTGGCCAGACTCGTCGGGGTCCGGGACATCGAGCCGGACGCCGGTGACCCGTCGCTGGCGCCGGAGGGACGGGACGTGCACGCGGACCGGGTGCACTTCGGCTACCGGGAGGGCGTGGACGTCCTGCGCAAGGTGTCCCTGGAGGTCGCGCCGGGCACCCGGCTGGCCCTGGTGGGGCCGTCCGGCGCGGGCAAGTCCACCCTGGGCAGACTGCTCGCCGGGATCTACGCGCCCCGTACCGGCCGGATCACCCTGGGCGGCGCCGAGCTGTCGAAGATGCCGGCCGAGGAGGTCCGTACCCACGTCGCGCTGGTCAACCAGGAGCATCACGTCTTCGTCGGATCCCTGCGCGACAACCTGCTGCTCGCCCGTACGGACGCCGGGGACGCCGAGCTGTGGGCGGCGCTGGGCGCGGTCGACGCGGAGGGCTGGGCCCGCGCGCTGGACGAGGGCCTGGAGACCGAGGTCGGCTCGGGCGGGTTCGCGCTCACCCCGGCACAGGCCCAGCAGATCGCGCTGGCCCGGCTGGTCCTGGCCGACCCGCACACGCTGGTCCTGGACGAGGCGACCTCGCTCCTGGACCCGCGGGCGGCCCGTCATCTGGAACGGTCCCTGGCCCGGGTTCTGGACGGCCGTACGGTCGTCGCCATCGCCCACCGGCTGCACACGGCCCATGACGCGGACGTCATCGCCGTCGTGGAGAACGGCCGGATCAGCGAGCTCGGCAGCCACGACGAGCTGGTCGCGGCGGACGGGGCGTACGCGGCGCTGTGGCGGTCGTGGCACGGGTGACACACCGGTGATCGGACAACGGGACGGGGCCTGGTCGGCTTCGTCCCGTTGCGCGGTCCCGTCGGCGGGTGGAACGCTGGAGGCGGCTGCCCGCTCGTGTGGGCGGCGCCGGGGGCGGTCCGCACCCACCTGGAGGTACCCGTGGACAGTGACGAGGGATGGGGAGACGACGTCTACCAGCCCGACGGATCCGAGGTCCAGGACGACGCGGGCCTCCTGGACGCCGAGGACACCCTGGTCACCGACGGGGTCGATGACCCTCTCGACCGTGGCTGGTCCCCACCGGACCGGCCCTGGGCGGTGGAGCGCCCCGGTGTGACGGCGGCGGAGCGCAGGCAGGGCGAGACCCTGGACCAACGCCTCGCCGAGGAGCTGCCGGACGTCACGGCATCGGACGGCGATGGCATCGGCGACTGCGCGGGCACGGACGGCGAGCCGCTGGACAACGAGGTGGGCGCCGCCCGCTCCGGTCGCCTGGTGGCCCCTGACGAGGGCGCGCACGAGGACGAGGAGAGCGGGCTGATCGCCACCGACGTGGGCATCGACGGCGCCGCTGCCTCGGCCGAGGAGGCCGCGATGCACATCGTCGACGAGGACGCCCTGTCCGGCTGACCGTACGGCCGCGGCAAGGCCCGGGTGGGGCCGACCGCCCGAACGACGCGAGCGAGGAGAACACGCATGCAGCAGGACAAGCAGCCCGCCTACCATCCGGTCGTCTTCCGGGACCGGGCCGCCGGATACGCCTTCCTGACCCGGTCCACCGCCACGAGCGAGCAGACCATCGAGTGGGACGACGGCGAGACGTACCCGGTCGTGGACGTGGAGATCTCCTCGGAGAGCCACCCGTTCTACACCGGCAAGGCCCGGCCGGTGGACACCGAGGGCCGCGTCGCCGCCTTCGAACGGCGTTACGGCGGCACGGAGGGCCAGAGCTGAGACGGCTGTCTCAGCAGTCGGCGTCAGATGAGGTTGAGCGCCGCCGCACAGCCCACGCCGCCGAGCAGCATGAACGCCGGCATGAGCACCTTCAGCTCGACCCAGCTCCCCGCCCGGAACCGCAGCGCCTTCGGCGGACCGATCGGGTACCAGCGCTTGCGGCCGATCGGGATGGGCCACAGGACCGGGCAGCCGGACACCGTCAGCGCGTCCCCGATGTCGTGCACCAGCGCGCCCAGCAGGATCGGCAGCCCGAGCCACAGGTACTGCTGCCCCGGGTCGGTGAACAGCCAGTCCGAGCCGTTGCCCGGCTTGTCCAGCACACCGGCCAGGATCCAGGCACTGGTCGCGGCCAGCAGCCAGACCAGGATGTCGGCGCTGGAGCCACGGGTCGCCCGCCACAGCAGGCCTTCGATGGCGAGCACGATGTGCACGAAGAGGAGCGCCAGTACCCCCCAGCGGCCACCGGTGATCGCGACGGCGGAGGCGCCCGCACCGATCAGGACCGCCCACAGCCAGGTGTGTGTCAGCGTCCGATGCCCACCCGAGCGACGCGGGTCGCCCTGCTTCTTCGTCGCCTTGTAGACCGCGTAGGAAAGCTTGTCGACGATCTCGCACAGACCGCGCGAGACCGGTCCGAAGGCCCGCGAGATGGTCGCCGCTTTGTGGTCGAGGTCCGGGGCGAGTGCGGCACCGGCGCAGATCAGGGCACCGACCAGGACGACCGGCCAGGGCATCGGCTTGCCTGCCGCGGCCGCGGCGGCCCCGACACCGAGCCAGGCAGCGGCCCCCGAAAGTGAGTGTGCTGGTCCCATCATGGCCGTTTCCCGCCCTATTCCTCGTACGCCGCTGTCCAGTTGACCGGGTGCGCTGACGCTCCGTCGGCGACACAGCGTAGCGGCCGTGATCTTCACTCGGGCATCCGATTCCCCCTTCACCTGCGATCACAGGCAAGATGGGGGCGTGACCCTCATCGATCAGCTGCCGCAGACCACAGACCCCGACGCCCTCTACGAAGCCTTCGAGGCGTGGTCCCAGGAGCGCGGTATCACGCTTTACCCCCACCAGGAGGAGGCGCTGATCGAGGTGGTCTCCGGGGCGAACGTGATCGTTTCGACGCCCACCGGGTCCGGAAAGAGCATGATCGCGGCGGGTGCGCACTTCGCCGCGCTGGCCCGCGACGAGGTCACCTTCTACACGGCTCCGATCAAGGCGCTGGTCTCCGAGAAGTTCTTCGAGCTGTGCAAGATCTTCGGCACGGAGAACGTCGGCATGCTGACCGGCGACGCGTCCGTCAATTCCGATGCCCCCGTCATCTGCTGTACGGCCGAGGTGCTGGCATCCATCGCGCTGCGCGACGGCAAGCAGGCGGATGTCAACCAGGTCGTGATGGACGAGTTCCATTTCTACGCCGAGGGTGACCGTGGCTGGGCCTGGCAGATCCCGATCCTGGAACTGCCGCAGGCGCAGTTCATCCTGATGTCGGCGACGCTGGGCGACGTCGCGATGTTCGAGAAGGACCTCACCCGCCGCACCGGCCGCCCCACCTCGGTGGTCCGCTCGGCGACCCGCCCGGTCCCGCTGTCGTACGAGTACAAGCTGACGCCGATGACCGAAACCCTGACGGAGCTGCTGGAAACTCGGCAGGCGCCGGTCTACATCGTTCACTTCACCCAGGCGCAGGCGGTGGAGCGGGCGCAGGCGCTGATGAGCATCAACATGTGCACGCGCGAGGAGAAGGACAGGATCGCCGACCTGATCGGCAACTTCCGTTTCACCACGAAGTTCGGTCAGAACCTGTCCCGTTACGTCCGGCACGGCATCGGTGTCCACCACGCCGGCATGCTCCCCAAGTACCGCCGCCTGGTCGAGAAGCTGGCCCAGGCAGGTCTGCTGAAGGTCATCTGCGGCACCGACACCCTCGGCGTCGGCGTCAACGTGCCCATCCGCACGGTGCTGTTCACGGCCCTGACGAAGTACGACGGCAATCGCGTACGGACCCTGCGCGCGCGTGAGTTCCACCAGATCGCCGGCCGGGCGGGCCGCGCGGGCTTCGACACGGCGGGCTTCGTCGTCGCTCAGGCGCCCGAGCACGTCATCGAGAACGAGAAGTCGCTCGCCAAGGCGGGCGACGACCCGAAGAAGCGCCGCAAGGTGGTCCGCAAGAAGGCACCCGAGGGATTCGTCGGCTGGACGGAGACCACCTTCGAGAAGCTGATCACTTCCGATCCGGAGCCGCTGACCTCCCGCTTCCGGGTGACCCACACGATGCTGCTGTCGGTGATCGCCCGCCCCGGCAACGCCTTCGACGCGATGCGGCACCTGCTGGAGGACAACCACGAGCCGCGCAAGCAGCAACTGCGGCACATCCGGCGCGCGATCGCCATCTACCGCTCGCTGCTGGACGGCGGTGTCGTCGAGAAGCTGGACGAGCCCGACCCGACGGGGCGCATCGTGCGCCTGACCGTGGACCTCCAGCAGGACTTCGCACTGAACCAACCGCTGTCGACCTTCGCCCTGGCCTCGTTCGAGCTTCTGGACCCGGAGTCGCCGTCGTACGCGCTGGACATGGTGTCGGTCGTCGAGTCCACGCTGGACGATCCGCGCCAGATTCTCGCGGCCCAGCAGAACAAGGCGCGCGGTGAGGCCGTCGCGTTGATGAAGGCTGACGGCGTCGAGTACGAGGAGCGCATGGAGCGCCTTCAGGACGTCTCGTACCCGAAGCCGTTGGAAGAACTGCTTTCCCACGCCTACAACACGTACCGCAAGAGCCACCCGTGGGTCGGCGACCATCCTCTCTCCCCCAAGTCCGTCATCCGGGACATGTACGAACGCGCTATGTCCTTCACCGAGTTGGTCTCCCACTACGATCTGGCCCGCACCGAGGGCATCGTGCTGCGCTATCTCGCCGGGGCCTTCAAGGCCCTCGACCACACCGTCCCCGACGACCTCAAGTCCGAGGATCTGCAGGATCTGATCGCCTGGCTGGGCGAGATGGTGCGTCAGGTCGACTCCAGCCTCCTGGACGAGTGGGAACAGCTCGCGAACCCGGAGGTGATGACCGCCGAGGAGGCCCAGGAGAAGGCCGACCAGGTCAAGCCGGTCACGGCCAACGCGCGCGCCTTCCGGGTCCTCGTCCGCAACGCCATGTTCCGCCGCGTCGAGCTGGCCGCGCTCGACCAGGTGCACGAGCTGGGCGAACTGGACGCGGAGGCCGGCTGGGACGCCGACGCGTGGGGCGAGGCGATGGACAAGTACTGGGACGAGTACGAGGACCTCGGCACCGGCCCCGACGCCCGTGGCCCCCGGTTGCTGATGATCGAGGAGGAGCCGCAGAACAGGCTGTGGCGCGTCCGGCAGACCTTCGCCGACCCGAACGGCGACCACGACTGGGGCATCAGCGCGGAGGTCGACCTCGTGGCCTCCGACGCGGAGGGCCGTGCCGTCGTCAAGGTCACCAACGTCGGCCAGCTGTGAGCACAGGAGAATCGCACCCATGACGAACGCAGCCGAGAGACTCGTCGACCTACTGAACCTGGAGCAGATCGAGGTCAACATCTTCCGTGGCCGAAGCCCCGACGAGTCCCTCCAGCGGGTCTTCGGCGGCCAGGTGGCCGGCCAGGCGCTGGTCGCCGCCGGGCGCACCACGGACGGCGAGCGTCCGGTGCACTCGCTGCACGCGTATTTCCTGCGCCCGGGCCGGCCTGGCGTGCCGATCGTGTACCAGGTCGAACGGGTCCGTGACGGCAGGTCGTTCACGACCCGACGGGTCACGGCGGTGCAGCAGGGTCGCACGATCTTCAATCTCACTGCCTCCTTTCACAAGCCCGAGGAAGGCAGCTTCGAACATCAGCTGCCGCCGGCCCGGAAGGTCCCCGATCCGGAGTCCCTGCCGAACGTCACCCAGGAGATCAAGGAGCATCTCGGCGCGCTGCCCGAGCAGTTCGAGCGTATGGCGCGCCGTCAGCCCTTCGACATCCGCTATGTGGATCGAATGCGCTGGACCGCCGAGGAGGTCCAGCAGTTGGAGCCGCGCAGCGCGGTGTGGATGCGCACGGTCGGCCCGCTGGGGGACGATCCGCTCGTCCACACGTGCGCGCTGACGTACGCCAGCGACATGACGCTGCTGGACGCCGTCCGACTTCCGGTGGAGCCCCTGTTCGGCCCGCGGAGCTTCGACATGGCCTCGCTGGACCACGCGATGTGGTTCCACCGGCCGTTCCGCGCGGACGAGTGGTTCCTGTACGACCAGGAGTCCCCCATCGCCACGGGAGGGCGCGGGCTGGCCCGCGGCCGGATCTACGACGTCGAGGGCAGGCTGCTCGTCTCCGTCGTCCAGGAGGGACTGTTCCGGAAGCTGGGCTGAGGAGTCCCGGCAGGTTCACACTCGCGCGGCGCGCCTGCGGTCTCGCGCGGGTCGTGGGTTTCTGCCTCGCAGGCGGCTCAGCAGGCCGCGGGTTCGCTCGGGTGCCTCGGATCGGTCAGGTTGCCCGGACGTCCTGGGCCGGGGTCGGCTGTCCTGCTGCGGGGGCACCGACTGGGCAACCTTCTCCTTGAGTTCTTCGTAGGGGGGCGGTGCCTGTTCCAGCCTCGGGCGTGGTGCGGGCCGGTGGTCGCGGGCCTCGGCCAGGGTCGCGGTCAGGTCTGCGCGGAGCCAGGCGATCTCGTCCGGGTCGTCCGCCGTCGTGATGCGTTCGGCCAGTAGCGCGGCGGGTGAGCCCGGCACGCCGTGGACCGGCTGGTCCGGCCGGAAGCGGTTCAAGTAAGCGCGCTCGTAGGGGTCGTTGACGATTTCCGCGACCTGGGCGGGGTCGAGGAAGGATGCCACGACCGCGGCTCGCGTCCACGGATCGGCGGCCGGTCGGAGCAGGAATCCCAGTTGCCGTGCCCGCCAGTTGCGGGGCCTCAGGTCAAGTCCTGTTTCGAGTTGGTCTCGCAGCCTCTGGGGCGTACGGCCGGACAGCAGCGGGGCGGTTTCCCTGCCTGCCGCGAACCGCCGTAGTTCGTCGGCGAGATACAGCCAGACCACGGCCCGGTAGCGGTTGAGGTAAAAATTCACGGGTGTCACCAGGCCCAGCCGCGCGAGGCGGGTGAACCGGGTGGGAGCCACATCCAGGAGCTTCGCGCCGTCCGCGGTGCCCACCACTCGGACGCGTTCGCGCAGCGTTTCGGGGAACCGTCGGTCGTGGCGCAGCCGTTCGATCTCGTCGCGGCCGACGCGTCGGCCGCCGCCTCCTTCGTCCGGGACTGTCCGGACACACCCGAGATGGACCGCCAGATCGAACTCGCTCCGTTTCAGCCCCAGTTCGCGGGCGGCGCGGCTCGGCGCGAAGGGTGCCGTGGGAGTGCGGAGTGTGCCGGTGGCCGGTGCGGCGGCAGTCTGGGCAGGTTGTGTGATGCCGGTGGCGGACATGGTCGGTCTCCCCCGTGGAGTGGATGGCCCGCGCCGTGTGCGGGGGCCTCGGGAAAAACCGTAGCCGCTTCGGCGCCCGGGCGTTCCGACCTGTGGATAACTCTCACCGGGGCGCCGTATCCGCAGGTCAGGCGTCTGATGCCGGAATGTTTTCGGGTTGCCTGGCATCCACGTCGAGGTGTTCGCCGACGCGGTTGACGAGCAGTGTCATTTCGTAGGCGATCTGGCCGATGTCGGCCTCCGCGGCGCCGAGTACACAGAGACAGCTACCGGTACCGGCCGCCGTGACGAACAGCACCGCGTCGTCGAACTCGATCATTGTCTGACGTACCTGGCCTGCGCCGAAGTGGCGTCCCGAGCCTTTCGCCAGGCTGTGCAGGCCCGAGGACACGGCGGCGAGATGCTCGGCGTCCTCACGTCGAAGGCCTGTGCTCGCGCCTGTCACCAGCCCGTCGTTCGACAGGACCAAGGCATGTCGTATGTGTTCGACACGCTCGGTCAGATCGTCGAGCAGCCAGCCAAGTCCTTGGTTCTGAGCCATGTTTGTGATCTCCCCGTGCGGCAGGTCCTCCAAGCCGAAGGATCCGGTCAGCCACCCTTCCCCACCGCTGCCTCCGGAGCAAGCAGGATGGGTTCATGACACAAAAGATGACTGATGAGGAATGCCAGGCGTGTCTCTCGCGGGGCACCCGCACCGCCGAACCGTCGACCGTCCGAGCCGCCGGGAGCCCGCAGTGGCGCGGCTCAGCCGCATGCTCCTCGCATCAGCTCACCGAGTCGAGCAACCGGGCGGTGTGCATCCGCCCGGCGTACTCGACCAGCCGGATCAACACCTCCTTGCCCGAGGCGCGGTCGCGAGCGTCGCAGAGCACCACCGGCGTGCCGGGGTCGAGATCGAGGGCACGCGACACGTCCTGGGTTCCGTAGGCCCGGGCGCCGGCAAAGCAGTTGACGGCGACCACGAACGGGATGTGCCGGTGCTCGAAGTAGTCCACCGCAGGGAAGCAGTCCTCCAGTCGCCGGGTGTCCGCGAGGACCACGGCGCCGAGGGCGCCCTGCGACAGTTCGTCCCACAGGAACCAGAAACGATCCTGGCCCGGCGTGCCGAAGAGGTACAGGGAGAGGCCCGAGCGGATGGTGATGCGGCCGAAGTCCATGGCGACGGTTGTCGTGACCTTCTGGTCCACGCCATCGGTGTCGTCCACCAACTGACCTGCCTCGCTCAGCAGTTCCTCGGTGCGCAGCGGCCTGATCTCACTGACCGCACCCACCAGGGTGGTCTTGCCCACGCCGAATCCGCCGGCGACCAGTATCTTCAACGCCAGGGCCGACATGTCGTCGTCGTCCGTGGCGTCGGAGTGCTCGGAGACCATCGATCACTTCTCTCGGGAGTGCCGGCAACGGTCGAATTCCGTAGGCAGCATCTTGGCAACTACTGTTCCCCGTCCGGGGGATTGGACCGCTATTAGCCCGATGCGAGCGGCTTGCGCCCGTTCGGTGTCCGCAAGAGGGCACAACTCGGCGTGGTCCGTATGGTTCCGCCAGTCTCATCACAGCGCCCTCAGTCCTTCGATCACCTCGCGCAGAATGCGCTCGTCGGGCAGCTGAGCGGGAGGTACCGGACGGCTGACGGTGACGCGGCCCAGCTCCAGGAGGTCGCCGAGCAACACCCTCACCACCCCTACGGGGAGGTCCGCGTCCGCGGAGAGTTCGGCGACGGACTGCGTCTCCGTACGGCAGAGGTCGATGAGGGCCCGGTGCTCGGGTCCGAGCGCGGTGTCGTCGTCCATGGCGGGCGTGCCCTTGTCGAGCGTGACGAGCGCGATCAGGTCGAAGCGCACCCCTGTGGGGCCCGATCTGGTGCGTCCGCCCGTCATGGCGTAGGGGCGGACGAGTGGCCCGGCCTCGTTGTCGTACCACTGGCTGCCCGGATCCCGCAGGGTGCCTGTCGTGTCCTCGGTCATCTGCGCGCAGCGCCCTCTCGCCTCATCCGGCGGCGGGCGGGCGCGCCGCTGCTCGCGGCGCCGTGTGGAGATGCTCGCCCACGCGTTTCACCAGCCGTGCCATCTCGTATGCCACGAGACCCATGTCTGCGGTCACAGCGGTGAGCACGGCGAGACAGGAGCCGTCGCCCGCGGCGGCGACGAACAGGAAGCCGTCGTCCATCTCCACCATGGTCTGGCGCACGCCACCGGCGCCGAAGTGCCGTCCGGCACCCTTGGCCAGGCTGTGGAAGCCGGAGGCGACCGCGGCGAGGTGTTCCGCGTCCTCGCGCCGGAGATCGGTGGAGGCACCCACCGCGAGTCCGTCGTTGGACAGCACCACGGCGTGCCGCACCGCGCTGACGCGCAGTACCAGGTCGTCCAGCAGCCAGTCGAGTTCGCCGGACCGCCGCTCCGCCCTCGTACTCGGGTCCTTGATCATGAGCGGTCTCCTTCGCTGCTGTCTCTGCCGGTTTCGGCGCCTGGTCCGGCTCCACGACCAGGTGATCTGCCGCCACCACGTACCCAGCCGGCGTGGTAGGCGGCCATGCGGTCCCGTACGGCCTCGGGGGTGCGTTTGTCCTCGCTCCGGGAGCCAGGCGTGCGGGTCGGCTCGGCGGGGCGCTGTTCGCGCAGTTGGGGTGCGAGATGCGCCTGTCGGACCCGTCGTGGGAGGTCGTCGGACTCCTCCTCGTCTCCGGCGCCCTCGGGCGGACGGTGCAGCCGCAGGGCGGTGACCCCTGGCGGCGGGGTTTCGGAGGCGGCCTGCGCGGAGGCCACCAGTGCTGGGCGGTCCGCCGATGCCTGGACCGGTTCCTGGAGCGGAGCGGCGGCAGCGGGCACACGCGCGTGCTCGCGCTCGACGGCTTGCTCCCGGTCCGCCGCGGCGCGGGGAGAACGCTCCGCCGCGCCGCCGTGCAGCAGCGCCGTGGGCAGCAGGACGACCGCGGTGGTGCCGCCGTAGGGCGAGGTCCGCAGATGCACCTTGATGCCGTGCCGGGCGGCCAGCCTGCTGACCACGAAGAGGCCGAGCCGGTCGCTGTCGAACAGGTCGAGCGCCTCGGACTGTTCGATGCGGCGGTTCGCCTCGGCGAGGGTCTCCTTGCCCATCCCGAGTCCGCGGTCCTCGACCTCCACGGCGTAGCCGTTGCCGACCGGTTCACCGGTGACGCGCACCCGGGTGTGTGGGGGTGAGAACTGGGTGGCGTTCTCGACGAGCTCCGCCAGGAGATGCGTGAGGTCGGCGACGGCGGTGCCCGCGACCGACGCCTCGGGGAGCTGGCGTACCTCCACGCGCGCGTAGTCCTCGACTTCGGAGACGGCGGCGCGGACCACGTTCGTCAGCGAGACCGGCAGGCGCCAGGCCCGGCCGGGTGCCGCTCCCGAGAGGATGATCAGGCTCTCCGCGTGGCGCCGCATTCGGGTGGTGAGGTGGTCGAGCCGGAACAGGTCGCTGAGTTCGTTCGGGTCGTCGGACCTGCGCTCCATGCTGTCGAGGAGGGTCAGCTGGCGGTGGACGAGGGCTTGGCTGCGGCGCGCGAGGTTGACGAACACCCCGGAGATGCCGCTGGCCAGTTCCGCGCGCTCCACGGCGGCGCGCAGGGCGGCGCGGTGCACGGTGCCGAGGGCCTCCGCGACCTGTTCGGTCTCGTCCTCGGCGGGCGGTCCGGGGGGCGCCTCGGCCCGGATGTCGATCTCCTCTCCCGCGCGCAGCTTCAGCATGGCCTGCGGGAGTTTGTGGCGGGCGATCTCCAGGGCGCTGTTGCGCAGGCTCACCAGCTCGACGACGAGGCCGCGGCCGATGCGTACGGAGATCACCAGGGACGCGGCGACGGCGGCGAGGCCGAACAGCACCGCCGCGCCGGCCGGGGTGAGCAGACCCCGGGTGAAGGGGTCTGCCCGGTCCGCGACGTCGTGGCCCGCGTCCGCCTCGATGGCCCGCATACCGTCCTGCACGCGCGCGTGCGCCTTGTTCCAGGTGGCGTCGGGCGCCGCAGTGATCGCCCTGACGCCCGGGCGGGTGCCGAGCACCTTGTCCTCGACGGCTTCGAGAGTGGTGTACGCGCTGTCCGCCGCGAGGTCGTGCCAGGAAGCTCGTTCCGGGCCGCGCAGGTCCGAGGCGGTGGCTTCGAGGAGGTTACGGCGGGTGTCGACGGCTCCGGTGAACCGTCGCAGCCGCTGGCCGTCGAGGCGCCCGGCGAGCCGCGCCCCGGCGAGTACGGCGTCCTCCTGGGCCAAAGCCTCTCCGGCGCGGGAGAATTCGAGCAGCACGCGCGCGTCGGAGCCGACTTCGGCGTCCTGGATGCCGGTGAGCGCGCCGCCCACGGCGAAGGCCGCCGAGATGGTCCTGGTGTACCGCTCGTACGTCTCGGACCATCCGGTACGGCGTTCGAGGACCGAGGTCCGCAGTGTGCGCAGTTCCTCGACACCGGAGACGAAGGTCTCCAGGCGGTCCGCCACTCCTGCGGGCAGTTCCTCGCCGTCGGCGACGGTGTTGTGGTCGCCGAGGCGCAGCTTCTCCACGGTCCGGGCGGTTCGCTCGCCCAGCGTCCTGAGGTCCGCGTCCGGGACCGCGGCCGGATCAGTGGCGTGGCGTACGGCGGCCGCCCGTTCGGCCTGGAGCGCGGCGACGGCGGCGGCGACCGGGGCACGCACCTGCGCGTCGACGCGCTGCAGCTGCCGCAGCCGGGCGACATCCTGGGCTGTGGTGACGGTGGCGTACGCCCACAGCGCGAGCAGCGAGACCACCGGCACCATCAGGAGACAGACGATCTTGGCGCGGACGGTTCCCGGCCGCATGTGCCAGCGTCCCGCGCGCGTGGGTATCTCGTCGGACAGGGCTCCGAGGGGCTCTTCGGAGCCCTCGTCGGCCGGCGCGCCGGCATGCGCGCGCCGTCCGCGCACCGGGGGCGGGGGTGCCGTCCCGGGGGCGGCTGTGGGGGTTCTACGGGGTGTACGCATGGCCTCCTCGCTCGTGTTGGGTTCGGGGCGTGTCACTCGGGCCTGGCAGGACCGGCGCGTGCCCCTGACGGGCAGCGACGCTCTCGGCCGGTCGCTGTGCGGACGCGGATGCCTCGCGTTCACCGGCCGTCGGCGACAGCGCGACGAACGCCGAGGTCAGGAAGAGATAGGACCCGAGGCCGACGGCGAGGGGGAAGATGAACTGCATCGCCGTGGCCCCGGGCAGCACGTCGCCGGAGGGCGTGACGTCCACGCGCACCGCGAACATCGCCGTGTAGTGCATGCTGCTGACGGCCGCCCCCATCACGAGTGAGGCGACCGTCACCGCGATCGGCGACTTGATGTTCAGCGCCGCCCACAGGGCCGCGGTGGCCGCGACGACGGCGATCACCACGGAGAGCGCGACGAGCACGGGGTCGTAGGTCACGTCACCGTGCAGCCGTACCGCGGCCATGCCGAGGTAGTGCATGCTCGCCACGCCCAGCCCGGTGGTGAGTCCGCCGACGAAGAGCGCGCGAGCGCGGTCGCGCCCGTAGCCGACGGCGAAGACTCCGGTGGAGATGACGGCCATGGCGATGAGGAGGCTGAGGATGGTCAGCGGTACGTCGTAGCGGATGTCGGTGCCGCCGACGCTGAACCCGAGCATGGCCACGAAGTGCATGGTCCAGATGCCGGTGCCGAGCGCGGAGGCCGCGGTGACAAGCCAGTTGCGGCGCGTGCGCCCGGTCGCGCCGAGCGCACGGACGGTGCAGCGCAGCCCGAGGGCGGCGCCTATGCAGGCCATCACGTATGACAGTACGGGGGTCAGCCAGCCGAAGGCGGCGTGGTCCAGGTGTCCCATGACCACGGGACGCTAGTGGGGGCACGGAGGCACATTGGGGGCGCGTTTCGAAAGGTATTGAAATATGGCAGGGAGTGGCGACTGAACGATCGCGTCCAGTTCGAACGTGTGCGCAGTGGGGTACTTCTCGTGCGTGCGGGATCGTGCGGAACATGAGCGACGGCCACACACACGTCCGGGATTTCTCACCCCGGCCGTGCCAGAGGCCGCGGTACGAGCCGGACGGGGCATCGACGGGCACCTGTTACTTCGCCGGCGCCGCCAAGGACCTGCGGGAACTCGCGCGCGTACTGGCCTTCCGACGGCCGTGACCTGGGGGGGCACCGGCGTGCGGAACGACTCACCGCACGTGCCCTCTTCTGCCCTCGGAACTCGAACTCTACGTTGGACAGCAGCAGATGAACGATCAAGCGTGGCAAGCACACAGGGGGAAGGGTGGTCCGCATGTTCGGCGGTATCCATAAATCGTTCACCGGTTTTCTCCGTTCCTTGCGCTCCGAAGAGAGCGCGGGCGTGGGACGGGACAAGCGCACGCACAACCTCTTCGAGGCCGCCGCCGTGTATGTGTCGGCGGCAGCGGAGGACGACCAGGATCGGATGGACGAGGCCGTGGCCTGGGTGTCGCCGGAGGCGCTGTCGTTCGGGGTGAACGAGCTGGCGTGCCGTGCTGTCATCGCGCTGGCCAGGGAACGCGACGAGTCGCCGCGGACGGTGGCCCGGGAGCTCCTCGGTCTGCCGGCAGCCTGAGCGAAGCGGGTACATCCGGTCGATTCCTCCCTGTCCGGCGTGAAAGCAGCAGCTCCGGGTGGGGTGGGAGTCGTGACAACGGCCTTCCGCTCGGATTAGGGTGCGCGCCGATAGACGAACCGATGGGGAGGCTGGGATGGCAGAGACGGACGAGGGGGCCGTCGCCACTGCGGACGACGCGCTGTATGTGCTCACTGCGATGCTGCTGACGCCCGCGCAGTTTCCGAGCGTGCTGGGCGACGACTATCCCGAGGCGTGTGCGGCGCTCGGCCTCGCGCCTCTCGCCGACGGGTATGGGCTGGTTCTCGGCCAGGACGGCGACGGCGCGCGGTGGACCGTGGCCATCGACGACGTCTCCCTGGTCGCGGTCGCCATCGCGTCGTGGGACTGCGGAATGGAATACGAGCTGTCGCCCGAGGAGCACACGGTCGTCGCGGCGCTGCCCGGCTGGCCGCTCGCTGTAGCCGTCGCGGCTCCCGATGTCCCCGCCCCGCACGACCCGGCCCCCGAACTCGCGGACCGGCCGCCGCTCGTTCCGCCGGACACCACCTCCTGGGGCCCTGCTCAGCGGCGTCTGGGCGCCGACGAGATCGCCCGCCAGTGGGTGGTCTGGCGGGAGCAACTCAGCGACGAGGACTTCAGCCCTCCCGGCGGCACGTCAGCGGCGCACGAGAGCGAGCCGGACGGGGCCAGGGCAGACGCCGGTCGCTCTGCGGACACCGCAGACCCGGCCGAGGACGACACGGTCCCGGCAGTGGACGCTCGGGGTCAGGCCGAGGCCCCGGTGAACCGGCCCCGGGCCGCCATCCGGCGCGTCCTCGCGGAAGCACGCGCGTACGTGGAGACGCCTCCGCCCCTCGGCCGCGTCCGTTCCTCCTTCGCCCCGGGCGACGCACGGACCCTGCGTGCCGACGGTCCCGGCTGGTCGATGGTGGCCAGGACCGACGACATCGCCTTCGTCCTGCTCGACGAGGAGCCCGGAGAGGTACTGCCGGTGGGCCGGGGCCCGGAGCTGCCGGGTCTCCTCGAAGCGCTCGACAAGATGGCGGTACGCCCGAGCTGAGCCCCGCCGCCCGACGCCGCCCGGGATCCTCTGTTTCCGGGCGGCATCGGCCACGCTGATCGTTCTCCGAGCCGCGTGGCGTCAGCCGGAGTGAGGCGCCCACGACGCCTGACGACGGCCCCTCAGCGGCCGAGCTCCTTACGTGTGACGCGGCGCAGCCTGCGCCGCTGAGCGGGGTCCAGGGTAAAATAGGCGGCCGCCGGAACTCCCAGCACTATCAGCAGCGCGGCCCACCAGGGCAACCAGAACAACAGGATGAGCCCGGCTGCCACGCCCCCTGCGGCGATCTTCGCGTTCCTCGACATGACTGTCGCCTCCTCTGCGGCCAATGCCGCTCTCTGCTCTGAAAACGGGCCCACGCCTCGCACGGTTCCGGACCACGCCCCTGAGACATCCCTGAGATGTGACCCCTACTCGCCCCTGAGAGGCTCTCCCATCTCGCACATGTGCCGCAGGGCCTGCCGGTACGAGTCGACAAGTCCCATCTCCGTATAGGCAATACCCATCTCGCGGCAGTAGGCGCGCCCCGTCGGCTGGGCGAGCCACAGATGAGGGCGGGGCATGCCCGAGAAGAGGTGGTGCTCGATCGGGTAGATGAGGCCGCGGAGGAGCCAGTCGGTCAGGGTCAGCAGCAGCGTCGTGCAGCGGCCGCAGTGCTGTACTCTCGGCGACTCGACCCCAGTAGTCAAACTTGAGGAATGCCATCGCTGTGCAGAGGACTCCCGCGGCAACACCGTCTGAGATCTCCGAACTTGCCCACTGCTGTGCCGTGTTCGTGCCCGGTGATTCGGCCCGTACCGGCCGGGTCGCATTCTGGCGGCTGGGCGACGCCCCGCCCACCGTCGCCGCCGGAACCGTCGACGAGCTGACCGTGGTGTCGGCAGGCGCCGGTGGTGTCGAGCGGATCCGGGTGCCCGCTGCTCTGCTCCCGGTGCGTGCGGCCTTGCCGGTCCTCACGGGGGCGCGTGCTGCCGCGCAGGCCTATCGGGCGAGGGCGTTCCGGGGTACGGCCGCCGTTCTCGGCCTGCAACTGGTCGCGCGCGGGCTGCGGTTGCCCGGTCTCTCCGCAGCGAATCACGGCGCCTGGTGGGCCCGTCCGCTGAGCGCGTCGGACGCGGAGAGGGTGCGCGAACTCGCCGCCGCGATGCCTCCGGACGCCCATGCCGTGCCGTTGGAGAGGCTGGAGAGTACGCAGCCACCGAGGCTGCCCGACCCGGAGCGGCTGCTGCGCGCCTTCCTGGACGCGGTCGCCGACGCACCGCCCAGCTCCCCCGCCGCCTCTCTCGCCGTAGGTGGGCCGCCTACGCGGTGCGGGAACCGCACCACATGCCGGGGCGGCGCGCGTGGACCGCGGAGATCGCCGCCGGTCACGACGCGGGCGTACGGATCTCGCTACGTGTCGAGGCGCAGGGGCTGGCGACGGCCGGACCGGATGAGGCAGCCCTGGGGCGCCGGGCCGTACTTCAGGTTCCCAGCGTGAGCGAGCCCGGGCTGGTCGCGGACGCGGCCGACGTGTGGGCCGTGACCGGCGCTCCCAGCAGCGCCTTCGGCCCGCGCGCGGATGGACGCCCTCCTCGCGCTGCGCCGCGCGGCTCGCCTTCAACTGGTCGTTCGCGCTGGGCGACCAGCAGCTCACGCGCGAGGAGGCGAACCGGCCCGTGATGCGGCTGCGGGTCCTCGTCGACCCTCAGGAGGTCCGCCGTGCCCACGCCGCCGCAGGACCGCAAGGTCGCAGCGGGCGACGCCCCCAGCGCCGCCCTGACGGGCTCCACGGAGGTCGACGGGCGTCGGGTCCAGGTGCGACCCACCGGACGGCTGGCGGGCCTGCGGGGCCATATCTCGAACCCGGAGGCTCAGGACCCGGGCGGTCAGCCGGCGGCTCTGGCCGCCACACCGCGTGGCTACCAGCAGCGGGGCCTGAACCGGCTCGCCCGGATGACGTCACTGGGCCTCGACTGCCGCCTGGCCGACGACATGGGCCTCGGCAAGACGATCACGCTGTCCGGATCACGGCGCCCGCCGGTGTGCGCATTTGGAATGCAGACCAGCCCCGTCCCGGCGCGTGGCGCGACTACGAACCTTTTCCGTGGATTCACTGCCTTTCCAGTGGACGGGAAAGCATCACCGGCATTCAAGGGAAACGACGGAATGCATGACACGAAGTGCGGTCAGCCGTAAGGACATAGGCGCAACAAGTAAGTCAAGACTCACCTTTAGGGAATTTTGGCCGTATGGTGCGGCTCGAATCGAAGGAGTCCCTTGTTGTCACACATAAATGATTCTGCCGTGCGTGCGGTTGAATCGGAGCAAGGTTACGTGTCCTCATTGTATGAGCTGCTCACCGAGCGGCTTTCCGAAGCGCGAGCGAACCGGGCGAGTGTGCTGAAGTCCCCTGCGGACGGCGCCGGCGAGGCGTACGAGAGAGAGATCGCCGCCGAACGTCTGACCAAGGAGATCTGCCGGCTGGAAGGCGCCGAGAAGGGGCTGGTCTTCGGGCGCATCGATTGGACGGACGGCACCGCCCTGCGTATCGGGCGGATCGGACTGCACACGGAGGAGGACGAACTGCCGCTGCTCGTGGACTGGCGCGCGAACGCGGCGCGGCCCTTCTACGAGGCGACACCCGTCCACCCGATGGATCTGCGGCGGCGCCGGCACCTGCGCCTCGAGGAGCGCACTGTCGTCTCGGTGAGCGACGAACTGCTCGACGGGACCGCGCCGACCGACGAAGACGTCGTGGGGGACGGCCCGTTGGCCGAGGCTCTGTCGGCACGGCGTACGGGCAGGATGCACACGGCCGTCGCGACGCTGCAGGCCGAGCAGGACGAGATCGTCCGCTCCGCCCACCGCGGGGTGACCGTGGTGCAGGGCGGGCCCGGCACCGGCAAGACGGTGGTCGCCCTGCACCGGGCGGCCTACGTCCTGTACGCGTTCCCGCGCGCCGCGGAGGAAGGCGTCCTCGTGGTGGGCCCCAACGCCCGTTTCCTCGACTACATCTCCCAGGTCCTTCCCTCGCTCGGGGAGAACGACGTCGATCTGGCGACCTGTCAGGAACTGGCCGGAGTGTCCCCGGACGCGGTGGACCCGTTCGACACGGCGCGCCTCAAGGGCGGCCTGGGCCTCGCCGACGCCCTGGCCGGCCTGCTGCGAGACCACCAGGCCCCCGCCGGTGACTTCACCGTCCGGGTCGGGCAGGAACTGGTCCACCTGCCCGAGAAGGAGGTCGCCACTGCACGCGCCGGCGCCCTGGCGGCCGCATCCGGCCACAACCCCGCTCGCCAGGCGTTCAAGGAACTCCTGGTAGACGCCGTCACCGACGCGATGCAACGGGACATGGGCGACCTCCTGGAGCAGATCGACGCCGATGCCGAGCAAATGACGGGCCTGAACTTCGACCGGTTCACGGGGGTCGCCCAGCGCCGTGCCGAGGGCGCCGCCGACCCGGGTCCGGTCCACGAGCTGGACCTTGGCGTCATCGGGGCCGACCTCCTCGACGACACCGGTGTCGACCGGGCGGTCGAGGCGCTGTGGCCGAGGCTGGCACCCGGCGACCTCGTGAAGGCGCTGCTGACGGATGCCGACGTCCTGGCCGAGCGACTGCCGACCCTGACCCCGCAGGAGCGGTCCCTTCTCCTGCGTGCCCCGGACGCCCCGTGGACCGATGCGGACGTGCCGTTGCTGGACGAGGCGGCGAGCCTGGTCGACGGCCCGCCCGAGCGGACGTACGGGCACGTCGTCGTCGACGAGGCGCAGGAACTGACCGCTATGCAGTGGCGGATGATCGTCCGCCGCTGCCCGGCGAGGGCGATGACGCTGGTGGGTGACTTCGCCCAGTCGGGCCCGGCCACGACGGCACGCGACTGGAAGGAAGCCCTGAGCCCGCATGTCGGGACGCGGTTCAGACAGCACGACCTGACGGTCAGTTACCGCACCACGCAGGAGATCCTGGAGAGCGTCCGGGACCTGCTCGCGCGGATCGCTCCGGACCAGCGGCCCGCACGGTCACTGCGCCGCGGTGAGAGCCCGCGCACCGTGACCACACATGGGGACGGGTTGGTCACCGCCGTCGTGGAGGAACTGCGCGCCCAGAGCACCGCGCAGCCGGACGAACTCCTGGGAGTGATCTGCGCGGACACCCGGGTGAGCCAGTTGACGGCTCACGGCATCGCCGACCACGCACGCATCGTGCCCGCGTCCGAGGCACGTGGCCTCGAGTTCGACGGGGTCGTCGTCCTGAACCCCGAGGAGATCATCACGGCCCGCCCCGGCGGGGAGAGGGACCTGTACGTGGCCCTGACCCGGGCCACCAAGCGCCTGTGCACCATCACCACCCAGCCCGCATGATGGCGCGGCGCCCGCGCGGTCGCCGCGGGCGCACAAGTGCCCCAAAGCGCCGCCAATGTGCGCACTGGCTCGCTGGACCGATCTTTCGTATGAGTACCGATTCTCGGTTCGCTTCGGGCGAGCGTGAGTTCTGCCGACGAGGCCAGCGGGGCCGCCAGGCCGGCCTGAACGTCAGTGCGCCAGTCAGTCGATGCCTTCGACGATGCGGAAGTCGCGCTCGACGGCGTCGGAAAGGGTGACCAGCGCCTCCTGGTATGCCTCGCTCTCGCGTGCCGCGACCGCCTGTTCAAAGGTGTCGAACTCGATCAGGACGGTGCGTCCGGCGATTCCGGCGTCGTAGGCGACGACCCGACCACCACGGACGAGCACCCGGCCGCCCCCGGCCTGGACGGCCGCACGGGCCAGCTTGTTGTAGACAGCCAGCTTCTCGGGGTCGGAAATGGTGCGGTAGACGCTGACCCAGTAGCCCTTGGCCATGGAAACCTCCTGTGCTCGGACAAGCGCGCCAGGCTTCGAGTCGACACTCAGATTGATCGGCCCCGGCGACGGATCACCGGGCATTTCAGAGGGCGGTTCGCAAGGGACTGGCTGATTGTGGTGCGCTGTTGAGATAAGACGATGTCGAAAAGAGCTCACCGCGTCGGGAACGGGGCACCCCAGGGCTCTTCCTCCAGGAGGAGCCCGTTGGCCACGTAGCTGATGGTTCGGTACCAGCCGGCCAGCACGAGGAACTCCAGGACTGGGCGTATTCGTAGACGACACCCAGGGAGTCCCCAGCGGGTTGTGAGAGTTGTGCCGATGGGCGCGGGATACGGCGGGGTGAGCGGTTCGATGCGCGGCATGGGCACCTCACGCTTCGGTTTCCGAATCACTATGACGCTTCGAAACTCGAAGCGCAAGGAGTAGGAGGCATGGAAGCCAGAACCCCTCGGCCGGGATTCACCGGCACGAGGGTTCACTTCAGGGGGCGCTTGGTCATGGCGGCACTCGATCTGCTCGAGCAGCGCCGGACGCTGCGCATCCTGTGGATACCGAGCCAAGCCCAGGCAGGTTTCCGGGAGTTGCAGCGCCGTTGTGAACGCATGCCATCCGAACGCGCCGTCAACCCAGGCCGCACGGGCGTCAGCCGGCAGAACCCGCCTCGGGCGTCCCGTCGCCCACGGCGTCGGGGCGCGAGGCACCACCGGCGGGCGGCTCGCTGTCGCGGTGCGCCGGTTGCGGGTCGACCATCACCGCCCAGCGCTCCGACCACTGGACGAGGGGGCCGAGTGCGAGGCAGGCATCTCGCCCCAGCGGAGTGAGCTCGTACCGACTGTCGGGTAGTTGGTGAACCACGTGGGCATCCAGCAGTTCGGTCAGGCGCTGCCGCATCACGCTGGAGGACATGTCGTCACACTGCTTCTGCAGGGGGCGGAACCCAACGGGGCCCCCACGCAGCTCCCAAAGGATGCGCAGGCTCCACCGCCGCCCGAACAGGTCGAGTGCGGCCATGAGGGGGCGACCGGTAGTCGAACCACGAACTGGCTTGCCGGGTTTTGGGGTTGTCATGGCGTGGAGTCCAGCCTCCAAGGGTTGATGCTTCGGATTTCGAAACGCTATCATCGGCGATCGCTTCGGAAAACGAAACGAAGGGGGCCGTCGTGGCAACCACCCACCCGTGTCGCCCCCGCACCGTGCGCTGCGGAATCCCACGATCACCGTCGCCCACTCGGAGATGGAGACCAGATGACCCCGACACAGTTTCCCTCGGCTGCGGCACGAACCGCCGTCGCCGCCGCCCTGGCCGAGGACGCCTCGGGGAACGACATCACCACCGCGTGGAGTGTTCCCGAAGGCCTGGCGGCCACGGCCGAAGTCCGCACCCGGCAGAGCGGCATTGCCGCCGGCCTCCCCGTGGTCGTCGAGGTCTTCGCGCAGGTCGATCCCGAGGTCGAGATCGAGGTGAGCGTCGCCGACGGCGCCCGGATGACCGACGGCGACGTCCTGTTGCGCCTGTCCGGTCCGGCGCGCAGCCTGATCACCGGCGAACGCACGGCGCTGAACTTCCTGCAGCGCCTGTGCGGCATCGCGACACTGACCGATCGCTACGTCCAGGCCGTGGCCACGACCAGGACCCGCGTTCTGGACACCCGCAAGACGGCACCGGGCCTGCGTGCCCTCGACAAGTACGCGGTGACCGTCGGCGGTGGCCGCAACCACCGGCTCAACCTCGCGGCGATGGTCCTGCTCAAGGAGAACCACATCGCCGCGGCGGGCGGGGTGACCGCAGCGATCGAGGCGGTCCGCCGCGGAATGGCGCGTACTGGGAAGACGGTGGAGGTCGATGTCGAAGTGCAGACCGTGGCAGAAGCTACTGAGGCGCTCGATGCCGGGGCCCGCTGGATCATGCTCGACAACATGCCGTTGGCCGCCATCGAGCAGGTGGTGAAGATCCGGGCCGGACGGGCCGACGCTCCCGGGATCCTGCTGGAGGCCTCGGGCACCGTCCGCCTGGACAGTGCCCGCGCCATCGCCGAAACGGGCGTCGACCTCATCTCGGTCGGAGCGTTGACACACAGCGCGCCCGCGCTCGACCTGACGATGCTGCTGACCACCGGCCCGGTGCCATGCCCGATGTAGCGATCGTCGACGCGTGTCAGCGACAGCGCGGGGGTGGCAGCCCGACTGCCGTTCTGGACGACACGTCGCTGACCGACGAGGAACGATGCCGTGTTCCCACGGAGTTGGGAACGTCGCACGCCGTCTTCCTCCGCGCGACCGGAACCGAGCGCGCCCATCCGTCGTACGCCCTCCGGTTCTTCACCGCCGCAGGCGAACTGCCCGCCTGCGGCCACGGCACCGTCGCCGCCCTCGCGCTGCTCGCCGAACGCGAAGGCGGCGACGACTACCGCGTCGTCCTGCGGACGACCCACCGCAGCTTCGACGGCCGGGCGACCCTAAACGGTGACAGCCTGACAGCATCGTTCGATCCAGGCCCGGTCAGCCTGAGTGACGCCCGAGGGCCCGAACTGGAGGCGATCGCGCACGGCCTCGGACTGCCCAAGGACGCAGTCGCCGGGGACGCCTGCGTGGCGTCGAACGGGCGGCAGAGGCTTCTGTTGCCCGTCCGGTCCCGCGCCGTGCTGGCCGAACTCACCCCGGACTTCGCCCTGCTGCGTGCAGCCTGCGACCGCCACGGCCTGCTGGGCTGCTACGCCTACTCGCTCCCGGACCGGCACGGCCGGGCGGCGGCCCGGATGTTCGCACCGTCGATCGGAGTTCCCGAGGACATCGCCAACGCCAACAGCACGGCCTGCCTGGCCGCGCACGCGGCCGGATCCGGCACGGACCGCCTCATGGTCGACATGGGCGACCACCTCGGCTGCCCGTCGACCATCACAGCAACCGTTCACCACGACGGCGTGGAGCACCGAATCCGGGTCGGCGGCCAAGCGACGATCGCGCGAACGGTCGTGCGCTGAGGCCTGTGGCACGCAGGGCCGGTCAGGCCGCGTGCCGAGCAGCGCCGCCCACGGGCTGTCGGCCGGTGCGGCCAGGACGAAGCGTTCGTGAGGTACGTCGGGCGGGACCGGACGCCAGGCCATTCCCCCTCGGCGCCGACGGTGTTCTGGGGCGGCAGCGCGACCAGGTTCGGGCTGCTCCGCAGGTGGCGGTACAGGGCGTGGTTGTGGCCGTCGACGATCCGCAGACGGGGCGTAGCCCAGCCCCGTTCGGCCAGGTGCCCCGGGACACCCTCGGAGATTCGGATCGGCTTGCCGAGAGATCAGGCCGCAGCCGGGAGCAGTTGGTGGCTGCCGTACGGGCCTGGCGGCTCGGTGGCCCGGCCGCGTTGTCGGTCCTCGATGAGGAGGGGAAGGTCGGGGCGAGCAGCTCGCACGCGCGCGTGCCGCGCTCGACGCGGCCTGGGTAGAGGACGAGCGGCCGGCGCTGCGGGCGACACGCAACCGGTGGACGGACGTCGGCGCGAGCCGCCAGTTTGTGGCTGGGGCATGGACGGCCGCTGGTGGCCGTACCGGAAGCAGAGCGACCGCTGAGTGCCCGCCGGAGGGGCGGGGCGGGACCCGGCCACCGCACTGGCCTCGATGGAGCACATGACCATGGAGGAGCTTGCATAGGAACTCCTCGGTCCGCCGGAACCGCACGTCAAGGGCGCGGCGAGTTTCCGGGAGTCGGAGTCGAGGCGGGCGGCCAGAGGACGAAGGCGGCCCTCTTCAGGGCGGCGTCCGGCGCTTAACCGCCCTTGAGTTCGGTCACCTTGACGACCTCGGCGTCGTGCGGACCGTCGCACGCGCGCTTCGCAGCGTGTCCGGGATCGGCGCCAGCGGTGTCGAAGCAGTCGCCCGTTCGCAGCGTGTACTACCGCACTTCGTCGCCGGCCAGCGGAATGAGCGACTCCAGGTCGCTCGGGAACTCGCTCGGCAGATCCGTGGGGAAACCGGACGGAAGGCTGGACGGAAGGCTGGTGGGGAGCCGGGACGGCAACGCGGGCAGGCTGGTGGGGAATTTGGTGGGCAGTGCGGTCGGGACGCTGAACGACGGATCGGGCGTACCGCTCGAACTCCGGCTGCTCCCGGGCGGCTTCGTCCCCGGCGTGTCATCGCCACCGGACACCATGAGCACCACGGCGACGACGGCTCCGACCACGACGATCGCGGTGATCAGGATGAACAGAGGGCTCGGACGCCTGCCCGGCCCCCGGTGTCCGCCCGGGCCGTCGGACGGTTGGGGCGGCTCCGGTGGCAGCCAGCCACCCCCACCCTGCGTGGGCGGCCAGTCGCCTCCTGGAGGAGGGCCGTAGCCCCCGCTTCCGTGGCCTCCCCCAGCGGGCGGACCGAAACCTCCGGGAGGTGGCCCGAAGCCACCGCCCGGAGGCGGATCGCCCCCTGGCGGCCCAGGCGGCTGAGGCGGTACGGGCGGCATGGCCATACCGTCAAGAGTCGCCGCGGACCGGTCAGCATGCGAGCCCCATGCGGAAGTTGATACGGACTCATGCCATGGAGCGCATGATTCCGGAGCAATCCGTACGGAGAGCGGTCACAAGGGATCAATCACAGCTCAGTTGTTCACAGCAGCGGATCCGGGACGCCCGTCGGAGACGGGCGTCCCGGTACGCGACTCAGCCGCGAGCCCCCAGCAGATGGTCCATGGCCAGCTGGTCGAGCTGCTCGAAGGCCATCCCGCGCGTGGCCGCCGCGTCCACGTCGAACTCCTCGAAGGCCGAGCGGTCCGCGAGCAGGCTCTGCAGGCCGTCCGCCGCCGTCTGCTGCGCCAGCTCGTCCAGACGCGAGGCACGCAGGGCCGCCTGGACCTCCGGGTCGGCGCGGAAGGCGGCGGAACGCTCCTTCAGGATGAGGTAGTTGCGCATGCAGCCGGCCGCCGAGGCCCACACACCGTCGAGGTCCTCGGTCCGCGGCGGCTTGAAGTCGAAGTGCTTCGGGCCCGCGTAACCGGCGCTCTCCAGGAGGTCGACCAGCCAGAAGGCGGACCGCAGGTCGCCGGCGCCGAAGCGCAGGTCCTGGTCGTACTTGATGCCGGACTGGCCATTGAGGTCGATGTGGAAGAGCTTGCCCGCCCACAGGGCCTGGGCGATGCCGTGCGGGAAGTTCAGCCCGGCCATCTGCTCGTGCCCGACCTCGGGGTTGACGCCGTACATCTCCGGGCGCTCCAGGCGCTCGATGAACGCCAGGGCGTGGCCGACCGTCGGCAGCAGGATGTCGCCGCGCGGCTCGTTCGGCTTGGGCTCGATCGCGAACTTCAGGTCGTAGCCCTGCGAGACCACGTACTCGCCGAGGAGGTCGAAGGCCTCCTTCATGCGGTCCAGCGCGACGCGTACGTCCTTGGCGGCGCCGGACTCGGCGCCTTCCCGGCCGCCCCAGGCGACGTAGATCTCGGCGCCCAGCTCGGCCGCCAGGTCGATGTTGCGGATCGTCTTGCGCAGCGCGTAGCGGCGCACGTCACGGTCGTTGGCGGTGAACGCGCCGTCCTTGAAGACGGGGTGCGTGAAGAGGTTGGTGGTGGCCATCGGGACGCGCATACCGGTCGCGTCGAGGGCCTGGCGGAAGCGCTTGATGTGCGACTCGCGCTCGGTGTCCGAGGACCCGAAGGGGATCAGGTCGTCGTCGTGGAAGGTCACTCCGTGGGCACCGAGCTCGGACAGGCGCTGCACCGTCTCGACCGGGTCGAGCGCCCGGCGGGTGGCGTCGCCGAACGGGTCCCGTCCCTGCCAGCCGACGGTCCACAGGCCGAAGGTGAACCTGTCATCGGGGGTGGGCTGGTAGTTCATGCCGCGGCTCCTTGCGTTTGCTCCGACTATTTCGTCATGGCGGTTTACAAATTAGTATGCGGAAGCATCTCTGGGAAGAGACAACTTGTCCATGAGCAGAGACTGAGGGTGGGAACGGGTCCCCGCGACCCGTGCAGGCACCGGAAAACACCAGGCAGATCCCGCGGAGCCGCGGAAGAGGGAGAGCTCGATGTCAGCAGCCGAGGGTCCGCTCGTTGTCGGCGTGGACACGTCGACCCAGTCCACCAAGGCGTTGGTCGTCGACGTGGCCACCGGTCAGGTCGTGGCGAGCGGCCAGGCGTCGCACACCGTCACCACCGGGGCGGGGCGCGAGAGCGACCCGCGGCAGTGGTGGAACGCCCTGTGCGAGGCGCTGAGCCAATGCGGTGACGCGGCCCGCGAAGCCGCCGCCGTGTCGATCGGCGGTCAGCAGCACGGCCTCGTCACGCTGGACGCCCACGGTGAGCCGGTCCGCCCCGCGCTGCTGTGGAACGACGTGCGCTCGGCGCCGCAGGCCGATCGACTGATCGAGGAACTCGGCGGCGCGAAGGCGTGGGCGGAGCGCACCGGAAGCGTGCCCGGCGCCTCCTTCACGGTCACGAAGTGGGCCTGGCTGGCCGAGCACGAGCCGGAGGCGGTCCGTGCCGTCAAGGCTGTACGGCTCCCCCACGACTACCTCACCGAGCGCCTCACGGGCCAGGGCACCACCGACCGCGGCGACGCCTCCGGCACCGGCTGGTGGGCGTCGGGGACGGAGGCGTACGACACGGAGGTGCTCGCGCACGTGGGGCTCGACCCCGCGCTGCTGCCTCGGGTGGTCCGGCCGGGTGAAGTGGCCGGGACCGTCCGCGACGGCCACGACCTGCCCTTCTCGAAGGGCACCCTGGTCGCCGCGGGCACCGGCGACAACGCCGCCGCGGCACTTGGCCTCGGGCTGCGCCCCGGCACTCCGGTACTGAGTCTCGGCACGTCAGGCACGGTGTACGCCGTCTCGACGCACCGGCCGGCCGACCCGACGGGGACTGTCGCGGGCTTCGCCGACGCACGCGGCGACTGGCTGCCGCTGGCCTGCACCCTCAACTGCACCCTCGCCGTCGACCGCGTCGCGGCCCTCCTCGGTCTGGACCGCGAGGCCGTCGAACCCGGTACGGGCGTCACGCTGCTGCCCTACCTGGACGGGGAACGAACCCCGAACCTGCCGGGTGCCTCGGGGCTGCTGCATGGGCTGCGCCACGACACGACCGGCGGACAGTTGCTCCAGGCCGCGTACGACGGGGCGGTGCACTCGCTGCTCGGCGCCCTCGATCTGGTACTCGACGCGGACGCGGACCGCTCGGCACCGCTGCTGCTGATCGGCGGCGGCGCGCGCGGCAGGGCCTGGCAGCAGACCGTACGCCGGCTTTCCGGGCGGCCGGTCCAGGTGCCCGAGGCCAAGGAACTGGTCGCTCTTGGCGCCGCTGCACAGGCGGCGGGGCTACTGACCGGCGAGGACCCGGCCGCGGTGGCCCGCCGATGGGACACGGCCCGGGGGCCGGTCCTGGACGCGGTGGAGCGGGACCAGGCGACGCTGGACCGGATCTCCGAGGTACTCTCCGACGCATCGCCGTTGCTGGGTCGGGGGACGGACGCCGGCTGACGGCCGAGGGCCATACACGCACCGACGAAGCCGAACCGACATCCACCCGTACGTCCGCTACAGGAAGCCGCCGTACGTACGTACGTGCACGGATGTCGGCTCACGGACACCCATTGAGGACTGACGGAGGCATGAGCGCACCGCTGCACGAGGCCCGTCCGCCCGGCGCCGGCTCCCTGCTGCCCGACAACCAGCAGGGCATGCGCCGCCGCAACCTCGCGCGCGTGATGCACACCGTCAGCGCCGAGGGGCCGCTCTCCCGTGCCGGGGTCGCCTCACGCATTGGACTGACCAGGGCAGCGGTGTCGACGCTCGTGGACGAGCTGATCCGCTCGGGGCTGATCGAAGAGCTGGGCCCCGAGCGGCCCGGCCGGGTGGGGCGCCCCGGGTCCGCACTCGCGGTGAGCGGGCGTGGCCCGGCCGGGATCGGCGCGGAGGTCGGTGTCGACCATCTCGCGGTCTGCGCGGTCGATCTGCGGGGCGAGGTGCGGGCACGCGCCGTGCGCCACGGCACGAACCGCGGGCGCTCCCCCGAACCCGTGATCGAGGAACTGACCGAGCTGGTACGGAAGGTGATCACCCAGACGGAAGGTGAGGGCCTGTGGCCGGCCGGCCTCGCGGTCGCCGTGCCAGGGCTCGTGGCCCGCGACGGGCGGACGGTCGTCCGCGCCCCCAACCTCGACTGGCACGACACGGATCTCGGCGCGCTGCTGCCCGCCGAGCTCCCACTGACCGTGGACAACGAGGCCAACCTCGGCGCGCTGGCGGAACTCTGGCTCGGAGACGGCACGCCACCCGACTTCCTGCATGTGTCGGCCGAGATCGGTATCGGCGCGGCGGTGGTCGTGGACGGACGGCTGCTGCGGGGAACTCGGGGATTCGCGGGCGAGTTGGGCCATGTGCCGGTCCGTCCGGAGGGTCCGGAGTGCGCGTGCGGCGGTCGCGGGTGCCTGGAGCAGTACGCGGGTGAGGAGGCGGTGCTGCGGGCGGCGGGCGTCGAGCCGGGCGAGGACCGTGTCGGACTGCTCGCGGAGCGCGCCGCCCGGGGCGACATGGACGTACGGCGGGCCCTGGACGGGGCGGGCACGGCGCTCGGCATCGCGCTGACCGGGGCGGTCAATCTGCTGGACCCCGAGACGGTCGTACTGGGCGGTGCGCTGTCCGGGCTCGCGCCGTGGCTGCTGCCGTCGCTGGAAGCGGAACTGGACCGGCGTACGGCGGGCCCCGCCTGCGCGGTGTCGGTGTCGCGGCTGGGACCCGAGGGCCCGCTGCTGGGCGCCGCGCACTCGGTGGTGCGGGCGGTGCTGGACGATCCGGGGGCGGTGGCGGGACGGGGCTGAGCGGGCCCCGACCGGCTTCGATCCGCCGCACAGCGAGCCACCTCACTCATTGGGGTGAGCGAGTTATCCACAATCGCTCGGTCATCCACCGAAATTCATGGGCGTTCCCCGCCTGTTCGCGAAGCGTCGTAGCGTGATCCACGTGAGGCCCGGCCGTCGTGGCGACGGTCGGTGCGAACCACGTCCATCGACCTTTCGCAGAACGGAGTTGGGAGAGATGAGCGACCTCAGGACCGGCGGTGCCGTCATCCGGTCGACCCCGTCGAAACGGTTGTCCGGGCCCCTCCCTCGGGCGACGATGTCACCAGCCGCATCGCCCTCCAGGAGGCCCAGTTGACCGATCCATGGGTGGCCCTGGAACCGGGGGCCGATCCCGTCGAGCGGGTTCGGGTGCTGCGCCGCGCGCACGAGACGTTCACCGAGGCGGGGACGGTGACACGACCGGTGCGTACCGTGGTGGCGGACTCCTGGAGACGCTCCGCCCGGGCCGGTGTGGGGCCGGACGGCACAGCGAGCGTGGAACTGGTGGACGGTGACCTCGGCGCCTACCGTGCCGAGCATCCGCTGGCCCGCGTGATGCCTCTGTTCCGTGAGCTCATGGGCACCTTCGCCGCGGATGGCGAGCATCTGCTCGCGGTGTGCGACGCGCAGGGCAGGCTGCTCTGGGTCGAGGGGCATGCCGCGACCATGCGGCAGGCGGGCCGGATCAACTTCGTACCGGGGGCCCGCTGGGCGGAGTCGGCGGTGGGGACGAACGCGCCGGGTACGGCGGTCGCCGTGGACCGGCCGGTGCAGGTGTTCGCGGCCGAGCACTTCATCCGGCAGGTGCAGCCGTGGACGTGCGCGGCGGCTCCGGTGCACGATCCGCGCACGGGGCGAGTACTCGGCGCCGTGGACATCACCGGCCGGAACAAGCTCGCGCATCCGCACAGCCTCGGGTTCGTGCAGGCGGTGGCCCGGGCCGCCGAGTCACAGCTGGCACTGCTCACCCCGGTCGGCCCCGTCCCGGACACCCTCGAACTGACCGCGCTGGGCCGGGACGAGGCTCAACTGCTGGCCGCCGGGCGGGCGTTGCGGCTCAGCCGTCGGCACAGCGAGCTTCTCGTCCTGCTCGCCCGCCACCCGGAAGGGCTGACCGGGGACGAGCTGTTGTGCGCGCTGTACGAGGACGAGTCGGTGACACCGGTGACGCTGCGCGCCGAACTGGCCCGGCTGCGCCGCGTCCTGGCTCCCGGATTGCTGGCCTCGCGCCCGTACCGGCTGACGGTGCCGGTCGAGTCGGACATCGCCGTGGTGGAGCGTTCAGTTGAGACCGGTGCGGTGACGACGGCGGTGCGGGCGTATACGGGACCGCTGCTGCCCGGTTCGCGGGCACCGGCGGTGGCCCGGCTGCGGCGCAGGCTCGCCGACGGCCTGCGCACCGCGCTCGTCGCCCGCCGAGACCCGGATCTGCTGTCCGACTGGGCCCACGCGCCGTGGGGCGAGGACGACCTCGACGTATGGCGCGCGCTCGCGGCAGTGCGACCTACAGCGGCTGTACGGGCACGCCTGAACGAGTTGGAGTCGGAGCAGGCGGCGCCCCAGGGTTGGGCGCATCAGGCCGCCCGGCGCTGAAGGGACGCCGGCGCCGACACCCGGGGGCAGGTCCCGTGGCTCACTCGAGCGTCCGGCACTCCGGGGCCCCGGCGCCTGCGCCCTCGTACGCATCACGCGCCCCTGCCTGATCCCGCACGCACTCCGCCGCCGGGAGTCCGTGCGCAACCTGCCTGCAACCTCGCCGCTTCTAGCCTCGCGGCGAGAGCGGCCCAACGGCGGGCGGCTCTGCTGAAGGAGGCAAGCCAGCATGACCCGTTACGCGGCGCCCGGCACCGACGGCGCGATCGTCTCCTACCAGGCGCGCTACGACCACTTCATCGGCGGCGAGTACGTGCCGCCGGCCCGGGGGCAGTACTTCGAGAACCCGAGTCCGGTGAACGGGCAGCCGTTCACGGAGATCGCGCGGGGCACCGCCGAGGACGTGGAACTCGCGCTCGACGCCGCGCACGCGGCGGCACCGGCGTGGGGCCGTACATCGGCGACCGAGCGGTCCACCATCCTCCTGAAGATCGCCGACCGGATGGAGGCGAACCTCGAGGCACTGGCGGTCGCCGAGAGCTGGGAGAACGGCAAGCCGGTACGGGAGACGCTCGCCGCCGATATCCCGCTCGCCATCGACCACTTCCGCTACTTCGCGGGCGCGATCCGGGCGCAGGAGGGGTCGCTCGGTGAACTCGACGACGACACGGTGGCGTACCACTTCCATGAGCCGCTCGGTGTGGTCGCGCAGATCATCCCGTGGAACTTCCCCATCCTGATGGCGGTCTGGAAGCTGGCTCCCGCGCTCGCTGCGGGTAACGCGATCGTGATCAAGCCCGCCGAGCAGACGCCAGCCTCCCTCCACTACTGGATGAGCCTGATCTCCGACCTGCTGCCGGCCGGTGTCGTGAACATCGTCAACGGCTTCGGGGTGGAGGCCGGCAAGCCGCTCGCGTCCAGTGCGCGGGTGGCGAAGGTGGCGTTCACGGGTGAGACCACGACCGGGCGGCTGATCATGCAGTACGCCTCGGAGAACATCAAGCCGGTGACACTGGAGCTGGGCGGCAAGTCGCCGAACATCTTCTTCGACGACGTGTGGGCGGCGGACGACGACTTCCGTGACAAGGCGCTCGAAGGCTTCACCATGTTCGCGCTCAACCAGGGCGAGGTGTGCACCTGCCCGTCCCGGGCACTGATCCAGCGCGGCAACTACGCCGATTTCCTCCAGGCCGCGGTCGCCCGCACCGAACTCATCAAGCCGGGTCACCCACTCGACACGGACACGATGATCGGCGCGCAGGCCTCGAACGACCAGTTGGAGAAGATCCTCTCGTATATGGACATCGGCCGGCAGGAGGGGGCGAGGATCCTCACGGGTGGCGAACGCATCGATTACGACGGTGAGTTGAAGGGCGGGTACTACGTCCAGCCGACCATCTTCGAGGGGAACAACCGGATGCGGATCTTCCAGGAGGAGATCTTCGGTCCGGTGGTGTCCGTGACGTCGTTCGACGACTTCGACGACGCGATCAAAACAGCCAACGACACGCTGTACGGCCTCGGGGCGGGCGTGTGGACCCGCGACATGAACACCGCGTACCGGGCTGGCCGGGCGATCCAGGCGGGCCGAGTGTGGACGAACTGCTATCACGCGTATCCGGCACACGCGGCGTTCGGTGGCTACAAGCAGTCCGGGATCGGCCGTGAGACGCACAAGATGATGCTGGAGCACTATCAGCAGACGAAGAATCTGCTGGTGTCGTATTCGCCGAAGAAGCTCGGCTTCTTCTAGGAGCACGAAAAGAGGCGCCTGACCTGGGCTTTCACCCGTCAGGCGCCTCTCCCCCAGCCCGCTCTCGACCGAGCCCGGCTTGCGTACTAACTCCCAATTCCTCCCACAGCTGCACCCCTCCTGACCAGTTCTTCCGGACCAGTCACGGACCAAACCCCGGTTCAGCCCTCGGGTGCTTCACCTTGGCTGACGCGCTGCCACTCGTTCATGGACTGCTCGATGAGGCGGTTCGCCTGCTCTCGAAGGCCGTCGAGGAACTTGGCGTAGTACCGGAAGAGAACCTCGACGCTCTGGCCGGCGCGGCGGGCGCATTCGGCCGGGTCCACTCCGGAGTAGAGCCAGAACGAGATCCCGGCGTGCCGCGAGCGCGAAGCTGAGCGCGTCGATGGCCAGCCCCCAGCCGGGGCCGACCGCGGCGACCAGTACGCCGCCCAGCGAGGCGCCCGTGATCATCGCGCTGCTGCCCGCGATCCGTGCAGATCGCGGCGGACGCGGGCCTGGGCGATGACGGCGGCGTCCTTGGCGTCGGTCTTTCCCTCGCCGCGGTAGCCCTCGGAGGCACGGTGGATGGCCCGGCCGGAGATGTAGCGCACCGGCTGACCGTGATTGGTCAGGATCGCGATGGCCAGGGCGGCTCCGCCGTCTGCCAGGTCGATGCCCCAGGTCACCTCGTCGCCCAAGGCCACGACATCGCCGAGGAGTTCGAGCAGCTCGGGTTCGTCATGGGTGACGCGTCGCGACAGCAGCCGACGGCCGCCCTCGTCGATTGCGACGCAGTGATGGTGAGTCTTGCCGGCATCGATGCCGGCCCAAATCGCGGTCACGTGGCGCCTCCGTGCGGTGTGCTGCTGGTGCCTCCCGACGGACGACCTCGCTGTCGATTCCCTACGGAGCGACCATTCGCAATTCCTAATTGGCAACCGAGTCGTCGTGGGGTGTCGGGCGGCCAATCCGGGCAAGCCACAAGTGGCAGAAGCGTGAAACCCACACCCCGCACCTCTGGGCGGGTCAACCATACGAAGGGCTCACCGCGTCCCGCAGAACAACGTAGGGAAGCGTGACGCTTCCGCGAACGCCGCCCCCCGAACACCATCAGGCAGCAAACTCACCCTCACGGCCTTCGTCTCGGTCACGTGCACCTTGGTCGGAGCACAGGATCAGACGAAGGCCGCCCCCACGTCCGGCGAATCCGCAGGTGAACGATCTAGTTCGACGGACGATTCGAGCCGCGCAACATGAACTGCGGGATGGCTACGCTTCGGGCTCCGGATCGGCCCTCAGGTAGCGACCCCAGATCTGGGCCTTGCGATAGGGACCATCCCCGCCGCTGTCGTGGTGCGGCGTGTCGAAGGTGACCCAGTAGAGCAACTCGCCATTGAGCGCATGGGCATGCTCGTTGGGTTCGGGTGCGCCCATGGCATCGATCGTCCCAGCAAACTCGCCCTGCCAAGGACCGTCCCAGTCCTGGGCGCGAACGACCGTGACCCGGCTGCCCGGTGCCAGTGCACCCGTCGGCCATGTCTGCCTCAAGGGACGACCGAGGATGTGCTGAGAGGAGGCGTTCGCCTCGCTCGTCGACCACCACGCAGTGGTGGTGTTCCTTGCCGATGTCCACTCCGGCCCAGATCTGGGGCACGGGTCACCTCCGCCAGCTCGTCGTCACACACGGACCCGCAGACGACCTCGCCGACGTTGTCCTACACAGCGATCGAGTCGCGTATCCCAATGAGCGGTCGAGTCGTCGCGGGGCTCCGGGCGGCCAAGTTCTTTGAGCCATCGAACGGCGACAAGCTCACAGCCATACCCAAAACCCCCGGGCCCGCTGATCTTACGAAGGGCCAGCTCAGACCCACGCTTGGAAGGTAGGACAAGCTTACGAAATCAGGCGAAAAACGCACGCTTCGAATCACGCTCCCCGCCAGTTCCACCGAGTGCCGATACCTAGCCGTGATCTCGCAGACGGCAGTGTGACTGTCCGGTGACACCGAACCTGGAGACGTCGTTGGGACCGTGACGCGACCGCAGGGATGGTGTGATCAGAAGTCCGAGATCCCTGGGTCACCCGCACTCGGAGCCGACCACTGTGGACCGGGCGGGGCGGGTGGGGCCGGTCTCGGGCGCTGTTTGCGGACGCGACGCGCATGCTCCAGCGTCAACGCCGCCGGGACACCGGCCAGGAGGAGGGAGAACCCCACCGGGAGCACCCCCGCCCACAGCGTCGGTGAGACGTACGCGGTGCCGGACGTGCCGTCCACCAACCACGCACGGACCGGCTGCGAGCGGATGTCGCCCTTGACGGTGACATCGAACGACGAGTTGCCGTCGTCTGAGGTGAAAGTCCCCGAACAGGACGTCGACGTTCCCGCGTTGGCGACGGTGTTGTCATGCGTCCGGCAGCGGACTTCGGTCACGGTCCCGGGCTCGCCCCACAGCGCCGCCCGCAGTTCTCCGGTGAAGTTCGCCAGCACGACGTAGGCCAGAAGCAACCCGACCAGGCAGGCCAGCGCCAGCCACCACTCGGGTCCGTCCTGCTCCGGTTGCCCGTCCAGAACGTCCGCACCCTCGCCCATCCCCCACCCCCGGGTCGCCGACGGACCTCCATGGTGACTGCTCTGGAGCACCCGGGGAAGCCCGTGTGCGCACCACCTCCATCCTGGCAAGTTGACGGAACGTGGTGACCTGGGCGATCCGCTGAAGCAGAGACGTCACGCCGAATCGGTCCAACTGCAATGGCAAACGGTCCAGGTTCAGCGTCAGAGGACACTGGCCCGCCTGGGTGGGCCAAAAGCGGAACCGGACCATGGCACCGCGTCGCTGTCGCGCTGTACGCGTTCTCCACGGCATGGAGCTTGTACTCGAAGAGACCACGGTGACCATCAAGGTCCTGTCCGTGGGCAGCAAGCGGATGTCGAAGGCCATCTACAGCCAGTTGCCCCGGCGCAGCCCCTTGAGCAGTCACGACTGCACGGTGCAGGGCAAGCTCTGGGGAATCGTGGTCGACCCCAAGTGCTGCCACCGCATGCACGCGGACGGCCGGGAGCACTGGCACGTCGTCTACGAGCAGGATGGCGAGCTGGCGGTGTGGTGGCGATGGCAGGGGGCGGAGAACGCTCCTTACAACCTGATCGGAGGTTGCACACCGCCAGGAAGGAGCACCACGCCGCCGCACAGCGGGCTGCTTCCACGCCGCGCATGCCCGCACACATCAAGGTCCCCAACTTCGCTGCCGAGGCAGCCGCGACGGCTGAGAAGGAGTTGGGAGCCGCCGAAGAGGCCCTGGAGCAACTGTGTGACCAGAGTGCCCAGGATCTGTATGCCAATGTGGTCGCGGACGTTCTCCGAATCAGGCAGGCCCGGGAGAACTACGCCGTGGTGCTGGAGAAGGTCGAGCAGCTGCCTCAACTCTTCCTGGGCGCGTGAGCCGGGCCGAATGGCAACGCGGGTGGATAAGCGTTGCCACCAGGTGACTATCCGAGCCAGACGACTGGGGAAGAGGCAGTGTTCCAGCCCTGCACTATTCGGTGTCCTGGCAGACAGGTAGTCTGCCAGGGCCTGCGGTGACAGCCTCGCCTGGCCAGGCCGCGTCGCTCACGGGCGGGCTCCGAGCACGTCCTCCAGGGCGACGTCGTTGGAGTCGTCTCCTGCTCGATCAGCCTGCAGACCCGGACCGGCTGCGCCACCATGCCCCGCACCAGACGGAACAGATCGATCGGACAGGTAGGCACTGTTGCTCGCCATGTTATCCGTGCACCGGGCGGATGAATTGTTACATCGAGGCGTGACCGACATCATCAGAGTCCGGTCGGCGACCGCCGCAGATGCTGCAACCATCGCTCGGTTTCAGCAAGACATACAACCTGACCCAGGCCGACACCCGGGCCGGCCACACCCCAGCACGCTGTCAGGCACTCACGCAGCCAACAACGTGACAGCGCCGCACCGGCACCACGCCGGGCAAGCCGCTTCTGCAACCGCTCGAACGCGAGGCGGCCCGCACATCGATGCCGACTGCATGCCCGACACCGACCGGAGCGTCGGCATCGACCTCGGCCTGACACACTTCGCCGTCCTCGCCGACGGCACGAAGATCGACTCCCCCAGGTTCCTGCGCCGCGCCGAGAAAAGGAATGCGTCTGCGGTCGCCCGCTGTGGCAGCGATTGAACGACAACTGTCGCTCGTTGGACGTGCAGTTCGATGCCGGTGGAAGTGAACTGGTCAGTTCCATTGACGCGCTCCTGGCTGAAACCTATCTTTCGATCGCAGTTTGAAGTTCACAGTTCCGCACATTGTTCGAAATATCGGACTACGGCCGTCGAAGGGGACAGTACGTGTTCCGCACCCGCGCCACTGGTCCACCGTTCCACGCTCTGGCGAAGAAGCCTCCGGCAGGAGACCCACATACCCGTGGTTCCCCTGCGGCTGGCGGCGATATCTCCCGCCGTCGGCCTGCTCTTCCATCCCAGACCGTCGCTACCCGAGCGGGCTGCTGCGAAGCCGCGGATCCAGACAGCCGCCGCACGGAGGCCGAATCCGACAGGTGGCTCCGGCCGCGCGGTTCGCCTGACTGCCGCGTGTCAACCGTCGACGCCGCGGCCACGGAAAGGCCCAGGCTCCTCGTCCACGCCATCGAGAAGCCGAACGCAGACTTGCTTCCGCCCTGAGCGCTCCGCGCTTGACGGGCTACAACGCTCCCCTTCCTACCGATAGCAGGAGTACGAGGATGAAAAACTCACCGTCCCACCGGGACGAATCAAGATCAACCGGCAGATTGCCCGTGATCACTCACGCGGACGGGACGCCAACCGGGCGGATTTCGCTGCGGCGCCGGATCAGCCGCGCGGGCAGTGCCCTGACCGCCATGGTCATGATGATCACCGGCCTGCTCCTCACCGGCTCCCCGGCGCGGGCGGACAACCCCATAGACATGGACCGGTTCGTGGCGGACCCGTCGGCACATGTCTTCGACGGGCGCATGTACATCTACGCCACCGACGACTCCGACAACAGCGGTACGTACTGGGACTCCAAGGACTGGCGCTCGTACTCCTCCGCCGACGGGGTGACCTGGACCGACCACGGACAGGTCTTCGACCTCAGCGGCTTCAGCTGGGCCAAGAGTCTGGCCTGGGCGCCTGCCGCCGCGCAGCGAAACGGCTTCTACTACCTGTACCTGCCGACGGACCGCAACAAGATCGGTGTCGCCCGCAGCACCTCGCCCACCTCCGGGTTCACTGACGTACGCGGCACCCCCCTCATCGACACCTCGCGCGACGCGAACACCGGAGTAGAGCCCATCGACCCGATGACGTTCATCGACGACGACGGACAGGCATACCTGTACTTCGGCAGCAGCCGCCAGCCCAAGGTCGTCCGGCTCAACTCGGACATGATGTCGACCAGCGGCCCCATCATGAACGTCACGGTCAACGGTGCTCCCGGCCAGGGCTTCGCCGAAGCCCCCTGGATGCACAAGCGCAACGGGCTCTACTACTTCTCGTTCTCGACCGGCTGGCCGGGACAGATCCAGTACGCGACCGCTACCAGCCCGCTCGGTCCTTTCACCTACCGGGGTGTCGCGCTCGACTACGTCAACGTGAACACCAACCACTCGTCCATCCTGCAGTTCAACAACAAGTGGTACATGGTCTACGCGAAGAAGGCTCTTGAGGGCGGAGGCAACGTCCGCCGGTCGATCGCCGTGGATTACCTGCACTACAACGACGACGGCACCATCAAAACGGTGGTCCAGACGGCCGTCGGGACCGCGGGGCCGGAGGGCCCGTACGAGAAGATCACCGGCCGTGACAGCGGCAAGGTCCTGGATGTCAGGAGCAACAGCACCGCCGACGGCGCCGCCATCATCCAGTGGTCGAGCTCGGCCCTGGCCGCGAACCAGCACTGGTTCTTCCGTGACGCGGGCAACGGCTACTACAACATGGTCAACCGCAACAGCGGAAAGTGCCTCGACGTCCAGAGCGCGAGCAAGACGGACGGCGCCGCCGTCATCCAGTGGACCTGCACCGGCGGCACCAACCAGCAGTGGTCCCTGACCAACGTCGGCGACCACGTGCAACTGGTGGCGCGGCACAGCGGGAAGTGCCTCGACGTCAGGAGCGGGAGCACCGCCGACGGCGCGGCGATCATCCAGTGGACCTGCACCGGCGCCACGAACCAGCAGTGGACCAGAACCACCGTGTGACCTTCCCCAGGCCACGACCATCGGCCGGAGGGCTGACCTGCTGTGCCGACGCACGCAGGTGAGCCCTCCGGTCACTCCACAGGTCCGCACATCAGCCACCATCGTCGGCTCAATGAAGTTCATGGTGTGGCTGCGCTACTCGCCCAGCCAGCTGGGCGCTGGAAGACCCCGACGGTATGGGCCGGGGATGAAGCCGGTGCGGGGCGAGCGGGGATGCGCGGTGTCGGTGGGCGCGGCGCCGCGGTCGGCGCTGGGACAGCTGTACGAGCTGGCGGACAGGCCGGATCTGCCGGAGGAGGCGAAGGGCGAGGAGACGGGCCTGTACTACCGGCTGCGGACCGGCATCGTTTGCAGGAGCCGCAGGTGAAGGCCGACCGGGCCTCGGACGACGAGCTGGCGGCGATATTCCTGGCGGGCCGCAGCGCCCGGGACCGGCTGGTCGTGCTCCTGCACTCCGGGTGGGCTGCGGCGGGGCCAGGTGGCGGGTCCGCGCCGCAGCGACTGTCATCTGTTGTTCGCCCAGGACGCCACCTTCCACAAGACCGTCGGGCTCGCCGACCCGCCCTGGTCGTCGTTCCGCTCGAACAGGCACTCACGCACCCAACAACGTGACAGCGCCTCCCCGAGGCCGCCCGTGACGGACGATCACGTGCTAACGATCTCCCGCCCGACCAGCACAGGTACCCCGCCGAGACATCACACCAGCCCTGCTGACCAGCAGGAGTCAGGATGGTGGATCTTCATTCCGGGCTCGGGTCCGGGTTTCGTTTCACTCGAAACCGGTCCGCGACAGAGGTGCCGGTGTGGTCGTGGGCATGTAGAAACGGGTTTCTTGCGGTGCCTGGTTGTTGAGGCCGGTCACGAGCAGGGAGACCCGTTCTCCGTAGGTGCCCCGTTCGTTCCGGCGGCCTTCTCGGCGGAAGGGTCGGTCACGGCCCAGCGGGTGTGGCGACCGTGCCGCGCGTGGAGTGGGCGAGCAGCTTGGTCACCAGCTCGCGCAGGATCAGCCGCTCGATGACGGTGAGCGGTTCCATCAGGTCAGCGGTCATCTGCGGGACGTGCGCGGCGAGGGCACGCTCCAGC
>NZ_LGDW01000465.1 GCF_001280005.1 Streptomyces sp. NRRL WC-3618 | reverse complement strand
GCCTGGGCCTGGGCTGTAGAAGCGGTGGGGGCGGGTGGGTGGGAAAGAAGGTCGGGCTGGACTACTCCCCCTCTCCGGCGGAAACCGACCTACACCGTCTCCCACGCCTCCAGTGCCAGGCCCGGCTCCAGCTTGCGTCGGGCCACCCTCAGTTCTCCGGTGCCGGGGACCGCCGTTGCCGCGATCACCCTGCCGTCCGCGTCCTCCGACAGTGACACCCGTGCGTTCAGGGGGAGTTGGGGGCCCGATTCCGTCCACCACGCCCCCGCCGACTCCTGCTCGGTGGGGTACGCGGCGAAGGCGACCCGCCCGCTCGCCGAGCGTTGGGCCAGCAGCGTGCAGTCGACCTCGTCCAGGGTGCAGCGGCTCACCGAGACCGGGCCGGGGCCCGCGGCCGGGAGCAGCTCGGCCGGTTCGCTGCCCGGACGCCACACACAGACCGTGTCCGCCTGGTCCACGTAGAAGAGGCTCACGTGCTCCTCCGACGTGACGAGCGCCCGCAGGCTGCCCGGACGGGCCGTCACCTTCAGCGGGGTCTCGTCGAGTGCCGGGATGTGGCCGGGACCACGCTGCGTCCAACGCAGGATGCCGTGCGGCGAGTTGCCGTACAGCTCGACGCATCCGGAGGCACGCGTGACGGCCGTCAACTGCTCCTCCACGTCCTCGCCCTTGAGGTCACGCCAGGGGCCCCAGCCGCCGCGCTCCTTCTGGCCGCGCATGCTGACACCGCCCACGGCGTTCCGTACGAAGACATGGGCGCGGCCCTCCGCGTCGACGGCGACCGCCGGTACGCCGGTCCAGTCGCCCTTCTCGTTCGGGTGGCCCAGGCGCGTCCAGTCGAGGGCTGCGAGGGCGGGCCGGAAGTGGGTGGTGTGGACGAGGCCCGCCTCGCCCTGCACGGTGGGCCGCCAGGTCGCCAAGTGGGCGTACTCGTCGGGGCCTTGGCCGACGCCGAGCATGGGATGCACGAGCAGGTCGCCGCCGATGCGCCTGGGCGGGAGCCAGGAGCCGCCGGGCCGGGACTCCGCGCGGCAGACGATCCCGTCTCCCACGGCGTCGTACGTACTCAGCCGGCCGTCGCGACCCCGTATGAGCCAGTCGCCGTTGACCGACTCGGGACGCCCCGCGGCCGCGGTCGCGGAAGGAGGAACAATGGGCACTGGGCTACTTTAGTGTGCTCTTACCTTCGCCGCGCCCCCCAGCCCCCTCATCCGGTACCTCCGGTTCCGGCGCCGCGTGCGACCCTGATCCCCATGGACGCGCCCCTGCTTGTGATCGTCGACGCCGCGAATGTCGTCGGCTCGGTTCCCGACGGCTGGTGGCAGGACCGGCGCGGGGCCGCCGAACGCCTGCGGGACCGGCTGGTGGCGTACGCGGAGGGCGGACTGCCGGGCCGCGCGGGACCGTTGGAGATCGTCCTGGTGGTCGAGGGCGCCGCCCGTGGAGTGGCTTCCGTGCCGGGCGTACGGGCTGTGTCGGCGCCCGGCAGCGGGGACGACCGGATGGTCGAGCTGGTCGCCGAGGCCGGGGACCGGGACGTCCTTGTCGTCACCGCTGATCGTGAACTGCGGCGCCGGGTCGCGGAGTTGGGCGCCGAGGTCACCGGGCCCCGTACGGTACGCAGCGACTAGCACCTCGTACCGTACGGAATCCGTGGTCAGTTCGGGCCGGTCGGAGGGTTGTTCGGCGCCTGGGCGGCCGTCGCCTCCTGCTCGCGTCCGAGCCGGCTGTGGGAGCGGCCGTACAGGAAGTACACGAGGAAGCCGAGCACCATCCAGATGCCGAACCGGAGCCAGGTCTCGGCGGGCAGGTTCAGCATCAGCCAGAGCGAGGCGAGCACCGACAGGATCGGGATGAACGGCACCCACGGGGTGCGGAAGGCACGCGGCAGGTCGGGGCGGGACCTGCGCAGAAGGATCACGCCGATCGCGACGACCACGAAGGCGAACAGCGTCCCGATGTTGACCAGTTCGGCGAGTTCGCTCAGCGGGGTGAAGCCGGCGACGATCGCGATGATCACGCCCAGCAGGATCGTCGGCCGGTGCGGGGTCCTGAACCGCGGGTGGACGTGGGAGAAGAAGCGGGGCAGCAGGCCGTCGCGGCTCATCGCGAAGAAGACGCGGGTCTGGCCAAGGAGCAGGATCATGCAGACCGTCGTCAGGCCGACGGCGGCGCCGAAGCTGATGAAGCCCGCGAACCACGGGTGCCCGGTGGCCTTGAAGGCGTCGGCGAGGGGCGCGGTCACCGACAGGTCGGTGTAGTGCTGCATACCGGTCACCACGATGGACACCGCGACATAGAGGGTGGTGCAGATGACGAGGGAGCCGAGGATGCCCCGGGGCATGTCCCGCTGCGGGTTCCTGGTCTCCTCGGCGGCGGTGGCCACCACGTCGAAGCCGATGAAGGCGAAGAACACGACGGAGGCCGCGGTGAAGATGCCCATCACCCCGAAGTTGGACGGCGCCCAGCCGAACATCAGCTGGATGAGCGGCGACTGGAGGCTGTTGCCGGCCGGCACGTCCTGCGCCTTCGGGATGAACGGGTCGTAGTTGTCCCCGTTGATGAAGAAGGCGCCCGCGATGATCACGACGAGGACGACCGTCACCTTGATGGCGACGACGATCGAGGTGACGCGCGCGGAGAGCTTCGTGCCGAGCACGAGGATGCCGGTCAGCACCAGGACCAGCGCGGCGGCGAGGATGTCGAAGCCGAAGCCGTGGGCCCCGTCCCGGCCGCTGAGCGCCTCCGGCAGATGCCAGCCCGCGTTGTCGAGGAGCGAGGCGATGTAGCCGGACCAGCCGACGGCCACCACCGCCGTACCGAGGGCGAACTCCAGTACCAGGTCCCAGCCGATGATCCAGGCGGGCATTTCGCCGAGGGAGGCGTACGCGAAGGTGTACGCGGATCCGGCGACCGGGACCGTGGAGGCGAACTCGGCGTAGCAGAGCGCCGCGAGGGCGCAGACGACCCCGGCGACCACGAAGGCCAGGGCGACGGCCGGGCCCGCGTTGTTCTTGGCGACCGTGCCGGTGAGCACGAAGATGCCGGTGCCGATGATGACGCCGACGCCGAAGACCGTCAGGTCCAGCGCGGACAGGGATTTCTTGAGCGCGTGCTCCGGTTCCTCGGTGTCACGGATGGACTGTTCGACCTTCTTCGTTCTGAAGAGGGTGCTGCTCACGGGTGTACCTCCCACGCTGTGTTGTCCCGGCCATGATCGGGAGAGGGCGTGGTGCGCCTGCCCCGGCGCGCGGAGGTTCACTCCAATAGGGGGCACATTCACCCGGGGTCGCTCCGGGGACCGGCCGGGGGGTCCGGGGGTTGCCCCCCGGGTGAGCGCAGTAGTGAGCGCAGTACGCTGATGGGCCGGTCCCACCACCGTGAAGAGTGGGGAACCGGCCCATCGGGGCTGCTGAGCGGGTCAGTCCCGTACGGGCTCCGAGTCGACCTCGGCCTGCTCGAACCGTCCGTCGATCCTGGAGACCAGCCCGGTGACCTGGCGGGCGATGTCCGGTGCCGTCAGGCCGATCTCCGCCATGACCTCGGCCCGGGAGGCGTGGTCGAGGAAGCGCGGCGGGATACCGAAGTCACGCAGCGGTACGTCGACCCCCGCGTCCCGCAGGGCCTGCGCGACGGCCGAACCGACGCCGCCCACACGGGAGTTGTCCTCGACGGTGACGACCACCCGGTGCCGCTCGGCGAGCGGCACCATGGCCTCGTCGACCGGCTTGACCCAGCGCGGGTCGACGACGGTGGTGGAGATGCCCTGCTGGTCGAGCAGCCCGGCGATCTCGAGGCACATGGGCGCCAGCGCGCCCACGGAGACGAGGAGTACGTCGGGGGTGTCGGTGCCGGGCTCGCGCAGCACGTCCATGCCGCCGACGCGTCCCACCGCGGGTACGGCGGGGCCGACGGCGCCCTTGGAGAAGCGGACGACGGTCGGCGCGTCCTCGACCTCGACGGCCTCACGGAGCTGGGCGCGGACCTGGTCGGCGTCGCGGGGGGCGGCGAGCCGGAGGCCGGGGACGACCTGGAGGATCGACATGTCCCACATTCCGTTGTGGGACGCGCCGTCGGTGCCGGTGACGCCGGCCCGGTCGAGCACGAACGTCACGCCGCACTTGTGCAGCGCCACGTCCATCAGGACCTGGTCGAAGGCCCGGTTCAGGAAGGTGGCGTACACCGCGAAGACGGGGTGCACTCCCCCGGTGGCGAGCCCGGCCGCCGAGACGGCGCCGTGCTGCTCGGCGATGCCGACGTCGTAGATGCGGTCCGGGAAGGCGTCCGCGAACTTCTTCAGGCCGACGGGCTGGAGCATCGCGGCCGTGATGGCGACGATGTCCTCGCGCTCGTGGCCCAGCTTGACCATCTCGTCGCCGAAGACGGAGGTCCAGTCGGCGCCGGAGGCCTTGATGGGCAGACCGGTGTCGGGGTGGATGGGGCCGATGCCGTGGAAACGGTCGGCCTCGTCCTGGAGGGCGGGCTGGTAGCCGCGGCCCTTCTCCGTGAGGCAGTGCACGATGACCGGGCCGCCGAAGCGCTTGGCACGGGCCAGCGCGGACTCCAGTGCCTCGATGTCGTGGCCGTCGATGGGGCCGACGTACTTGAGGCCCAGGTCCTCGAACATGCCCTGCGGGGCGATGAAGTCCTTGAGCCCCTTCTTCGCGCCGTGCAGGGTCTCGTACAGCGGTCTGCCGACGACCGGGGTCCGCTCCAGCAGGTCCTTGCCCTTGGCGAGGAACCGCTCGTAGCCGTCCGTCGTGCGCAGGGTGGCCAGGTGGTTGGCGAGGCCGCCGATGGTGGGCGCGTACGAACGCTCGTTGTCGTTGACGACGATGACCAGGGGGCGGTCCTTGGCGTCGGCGATGTTGTTCAGCGCCTCCCAGGCCATCCCGCCGGTGAGCGCGCCGTCACCGATGACGGCGACCACGTGGTGGTCGTCGCGGTTCAGTACCTGGTTGGACTTCGCGAGGCCGTCGGCCCAGCCCAGGACCGTCGAGGCGTGCGAGTTCTCGATGACGTCGTGCTCGGACTCGGCCTGCGAGGGGTAGCCGGACAGGCCGCCCTTCATCTTCAGCCGGGAGAAGTCCTGACGGCCGGTGAGCAGCTTGTGGACGTAGGACTGGTGGCCCGTGTCCCACAGCACCTTGTCCTTGGGCGATTCGAAGACCCGGTGCAGCGCGATGGTGAGCTCGACGACTCCGAGGTTGGGGCCGAGGTGGCCGCCGGTCTTGGAGACCGCGTCGACGAGGAAGGTCCGGATCTCCTCGGCCAGCTGGTCCAGCTGCTCCAGGCTGAGCCGGTCAAGATCGCGCGGTCCCTTGATGCGGGTCAGCAGCGGCACCCGTGCCTCCTTGCAGTAGAGCTGATCGAGCTTTCGCCGGGTGGGACGAGTCTAGTGTTCCGCCTCCGCGCCCCACGCCCGGCCTCCACGTCATTCCTCACGCCATCGGCCGTACCCAACAAACACACCCCCCAAGACACACCTGCGCCCGGCACCGCGAGACGGTACCGGGCACATTTGTCTGAAAGGCCCCCGCAGACGCCTTCCTGAAAGGCCGCCGCAGGCGCCTTTCAGGGGCGCGGGGAACTGCGCGACCAGCCACAGCGGACCGTCAGTCGCAAACTCACCGCACCCCAACGGCGCTACCGCGTCACGCGCGCCCCGCAGCCTTCTGGCTCCGCCGGGACACAGAGTCGATAACAACCGCGCCCAACAGCACCGCACCGGTGATCATGTACTGGATCGACGTGTTCATGTTGAGCAGGTCCAGACCCGTCTGGATCGACTGGATCACCAACATACCCAGCAGCGCCGACCACACGTTGCCCCGCCCACCGAAGAGGCTGGTACCACCGATGACCGCCGCCGCGATGGCGAGCATCAGCGTGTTGCCGCCACCCGCGTTCAGTGTCGCGCTCGCCGTCTGACCGGCGAAGAACATACCGCCGATCGCCGCGAACCCGCCGGAGATGGCGAAGACGGTGATACGGACCATCGGCACGTTGATACCGGCCCTGCGGGCCGCCTCGATGCCGCCGCCGACCGCGAAGACCTTGCGGCCGTACGTCGTACGGCGCAGCACGAAGTCCACGATCACCAGCGCCGCGAGGAAGATCACCAGGGCGTTGGACACACCGGACGCGTTGTTCAGCACGGCCGCGGCGGCGAAGGACGCCACGGCGAGCGCGCCGACCCGCAGCGCGATCTCGCTGGTGGGCCGGAAGGGCACCCCGGCGGCCTTACGCCGGCGCTGTTCGCCGACGGAGCCGACGAGCATCGACAGGACACCGAGGCCGGCCAGCAGGTAGGCGCCGATGATGGCCTGGTCCATGAAGAAGGAGCTCTGGCCGAGCAGCTTGACCGGGCCCTCGTCGGCCGGGATGTTGATCGTGCCGCTGGAGCCCAGCAGCCACAGCATCAGGCCGTTCCAGCCGAGGAAGCCGGCCAGCGTCACCACGAACGCGGGCACGCCGATCCTGGCGAAGAACCAGCCCTGCAGGGCGCCGATGCCGATGCCGGTCAGGACGGCCAGGACCAGCGCCAGCCAGCCGTTCATCCCGTGGGTGACCACGAAGACGGCGAAGATCGTGGACGCGAGACCGCTGACCGAGCCGACGGAGAGGTCGATCTCGCCGAGCAGCAGCACGAACACCAGGCCGATGGCGAGCATGCCGGTGGCCGACATGTAGTAGCTGATGTTGGAGAGGTTGTCGGCGCTGAGGAAGCGGTCGTTCTGGAACTGGAAGATCGTCCAGATGACGATCAGGCCGATGACCACCGGCAGGGAGCCCAGCTCGCCGCCCTTGATCTTGCGCTTGAACTCGGTGACGTAGCCCTTGAGGCCCTCGTCACGGATCAGCAGACGCGGGTCGACGACGGACACCGGCGCGGCGGTCGGGTCGTCGGCGGGTGCCACCGTGTTCTGGTGCTCCGCCCCCGGGTCCGGCTTCACGGTCTTGGACGTGTCACTCACTTTGCCGCCTCCGCGTCGCGACGCCCCGCACGACGGGTCACGGCGTTGTCCGTGGCTCCGGTGATCGCGGCGATGATCTCTTCGTGGCTCGTGGTCTTCACGGGGAAGGAGCCGTTGTTCTTGCCGAGGCGCAGGACGTGGACGGTGTCCGCGACGGCCTTGACGTCGGCCATGTTGTGGCTGATGAGGATGACACCGAGGTTGCGCTCGCGCAGCCGTTCGACCAGGTCGAGGACCTGGGCGGTCTGCTCGACGCCGAGGGCGGCGGTGGGCTCGTCGAGGATGACGACCTTGGGGTCTCCGATCAGGGCGCGCGCGATGGCGACGACCTGGCGCTGACCGCCGGAGAGGCTGGCGATCGGGATGCGCACGCTCGGGATGCGGATGGAGAGCGTGCTCAGCAGTTCCCGGGCGTTCTTCTCCATCGACACCTCGTCGATGACGCCGCGGTGCAGCAGTTCACGCCCGAGGTAGAGGTTGCCGACGACATCGAGGTTGTCGCACAGGGCGAGGTCCTGATAGACGGTCGCGACGCCGAGTCCCTGGGCGTCGTGGGGCCTGTTGATGCTGACCGGGTTGCCCTCCCACTCGATGACGCCCTCATCGATGGGGTGAACGCCCGCGATCGTCTTGACCAGGGTCGACTTTCCTGCGCCGTTGTCGCCCACCAGGGCGACCACTTCTCCGGGGTGAACCTCCAGCTCAACGTCGGTGAGGGCCTGGACCGCACCGAATCGCTTGGAGACTCCGCGCAACGCCAACACGGGCGTAGCGGACACGTGAACCATCTCCTTCGCCGCCTGACCGGCGGGGATGCCGCGCTTGGGGTAGGCGCGGAGGGGTGTGCGCGAGGCACTGGTTTACAGAACGAACATGCGCGCATCCGCTGCCGATGGCAACGGTTCCGTCCGACGCCCGGACCGGCAGCGGGGTATGAAGGCCGGGCCGGGCGTCGGACAGGTATGGCGGGACCGCCTGGCGGTCGGGTCCGGGTGGGCGCCCATTGGACGCCCACCCGGTGTGCCGGCGGACCTGGTGTGCCGAGCGACTACTGAAGACCGGCGGTCTTGCAGGCGGCGGCGAACTCGCCGGCGCAGATCTCGGCGACGGTGTAGAGCTTGTCCTTCACGACCGTGTCCTTGATGTTGGCCTTGGTGACCGACACCGGGACGAGCAGCTGCGAGGGAACCTTGTCGCCGGAGCCGCTGGTCAGCGTCTGCGTGGCGAGGGAGTCGATGCTCTTGCCCTCGAGCAGGTTGACGGCGATCTGGGCGGCGGCGTCGGCCTCCGGCTTGAAGGCCTTGTAGACGGTGCTGGACTGGGTACCGGCGACGATGCGCTGGATGCCCGCGAGCTCCGCGTCCTGGCCGGTCAGCGGGATACCGCTGATGCCCGCGCCCTTCAGGGTGTTGGCGATACCACCGGCCATGCCGTCGTTGGCGGCGTAGACGCCCGCGATGTTCTTGGCGCCGAGCTGCGTGATGGCGGCCGACATCTTCTGCGCGGCGACGGTGTCCTTCCACAGGCCGGACTGCTCGTAGGCGATGTCGACCTTGCCGTCGAGGGCCTTGTGCGCGCCCTGCTTGAACTGACCGGCGTTCGGGTCGGCGTCGTCACCGTTGATCATGACGATCTTGGACTTCGGGGTCGCCTTGGCGCCGAGGGCGGCGATCAGGGCCTCACCCTGGAGCTGACCGACCTTGACGTTGTCGAAGGAGACGTACGCGGAGACCGGGCCCTGGGCCAGACGGTCGTACGCGACGACCTTGATGCCCTTGTCGACCGCCGTCTTGAGGGACGACTTGATGGCCGCGGAGTCCTGGGCGCTGATCACGATCACCTTGACGCCCTTGGTGATCATGCTGCTGACCTGCTGGGCCTGCTTGGAGGTGTCACCGGCGGCGTTCGCGTACTCGACCTTGCAGTCGGAGCACAGCTCGTTGACCTTCGACACGAAGAACGGCTTGTCGAACTTCTCGTAGCGCGCGGTCACGCTGTCGGGGAGCAACAGACCGATGGTCTTGTCGCCGCCAGCCGGACTACTGCTGCCGCCGCCGTTGTCCTTGTTGTCGCCTGCCTTGCCACAGGCGGCCACGGCAAGGGCCATGGAAATCGCTGTGGTACCGATCACGACTCTACGCATCATGGCGTTCATTTGGTGGTGCCTCCCTGACAGGGCCGCAACGCTGCGACCGAGGTGGCTGGAAGTCAACTCGGCCACACGTGCGACGTCAAGAAGTAAATCCTTAACGGGTTGGCAACGGCTTTGTTCGTTCTCTAGGTGAAGACAGGAGTCGCTGTGGTCAGCGTGCCGTCCAAAAGGGTCGAATCACCCATTTCGCTCAACGCGAGGGCGAGCGCTCCGAGCACCTCCGCACGACCTCCAAGTGCCCCTGGAAGAACGGACAGTTGACGTGCCGCACTGGGGATCGCATAGCGGCCGACAGACTCTCTTATGGGACCGAGCACCAGCTCACCGGCCTCGGCGAGATCACCGCCGAGGACCACCCGGCTCGGGTTCAGCAGATTGCAAAGATTGGCGACTCCACTGCCGATGTGACGGCCGACGTCGGCGATCACGCGACGACAGCCCGGGTCGCCGTCCCTCGCCAGCCGTACGACTCCTTCCATGGTCAGGTCGGTCCCGTGGCTGGACTGGAGGAGCGGCAGCACATAACGCGCGGCCGCGAAGGTCTCCAGGCAGCCCCGGTTTCCGCAACGGCAGACGGGGCCGGATTCATCAAGAGTAATATGCCCGATTTCTCCCGCTGTGCCACCCGGGCCCCGGTAGATCTTGCCGCTGATCACCAGCCCGGCGCCGACCCCGCTGGCGACCTTGATGTACGCCAGGTCGCGCACCCCCCGGCCACTGCCCCAGACCAGCTCACCGAGGGCGCCGAGGTTGGCGTCGTTGTCCACGTGCACCGGCACGCCCAGGCGCCCGCGCATCTCCTCGCCGGGCCTGGTGCCGATCCAGCCGGGCAGGATCGCGCTGGAGCCCAGCGTGCCCGACTCCCCGTCGATCGGACCCGGTACGCCCAGGCCCACACCGGCGATCTTTGTCCGGTCGACCCCCGTTGCTGCGATCAGGCGATTGACCAGCTCTTCGGCCCGGTCGAAACCCTGCGCGGCGGAGGCGTCGACGTCCAGCGGCTCGGACTCCTCGGCGAGCACCTGGTGGGCGAGGTTGCCGAGCGCGACCCGTAGGTGCGTATGGCCGAAATCGATGCCGATCACAATGCCGGCGTCCCCGCTCAGCGAGACGGCACGGGCTCTGCGGCCACCCGCCGAGGTGGGCGTGACCTCTACCGTTCCGCCGTCCTTCAGCTCACGCACGATGTTGGACACCGTGGCCGCGGACAGACCGGTGGTCCTGGCGATCTCGGCCTGGGTGAGCGACCCGGCGAGGCGCACGGCCCGTACGACCCGTTCCAGGTTGGCTCGGTGCAGTGACGACTGCGACCCCGGAGTCTCCACGACGACCTCCTGCGCGCCGGGACCGCTTCGATGGGGCCCCGTCTATGTCCAACTAGTGAACTCTAAGCTGAGCTGTTCGGGTCACCTCCCGTCAAGAGGTTGAACCGCATCCGAGGTCTTGTACACATAGCGGCGCGCGTGCGCCGTTTTGTGGCACACGCGCGCGCGTACGGCGACTGAACGCAAGGTTCCGGTTACTTCAGGGCGCCCGCCGTCAGTCCCGCCACCACCTGGCGCTGGAAGACGATGTACGCGGCCAGTACCGGGAGCATCGCCATCACCAGGCCGGCGAAGAGACCCGACCAGTCACCCTTGTAGCCCTGACTGGCGGCCAGCTGCACCAGGCCCTGGGTGAGGACCCGCTTGTCGGGGTCGGTGTTGAGCACCGTCGGCAGCATGTACTGGTTCCACTGGCCGAGGAAGTTGAAGATGCCCACGCTGATCAGCCCGGGCTTGGCCATCGGCAGCATGATCTGGAAGAAGGTCCTGGTGTGCGAGGCGCCGTCGACGAAGGCCGCCTCCGCCACCGAGGTCGGCAGGGTCCGGAAGAACGCGGTCAGGAAGAAGACCGTGAACGGCAGCGAGTAGGCGATGTAGACCAGGATCAGCCCGTGGATCGTGTTCAGCAGACCCATGTTGTTCACGACGTAGAACAGCGGGACCAGCGCCAGCATGATCGGGAAGCTCATGCCGCCGATGAACAGGAAGTAGATGAACCGGTTGCCCGGGAAGTCGAAGCGCGCCAGGACGTAGGCCGCCATCGAGCCCAGCACCAGGGTGCCGATGAGCGAACCGCCCACCACCAGAATGGTGTTGAGGAAGTAGTCGCTCATGTTGGCGTCGGTCCAGGCCCGCGCCCAGTTGTCGAAGTGCAGCTTGTCCGGCAGGGACCACGGCGAACTGAAGATCGCGTTGTCGTCCTTGAACGACGTCATCACCGCCCACAGAAGCGGCATCACGACCATGAACGCCCACAGGACGAGCATGCCGTGCGAGAAGACGTTGAGCGCCCTGCCCTCCTTCTTCTCCGCCGGCCGGCCGCCGGTCCTGTTCTCCTTGCGCACGGGCCCGGCGGAGTGCTGGGGAACCGTCCCCGCCGGTGTGCTCTCAGTCGTCTTCATATGTGTCAGTACTCCAGCCGCTCGCGCCGGCCCAGCCGCATCACCAGGGCCGCGAAGGCCAGCGTGACGACCAGCAGGGCGACCCCGATGGTGGTTGCGTAGGCGGCCTGACCGTCGCGGAAGGCCTTCTGGTACACGTACAGGACCATGACGGTCGTCGAGTAGTCCGGGCCGCCGGGCCCGGTCGTCATGATCTGGACGACCGCGAACGACTCGGCGCCCAGCGCGAGGATGCCCATGTAGACCCAGCCGGACTGCACGGTGTCCCACAGCAGCGGCAGGGTGATCCGGAAGAACGTGGTCGCCCGGCCCGCGCCGTCGAGCAGCGCGGCCTCGTACAGGTCCGCCGGAATGGAGGCCATGCCCGCGGAGAACAGCACCACGAAGAAGCCGACCGTCGACCAGACCAGCACGGCCATCACACACCACAGGGCGAGGTCCGGATCGCCCAGCCAGAGCGGCTGGACGCTGTCGAGTCCGATGCCGCGCAACAGCGCGTTGATCGCGCCGCTGTCCGGGTTGTACGCGAAGGCGAACAGCAGCGCGACGATCGCGATCGACAGCACCTGCGGGAAGAAGTAGACGATTTTGTAGAACGAGGAACCGCGAACCCCTGAAATCACCGGTCCGCCGCGACGGCGCTTCCCGCCCACATTGATCATGAAGGCGAAGAACAGCGCCAGACTGATCGTCACCAGCGGCAGCACCAACGCGAACAGGAGGCTGTGCTGCAACGACTTCCAGAAGATGTCGTCGTCGAACATCCTCTTGTAGTTGTCCAGGCCGACCATCCTGAATTCCGGGCTCAGCCCGGTCCAGTCCGTGAACGAGTAATAGATGGACTGGATGAACGGCCAGATGACGAAAAGTGCGTACAGCCCCAGAGGGACCACGAGAAATCCCACGATGAAGCGGTACTTGCCGTGCTGCATTACCACAGACCCCGTTCCGTACGCGGGTGCCGCCGCTGGTGACAGATCATCGGCTTCTGGTCACTGGTGTTTGTAGTGCTTGATCGACGTGTCCTTGGCGGTCTCGTCGGCGTAGCCCTGGATCTTCTTGATGGCCTCGGCCGGGGTGAGCCGTCCCGCCATCATCTCGCCGAGCCCGGACACGCCGATCTTCTCCTTCTGGAGCTGCACGTACCAGTCCTGCAAGCGCGGGTTCACCACGTTCTGCCCGGCCTTCTCCAGTGCCGCCACACCTGACTTGAGGCCGGGGGTGAGGGTGATTCCCTCGGTACCGCCGTTGAACGCGGTCAGCGACTTCACCTTGCTGGTGAAGTTCTTCGAGGACGCCTCGCTGAGCATGACGCGCAACTGCTCCATGCCGCCCGCCGTGTTCCTCGCCTTCGCCGGGACGATGAACGGCTCGCCGCCGGAGGCCCAGATCGTGCCGAACGGCAGCTTGTCGGAGCTGTCGATGCCGGTCGGCGCGGAGACGGCGAGGTCGAAGTCGGCGGGGATGACGTTCGCCGACTCGTTCTCCACCCAGGAGCCGTTCGGGATGAACAGCGCCTTGCCCTTGGCCCACGCGGTCTGTGACTGGATGTGGTCGAGACCGGGGGTGCCCTTGAGGACGTAACCCTTCTTGTAGAGCTCGTAGTACGCCTCGAAACAGGCCTTGACAGCCGGGTGCTTCCAGGCGTTCGGCTCCAGGTTGTCGATCGCGTCGAGGACCTCGACGCCGCCGACCTTGCCGATCATCGGGTAGAGCGAGAAGGGCAGGTAGTACGGGTACTTGCCCGCGTAGGTCCAGCCGGCGATGCCCTTTTTCTTGGCCTTCTCGCACACGGCGAGCATCTCGTCCCACGTCTGGGGATAGGTGGCGTCGAGCGACTCCAGGGCCTTCTGCGAGTACCAGACGCCGTACACCGTGTAGGCGTAGTACATGATCCACACCGGGTCGCCGTCGAACTGGCCCATCTCGACGATGCCCGGCCGCAGCGTGTCGCGGACCTTCTTGTTCGGGTCGTCGTAGGACGGGGCGTCGAGCAGCGGGGTGAGGTCCGCGAGCTGGCTCTTGCCGACCAGGACGCCCATGTCCATCTGCTCGGCGCCGGAGTTGTCGATCAGATCCGGCGGGGTGCCCTGGTTGAAGCGGGGCTGGAGCGTGGACTGGATCTTCTGGGTGGCGGAGAACTTGACCTTCGCCTTCGGGAAGTTCGTCTCGTAGATCTTGACCGCGTCCTCGGCGTACTCCTTGCCGAAACCGCCGTCGAACAGCACGAACTCCATCTGGGCCGTGTCGTTGACCGCCAGGGGGTTCTTCGCGGTCTTCTTGCCCGCCTTGGCCTTGTCCTCGTCACCTCCGCCACTGCTCGCACACGCGGACAGGAAGCCCATGGTGGGGACGGAGATCAGGCCGAGCGCCGCTGACCGCTTGATCAGGTCGCGGCGGCCGAGGCCGGTGGTCGTGGTGCGGGTGGCGGTGGCGGGGGTGGTGCGGTCGGGGGTGCGGCTCTCGTCGGAGGTGGATCCCATGCTCAAGTCCTCGCCTTCTCCAGGACTCAGGCGGTGAACCGGATCCTCCCGGCACCGCGATCGGGTCGAACTGGGTCGTGCAGGAAGTGCTTAGTGCGTGATGTGCCCTGATCAGAGGGAATACCCGGTGGGCCGTGCGTTCAGCACGTCAAACCACCCTTCCGGCTCCCCCACCTGGCCGTTGACCGGTCGAACAGTGACAGACGCCGACAGGTATAGTCCACTTCCCGTCAAATGGGCAAGATCGAATGCAGGGTTGACCGCGGGTCTTTTCCGAGTTGAGACCTCGCGGAAATATGCGGACGTCGCGGATCCCGCACGGATCCGCACTGATCCCTTTGCTCGGGAAATTCGCGATATTGGGCCCGAATGCCACACCCAACGCCCTTGACACCACTGACCACTTGACTCCCTACTGGTTCCTGCGCAGCCAAGGAGACAACGTTGTCCAGGCGGCAGGGAGGGTGCTCTCGTATGCGGCAGGGAGTTCGATACAGAGGTCGGCACGGACGGGAGTTCGGATTAATTCCGGCCATTACCGCGGTGTTCGCACTGGTGATCGGCGGGCAGGGCGCGGCGACCGCCCTGCCCGCCGCCGCACCGGCCGTCGACCGGGAGTTCGCCTCCTCGTTCGAGGCGGGCGAGCCGGCGCCCGACTGGCTGAACACCGTCGATGTCGGACCGGACGGCACGAAGCGGGCGTCAGGTGTCGACGGCGGCTACAGCAGCGGTATCCCGGGCGATGTGACCGACCAGGTGACGGACGTACGGGCGAGCGGCGAGAACACCGGCGGGGGCGAGGTGAAGGAGAACCTCGTCGACGGTGCGCCGGGGACCAAGTGGCTGACGTTCGCGTCGGCGGGCTGGGTGGAGTTCGACCTGGACGAGCCGGTCAGCGTCGTCGACTACGCACTGACCTCGGCCGACGACCACGCCGAGCGCGACCCCGCCGACTGGACGCTCCAGGGCTCGGTGGACGGCACGGCGGGCTGGCAGACCCTCGACAGGCGCAGCGGCGAGTCCTTCACCGAGCGCTTCCAGACCAGGTCGTACGACCTGTCGTCGCCCGCCGAGTACCGGCACTTCCGGCTCGACATCGGACGCAACAACGGGGGCGCCATCACACAGCTCGCAGATGTCCAGTTCTCGACGGGCGACGTCGCCACCCCCGTGCCCCGGGACATGCTGTCGCTGGTCGACCCCGGCCCGAGCGGCTCGCCGACCGCGAAGGCACGCGCCGGTTTCACGGGCAAACGGGCGTTGCGGTTCGCGGGTACGCACCGGGCGGCCGGACGGGCGTACTCGTACAACAAGGTGTTCGACGTGGATGTGGCCGTCGAGGCCGACACCGAGCTGTCGTACCGGGTGTTCCCGTCGATGGCGGACGGCGACCTCGACTACGACGCCACGAACGTGTCGGTGGACCTGGCCTTCACGGACGGCACCCTGCTGAGTGAGCTGTCGGCGGTCGACCAGCACGGCTTCGCGCTGACGCCGCGCGGGCAGGGCGCGGCCAAGGTGCTGTACGTCAACCAGTGGAACCATGTCGCCTCGCGGATCGGGGCGGTGGCGCGGGGGAAGACCGTCGACCGGGTGCTGCTCGCCTATGACTCGCCGGCCGGTCCCGCGAAGTTCCGGGGCTGGCTCGACGACGTGCGGCTGCGGCCCGTCGCCCCCGAGCCGCCTCGGGAACACCTGTCCGACTATGCGGTGACGACTCGGGGCACCAACTCCAGCGGCGGCTTCTCGCGGGGCAACAACTTCCCGGCGACGGCGGTGCCGCACGGCTTCAACTTCTGGACGCCGGTGACCAACGCGGGCTCGCTGAGCTGGCTGTACGACTACGCGCGGGCCAACAACGCCGACAACCTGCCGACGATCCAGGCGTTCAGCGCGAGCCATGAGCCGAGCCCCTGGATGGGCGACCGCCAGACCTTCCAGGTGATGCCGTCGGCCGCCGAAGGCACCCCCGACACCGGCCGTGCGGCACGGGCCCTGGCCTTCCGGCACGAGAACGAGACCGCGCGGCCGGACTACTACGGGGTGCGTTTCGAGAACGGTGTCAAGGCCGAGATGACGCCGACCGACCACGCGGCGGTCCTGCGCTTCACCTACCCCGGCGACGACGCGAGCGTCCTCTTCGACAACGTCACCGACCAGGCGGGCCTGACCCTCGACCCGCAGAACGGCACCTTCACCGGCTACTCGGACGTGAAGTCGGGGCTGTCGACGGGGGCGACCCGGCTGTTCGTGTACGGGGTGTTCGACGACGACGCGGTGGTGACGGAGGGGGCGTCGAGCGGAGTCAGGGGCTACCTCCGGTTCAGTGCGCCGACCGGAGTGGTGACGCTGCGGCTGGCCACCTCGCTCATCAGCGTCGAGCAGGCCAGGGCCAACCTGCGGCAGGAGATTCCGGACGGTACGACCTTCGAGGCGGTACGGGCCGCTGCGCAGCGGCAGTGGGACGGGCTGCTCGGGAAGGTCGAGGTGGAGGGGGCGACGCCGGATCAGCTGACGACGCTGTACTCCAGCCTGTACCGGCTGTACCTGTACCCCAACTCCGGCTTCGAGACGGTCGGTTCGAAGTTCCAGTACGCGTCTCCGTTCTCCCCGATGCCGGGTCCCGACACCCCCACGCACACCGGGGCGAAGATCGTGGACGGCAAGGTGTACGTCAACAACGGCTTCTGGGACACCTATCGGACGACCTGGCCCGCCTACTCGCTCCTGACGCCCCGTCAGGCAGGGGAGATGACCGACGGTTTCGTGCAGCAGTACAAGGACGGCGGCTGGACCTCACGCTGGTCCTCCCCCGGATACGCCGACCTGATGACGGGCACCTCGTCGGACGTGGCGTTCGCCGACGCCTATGTGAAGGGCGTCGCTTTCGACGCGACGTCGGCGTACGACGCGGCTGTGAAGAACGCCACCGTCGTACCCCCGATGTCGGGCGTGGGCCGCAAGGGCATGGCGACCTCACCCTTCCTCGGCTACACGAGCACCGAAACGCGTGAGGGCCTGTCGTGGGCGCTGGAGGGCTACCTCAACGACTACGGCATCGCCCGGATGGGCCAGGAGCTGTACCGGCGGACGGGCGAGCGACGGTACGACGAGGAGTCCGACTACTTCCTCAACCGCGCCCAGGACTATGTGCGGTTGTTCGACAAGAAGGCCGGCTTCTTCCAGGGGCGCGACGCGCGGGGCGAGTGGCGGGTGGAGTCGTCGGCGTACGACCCGCGCGTCTGGGGCCACGACTACACGGAGACGAACGGCTGGGGGTACGCCTTCACCGCCCCGCAGGACAGCCGGGGCCTGGCCAACCTGTACGGCGGCCGGGCGGGCCTCGCGGACAAGCTCGACGACTACTTCGAGACCCCGGAGACGGCCGGACCGGAGTTCGTGGGCTCGTACGGCGGGGTCATCCACGAGATGACGGAGGCGCGGGACGTCCGGATGGGCATGTACGGCCACTCCAACCAGGTGGCCCACCATGTGACCTACATGTACGACGCGGCGGGCCGGCCCTGGAAGAGCCAGCAGAACGTCCGCGAGGTCCTGTCCCGTCTCTACACGGGCAGCGAGATCGGGCAGGGCTACCACGGTGACGAGGACAACGGCGAGCAGTCGGCCTGGTACCTGTTCTCGGCGCTCGGCTTCTATCCGCTGGTCATGGGCAGCGGCGAATACGCCGTCGGCTCCCCGCTGTTCACCAAGGCGACGCTGCATCTGGAGAACGGCCGGGACCTGGTGATCAAGGCCCCGGACAACAACGCCCGGAACGTGTACGTACAGGGCCTGAAGGTCAACGGCGTCGCGTGGACGTCGACTTCACTCCCCCACTCGGTCGTCTCCCAGGGCGGAACCCTGGAGTTCGACATGGGCCCCGAGCCCTCCACCTGGGGAGCGTCCAGGAACGCGGCCCCGGTCTCGATCACCCAGGACGACGAGGTGCCGACGCCACGGACGGACGTGGGGACGGGCGGGGGCGCGCTGTTCGACAACACGTCGGCGACGGACGCGACGGTGAGGTCCGTGGAGCTGCCGGTCGCCGGTGCCACGAAGGCCGTCCAGTACACACTGACGTCCTCGGACCGGACCGAGGCCCCGACGGGCTGGGCTCTGCAGGGGTCCTCGGACGGCACCAACTGGCGGACCCTGGACCGGCGTTCAGGTGACTCGTTCAGGTGGGACAGGCAGACCCGGGCGTTCTCGGTGACGTCCGCGGGCTCGTACACGCGCTACCGACTGGTCCTCGACGAGGAGTCAACACTGGCGGAGGTGGAGTTGCTGGCCTGACCGCCTTCCCTCCGAGAGCCCGGCGGGCCGTCGCCGGGCTCTCGGATCTCGCGCGGGGTGATCACGCCCCGGCCGCGCCGATGAACTCGCGTACGGCGGTGCTCGGGTCGCCCGAGCGGACCAGCGCCTCGCCGACCAGTACCACGTCGGCTCCCCAGCCGCGGTACTCCGCGACGTCCTCGGGGCCCGTCACTCCTGATTCCGCGACCCGGACCGTGCCTTCGGGGATGCCTGCCACGAGGTCGGCGAACACGGCGCGGTTGACGTCCAGCGTTGTCAGGTCCCGAGCGTTGATGCCGAGAAGCTCAGCGCCGGCGGCGGCGGCGCGCCGTACCTCGTCGGCCGTATGCGCCTCCACGAGCGGCGTGAGACCCAACTCCGCGCAGAGCCCCATCAAGTCCTTGAGCTGGGCGTCATCCAGCGACACGACCATGAGAAGCGCGAGATCGGCGCCGTGTGCGCGAGCTTCCCACAGCTGATAGGGGTCGACGATGAAGTCCTTGCGCAGGACGGGAACATCGACCCGGGCACGTACGGCGTCCAGATCTGCGAGGGAACCGCCGAAACGCCTGCCCTCGGTGAGCACGCTGATCGCGGCGGCACCGCCGGCGGCGTACTGGGCCGCGAGCGACGCGGGGTCGGGGATGTCCGCCAGTGCGCCCTTGCTGGGGCTCTTTCGCTTCACCTCGGCGATGATGGACACCCCGGGCGCGCGGAAGGCGGGCAGGGGGTCGAGCGCGGGTGCCGCGTCCGCTGCCCTGGCGCGCAGTTCCGCCAACGGCGTCGCACTCTTGCGTTGTTCCAGGTCCTCGCGAACTCCCGCGAGGATCCCATCGAGAACGGTCACTGAACTCTCCCTGTCGAATCACCTGCACCCATGTCCAAGACGACCTCGGAACGCGGGCATCCTGATCGATCATGGCACCAATCGAGTCGTCGGTTGATTTCTTGAGGGGCAGAGGGCGCGTATGAACGCGCGAGCAGGCATCGAGTTCACCGTGGCCGCCGAGACCGGGCACCGCGTGTCGCTCATGCCCTGGTACTGGCCGGGGTCGGGCACGCGGTGGTCACGGATGTCTGGCAGGACGTCGCCCGGCGACTGGGCGCCCGCGTCCTGTACATCGAGCCGGAAACCACCTTGGACATCGCCCTCGTCAGCCGCCGCGGCAGCCTGTCGCCCGCAGCCGCCGCGTTCGTCACGAGCACGCGGTCGACGTCGCTTGGACCTGGGTGGCGTGGTCCACCCGGGCGCGATCTCAGGAAGCCGCGCCGGGAGCAGTTGCTTCTTCTGCGTCCAGGACCAGCACCGCGACGTGCAGGGAGGTGCGTTGCAGGCCTGATTCCAGGTCGCAGCCGAGGAGGCGTTCGATGGTGTGGAGTCGCTGGTAGTACGCCTGCCGGGACATGCCGGCGCGTTTCGCCGCGACCGACTTGTTCCCGGCCGCCGCCAGATAGGCGCGCAGTGCCGGGAGCAGATCGCCGTTGTTGCGGTCGTCGTGCTCGATGAGGCGGGTCAGTTGCCGTTCCGCGTACCGCTGCAGGCGGGTGTCCGCCCGCAGGACGCCCAGCAACTCGGGCAGCCGGACGTCGGCGGGGACGTAGAACCACCGCTCCGGGGAGGCCGGTGTGATGGCCTCGGCCGTCTGCTCGGCCTCCTGCCACGACCGGGCGATCCCGGAGAGGTCGGTCACCCCGGGGCCGACGGCGACGACGGCCTCCGGTCCCAGCTCCTCCCGGGTCAGGCGGCCGATCCGCTCGGCGACCGGCTGCCAGGCGCTCGCCTGTGCCAGTGCCAGAAGTACGCCGATCCTGCCCGGCGCCGTCTCGCCGATCAGGGCGCGGACGTTGGTGGGCGCCAGCGCCTTCGCGATCCGTTCGTCGAGGTGCTCACCCTCGGCGCCGGTGTACGTATGGCGGATGACCACGGCGAAGAGCCGGTGCCCGAAGGCCGGAAGCCCCAGTGCCTCGGCGCGGGCGCGCGCGTCCGCGGGGGAACGGAAGCGCCGTTCGTACAGGTCCCGCAGTACGGAGCGGTGGGCCCGGCGCTCCCACCAGGCCGGTCCGGCCAGGCGTGCCATGGTCAGCGCGACCACCGCGCGCTCCAGCACCAGGACGTGTTCCGGGTCGGGCTCGGCGTTCAGCCGGCCCTCCAGCAGGACCAGCCGCCCCCACAGTCCGTGGTGGTCCTGCACCGGCGCGATCAGCCACCCCTCCGGGCCGCTCGGTGTGATCCTCTCCGGCGTCGGGGCGGCCCGCGAACGCCGCGACCAGGCCGACACCACCGGCTCGTACGGGCGGCCGAGCAGCTCGCACATCAGGACCCGGTGGTTGAGGTCCTCCAGCACCACGGGGGCTCCGGTGAGTTCCGCGGTGGTGTGCACCAGCTCCTCGGGGTCCGCGCCCCGCAGCGTCAGGGCGGTGAAAATGTCCTGGATGTCCCTCCCGCGACGCAGCAGGGCTCCCTGGGCGTCGAGGATGAGCGCGTGCACCGTCTGCGTGACGTCGATGAACCGGACGCCACGGGCCAGCTCGACCAGCGGTACTTCACGGGCCCGGCACGCCGCCACCAGCTCGTGGGGCACCTTCCGGTACCGGTAGCCGAGCTCCACGATCAGACCGGCCGCGCCGACGTCGGCGAGCTGGTCGACGTAGCCGCGCAGCTCGGAGGCGTCCTCGGGATACGGCATGCCGGTCGTCAGCACCAGCTCGCCGCCCTCCAGGAAGTCGGCGGGGTTGAGCAGCTCGGTGACATGTACCCAGCGCACCGCCCTGCCCAGCTGTGTCTCCCCGGCCAGCACGCGCGGCATCCCTTCGGCGAGCACGGGCAGGCGCAGTACCTCCGCGATGGTGGGGAAGTGCCCGGTTGCGGGATGTCTGGGCGGCATAGGGGGTGCTTTCAGCCGAGGGGATCGGCTCACCCTCGCACCGGCCACTCAGCCTGACAAGGGGGTGCCGGCATTTCGTGCGGCCCGGCGGTCCGCAGTGACAGACCGTCTCAAGAAGGGCCCAAGGTGGAACACAGTGTGGGTTGACCTGCACGTTCCCCCAGGACGAAAGTGAACGCCATCCCCAACGGAACCCGAACCGGAAGGGTCCGCACGGTGTCCGCACCGTACTGGGGCTCCACTGCCACCAGGCCACACCATCGAAAGGAGCGACCTCATGCGCAGTCCGAAGCGCGTCGCCGTGATCGGTGCCGGCAGCATGGGCAGCCAGGCCATGTGGCGGCTGGCGGCCCGCGGAGCCGAGGTCATCGGCTACGACCGGTACGCGCCGGGTCACGACCGCGGCGCGGCCGGGGGCGAGAGCCGCATCTTCCGGGCCGCCCACCTCGGCGAACCCGGGTACATTCCGCTGCTGCGGCTCGCGGACGGGCTGTGGGAGCAGCTCCAGGCGGAGACCGGCCGGTCGCTGCGACGCCGTAGCGGCTGCCTCGTGATGGGCGAGGCCGCCTCACCGTCCGCACGCCTCCTCCTCTCCACCAGCGCCGCCCATGGGCTGGATCACGAGGTGCTGGACCGGGAGGAACTCGCCCGCCGCTACCCGCAGCACCGGCTCCCGGACGGACACACCGCCGTCCACGACCGGTTGGGCGCCGTCATCAGGCCGGAGGCGTCGATCCAGGCCGCCGCCGCCCGTGCCGGGCAACTGGGTGCCCGGCTGCACCGCTACACCACGGTGCGCGAGGTCGTCCCGGCGGCGGGCGGCGGCGTGCGGATCGTCACCGACCAGGGCACGGACCACGTGGACGCCGCCGTGGTGACCGTGGGCCCCTGGATCAACACCCTGCTCCCGGGCCTCCCCCGGACCGTCGATGTCCGCCGGGTGGTCTGCTCCTGGCACCTGCCCACGCGCCACGACTGGTTCGCGGACGGGGCCCCTCCCTTCGTACGCGCCACACCCCACGACTGCTTCGGCATCCCGTCGCCCGACGGCATCTCCGTCAAGCTCGGTCTCTCGGTCAAATACCATGCGCCGGTGCCCGAGCCCGAACGGCTCGACCGTACGGTCCGCCCCGAAGAACTCGGCACCTTTCGCGAGCTCATCGGTGAACTCATGCCCGACCTGAACCCCGACCCCATCAGGATGTCGGCCTACATGGAGGGCTACACCGACTCCGGAAACCCGCTCGTCGGTCATCTCCCCGGCGAGGACGACATCATCGTCCTGGCCGGATTCTCCGGCAGCGGCTTCAAGTTCTCGCCCGCGATGGGAGAGATCGCCGCCGACCTGGCTCTCGACGGCACCACGGAGCACCCCGTCGACTTCCTCGCTCCGGCAGGAGTCGGCGCCACCTGACCCCCGGCGATGTCGACGGCACCGCCACCCCAACTCGACGTCTCTGTCATGAGCATGCCCGAAAGCGCGCGCACCGGGCCGTCATCAGTTCCTTCCAGCAGAAGACAGGAGCATCCTCATGCCCATTCCCTCGCTTCAGTTCCGCCCGAAGTACGTGTCGTTCGACTGCTACGGCACGTTGATCGAGTGGCCGATGACCCCCATCACGCGTGAGCTCGTCGGCGACCAGATCCCCGCTGAGCACTGGGACCAGTTCGTGAAGGAGTTCCGCGGCTACCGCTACGACTCGGTCTGCGGCGAGTACTACCCCTACGAGCAGACGCTGCAGGACGCCTTCGAGGGGGTCTGCCGCAAGTGGGGCGTCAAGGCCGCCCCGGACGCGGGCAAGCGGTTCGCCGACGGCGTCCGCAGCTGGGGCCCGCACGCCGACGTGCCGGAACCGCTGAAGAAGATGGGCGAGAACTACAAGCTGGTGATCCTGTCCAACGCCGGAGACGACTTCCTGGAGGAGACCGTGCCCCGGCTCGGGGCGGACTTCCACGCGGTCTTCACCGCGGAGCAGGCCGGCTACTACAAGCCCCGGTACGCCGCGTTCGAGTACATGCTCGACCAGCTCGACGCGTCCCCCGAGGACTTCGTGCACGTCTCCTCGCACACCCGCTACGACCTGATGCCGATGCACGACATGGGCTTCCGCAACCTCATCCTCCTGGACCGCGGCTGCGACCCGGTGACCCACGGCTACGACTACGTGACCGTGAAGTCGCTCGACGACCTCAACACCATGCTCGGCATCTGACTCACGACGCACCTCACGACGCCCCTCGTCCCGCACGGACAGCACCGAAGGACCCCCCACCCCCCACCTCAGCGATTTCCGTTCCCCCGCATTCACCACCACCGCCAGGAGGCGCCCGATGGAAGACAACCGGATAGGCCGCAGAACCGTACTCCGCACCGCAGGCGCGCTGGCCGCCGCCACCGCGGTGACCGGCTGCGGCACCCTCATGGGCACCGGCGACAGCCGCGGTTCGTCGGGCGGCGGCAAGAAGAGGCTCGTCGTCAGCAACAGCGGCGGCACCTACAACGACGCCTTGACGAAGGCGATCTACGAGCCGTTCACCAAGGAGACCGGCATCACGGTCACGACGGTCAACTACCAGTCGGCGCAGATCATCGCCCAGGTCAAGCAGGGCCGTCCGCAGGTGGACCTGCTGGACAACACGCTGCTGAACTTCCAGAAGATGACGAGGCTGGAGTGTCTGGAGCCGGTGGACCACGACCGGCTGAAGAACGTCAAGGGCGCCGGGATCGCGGAGCACAACCTGCCGGAGCACGCGGTCGGCAAGAACGTGTGGTGCAGCTTGATGGCCTACCGCACGGACAGCCTCAAGCGGATCCCGAAGAACTGGGCCGACTTCTGGAACACGGACGCCTTCAGCGGCCCCCGCTCGCTGCAGAGCGCGGAGGTGGACCTGCCGGAGCTGGAGTTCGCGCTGCTGGCCGACGGGGTTCCGCTGGACAGGCTGTATCCCCTGGACGTGGACCGGGCCTTCGCGTCGATGTCGCGGATCCGCGGCGGGGTGAAGAAGTTCTGGAACACCGGCGCCCTGCCGGCCGTCCTGCTCGGCCGCAAGGAGGTCGTCGCGACCAGCCTGTGGGGCGGTCGCGCCGACGATCTGATCAAGCAGGGGATGCCGGTCGCCTACCAGTGGAACGGCGCCCGCAGGATGACCAACGGCTGGGGCATCCCGAAGGGCGCGGACAACACGGACGCGGCCTACAAACTGATCGACTTCTCGCTGCGTCCTGAGGTGCAGGCGGCGTTCGCCAAGCTCTTCCCGCACGGTCCGGTCGTCCCCGGCGCCATCAAACTGCTCGCGGAGGATGTCCTGGCCACGCTGCCGACCTCGCCGCAGAACCTCAAGGTCGGGTTCGACGCGGACGCCGTCTGGTGGGACAAGAACCGTGACGCCGTCACCAAGCGCTGGCAGGAGTGGGCCGATGCCTGAGCGCACCCAGACTCCGACCGCCGCGAAGCTGTCCGCCGACGACCTCGCCGCTGCCCTGGCCCCGCACTCCTCCTCACCGACGGGCAAGTCACTGTCGGTGACGGGACTGCGCAAGTCCTACGCCGGGACGACGGTGGTCGACGGCGTGGACATGGAGATCGCGGCCGGTGAGTTCGTCACCTTCCTCGGCTCGTCCGGTTCCGGCAAGACGACCACGCTGATGATGCTGGCCGGGTTCACCGAGCCCGACTCCGGCTCCGTCGCGGTGGACGGCCATGACGTCACCGGTCTCAATCCGGCCAAGCGTGACTTCGGCTTCGTCTTCCAGCAGTACCTGCTCTTCCCGCACATGACCGTCACCGAGAACGTCGCCTTCCCCCTGCAACTACGAGGGGTGGACAAGGCGGAGATCCGCCGCCGGGTCGGGGAGACGCTGGAGGCGGCGGGCCTGTCGAAGTTCGCCGGCCGCAAACCCCGTGAACTCTCCGGCGGGCAGCAGCAGCGGGTCGCCCTGTGCCGGGTCCTGGTCTACCGCCCGCCGATCGTCCTGATGGACGAACCGCTCGGTGCGCTGGACAAGCGGCTCCGCGACCAGATGCAGACCGAGATCAAGTCCATCCAGCGCGAACTCGGCCTGACCGTCGTCTACGTCACCCACGACCAGGAGGAAGCACTCGTCCTGTCGGACCGGATCGCCATCATGAAGGACGGCCGTATCGAGCAGTTCGACACCCCCCGCGGCCTGTTCGAACGCCCCCGCACCCCGTTCGTGGCCGACTTCCTGGGCGCCGCCAACTTCCTCACCGGCAAGGTCGAGGACGGTGGAGCGGACGACCGCACCCAGGTACGGCTGGACACCGGCGGTGTGCTCACGGCCCGCGCCCACCCCTGCGTGCCCGGACAGAGCGTGCGCGCCGCGGTACGGCCGGGCAAGCTGCGCCTGGTCAGTGCCGAGGAGGGCTGCTGTACCGGCACCGTCGAGACGGCCGTCTACGTCGGCTCACTCACCCGGATCACCGTTCGCCTGGACGGTGCCGCTCCGGGAACGCCGCCGCTGCGGATCGAGACCACCGCTGTACCGCCGCGCAAGGGCGAGCGGGTGTGTGTCACCGCCGACCGGGACGACGTCAGCGTCTTCGACGCCACGGACGGGGGGTGAGCCGTGGCCGGCACCGCTCTCGCACCCGCCAAGGCGCGTGGGAAAACGTCCGCGATGCCCGGGCACCGCTCCCGGATCGCCCTGGTCAACGCCGTCCCCGTCACGGTGTTCCTGCTGGTGCTGTTCGTGTACCCGATCATCGGAGTGCTCTCCCTCAGCCTCAAGGGCGACAGCGGCGGATTCACCCTGCACTGGTACGCCGACGCCGTCAGCGGCGTGAATCTCACCGTGCTGCTGTCCACCCTGCGGATCTCCGCCGAGACCGCGGCCCTGAGCCTGCTGGTCGGTTTCGTCCTGGCACACGCCATCGCCCGGATGCGGCCCGTCTTCGCCGCACTGGCCATGCTCATCGTGGTCGTACCGCACTTCATCAGCGCCCTGGTCCGCACCTACGGCTGGATCATCATGCTCGGTGAACACGGCCTCATCAACACCCTGGCCACCTCCGTACACGCCCCCGGCGCCCCCTACTCCCTGCTCTACAACGAGACCGGTGTCGTCATCGGCACCACCTCGGTGATGCTCCCCTACACCGTCCTCGTGCTGCAGGGCGTGATGCGGGGCGTCGACGGCCGGCTCCTGGCCGCGGCGGCAGGCTTCGGCGCGAGCCGGCTGACCATCTTCCGCAGGATCTACCTGCCGCTGGTCGCGCCCGGGATCGGCACCGCGGGGCTCCTCAGTTTCATCCTCTGCCTGGGCTACTACATCACCCCCGCCCTGATGGGTGGCAACCAGCAGACCGTCGTCGCCGCGCTCATCGACCAGCAGGTGATGAAGCAGGACCAATGGAACTCGGCCGCCGCCTTCGGCGTCATCCTGCTCCTGCTCACCTTCGCCGGCCTCGGCGTGCTCGGCCTGGCCAAGCTCCGCCGCAAGAAGGCCCACGCACGAAGGAGCAGCTCATGATGGAACTGCCGCCCACCCGGGCCGGACACATCGGCCGCGCTCTGAGCGCCATCGCGATCCTGCTGTTCCTGGCGATGCCCATCGTCATCATCCTGGTCACCTCCTTCGGCGCCGACGGCATCGGCACCTTCCCGCCCAAGGAGTACAGCACCCACTGGTACGAGCAGATGGCCGCGCCCGGCGGCAACTGGGCCACCTCCATCGCCCTGTCCAGCCTCATCGCCGCCCTCACCACGGTGTTCTCCCTCATCCTGGGAGCCACCGCCGCCACCGCCCTGGCCCGTGGCCGACTGCCCCTGCACACGGCGGTCTACGGGCTGGTCCTGGCTCCCCTGCTCATCCCGCAGGTGGTCATCGCGCTCGGCCTGTTCCTGTTCTTCGAACCGGCCGGCATGCTCGGCAGCCCGCTGGCCATCGCCCTCGGCCACACCGTGCTCGCCGCACCCATCGCCATCCTCATCATGATCTCCACCCTGAGGGGCATCGACGAGCGGCTGGAGGACGCGGCGGCCAGCATGGGCGCCGGCCGGATGACCATCGCCCGGCGCATCACCTTCCCCCTGGCCACCCCCGGCCTGATCGCCGCCGCCGTGTTCGCCTTCATCACCAGCTTCGACGAGTTCTTCATCGCCCAGTTCATGTCGACACCCGACACCCGAACCCTGCCGGTCCTCGTCTTCAACGCTCTCCAGTTCGACGTCGACCCCACCGTCACCGCGGTCAGCGCCGTCCTCATCGCCCTGGCCGTCCTCGCCCTCGCCCTGGTCGCCCTCGTCCGCAGACTCGGCGGCCACCGCAACCAGCAAGGCGGCCTCCTGCCGACGGAACCCCTCACCTGAGCCCGGCCGCGCCCCACTTCGAAACTTCCCGCAAAGGACCCCTGAGATGAAGACGATTCCCTACTGGATCGAAACCGCTGGGGTGTTTCCCGACCGGTCCGGCAAGCCGCTGACCGAGGACACCGACCTGGTGGTCGTCGGCGCCGGCCTGACGGGCCTGTCCACCGCCCTCCACTCCGCCCGCAAGGGCGCCCGCGTCACCCTTGTCGAGAAGGGCCAGATCGGCTCCGGTGCCTCCGCGCGCAACGGAGGCATGGCCAACCTGGGCTTCACCATCGGCGTACGCCAGGCCGTCCGCCGCTACGGACTCGAACGGGCCCGCGAGATCTACAACTCCTACGGCAAGGCCGTGGACACCGTCGAGCGGCTCGTGAACGAGGAGTCCATCGACTGCCAGTTCCGTCGCGTCGGGCGCCTGGTCGTCGCATCCCGCCCCGCCCACTTCGAAGGCAAGAAGGCCCAACAGCGCGACCTGGCCAAGTACTTCGGACACGAGACCACTCTGGTCGGCAGGTCCGAGCTGCGTTCGGAGATCGGCTCCGACGCCTACCACGGCGGCCTGCTCGACCCGTTCAGCGCCGCACTGCACGTCGGCCGCTTCGTGCGCGGCATGGCCGAGGCGTGCGAGCGCACCGGTGTCGAGATCCACGAGCGCAACGCGGCCATCGGCGTGCGGCGTACCGCCGCCGGCCGGTTCGAGGTCAGCACCGAGCGCGGTGTCATCCGTGCCGGGCAGGTCATGATGGCCACCGACGCCTACACCGACAAGAACTTCCCGTGGCTGCGCCGCCAACAGGTCTGCGTGGGCAGCTTCATCATCGTCACCGAGCCGCTCGGCGAGGAACTCGCCCGGGACATCATCCCCAAGGCCCGCCTCATCGTGGACTCCAACAAGGTCTGCCACTACTTCCGGCTCACCCCGGACAACCGGCTGCTGTTCGGCGGCCGCGCCCGCTTCGCACCGTCCGACCCCACCTCGGACAAGAAGAGCGCAGCCGTCCTGTTCCGTGACATGTGCGAGATCTTCCCCCAGCTCGCCCGGACCAGGATCGAGTACGTGTGGGGCGGCTCCGTCGGTTTCGCGATGGACCGCGTCGTGCACGCCGGGCAGACCGAGGACGGCGTCCACTACTCCATGGGGTACGCCGGCCACGGCGTGCAGATGGCCACGCACATGGGGCAGGTCATGGCCGAGGTGCTGGACGGCCACCCCGAGGTCAACCCCATGCGCGATCTGGCCCCGCCCCGGATCCCCCTCTACAACGGCACCGCCTGGTTCCTGCCCTTCGCGGGCGCCTACTACAAGACGCTGGACCGCATCCGCTGACCGGTCGGCAGCCCTCACCACACGTCCAAGGAGATACTTACGATGACTGTCGTCCGTGATGTTCCCAAGCAGCTGTTCATCGGCGGCACCTGGCAGGACGCCCAGTCCGGCCGGACCCTGCCCGTCGACAACCCGGCCACCGGCGAGGAACTGTGCCAGGTCGCCGACGCCTCACCCGCCGACGGCCGGCGTGCCGTCGAGGCCGCGGTCGCCGCGCAGGCTTCCTGGGCCGCCACCGCGCCCCGGGTGCGCAGCGAGATCCTGCGCCGCGCCTACGACATCATCATCGCGCGCACCGAGGACCTCGCGCTGCTGATGACCCTGGAGATGGGCAAGCCCCTGGCCGAGGCGCGTGCCGAAGTCGCCTACGCGGCGGAGTTCTTCCGCTGGTTCTCCGAGGAAGCCGTCCGTATCGACGGCGGCATGACCACCGCCCCCGACGGCAAAAACCGCCTGCTGGTCACCCGTCAACCCGTCGGCCCCTGCCTGCTCATCACCCCCTGGAACTTCCCCCTGGCGATGGGCACCCGCAAGATCGGCCCCGCCCTCGCCGCCGGCTGCACCATCGTTCTCAAACCCGCCCCCCAGACCCCCCTGGCCAGCCTCGCTCTGGCCGGCATCCTCACCGAAGCGGGGCTGCCGGCCGGTGTGCTGAACATCGTCACCACCACCGACGCGGCCGCCGTCGTCGAACCTCTCCTGCGCGGCGGGAAGATCCGCAAGCTCTCCTTCACCGGCTCCACCCAGGTCGGCCGGATCCTGCTGGCCCAGTGCGCCGACACGGTCATCCGCGCCTCCATGGAACTCGGCGGCAACGCCCCCCTCGTCGTCTTCGACGACGCCGACCTCGATGTGGCCGTCGAAGGCACCATGGTCGCCAAGATGCGCAACATGGGCGAGTCCTGCTGCGCCGCCAACCGCATCTACGTCCACACCTCCGTCGCCGACGAGTTCGCCACCCGCCTCACCGCCCGCATGGCCGCCCTGAAGGTCGGCCCCGGCACCGAACCCGGCACCGACGTCGGACCCCTCATCGACGCCGCCGGCCGCAGCAAGGCCCACGACCTCGTGCGGGACGCCGTCAAGCGCGGCGCCAAGGTCCTCACCGGCGGCGAACTTCCCGAGGGCCCCGGCTGCTTCTACCCGCCCACCGTCCTGACGGGCATCGCCCCCGACTCCGCGATCATCGACACGGAGATCTTCGGCCCGGTCGCCGCGATCCGTACCTTCGACACCGAGGACGAGGCCGTCGCCGCCGCCAACGACACCGAATTCGGCCTGGCCGCCTACCTGTTCACCCAGAACCTCGACCGCGCCCTGCGCGTCGCCGAACGCCTCGAAAGCGGCATGATCGGCCTCAACACCGGCCTGGTCTCCAACCCGGCCGCCCCCTTCGGCGGCGTCAAGCAGTCCGGCCTGGGCCGCGAAGGCGGACGCGTCGGCATCGACGAGTTCCTCGAGTACAAGTACATCGCCGTCCCCGTCGGGGCCTGACATGCCCGACCGACTCGTGGTCCTCTACCGGGGCAACCGGCCACCGGCCACCGGCGTCATCGAACGCCTCACGAACACCGTCTACGCCACGGAGGAGGAACTCCCCTACCTCCTCCCCGGCGCCGACGCCCTCCTGGCCTGGGTGACCACCACCCCGGCCATCCGCGAGGCCTGGCCCGACGACCCGCGGAAGGCACCGCGCTGGGTGCACGCGTCTTCCGCGGGCGTGGACTCCTTCCTGTTCCCCGCCCTGGTGGACGATCCGGGCGTTGTCCTGACCAACGCCCGGGGCGTCTACGACCAGCCGACCGCCGAGTACGTCCTCGGCCTGATCCTCGCCCTGGCCAAGGACTTCCCCGGCACCTGGGAGCACCAGCAGCGCCGTGAGTGGCGTCCGCGCCCGAGTGACGGCATCACCGGCCGCACCGTGCTGGTCTGGGGGACGGGGCCGATCGGCCGGGCCATCGCCCGGCTGCTGCGCGCCGTCGGGATGCGGGTGTGCGGCGCGGGCCGCAAGGCCCGCACGGACGACCCCGACTTCGGCACGGTCCACGGTGCGCCGACCCTGCGCTCCGCCCTGGCGGAAGCGGACTACGTCGTCCTGGCCGCACCCCTCACCCAGGACACCCGGGGCATGGTCGACGCCCCCGTGCTCGCCGCCATGAAGCCGGGGGCGCGGCTGATCAACGTAGGCCGGGGCGGACTCGTCGACGAGGAGGCGCTGGTCGACCACCTCGCCGCCGGCCGGCTCGCCGGCGCGGCCCTGGACGTGTTCGCCCAGGAACCGCTGCCCGCCGAATCGGCGCTGTGGGACATGCCCGGCGTGATGATCTCCCCGCACACGGCGGGCGAGACCACCAGGGAGCGGGAGGCACTCGTCGAGGTGTTCCTCGACAACCTCACCCGACGCATCGAGGGCCGGCCGCTGCGCAACGTGGTGGACAAGCAGCGCGGATACGTGATCGACGAGACGCGCCCCGTCTGAAGGCGAGTGGCGCGCGCCCCGGCCGGTAGGTGTTACCGGCCGGGGCGCGCGCCACTCGCCTTTCGTGCACGCCCGCGATCTGCGGATGACCGACCCGGCCCGTCGGCAGGTCGCGGCGCAGGGTCGTGGTGAGGTCGCCCTCGACGATCTGGCAGTGGTAGAGGTCGCGCGCGGACCACCTCGCGGTTGCGGCCGGCGGCGTCCTCGGGGGACAGGCTGCGGGTGTTGGTGAGGGCGAAGAAGACGGCGCTGTCCTGGCGCAGGGCCCAGCGCAGGTCGTCCACCGTCCAGGACCTCAGGACGGGCACGTCGGCGACCGTCTGGGTGCCGGTCGGATCGTCGTCGAGGACGACGAGACGGGGCCGCCGGATACGCGGGCGGCCACTTCCGCGGCCCTCACCTCGCAGACGGGAGGCAGCCCTTCCAGCACTGCTGCTTCAGGGACGGGCCGCGTCTGGGCAGGGAGGTCCTGGTTCGTCATACGGCCGATTGCAGCAGCGGACCGGGCAGCGCGTCCAAGACACAATCCCGATGTGCCTTATAGGGCTGGTTTATGAGGGGCCGACATAGATGCTGATCGGTCGGCGGCGGTGTCGAGCAGTTCGGCCAGGTGCAGGGCGCGGATGCCCTGGTCGCCGGCCAGGTGGTCGATCTGGGTGGCGCAGCTGAAGCCGTCCGCCACGACGACTACCGGTGCCTCGTGGTCGAGGCCGTCGAGGCGTGGCTTCAGGGCCAGTTCGGCGACGGCCATCGAGGTGTCGTAGTGCTGTGCCTCGAAGCCGAAGTTGCCGGCGAGTCCGCAGCAGCCCTCGGCCTCGTCGACCTTCGTCACGCCGAGGCGGCTGAGCAGGTCGCGTGGGTGGCGGCCCTTGAAGGTGGCGTACTCGTGACAGTGGGTCTGCAGGACTATGTGTTCCGGCAGTTCGGGAGGCGTCCAGCCGGGCGCGGCGAGGTCGCTCAGGGCACCGGTCAGGGTGTGGACGCGAGCCGCGACGCGCTGGGCGGCGTCGGTGCCGAGCAGTTCGGGCACGTCACGCTTGAGGGCGGCGGCGCAGCTGGGTTCGGCCACGACGATGGGCCGGTCGTCGCCGTCCAGCCGGGCGACGGTACGGGCCATCACGCGGCGGGCGACGGACAGTTGGCCGGTGCTGACCCAGGTCAGGCCGCAGCACAGGCCGTCCTGGGTCGTGCAGGGGAGGCCGGCGTCGGCGAGTACCCGGCTCGCCGCTCCCGCCACCTCGGGGCGGAAGGCGCGGGTGAAACTGTCGACGAAGAGCAGGGCCTTCGCCGGTTCACCGGTCCTCGCCGAACGCAGGGCCCGGCGCAGCGCGCGCCGGGAGGCGAAGGCCGGGATCCGGCGCTTCGTGGTCACCCCGCCGAGGCGGGCGAGCAGCTTGCCGACGGGTCCGCGCAGCAGCGCGTTGACCGGGCGGGCGACGTATCCGGCGAGGGCGGAAGTCAGGGGCAGCCAGCCGAGGGAGTAGTGGGAGCGGGGCCGGAGCCTTCCCTTGTAGTGGTGGTGCAGGAACTCCGCCTTGTACGTGGCCATGTCCACGCCGACCGGGCAGTCGCTGGAACACGCCTTGCAGGACAGGCACAGGTCGAGGGCGTCGCGCACTTCGGTCGAGCGCCAGCCGTCCTCCACCAGCTCGCCGCGCACCATCTCCTGGAGCAGGCGGGACCGGCCCCGCGTGGAGTCGTTCTCCTCGCCCGTGGCCCGGTAGCTGGGACACATCACACCGCCCGCGTCGCTGCGGCAGCGGCCGACACCGACGCAGCGGCGTATCGCGCCCGCGAAGCCGTCCTCGTCGTGCGGGAAGGAGAAGAGGGTCTCGACGGGCAGCAGCACGTCGGCCGGCGTGTGCAGGGCCAGATCGGCGTCGAGCCGGGCCGGTGCCACGATGATGCCCGGGTTGAGCAGGTTCTCGGGGTCGAAGATCTCCTTGAAGGCGGCGAACGCGCGGATCAGCCCGTGGCTGTACATGACCTCCAGGAGCTCGCTGCGGGCCCGCCCGTCGCCGTGTTCACCCGACAGGGTGCCGCCGTGGCCGACGACCAGGGCGGCCGCCTCGCTCAGGAAGCGGCGGGCGGACCCGCGTCCGTCGGCGGTGGCGAAGTCGAAGTCGATGCGCACATGGACGCAGCCCGCGCCGAAGTGCCCGTAGAGCACGCCGGTCAGTCCGTGGTCGACCAGCAGCTTGCGGAAGTCGCGCAGGTAGGCGGCCAGGTTCTCGGGCGCGACCGCCGCGTCCTCCCAGCCGGGCCATGACTCCCCGCCGTCCACCAGGCGGGCGGCGAGCCCGGCACCGTCCTCACGGACCCGCCACAGCGCACGCCGTTCGGCCGCGCTCCGCACGACGCGCCCGCCGGTCGTGCGACCCCGGGTCCTGAGCACGTCCAGCAGTTCGACGGCGCGGGCGTCGACCGCGTCCTGGTCGTCGCCGTCGAGTTCGACGTACAGCCAGGCCCGCCCGTCGGGCAGTCCGGTCACGGAGTCGGGACCGCGCCGGGCGCGCATGGTGGCGACGATCGCCTCGTCCATGCCCTCCACGGCGGTGGGATTCCAGCGCAGGATCTCCGGCACGTCCTCGGCCGCGTCGACCACGTCGTCGTAGCCGAGCGTCAGCAGGGCGGAAGCCTGTGCGGTCGCCACCAGGCGGACCGTCGCCGCGGTGACGACCGCGCAGGAGCCCTCGGTGCCCACCAGGGCACGTGCCATGTCGAAGCCGTGCTCGGGCAGCAGGTGGTGCAGTTGGTAGCCGGAGACCTGGCGCGGAAGACGGCCCTGCTCGGTGCGGATCGGCGCCAGGTTGGCGTTGACGAGGCGGCGCACCTCCGCTTCGAGGCGGGCGACACGCTGTACGGCGTCCGTGTCGTCCGGGTCGGCCGCGCGCAGGCCGGTGCGGTCGGCGACGGCCCGCACGCCGTCGGCCGTCACGATCTCCAGCGCCTCGATGTGAGAGCTGGTACGCCCGTGCCGCACCGACCGGTTGCCGCACGCGTCGTTGCCGATCATGCCGCCGAGGGTGCAGCGGCTGTGCGAGGAGGGGTCGGGTCCGAAGGTGAGCCCGTGCGGGGCGGTCGCGCCGCACAGCGCGTCGAGGATCACTCCCGCCTCGACGCGGGCGGTGCGCGTGACCGGATCGATGTCCAGGATCCGGTTCATGTACCGGGAGAAGTCCAGGACGACGCCCGGACCGACCGCGTTGCCGGACAGGCTGGTGCCGCCACCGCGCGCGGTGACCGGAACGCCCGTCCCGCGACAGGCGCGCACCACCGCGACCACGTCGTCGGCGTCACGGGGGAACACCACGGCCCGCGGCGGAACGCGGTAGTTGGAAGCGTCGTAGGCGTAGAGGCCGGTGGAGCCCGCTCCGGTCTCCACCCGCAGGCCGGGAGCGGTCTCGGCGAGCCGCGCGACCAGCGGCTCCAGGGCCGTGGTGGGGTCCGTCATCGCCCTGCCGCTCCCGATGTTCCGGCCTCGACCGCGGTCGCCCACGCCCGGAGGCCCTCGTCCACCGCCGTCTCGTCGATGACGAGCGCCGGAATCATCCGTACGACCTGGTTCCAGGCCCCGCACAGCAGCAGAAGCAGGCCCTCGTCGACGGCGGCGCGCTGCACACGGGCGGCGGTCTCGGCGTCGGGGCTGCCGTCCTCGGTGACGAACTCGGTGGCCAGCATCAGCCCGAGGCCCCGCACGTCGCCGATACCCGGCGTCCGGTCGGCCACCGCCTCCAGCCCGTGGCGCAGCCGCTTGCCCATCGCCTCGGCGTTCTCGACGAGTTTCTCGTCCCGTACGACGTCGAGCGTGGCGCAGGCCGCGGCGCACGCGACGGCGTTGGCGCCGTACGTACCGCCCTGCGAGCCGGGCCAGGCCTTGGCCATCAGCTCCTCTGAGGCGGCGATGCCGGACAGCGGGAAGCCGCTGGCCAGCCCCTTGGCGGTGACGAGGATGTCCGGGATGACACCGAAGTGGTCGTGGCCCCAGAAGCGTCCGGTGCGGCCGACGCCCGTCTGTACCTCGTCGAGAATCAGCAGGAATCCATGGCGGTCGGCGCGCTCCCGCAGCCCCTCCAGGAACGCCCGGGTCGCGGGCACATAGCCGCCCTCGCCGAGGACCGGCTCGACGATGATCGCCGCCGTGTCGGCGGGCGCGGAGATCGTCTGGAGCGTGTAGTCGAGCTCCTTCAGGGCGAAGCGGGTGGCGGTCTCCTCGTCCCAGCCGTAGCGGTAGGCGGACGGGAAGGGAGTGACGACCACCCCGCTCATCAGCGGCGAGAAACCGGAGCGGAAGCGGGTGCCCGAGGTGGTCATGGCTGCGGCGGCGACCGTACGGCCGTGGAAGCCGCCGTGACACACGATGACGTTCGGCCGGCCGGTGGCCTGGCGGGCCAGGCGCAGCGCGGACTCGACGGCCTCGCTGCCGGAGTTGGTGAAGAACAGGCTGTCCAGGCCGGCCGGCAGCACCTCGCCGAGCTTGTCGACGAGGCGGCGCAGGGGCCGGTGCATGACCGTCGTGTACTGGCCGTGGATCAGCGTGCCCACCTGCTCCCGCGCCGCCGCCACGACCTTGGGGTGGCAGTGCCCGGTGCTGGTGACGCCGATGCCGGCGGTGAAGTCGAGATAGCGGCGGCCGTCCTGGTCGAAGAGGTGGACGCCCTCGCCCCGGGCCGCCACCACGGGCGTGGCCTGGCGAAGGTGCGGCGACAGTGCGGTCATGTTCGTCTCCCGGCCTCGGTGTTCGACTCTGCTGCGGTGTCCCCGAGCATCTCCGCGGACCAGGGGTGCGCCAACGTGCGATCTGTCCGGCGGGGGCGCGACATCCGGACGATGTGTCAGTCCCATCGGGGTCGGTGCCGGGCGCCGATCGTTCACGGACGGCTCTTGCGCAGGTCAGCGACGCTTGTCACAGTGGCCGGGCACTCCCGCGCGCGGCGCCGGGCCCGAGCAGGGGATCCCCTGGAGACACCGTGAACGACAACCACCCGGCCGGCCACGGGCCCGCCCGCGCGGTCACCCTCGCCGACGTCCTGGCCCTCCCCGTCCTGGCCGCCGGACTGCCCCAGGTCGTCACCGGCGCACTCCACCTGGACCGGCCGGTCGGGTGGGTCCACATCACCGAACTGACCGACCCCGCGTCCTTCCTCAAGGGCGGCGAACTCGTCCTGACCACCGGAATGCCGCTCCCGGAGGATGCGCCCGGCGTGCGCCGGTACGTCGACGAACTCGCCGACGTCGGGGCCGCGGCGCTGGTCATCGAGCTCGTACGCCGCTATCACCGCCCGCCGGACGCACTCGTCGACGCCTGCCGCCTGCGTGGCCTTCCCCTCGTCACGCTCGCCCAGGACGTCAACTTCCTTGAGGTCACCCAGGTCGTGCACGCGCTCCTGCTCGGCAACCAGGCGGACGCGATGCGCCGTACCCAGCGCATCCACGAGGCGTTCACCGCCCTGACCCTGCGTGGTGCCGGTCCGGAGGACGTGGTGCGTGCGGCGGCGGAGATGTGCGGCCGCACGGTGGTCCTGGAGAACCTGACGCACCAGGCACTGATCTGCGAACCGTCCGGCGGCACGGTGGCGGAGGCGCTCACCGGTTGGGAACGGCGTTCCCGAGCCACCGGGGCCGCCGACCCCACGGCGACATGCGGCCCGGCGGGCTGGCTCACCGCACCCGTCGAGTACCAGGGCGAGCGCTGGGGCCGTGTGATCATGCTTCCGGCCCGCCCGGACGGCCCCGCCTTCGGGCCGGAGGACATCACCGTGCTGGAGAGGACCGCGATGGCCCTGACCGTCGCCCGACTCGTCCATTCCACCCCGTGGGAACGCACGGCACACCGAAACGCCCTTCGCGACCTGGTCGACCAGCGCCACCACTCCGCCGAGGACGCCCACGCCCGCTGCGCGGCCCTGGGCCTGCCGACCGACCGAAGCCGGTTCGTCGCGGCCCTGGTGGCGTTCCGCGCCGACGGAGGGGGCACCGCATCCGAGACCCGCCTGTTCCAGGAGCTGCGGACGGCAGGTGTCCCGGCCCTGGTCGGCGAGTTGGCCCCCGACCGGCTCGGCATCCTGCTGGCGCTGCGACCCTCCCAGCCCTGGCGCCCCATCCTTGAACGCCTGTGCGGCACCGTGCTGAGTTCGGCCCCGCGGGCAGTGGTGAGCGTCGGCTCGGAGATCACGGACCTCTCCGACACCGCCCGCTCGTTCCGCGAGGCGGCCCGCGTCGCCGAGGCCACGCCACCCGGCCAGCCCCTCCCCCCGGACCGTTCCTTCCACGAGCTGTCCGACATCGGCCTGCCCCGCCTGCTGTACGCCCTCCGCGAGGACACCCGGATCCAGGAGTACACCGAACAGCGACTCGGGCGACTCATCGATCACGACGCCCAGCACGGCACGGACCTGCTGGCGACCCTGCGTCACTACCTCGAAGCGGCCGGCAACAAGACCACCGCCGCACGCCGGGGCGCCCTCTCCCGCGAAACCATGTACCAGCGCCTGCGGACCATCGAGCGGGTCCTCGACCGCGATCTGGAGTCCGGCGCACAGCGCACCGAACTGCACGTGGCTCTCACCGCACTCGACGCGCTTCGAGCCCACTGACGCGGACGGAGCGGCGGCCTCGGCAGGGGCAGCCTGACCACGGCCGCCCTGTCCGACACCCTGCCCGGTGCGAGCGTCGCACTCTTCGGGCCGACGCTGATCTGGTACGGCTGCTCGCCGGCCCGGAAGGACGGCGGGGCGTCGGACGGAGCGGTGCCCCAGGTGGGGTTCGGGGTGGCGGCGAGGGTGTAGTCCAGGGTGCCGCCGTCCCGGACGAAGGACGCCGGGAGCCAGGGGCGTTCGCTCGCCAGACCGTTGACCGCGAGGGACTGGACGTACGGGGCGTCCGCCGCCGCTCCCTGCGCGTGGATCGAGATGTCGTTGCCGTAGGGGCGGTTGATCTCGATCCTCGGGAACAGGGGTGAGGCCAGGACCAGTTCGGCTCGGGACGGCACCTGTGGGTACATCCCGAGCGCGGCGAAGACGTACCAGGAGGACATCGCGCCCAGGTCGTCGTTGCCGGGGATGCCGCCGGGGCGCGTCGACCAGAGCCTCGTCAGCGCCGCGCGCACCGTCTGCTGGGTTTTGTGCGGTGCGCCCGCGTAGGCGTACAGGTAGGGGACGTTGACGGACGGTTCGTTGTCCAGCTCGGACTTCTCGCCGCCGCTGCCGGTGAGCGCCCAGCTGCCGTCGGTGTGGTGGAAGAAGGCGTCCAGGCGGTCAATCGCCTTGGCGGCGCCGCCCATTGCCGTGAACAGGCCCGCCGGGTTGTGCGGGACCATCCAGGTGTACTGGGCCGCCGTACCCTCGACGAAGCCGTTGCCGGTGGCCGGGGTGAAACCGGGTACCCAACTGCCGTCCGCCTTGCGGTCGGTGATGTAGCCGCCGCTCGCATGGGCCGCGATGTCGAAGTTGTTCTGCCACCACTGGGCGCGCTTCAGGAAGCTGTCCGCGATCTCCGTCCGTCCGGCCGCGCGGGCCAGTTCGGCGAGGGCGAAGTCGGCGCCCGACATCTCCAGGGTCTCCGCCGCGCCGCCCCACGCGTTGGACACGGACGGCATGTAGTGAAGGGCCAAGTACTTGTCCAGGGAAGGGCGTTGCCCGACCGACAGGACCGGCCTGCCCGCCGGTGACAGGTCCCGTTCCGTCGGTGTCGTCGCCGCCCGCACCAGGGAGTCCAGCGCCCCGCGCAGGTCGAAGCGGGTACCGCCGAAGGCACGGATGCCGGCGAGGGCGGCGGGCGACGGGTCGCCGTTCATGACGTGGGTGCCGCTCGCGCCGTGCAGCCAGCGGTCCCACAACCCGCCGTTCTGGCAGCTGAGTTCGTAGAGGGACTGGGCGATGTCCGAGCCGGTGTCGGGGTCGAGGAGGGTGAGCAGCTGGACCTGGGAGCGGTAGACGTCCCAGCCCGAGAAGGTGCCGTACTGGCGGTCGTGGCCCGCCCGGACCAGGTGGACCCGGTCGTCGCCGCCCCGGTAGCGGCGGTCGGCGTCGCTGATGACGTTCGGGTGGAGGAGGGAGTGGTAGAGGGCGGTGTAGAAGGTGGTGCGTTCGGCTTCCGTGTCGCCGCCGACCTTGATGGCGTCGAGCCTGTCCCGCCAGGCCCGTCGGGCCGCCTGCTGGACCGACGTGAAGGAGCGGGCCGGCGGGTTCTCAGCCGCGAGGTTGGCCTCGGCGCCCGCCCGACTGACGTACGAGATACCGACCTTGACGCCCACCGGGCCGGTCCCGGGCTCGAACTCCGCATATCCGCCCGCCCCTTTGCCCGGCACGGGACGTCCGCTGTTGGCGGTGAAGCCGCCGGTCCCGCCGGACGCGGAGGTGGCGTCCGGGGTCAGCCGGTCGTCCTGCCAGGTGCCCGACGCCTTGAAAGCGCGGTCGAAGCGGGCCGTGAAGTGGAGCGTGTAGTAAGGGCGCCGGGCTTCCGGGTCGACGTGGCCGCAGAAATTGCCGGAGGTGACGGACCCGGAGACCGTGCGGGCGGCGGGGTCGATCGTGACCGTCGAAGCCGTCGAGCCCACCTCGGAGTTGGCGGTGCGGATCAGCATCGACGCCGGTCGGTCGGGCGGGTAGGCGAAGCGGGCGGAGCCGGTGCGGGTGGTCGCGGTGAGGTCGGCGGTGACCCCGGACGCCATGCTCACCCGGTAGTGGCCCGGCTCCGCACTTTCGTCGGCGTGGCTGAAGTCGGCCGCGTACACCGCGTCCTGGGTGTCGCTCGCCGGGGAGGACGTGACCTCACCCGCGTACGGGAAGAACGGGATGTCGCCGCTGCCGCCCGCGCAGCCCGTGCCGGACATGTGGGTGAGGCTGAAGCCTCGGATACGGGTGGTGTCGTAGTGGTAGCCGCCGGGGGCCGCCGTTCGGGTGGCGTCGCCCCGGGTGTTCTCCGGGCTCCAGGAGAGCATGCCGAACGGGACGACCGCGCCCGGGAACACGTCGCCGCCGTTTCTGGTGCCGATGAGCGGATCGACGTACGGCGTCGGATCCTGGACCAGGGGGATTGGCGGCGCTGCCCTCGCGGGCGTCGGGACGGGCGCGGCGAGCGCCAGGGCGGCGGCCAGCAGCAGGGACGTAAGGCGGACACGCATGACGCGGCCCCTCCTCCTTCGGACGGGTCGCGCACCACAGGTCGCACAAGCCGCGGGGACAGTGACGTGCGCCAGCGGTACCACGACAGAGGGCGCGCCTTCGAAAAGACGCGCCCTCGCGTCACGCGTGCGGGGTACCGGGTGCACTCCTGCGGAGGCGCAACCGGCTTGACGATGTTGTCCGTTGGAGCGATAGAGTGATGTCCAGACCACTGGACAACGTTGTCTTGACCAGTCGTCACACCCCGAAGTCATACCTCCCCGGGCCCAATCCCCCGTCCGGCCCGGCTCGCGGACCCGGTGGCCGAAGCCACCGGGTCCGCCCTGAGCTCTCACATCCGAGGAGCTCTCACAGAGCTCTCATCCGAGACGTGCGGCCCCGCCGATCTAACCGACCCGGCAGGGCAAGGTAGTCGCCGTCTCACCGCCCGAACCCCGGACGACGTACCCGAACGTCGCACTCTTGCCCGGATCGAGCGAGCCGTTCCAGTTGGCGTTGTGGACCATCACCGCCTGGCCGTTGTAGGTCGCGTCGCCGTTCCAGACACTGTCGACCGCCTGGCCCGCCGGAAGCGACCAGTCGACCATCCAGCCGAGCATCGGCACGTTCCCGGAGTTGGTGACGGTCACCTCGGACTGGTAGCCGCCGGCCCAGGTGCCCGTCGTACTGCGGGTGGCCGTGCACACGCCGGGCGGGGGCTCGGTGGGCGGGTTGCCGGGGTCCTTGATGCCGGTCACCTCGCCGTTGCCGCCGTCGAAGACGACGTCGGAGCAGGAGTAGAACGTCTCCGAGCTGTCGGAACGCTGCCACACCATGTAGATCAGGTGCCGCCCGGACTTGTTCGCCGGAAGCCTGCCGTTCCAGGAGTACTTGGTGTCGACCGTGCCCGGGGAGCCCGTGCGCGGTGGGTGGTCGACGCTCAGGAACGGCTGGGACTCGAGCGCGTCCCAGGTCAGTGTCTTGGTCGGGTCGAAGCCGTCCTTGGTGATGTAGACGTAGAACCAACCCGGGTGCGCCGCCCACGCGTTGTACGCGAAGTCGATGTTGGCGCCCGAGGTGAGGTGGGTCAACGGCCAGTCGGCGCTGGGGGTGTTGAACCCGGTGAAGTTCGGGTTGCCGCCGCTGCACAGCTGGCCGTCGGGGACGAAGCCCCGGGTGCGGCCGGCGCCGTCCGAGCGCAGCACCGAGAACCAGTTGTAGAACGGCGTGGTTCCGCTGACCTGTTGCGCCGCCTTGCAGGCCGGGTTGATCGGCTTGATCTCACCACTGCTGGTGAGGGCGTCCTGCCAGCACAGGAAGGTACGGCTGCCGGGTTTCATCGGCGTGCCGTGGGCCTCCGCGTCACCGCCCGCCGTGACGACCAGGCCGAGGGCCGGGATCACGGTGAGCAGGGCCAGGAGGACGAGGAGAAGGGCTCTGCCTCGAGTGGGGAGGGGTAACCGGCGTGGGGGACGGGAGGAGGGCGGGGACGAGGGTGAGGATGAGGGTGGAGACGGTGATGTCAGGGCCATGTCATGATCTCCTTCAGTCGTACGCGCCGCGCCGTACGTCGTGCGGTACGTACGGAACACGCGGGTGAAGGGGCGCACCCGGCTGGGGGTGCGCGTGATGTGCGAGGTGTGCGGTGTGGAGCGTGG
>NZ_LGDW01000464.1 GCF_001280005.1 Streptomyces sp. NRRL WC-3618 | reverse complement strand
CTGCCGGAAGAGATCGAGCAGTTGCCGATGCACCACACCCAACGACTCAGGCTCCACCACTTCCTGGAACAGCGCGAAAAGCCGTACCTGGGCTGAACCGTCTGACGGCAGTAGCGACGGCAACACCCCCCCCACAACCATAGACACCCACGCACTTCACCGGACCGGCAAACTGCGCTTGACCTGCGAAAAAGCAGGTAGAGGGGTCCGTGCAGCACACGTACTATGTGCTCGCTGGGCAGACGCAGGTCCTCGTTCACAACACCGGAGGCCACACCCCAGACGACGGGATGGTCACTGTTGGCCGTTGGATGTCTGGGGCAGAGCATCAGGCGGTGATGGAGACCGGAATGGTTCAACGTGGTGGGGGTGGTTTCACCTACGTTGCGTACCCGGCAAGTCGAGACGCATACATATCGGCACGCCCGGGATCCGTGTACGCAGAATTCGGTGTGCCGAAATATTCACTCATTCCTGGCGGCAGGTCGGGGGACTTCAAGATGTCGGATTCCGACACCATCTTTGCTCGTCTGGCGCAGAAGAAGGGGGGCCCTGTTCCTCAACTTCCCGAGGCGAAGAACATCAAAACCTCTTGCTCCTCGTGCCGGACCCGTCGCGGTCCCGTAGGTCACGGTGACCGAGTCGTTGTCCCCGACCGCGTAGTCCCGGTAGCCGTCGCCGTTGTAATCGTCGGCGTACCTGGCCGGCGTGGCCGCTGTTACGGGGCCTGTCGACAGAGTGAGCAATCCGCCGGCCAGTGCGACGGATGTTGCCGTCGCGAGGACCAGGCGAGCGGTAGAGCGTATGGACATGTGTCTCCTGCGGTACGCGAGGCCTTGCGGCTGCCCTCGGTGGTCTGGTCGCCCCCGTCCGGACAGGGCATTGGCCGGGCCGCGCCGTGACGAACCAATTCGGGAGCACCTGAGAGACTTGCGCGATGTCCAGAGGTTGTACGCCGCATGGAGGCAGTTGTGGCCAATGGCCCAGTAGCCCTTGACCGCAGTAACTTGCCGCAGCCGCCAGCCGGACCACCATGCCACCCCACCGTCAGCCTCCGCCTCCCAGACTCACTACGCCACGACCACCCGCGTCCCGTTGAAGTTGGCGACGACTTCCAGCTCTCCGCCCAAGGCGGCGACGTAGGCAGCTACCGTTCCCACCTCTGCGGATGATGTACTGCCGCGCTCGATGGCAGACACCCGTTCCTGGCGCACGTGCATACGATTCGCGACTTCGCGCTGGGTGAGACCGAGCTGACGACGCATCTCGGCGAGCCGGTGCGCGCGTGCCTCGGCCACCATGCGCCGGGCTCCTGCCGAGATCTCGTGGAGGTCTTCCGCGTCGAAGACCTCCTCCTTGACCTCGTCCCAGGAGTGGAAGCTGGTCATGTTCACGTCTCCTTCTGTTGCCTCTGCTTCAGGTGGACGAGCCACTCCCTGTACCGGGCTTCGGCAAAGGGGATGGAGCGTCTGTACCACTCGGTCCAATGGCCTGCTTTGTCGCCGGCTACGAGAAGGACGGCGCTGCGCTCCGGATCGAAGACGAACAGGATGCGGATCTCGCTGCTTCCGGCTGAGCCGGGGCGCAACTCCTTGAGGTTGTGCAGGGCTGAACCCTTGATCCGGTCTACCAGGGGACGTCCAAGATCGGGGCCCTCGTCGACGAGAGCCTGGATCGCCTGGCCTACGAGCTGTGCCGTGGCCCGGTTGTCCTTGCGAACTTCGTGCAGCCAGTCGCGAACCTCCACGGCCATATCAAGGTGCCAGGCCATCGGGTCCTCATCGAGTAGTACGCTTCCATACTAGTACCCTGGCGTACTGTCGGCTCTCGTGAAGGGACCGCGAACCCGGTTCACCCGATCGTGGCCAACTCTCCGAGGTTCCGCGCCCAGCTCCACACTTGCGTACGCGGGTCGGGCGGGTCCGGGTGAGCGCAAGCGTCCTCCAGGTGCGCAGAACGCCCCACTCGAATCCGCTTGTCCACCCTTCCCGACCACCACTACGGTGCCGAACCGTGGACCTCTTCTCGCGCTCCTGGACCGCACTGCTCACCACCATCGCCGCACTCCCCGACGACGACTTCACGCGCCCCTCCGGCTGCACCGGCTGGCTGGTACGGGACCTGGTCTGTCACCTCGTCATCGACGCGCAGGACGTCCTGATCACCCTCGTCACGCCCACCGAAGCCGAGCCGACCGTCGACGCCGTCACTTACTGGGATGTCCGCACCGAACCCCCGACCGGCGACGACCCGCTCGATGCCCTGATCCCCCGACTGGCCGCCGCCTACGGCGAGCCCGCGCTGCTCAAGTTCCACCTCGACGACGTCGGTTCCGCCGCCGGCCGCGCCGCCCGGCTCGCCGATCGCACCGTCCGCGTCGCCACCCGCGATGAGGTGCTGACCGTCGGGGACTACCTCTCCGCGTACGTCACCGAATGGACCCTGCACCACCTCGACCTGATCGCGCACCTCCCGCACCCCGTGCGGCAGCCGCCCGCCGAGACCCTCGCGGCGGCCCGCGCGTCGCTGGAGGCGATCGCCGGTGCACGGTTTCCCGCCGCCTTCTCCGACGAGCTCGCGCTGCTGATCGGCACCGGCCGCCGTACGCCCACGGACACGGAGACAGCCGCCCTGGGGCACCTCGCAGCGAGGCTTCCGCTGATCCTCGGCTGAAAAGCCTGTCGGCGGCAGGTGAGGCAGGGCGCCGCTCAGCTCGCCCCTTCCGGCCAGGACCGCGAGGCTCCCTATCGTCCTCGGGTGAGCGGTCCGCCACCCGGGCCGGGGCAGGTGAGGCAGGGCACCGCCCGCCTCACCACCCCCGACCCCCAGCCGCTCACCGGGTCAGGACGTGGGCGTCCTCAACACCCGCCCGCGCGCCGCGAACTCACCACCACATCGTCCATCCGCACGTCGTACGACGCCGGTGACGGGTTCCCCTGATACAGCTGCCACCCCAGCTTCAGCTTGTCGAACGTCGGGAAGACGAAGTCGGAGTCCTGGGCGCCGCCGTGGTTCTTCGTGCCGACCGTCAGGTCCGACTGCTCGACCCCGTCGAAGTACACCGTGACACTGTTGTCCTTGGCGTCGAGATGGAACTCCACGCAGCTCCAGTTCCCCGCGACCGCCGGTGCCGACGTCTTCCACGACGTCCAGTCGCCCGTCGGGCCCAGGTCGGAGCCGACGCCCCAGAAGTTGCCCTTGTCCGTGGGGGCGTACTGGCCGCCCAACGGACGTACGAGGGTGGGGGAGTCGGCGCCGGAGGCCTCCGCCATCGTCCAGTGGGCCCAGTCGGGAGCCGTGGGGAAGGCGTCGACGCGCAGGCGCAGGCGGGCCCAGTAGCTGTTGCCGGGCGGGGCGAGGTCGGGGAAGACGAGGAAGGCGCGGCCGTTGCCCTCCGTGTGGACGCGGAGTTCGCGGCCCTTGCCGTATGCGCTCGGGGCGACGGTCAGGGTGCCCTTGGAGGTGTCCGCGGTCCAGCCGTGGCCGGCGGTGACCGGGCCGAGGGGGAGATGGTCGAAGTTCTCCCTGGCGAGCGGGCGTTGGCCAAGTGCCGTGTCGTGCACCGGGGTTGCCGAGGCGGTGGGGGGTATCGCGAGCAGTGTGGCCGTGGTGGCAGCGGCGGCCGACAGTGCTGCGATCGTTTTCCTCAGGATGGTCATGTGCCCAGTCTGTAACGGGAGTTGACCAAGTTCCTAATGGTGCGGACGGGCCAGAAATGCCCGAGGGCCCTGTTTCCACACTGAAGCGGAGGAAACAGGGCCCTGGGGTGAACTCGGTCAACACCGGAAGTTCATTACACCGGAAGATCAGAAGCGACGCGTGATCAGCGCCCTCTTCACTTCCTGGATCGCCTTCGTGACCTCGATGCCACGAGGGCAGGCGTCCGTGCAGTTGAACGTCGTACGGCAACGCCAGACACCGTCACGGTCGTTCAGGATCTCCAGCCGCTGCTCACCGGCCTCGTCACGCGAGTCGAAGATGAAGCGGTGGGCGTTGACGATCGCGGCCGGACCGAAGTACTGGCCGTCGTTCCAGAACACCGGGCACGACGACGTGCACGCCGCGCACAGGATGCACTTCGTCGTGTCGTCGAACCGTTCCCGGTCCTCCGCCGTCTGAAGGCGCTCGCGCGTCGGCTCGTTGGTGTCCTTCGTGACGAGGAAGGGCATCACGTCGCGGTACGCCTGGAAGAACGGCTCCATGTCGACGACCAGGTCCTTCAGGACCGTCAGGCCCTTGATGGCCTCGACCGTGATCGGCTTGCCGGGGTTGATGTCCTTGATCAGGGTCTTGCAGGCAAGGCGGTTCTTGCCGTTGATCCGCATGGCATCCGAGCCGCAGATGCCGTGCGCGCAGGAACGACGGAACGTCAGCGAACCGTCCTGGTCCCACTTGATCTTGTGGAGGGCGTCCAGGACGCGCTCCTTCGGGTCGATCTCCAGCTGGAAGTCTTCCCAGACCGCCTCGGCCGCCAGCTCAGGGTTGAAGCGGCGGATGCGGAAGGTGACCGTGATGTACGGGGAGTCGGCGAAGCCGGGCTCGGGCTCGCCGGCCGCGTCCGCCTTGTCCAGAACAGGGGTTGCCATCAGTACTTACGCTCCATCGGCTGGTAGCGGGTCTGGACGACCGGCTTGTAGTCGAGACGGATGGACTCGGTGCCGTCGTCGCCCACCTCGCGGTACGCCATGGTGTGGCGCATGAAGTTGACGTCGTCGCGGGTCGGGTAGTCCTCGCGGTAGTGACCGCCGCGCGACTCCTTGCGGGCCAGCGCGGAGACCGCCATGACCTCGGCCAGGTCGAGCAGGTTGCCCAGCTCGATGGCCTCCAGGAGGTCGGTGTTGAACCGCTTGCCCTTGTCCTGGATCGAGACGTTGCGGTAGCGCTCGCGCAGCTCCGCGATCTTCTCCACCGCCGTCTTGATCGTCTGCTCGGTACGGAACACCATGACGTTCGCGTCCATGGTCTCCTGGAGCTCCAGACGCAGCGCGGCGACCCGCTCCGTGCCCGTGGACTCACGCAGGTGCTCCACCTGGGAGATCACCAGCTCCGCCGGGTTCTCGGGGAGCTCGACGAAGTCGGCCTTCTGGCTGTACTCCGCCGCCGCGATACCGGCCCGCTTCCCGAACACGTTGATGTCCAGGAGGCTGTTCGTGCCGAGGCGGTTGGCGCCGTGCACCGACACACACGCGACCTCACCGGCCGCGTACAGGCCGGGCACCACCGTGGTGTTGTCGCGGAGCACCTCACCCTCGACGTTCGTCGGGATGCCGCCCATCGCGTAGTGCGCGGTGGGCTGGATCGGGATCGGGTCCGTGTACGGCTCGATACCGAGGTAGGTGCGCGCGAACTCGGTGATGTCCGGGAGCTTGGCGTCGAGCTGCTCCGGCGGGAGGTGGGTGAGGTCGAGGTAGACGTGGTCGCCCTCAGGACCGCAGCCGCGGCCCTCACGGATCTCCGTGTAGATGGAGCGGGACACGACGTCACGGGACGCGAGGTCCTTCATGACCGGCGCGTACTTCTCCATGAAGCGCTCGCCGTCCTTGTTGCGGAGGATGCCGCCCTCACCGCGGGCGCCCTCCGTCAGCAGGATGCCCATGCGCCAGATGCCGGTCGGGTGGAACTGGAAGAACTCCATGTCCTCCAGCGGCAGCCCGCGACGGTAGACCGCGGCCTGGCCGTCACCCGTCAGCGTGTGGGCGTTCGACGTCACCTTGAAGAACTTGCCGCAGCCGCCGGACGCGTAGATCACGGCCTTCGCCTGGAAGACGTGGATCTCACCGGTAGCCAGTTCGTAGGCGACGACGCCGGCGGACCGCTTCACACCGTCGACCTCGACGATCAGCTGGTCGAGGACGTAGAACTCGTTGAAGAACTCCACGCCCTCCTTCACGCAGTTCTGGTAGAGCGTCTGGAGGATCATGTGACCGGTGCGGTCGGCCGCGTAGCAGGACCGGCGGACCGGCGCCTCGCCGTGGTTGCGGCTGTGGCCGCCGAAGCGGCGCTGGTCGATCGTCCCGTCGGGCGTCCGGTTGAACGGCAGGCCCATCTTCTCCAGGTCGAGGACCGAGTCGATGGCCTCCTTCGCCAGGATCTCGGCGGCGTCCTGGTCGACCAGGTAGTCACCGCCCTTGATCGTGTCGAAGGTGTGCCACTCCCAGTTGTCCTCCTCCACGTTGGCGAGCGCGGCGGCCATACCGCCCTGCGCGGCGCCCGTGTGGGACCTGGTCGGGTAGAGCTTCGTCAGTACGGCGGTACGGCTGCGCTTCGTCGACTCGATGGCCGCGCGCATGCCGGCGCCGCCCGCGCCGACGATGACGGTGTCGTACTTGTGGATCTTCATCAGAATTACCTCAGCCCCTTGTGACCCGGTGGCCTAGCGGATGTTCGGGTCGAAGGTGAAGATCACCAGCGTGCCCAGCAGGATCGTGAACACCGTGGCGGTGTAGAGCAGGCCCTTGAGCCACAGCCGGGTGTTCGCGCGCTCCGCGTAGTCGTTGATGACGGTGCGCAGGCCGTTGGCGCCGTGCAGCATCGCCAGCCACAGCATCAGCAGGTCCCAGACCTGCCAGAACGGGGAGGCCCAGCGGCCGGCCACGAAGGCGAAACCGATCTTGGAGACACCGCCGTCCAGCACCAGCTGGATGAGGAGGTGGCCCAGGACCAGCACGACCAGGACGATGCCGGACAGGCGCATGAACAGCCAGCCGTACATCTCGAAGTTGCCCCGGGTGGACTTCGGGGACTTCTTGGTGCGCTTGCGCGGGGCCTCGATCAGGGGCGCCGGGTTGTCGGCGTCGTAGCCCGCGAACGTGCCCGAGCCCTCGACGGGGCCGATGCCCGAAGCGGTGGATTCAGTCGTCGCCATGGGGGTCAGCTCCCGAACAGTTCACGAGCGGCGTGGCCGAGGACGGGGTAGATCGCCCCGATCATCAGCACGACCCACAGGCCGACGACGGTCCACAGCATGTGCTTCTGGTAGCGCGGGCCCTTCGACCAGAAGTCGACGGCGATGACGCGCAGGCCGTTGAGCGCGTGGAAGAGGATGGCGGCGACGAGGCCGTACTCCAGCACGGCGACGATCGGCGTCTTGTACGTGGCCACGACGTCGTCATAGGCCTCGGGGGAGACACGGACGAGAGCGGTGTCCAGGACGTGTACGAACAGGAAGAAGAAGATGAGGACGCCGGTGACTCGATGAGCCACCCAGGACCACATTCCTTCCCGGCCGCGGTACAGCGTTCCAGCCGGCACGGAAAACCCTCCGGGAGCGGGGATCGGGGCCGCGCCGGCTTCGGGTGTCGGACGGGCCCGGCCGGGTACGGTCCTCCGGCCCTCGCCATCGTAGCGACGTGTTGTCGGAACGCTTACAGCGGGCCTACCGATGTGATCAAAGAGGCTCGTACGGGCTATTGCTTGCGGCTACTGGGGGAGGGGCTTGCGGTTCGTCTGCCGGGTGCGGGTCAGATGTGGCTGGTCGCGCCCCGCGGCGGAGCCGCGGAATGTTGCGGCCCCGCGTCCCTTACGTAGCTCGCCAACCGTTGCCCTGCCAGGCGCCGGAGTTCCTCGGCTGCCACCACTCGTTCTTCCTCCGGATCGTTTGTCAACCGTGACCGGATGCCTGTCAGGACCTGGTTGAGGGCCTCGTTTGGGGAGGTGTGATCGACGCAGATGACGAACACGTGGCCGAATCGGCTCTCGTACGCCGCATGCGCCGCCCCCAGCGCCATGTGGGCCGCCGAGTACACGCCGTCGGGCAGGGCGGGCAGCGCTTCTGCCGCCAAGGCCTCCGACAGGTCGGCCGGGGCCAGGTCGTACGCCGCCTCGTCCGCTGCCGCGAGCAGGGAGTCCAGGTCGGGGTAGGGGCGGTGGTCGGTGAGACGGCGGGCCCAGCGGAGGCTGCGCAGGCAGGCGAGGAGCGCGCGCTCGACGTCCTCGGCGGGGTCGGTGTTGAACCGTTCCAGCGTTGTCGGCGTAAGAGAGCCCGGCAGGGTGGGGCAGGGGGACTCGGCGCGCGTCTGGGCCGGCATGGCGAGCGGGCCGGAGTGGTCGGGTAGACGGTGCGCGGGCAGCGTGAGTCCTCGGCGTCGTGGGCTGGTGTGTGAGATGCGCGGGAATTGCCGCTCACATTATCGAGAAGTGGTCAGGAGCAGTCCGACGGACGTCTGAATTTCACCCGAATGGGAGAGTTTCGGAACGTACCGTGGACGGTGCCGGTGCGTCGGGGACGTAGGTTCAGATGTGAAGGCGAGCCAGGAGGTGCGTGACATGCGAGCGATATGTGAGGCACGGACAGGCGGGAACCGGTGACCGGGCGGAGGCGGCGGGCTCCTGAACGGAAACGGGGTCCGCAGAGGAAGACGTACGGACAGGGGCCCGGGTTGCTTCTCGGGGCCGGTGTTCTCGTCGCCGCCGGGGCGGTGGGAGTGTCCGTCGCCTTCTGGCCGGCCGGCGACGCGGGTTCTGGCACCGACCTGGGCGCCACCGCCGCGTCGAGCGACGCGACGCCCTCCTCGGAGGCGGCCGGAGCGGCGAGCTCCGCACCCTCGGCCGGATCCCGCACCCCTGCTCCCGCCCCACCCTCTCCGTCCCCGGCCCGCGTCTACCCGCTCTCCAAGACGCCCCGCACCATCCCCGCCGTACGCGAGCACGTACCCGCCCGGGGTCCGGGCTGGCGCCCCGCCTCCACCGCACGTGTGGTCGTCACCGGCGGCGGTCTCGCCGACGAGGGGGAGCTGCTCGCCGGTGAGCTGCGGATGGCGTACGGCGGGACGGCCGCCCCGCGTGCCGGGGACGTCCAGCTCACGCTGGCCCCTGGGCAGGCGGCGAAGGGCCCCGAGTCCTACACCCTCACCGTCAGCAACCGCCGCGTCACCATCGCCGCCCCCGCCGAAGCGGGCGTCTTCTACGGCACCCGCACCCTCAAGCAGGAGGTGGCCGCCGGTGGCACCGCGTCCGAGGGGGTCGTGCGCGACCGGCCCGCCAAGCAGCGGCGCGGGCTGTCCCTGGACACCGCCCGCAAGCATTTCCCGGCGTCCTGGATCGAGGACCGCATCCGTGAACTGGGCGACCTCAAGTTCAACGAGCTGGACCTGCACTTCTCCGACGACCAGGGCTTCCGGATCGCCTCCGACACCCACCCGGAGATCGTGTCCAGGGACCACCTCACCAAGGCCGAGGTCCGCCGTATCGTCGCCCTGGCCGCGAGCCGCCACATCACCGTCGTGCCCGAGATCGACTCCCCGGGCCATCTGGGCGCGGTCCTCGCCGCCCACCCCGAGCTCCAGCTGACCAACGCGCAGGGCACGCCGGTCCGAGGGGCGCTCGACATCTCCAAACCCGGCGCCGCGAAGATCATCGACGACCTGCTGGGCGAGTACGCCGACCTCTTCCCCGGCGCGTCCTGGCATCTGGGCGGCGACGAGTACCGGGCCCTGGCGGTCGCGAACCCGGCGGTCTCGTATCCCCAGCTCGCCGCGGCGGCCACCGCGAGGTACGGCGCCGGTGCGAGGGTCTCCGACCTCGCGACGGGCTGGCTCAATGACCGGGCGGCTACCGTCCGCGCCCACGGCCGGACGGCTGTGCGCGCCTGGAACGACGGCTTCTACCTGTCGAGTTCCGTTCAGCCGGACAAGAACATCCAGGTCGCCTACTGGACCGGCAAGGAGATCGGCGCGCGGCAGCCCGCCGGGTATCTGAGCGCGGGCCGCAAGGTCGTCAACTACAACGACGAGTACCTCTACTACGTGCTCGGGCAGCCGAACCAGTTCTTCTATCCCACGGGTGAGCGCATCTACAAGCAGTGGACCCCGCGGGTGCTGCGCGGCACCACGGCCGTCTCCTCGGCGTACGACAACCAGATTCTCGGCGGGGTCTTCGCCGTCTGGTGCGACCTGTCCAACGCGCAGACACAGAAGCAGGTGGCGGCCGGCATCCGGATGCCGCTGCGGGCGACCGTCCAGAAGCTGTGGGATCCCCGGGTCCAGCCGTCCCTGTCCTGGACCGACTTCAAGAAGCTGGCGAACCGGCTGGGCTGATACCGACTGGCTGATATCGGCTGGACGCGGGAGGCGGACTGACCGTAGGTTCCGCACGGGAATTCGTATTCGTATCTTCGCGTCTTCGTTTCTTCGTATGCCGGGTGCGCCCCTGGGGGCAGCGCCCGGCTTTCGTCTCGGCGCGGCGTCCCGTGCCGTCATTCTCGGGGGATTCGTATGTTCGGCAAGCGCGGCCAGCCCTCCACTCCGTCCGTACGTCCCGACCTCCCGCCGAACGGCCCGGCCTGGCTGCGGTCGCCGGTCGGGCTCGGCAAGGCCGTCGCCGTGCTGCTCGGACTGGTCGTCGCCGGCGACCTCTTCGCCGTCTACGCCGGCGTCACCGTGTACGACGTGATGGGCTCCCTCGCGGACCAGGGCGTTCCCTACGCCGCCTACGTCACCGTCCGGAGCGACGCCGCTCACGCGGACTCGCTCTACGCCGCCGCCGGGTACATACAGACGGCGTCCCTCCTCGCGACAGCCGTCGTCTACCTCGTCTGGTTCAAGTGCGTGCGGATCAACGCCGAGGTGTTCAACCCGTTCGGGCACACCATGAAGCGCGGCTGGACGGTCTGGTGCTGGTTCGTGCCGGTCGTGAGCCTGTGGTTCCCGCGCCGGATCATGCTGGACATCTGGGATGCCAGCATCCCTGCCGACACCCGCGCTTCGCACGGGCTCGTCAATGCCTGGTGGACACTGTGGCTCGTCGCGCTCTTCACCAGCCGGAACGACTTCGGCACGTACTCTCCTGCCGACACGGCAGAGAAGATCCGAGTCGCCGTCGGCCAGGCACTGTTCTCCGATGCCGCCGACATCGCGGCCGCCGTCCTCGCGATCTTCGTCGTGCTGCGGCTGACCCGGATGCAGAACGAGAAGGCGCTGCAGGGCCCCGGCTCCGCGGGCGTCTGACACACCTGGCGTCAGATCCCTGGCCAACTCCCTTGTCTCTGTGGTGTATTCGGCGCGGGCAGAGCGAGCAGAAACCAGAAGGCCAGGGGGATGGCATTGGGTTACTGGGGCTATTTGATCGTGGGCAGGAGCGAGCGGCCGCTCGCCGAGACCGACGCCCTGCGGGCCGTGCGCTCCGCGCTGACCTCGCGCGAACAGCGGGACGACGGCTGGCAGGTGTGGGAGTACCCGAGCGGTGACGGTGACGTCGGCAGCATGAACACCCTCGCCCTGGAGACCGGCGCGCCCGCGCTCTTCGGGTACATCATGGACAGTCACTGCGTGGTGCTGGAGGCGGCGGCGCCCGAGAGCGGGGCGTGGACCACCTGTCTGGCACGCGGCGCCATGGCCGGATATCTGGGCGCCGGGCAGGACACGGGCGACGGGGGCAGCGAGGAGGGCGGCGCGCTCACCCTCGACGACTACTTCCTGGAACCCGGCGACGCCGCCGAACGCGCGGTCGACTGGGCCGCCGAGGCCGGCCATACCGTGAACATCGGGCCGCTTCTGGACGTACTGACCTCCGAACCCGATCCATTGGCCGAAAACCTGTTCTTCCGGTTCCTCGACCGACTCGGGGTGCTGCCCCTGTGACGCTCCGGCCACGTCGCACGCAGTAAGGGAAAGGGCAGGCTCCGTAAGGGATGACGCCCTGGCAAGGAGGCGTGCATGAGCCTGGTGGAACTGATCGCTCGCGCCGATGAGCGCGGCCTGACCGTCAGCGGACTGGCCTGTTTGGATCGGTGCGTGGCCCTCCTGGACGGCGACGACGAGATCCTGCGCCCCCTGTGGGCCGCCCTCGCCGAGGGGAGCGACGCGGAGGAATGGGCGACCCGGCTGGAACAGGTCCGCGTCAAGCTGGGCACGGATGCCGCCGTCACCGCCTCCCCGGCTTCCGCCGAGGGCGAGGCCGAGCTTCTCGCCCGGCGGATGCTCGCCGCCGCCCCCGCGATCCGGTCCGCCGCCTCGGTACGTGAGTGGGCCGACGCCTGTTCCGTCGCCGCGCTCCGCATCCACCGGCTCCTGGACGCCTCCCCCGCCGGCCCGTCCTCGCTCGACGCTCACCGGGAAGGCCGTACGGAGGGCATGTCGCCCCTCGTCGCGGCCGAACTGCGGCGCCAGACCAGGGTGCTGGAAATGCTCGCCGAGCACGGTCTCGGTGGACTGCGGCAGGCGCTCGCGGTGTCCACGGAGGGCCGGCGCGTCCTGCGCGCGGTGGTGTCGCGGCGGGCGCGCGGACGGGCCTGACCCCCCGGGACCCGGTCGTGTGGCCTTCCTGTGGCTGTCCCGGGGTGGACCTGGGGTGGATCAGGGGCGGTCCCGTAGCGATTCCCGTCAGCCGCCGAAAGGGGGTGACACCGGTCGCCACCTGCACGCTTTCCTTGACTGTGACCGCACACCGAGCAGCACACCGAGCACCAGAACGAACGATGCGCCCGCAGGCCGCCGCGAAACCCGTGCGCTGGGCCGCCGACACCGTCTCGACGATGCGTGAGGGTGCGCGGCTGCGCCTCGACTACTCGACCCAGAGTCTGTGGCGCGTCGACCGGATGATCGAGGAACTCCGCCGCGAGCGGACGCCGTACGCCGCCGTGGAATCGGTGCTGCGCGGCTTCGGGGCGTACGCCGGTGAAGTCATCGTGCGGCAGGCCGGGGGCGCCGCCGAGTGGCTCGAGGCGGACGGCGGGCACTGGATCCGTACGGTCGACGGGCAGTTGTGGGACCCGGTCGACGAGGCCCGCCGCTGTTTCGGCGGCCACGGTTCGCTGCGGCTGCTGTGCCTGGACGCGACGGCGTTCTAGGTCAGTTCCCGACGCCGGGTGAGGACGGCCGGGTCGCGGCCCACCAGGCCGCGATCTGGGCGCGGCAGCTGAAGCCGAGCTTCGACAGGATGCTGGCGACAGGGGCGTCCGCGGTGCGCGGGGAGAGCCCGAGCACACTGGCGGCCTGCCGGTTCGTCATGCCCTTGGCCCCCAGCGCGGCGACCTCCCGCTCACGCCGGCTCAGCGGGTCCGCGACGACGGGCCGGGGATCCGGACCGACGGTGGCCCCGCCATCCAAATCCCCGTTGACGCTACCTTTCCGGTAACGGAGAAGGACGGCACGGCACTCGCAAGGCACCTGCCCGCTTCGCGCCAGGGATTGTTGAGGGCTGCCAGGTGTCGTAGACGGCGGGGCGATGCCCGACGTGCGCAACCCGCACCACCAGCTCGCGAGGGAGTTTCCGGAGTTCGGCCTGCGCCTCGGGCCGGAAAAACGGGCGCTTCCCGGGTGCGCGTCACCGGGTGGGATCACACGAGGCGCCTGGCCTGGCCGGTTGCGCTGGTCACGGAATCCGCGCGAAGCCCCAGGTCGTGTGGGTGACCCACGGAGACGGCCGGGGCCGCCACCCCCCACAGGAGAGGCCCCGGCCGTCGCGTGGCACGGGCCGCGCGGCGGCCCGTATCTCTTACAGCGCCGCGGGCGCGCTTTCTGTCACAGCGTCATCGCGTCACGAGATAGTTGCACCTTGTACGGACATGGACGAGGAGCACTTTGACGACGTAACGTGCCTTTCGCTGAGGAACCACGACGGCGAGAACCAGGGCCGCGAGAGCGGCGCCGGTTAGGCGCGAAGAGGTGTGGTGCACGGGGACGACGCGGAGCTGACCACCGCGGTGCTTGCGGCACAGACTGGGGACGAGACCGCTTTCCGGACTGTGTACCGCTCCGTGCACCCACGGTTGCTCGGGTACGTACGGACGCTGGTCGGCGATCCGGACGCCGAGGACGTCACGTCCGAGGCGTGGCTCCAGATCGCCCGTGACCTGGACCGGTTCAGCGGGGACGCGGACCGTTTCCGGGGCTGGGCCGCTCGGATCGCCCGCAACCGTGCCCTCGATCACATACGTATGCGGGGGCGCCGCCCGGCCATCGGCGGCGACGAGACCGAACTGTCCGGCCGGGCCGCCGACTGCGACACGGCGGGCGAGGCGATGGAGTCCCTGGCCACCGACAGCACCCTCTCCCTCATCGCCCGGCTGCCGCAGGACCAGGCCGAGGCCGTCGTCCTGCGAGTGGTCGTCGGCCTCGACGCCAAGACCGCCGCCGAGACCCTCGGCAAGCGCCCCGGAGCCGTCCGTACGGCGGCGCACCGCGGTCTGAGACGGCTCGCGGAGTTGCTCGGCGAGGACCCGGACGCGACCGCCGCGCTCGACGCGCTGCCGCTCCAACGGGAACCGCACGGACGTGCGGTGACGTCGGCCGGTGTGACGCATACGCGTTCGCGGACGCAGAAGGACATGTGATGGCCGACGACGACCGGTACGGGTGGCTGGACCACGCTGCGGCGGAGCGTTTGCTGAGCGGGAAGTCACCGGAGGCCTTACTGACGTCCGCGGGCCCCGAAGCCCGCGACCAGGCCGAGCAACTCGCGAAGACCCTGGACTCGCTCTCCGTGGACGGCCCGCAGGGCGGCGCCGAACTCCCCGGCGAGGCCGCCGCGCTGGCCGCGTTCCGCAAGGCCCGCCCGGTCGCCGGCCTCGGCAGCGGCGCCCCCGGGACGGACACGGACCTGGACTCCGACATCGGTGTCATCCGGGTGGGAGGGTCCGGGCGCCCCGGTGCCTCCCGTCGACGCCGCGTCCGTCCGGCCCGCAGGAACCGCCCCCTGCGCCTGGGGCTCGGTGCCGTGCTGGCCGCCGGCATGGTCGGCTCGGTAGCGATGGCCGCCGGTGTCGGCGTCCTGCCGAACCCGTTCCACGGTGAGGCGCCCGGCCGCCCCGCCGCCACCGTGTCGGCCGCCGGGCCGCGTGGCCTGGAGCCGGCCTCGCCCTCGCCGGACGGCGGCACCGGAGGCAAGAGCGTGCCGTCCCTCGGGCCCGACCCCACGAACGGGGGCCCCGGCGACCGGGGCACCGCCGGGGGCGGCGACCCCAAGGCCGGTCCGAACCACGGGAAGCGGGGCCACTCGGGTATGGGCCTGCCCGGTGACTGGCGCGGACTCGCCATGTCCTGCCGCGACCTGCACAGCGGCAAGAAGCTGGACGCCGAGCGCAGACGGGCCCTGGAAAACGCGGCCAAGGGGCCCAGAAATGTGCCGAAGTACTGCGAGAAGACCCTGAAGCATGAGTCGGCCCTCCGCTCGAACGCCGACACCGGGAAGGGCGCTGGGAAGGGCACCGGGAAGACCGGCGGAGACGTCGGCGCCGAGGGCGGCCAGAGCGGCGCCGGTGACAACGGCGGCAAGGGCCACGGCGCCACCGGCGGCCACGGCCACGGCGGAAACGGCAACGGGAACGGCCAGGGCCACGGCAACGGCGGAGGTCACCCCGGCCTTACCGCGACGAGGCCGGAACCCACCCCGACGTCCTTCGCCGCCCCCGGCACACACGTACCCCGGAAGGGTCGGGCCCCGGCCGCCACCCCGTCGTACGGCATGCTGCCGCTACCGAAGGCCACCTGAGCCCCGTACGCCTCGTACGCCTCAGGAATGACCGCTGCGCACCCCTCTGACCTGCACGGACACGCGACGAAGAATTTTCTCGCGGGCCGAGTGTGACATTTTCCGTGGTGCCGACGCAGTAGACAGTGAGCCGACTGGTCATCGGTTCCTCGCACAGAGCCGGGGTTCCCCCCGTACCTACGGCTCGTGCACCTGGCGCGGGCGGGACACGTTCCCCCGGTCCCGTCCGCGCCCCCAATCCACCTCAGCCGCTGTCGCCGGCTCACCAGTAGATGACGACCTTGTCGCCGTTGCTCACCTCGGCGAAGATCGCGGCGATCGCCGTCTCGTCCCGTACGTTCACGCAGCCGTGTGAGCCGCCGCCGTAGCCGCGGGCCGCGAAGTCGGCGGAGAAGTGGACCGCCTGACCGCCGCTGAAGAACATCGCGTAGGGCATCGGGGAGTGGTAGAGCGTCGACACGTGATGCCGTGACTTCCAGTAGACGCTGAAGACGCCTTCCCGGGTCGGTGTGTACTGGCTGCCGAACCGCACGGACACCGTCGACAGGGTCCGGCCGTCGACCATCCAGCGCAGCGTCCGGCTCGTCTTGCTGATACACAGCACCCGGCCCCTGAGACAGCGCGGGTCGGGGTAGGCGGCCGGCTGCCCGCCCATCAGATACAGCTCCCACTGTCCCGGTTCGCGCGTCATCCGCAGCAGCCGCTGCCAGGTGACGGTGTCGGTCTTTCCGGTGGGTGGCAGCCCGCGCTTGCCCTGGAAGCCCTTGACGGCGCTCTCCGTCAGATCGTCGTACGACCCGGTCGGTCCGTCGAAGAGCCAGGCGACCTGACGCAGCCGCGCCTGGAGTTCGCGCACGTCACGCCCACTGTCACCGCGCGACCAGAGGACGGCGGCGGGCGGTACGGGAGCGGGGGCCGCCTTCTTCGCCGCCGGTGCCGGTGCCCGCTTCGGTGTCAGTGTCGGCGCCAAGGTGGTTCCCTTGCCGCCGGGTTTGTCGTCGGCGGGCGAGTGCGAGACCTGGATGTGCACGGGCGACCGTGCCCCACCGTCCGCGTCGGTGGTGCGCACCGTGCAGCCGGCCACGGCGAGAGCCGCGAGAACGAAGGAAACCGCGAAGGAAACCACCTTTCGCATGTCCGTAGTACGCAAACCGGACCCCCCGAAGCTCATGCCGGACCCCCCGAAGCTCATCGTCCTCGCCCCCATCCGTCCGTCCCATCGATGCTCCCCGCACATGACCGGGGACGAACTACGCGGCATTGTGTTGTGTGCGGCGACTGGCAAGCTACGCGGAAGGACACACCATGACGCGTGAGTCCGAGTCGGGACTACCCCTCGAACCGGTGTACAGCCCCGACACGCTGGCGGACTGGGACCCGGCGCGGAAGCTGGGCGAGCCGGGCGAGTACCCCTTCACCCGGGGCGTGTACCCCTCCATGTACACGGGCCGCCCCTGGACGATGCGCCAGTACGCCGGTTTCGGCACCGCCGTGGAGTCGAACGCGCGCTACCGGCAGCTGATCGCCCACGGCACGACGGGTCTGTCCGTCGCGTTCGACCTGCCGACGCAGATGGGCCACGACAGCGACGCCGCGATCGCGCACGGCGAGGTCGGCAGGGTGGGCGTGGCGATCGACTCGGTCGACGACATGCGGGTGCTGTTCGACGCGATCCCGCTGGACCAGGTGTCGACGTCGATGACGATCAACGCCCCGGCGGCGCTTCTGCTGCTGATGTACCAGCTCGTCGGCGAGGAACAGGGCGTCCCGGCCGACCGCCTCACGGGCACGATCCAGAACGACGTGCTGAAGGAGTACATCGCGCGGGGCACGTACATCTTCCCGCCGAAGCCCTCGCTGCGCCTGACCGCTGACATCTTCCAGTACTGCGGGGCCGAGATCCCGAGGTGGAACACGATCTCGATCTCCGGTTACCACATGGCGGAGGCGGGTGCGAGCCCCGCACAGGAGATCGCGTTCACGCTCGCGGACGGCATCGAGTACGTCCGTACGGCGATCGCGGCCGGCATGGACGTCGACGACTTCGCCCCGCGCCTCTCCTTCTTCTTCGTGGCCCGTACGACGATCCTGGAGGAGGTCGCCAAGTTCCGCGCGGCCAGGCGCATCTGGGCGCGGGTGATGCGGGAGGGGTTCGGTGCGCGGAACCCCAGGTCGTGGATGCTGCGCTTCCACACGCAGACCGCCGGGGTGCAGCTGACGGCTCAGCAGCCCGAGCTGAACCTGGTCCGGGTCGCGGTCCAGGGTCTGGCGGCGGTGTTCGGCGGCACCCAGTCCCTGCACACCAACGCCTTCGACGAGGCGATGGCCCTGCCCACCGACAAGAGCGCCCGCCTGGCCCTCCGTACCCAGCAGGTCCTCGCCCACGAGACGGACGTCACGGCGACGGTGGACCCCTTCGCCGGTTCGTACGCCGTCGAGCGGATGACGGACGACGTGGAGGCGGCGGCGGTCGCCCTGATGGAGCGGGTCGAGGACCTCGGCGGCGCGGTGGCGGCGATCGAACACGGCTTCCAGAAGGGCGAGATCGAGCGCGTCGCGTACCGCATCGCCCAGGAGACGGACGCCGGCGAGCGGGTGGTGGTCGGCGTCAACCGCTTCCAGCTCGACACGGAGGAACCGTACGAGCCCCTCCGCGTCGACCCGGCCATCGAGACCCAGCAGACACAGCGCCTCACGAGACTCCGGGCGACCCGCAACCAGGAGGCGGTCGACACGGCCCTGGCCACCCTGAAGCAGGCGGCGGCAGGCACGACCAACGTCCTGTACCCGATGAAGGACGCACTGCGCGCCCGGGCGACGGTGGGGGAGGTGTGCGGGGCATTGCGGGAGGTTTGGGGGGTTTACGTGCCTAGCGATGCGTTCTGAGCTGGGCAGTTACGCCGTATGGGTGAGCACGGGCTGAACCCGCGTGTCTCCGGTTACGCTCGTTGCAGAGTGGGCCCCGAAGAGGAGGACGCCATGGCCGTACTGCGGCAGGAGCTGACCCTGGGCGAAGCAGCGGACCTGCTAGCCCGTGCACTGCCTGGCCACCGCGTGGAGATTCTCCAGGGGAGGCTTACCGTGACACCGCCGCCGGATGGCTCGCACGCACTGTCATTGACGAATCTGGGCAGGGCGTTCGACCGTGCGGGGATCGTCGAGGCAGGACACGAGTACGTCCAGGGCGTCGGCCTCTGGCTGCCTACTTTGCCTGAAGACTTCGCGATTCCTGACTTCTCCATCGTCGACGCGGACTTCCGCGACGCCCACGTCACGAAGAACTACTACGCCCCGAACGTCTTCCGCATGGTTGTGGAAGTGACATCGTCGAACTGGTCCGACGACCTCTATGCCAAGGTCGAGTGCTACGCCCAGGCCGGCATCCCCGCCTACCTCATCGCGGACCGCAAGCATGACGAGGTGCTCCTCTACACCGACCCGGCGGACGGCAAGTATCCCGACCCCCAGCACTTCGAGCGGGGTCAGCGTGTGCCCGTTCCGGAGTCTGTCGGCGTGCGTGTCGAACTCTCCGCGGATGCCCTCCTCGACGGCTGACGCGTCCTGACCCAGGGCACCCCTCCCCGCCGCGTACTCCACCACCCCCTCCGCCGTGTCGCCCGCCCAGTGACCCTGTCCTCCGAGCGTGGACTTAACGGTGTTAAGTTGTCAGCGTGAGTACGGAATCCCCGGAACAGCCGGAATCACCGCGACCACCCGCACGCCGAGCCCCCCTCGACCGCACGCGCGTCGCCGACACCGCCCTGAGACTGCTCAACGAGGTCGGCCTCGACGGGCTCACCCTGCGGGCCATCGCCAAGGAACTGGACGTCAAGGCACCCGCCCTGTACTGGCACTTCAAGGACAAACAGGCACTGCTCGACGAGATGGCCACGGAGATGTACCGGCGGATGGTCCGGGACACCCCTCTCGACCCCGGCCTCGGCTGGCGCGAGCGCACGCTGGCGTCCAACCGGGGGCTGCGTGCCGCGCTCCTCGGCTACCGCGACGGCGCGAAGGTCTTCAGCGGCTCACGCTTCACCGGCACCGAACACGCCGTCCAGATCGAGGCGAACCTCCGCTGCTTCGTCGACGCCGGCTTCACCCTCGGCCAGGCGGTGCGCGCCACCATGACGGCGTACGTGTACACCGTGGGCTTCGTCACGGAGGAACAGGGCGTGCGTCCCGTACCCGGAGAGCGCCGCGAAGGGTACGACGTCGAGGACCGGGCCCGGCGGATGGCCGGCTTCCCGCTGGCGGCCGCGACGGGCGGCGAGATCTTCGAGGGGTACGACCGGCAGTTCGAGGAGGGCCTGGACCTGCTGCTCGCGGGCATCGAGGCGAAGTACACGGGGGCGAAGCGCGCGGGGCGCGAGGGCCTGCGGTGACCCGGCGGAATCACGGAGGGAATGACGGAGGGAATCACGGCATGATCCAGCTCTTCTTCTCGGCGACGCAGTACGCCGCCGCGACCGTCACCGCCGCGATCCGCGCCGGACTCTTCGGCCCGCGTGAGGACCACCGGCGCATCCTCGTCGTCAGCAACGCCGCCCCGGTCCCCGAGGTCAGCACCCCGCTGGACCGGATGGCCGGGTTCGAGAAACTGCGCCCCGAGTTCGACGAGGTGCGCTCCTGGAACGAGTTCATCCACCCGCACCACCCCACCACCTGGTCCCCGACCGCCCAGGACGCCCCGATGTGGGAGAAGGCCGTACGCCTCGCCTGGAACCTCGGAGACGAACCCGTCGAGATCACCTGCGAGTCCATCCAGGCCAACCCCTCCCGAGCGGCCGCCGACATCTTCGCGGACAGCCCCGTCCACGTGTACGCCGACGGGCTGATGAGCTACGGCCCCACCCGCAACCGCATCCCGCACGGCATGAGCACCCGCATCGCGCGCGTCCTGCACCTCGACCTCATACCGGGCCTGCGCCCCATGCTGCTCGCCGAGTACGGTGTGCCGCCGGTGGCGATCCCGAACGAGCCGATCGTCGCCGTACTGAACGAGATCGGCGAACAGGGCGCGGACCTCCTCGCCGCGTGCCTCCCGGCCACGAACCGGCCCACCGCCGTGCTGCTGGGGCAGTACCTCGCCGCCCTCGACCTCATCTCGCCGGAGGAAGAGGAGCAGCTGCACGTACGGATGCTGCGCGCGGCGGCGAAGGCCGGCCACACCGGGATCCTGTTCAAGCCCCACCCCAGCGCCCCCGCCGCCTACGACGGCACCCTGGAGACCGCCGCGCGAGAGCTGGCCGTGGAGCTGACCGTGCTGCGTGAGCCGGTGCTCGCCGAGACGGTCTTCGCCTGTCTGAAGCCGACGCTCGTCATCGGCTGCTTCTCCACCGCCCTGATGACCGCCGCGACCTTCTACGGCATCCCCGTCGCCCGCGTCGGCACGCGGACGCTGCTCGGCCGGATCACCCCGTACGAGAACAGCAACCGGATTCCGCTCACCATCATCGACGCGGCGCTCCCCGACGCCGAGCAGGGGCCGTCGGACTTCGCGGGCTCGCCGACCGGCGCCGGGGTGGCCGAGCGGCTGACGCCGCTGGTGCGCGCCGTGGGGTACTGCATGCAGTCCCGCAAGCACGCCGGCCTGCGCGACGAGGTCGCCGACTGGCTGACCACCCGGCCGGCGGCGAACGCCCACTACTTCAACCGCCGCCGCCTGACCAGCCTCCGCCTCCCCGGCGGCACCACCGTCCGCGCCCGGACGCTGCGCCGCCATCCGACGGTCCGCGCGGTCGTACGGCGAATCCGCGCGGTACAGGCGCAGCGCTGACCGGGGAGGGCCGGCCGGGTCAGGCCTTCGTGAACCGGGCCGCCTGCACCGTCATCGCGCGCTTGAGCCGGGGCCCGAACGGCTTCTCGACCGTGCGGTGAATCACATAGGCCAGGACCAGCATGCTCGTGATGGTGGCGGCCAGCGTCAGATACGGGTCCAGGCCGAGGCCGCGGTGCAGCACCCGGATGAAGAACCAGCCCAGGTGCTCGTGGATCAGATAGAAGGGGTACGTCAGCGCGCCCGCGACCGTCAGCCAGCGCCAGTTCATCCAGCTCAGCCAGCCCAGCGCGACCACCGCGACGGCCACGAAGGCGAGCAGCACGATGAACTGGATGACATACGGGTTGCGGTGGAAGTCGCCGTTCGCACCGGGGTGCCACAGGGCCGTCGTCGCGTAGCGCTGCCCGAGCAGGAACGAGACGGCGACGATGCCCCAGGTCAGCAGGTCGCTGCCGAACTTGTGGATCAGGAAGAGCGCGAGGCCGCCGATGAAGAAGGGCGCGTACTCGGGCATCACTACCGCGTTCACCAGCGGGTCCTGGGTGACCCCGGCCAACGCCGTGGCGAGCGTCCACAGAAGGCAGAAGATCACCACGCTCCGGTAGTTGGCACCCTTCCAGACCACGAGCAGCGCGAACAGCGCGTAGAAGCGCACCTCGGCCCAGAGCGTCCAGCACACGCCGAGCACCCGGTGCACACCCATGGGCATCTGCAGCATCGTCAGGTTGACCATGATCTCGTCGGCCCGCAGCGGGTGGACGACCACGGGCAGCATGAACGCGGCGACGGTGATGATGACGATCGCGGCCCAGTACGCCGGGTAGAGGCGGGCGATACGTGAGCGGAAGAAGTCGCCTATCGTCCGTCCCCAGCTGCTCATGCAGATCACGAAGCCGCTGATGACGAAGAAGAACTGCACCCCGAGGCAGCCGTAGGCCGCGGCCTGGGACAGGGTCGGGAACGTCAGGCTGGGCGACTGGTTCCAGGACTCGGAGATCGTGCCGCCGCGGCCCGCGTAGTGGTAGAAGCAGACCATCAGCGCGGCGAGAATCCGCAGCCCGTCCAGCGCGCGCAGTCGGCTGCCGGCCCGCGCGGGGGTGGGCGTGGCGGGCGCGGCGGGGCCGGCCGGTTCGGCACCCTCGCGCGCGACCGGGGGCGGTGCCGGCTGCGGGGGTGCCATGGTCTGGTCGGCCGCGGTCATCGAGAAGCCTTTCGGGACAAGGACTGTGGGCAGCAGGGACCGAAGGGGTCAGGGGCAGCGCACGGCACCCGCGAAGAAGTTGTACGGGTGAAGGATAGGACAGTGTATTGACCCCCGAGGGCGCACATGGGTTGCCCCCCGTTCCGCAACGGAACGGGGGGCAACTGCCGTACGGTACTGCCCGCTTCTACTTCTTCACGGTCTTGCCCAGCGCACGCGCCCGGCGGGCGATGCGCCGCACGGTCGCGTTGCGCGGGATGAACGCCAACTGCACGGGCACGGAGCCCGGCAGGGCCAGCGCGGTCAGCCGGCGGCGCTTGAAGTAGCGCCAGGTATGCGAGTTGAGCCGGGTGGAGAGGTACTTCTCCGCCTCCGGCCGCAGCAGCGGGTAGATCTTCGGCTGCATGGCGAACCCGACGGCCTTGACCAGTCCGGCCAGGTCGTCGTCCACCTGCTTGCGCGACGGCATCGCCCACTTGGCGACCGCGGCGGCGTCCTCCAGGTCGGGCAGCAGCGCGTCGACGATGGTCAGGGGCACCCGGTTGCTGTTCTGGTACGGCGCGAGCCGGTCCAGCAGGGTGTCCGTGCCGACCCGGGCGACCGGGATGCCGTACAGACCGGCCGCGGTGAGCAGCCCGGTGGAGAAGCAGCCGACGACGAGCGAGGGCCGGGTCTGCTGGAAGAGCACCTCGGCGAGCACGGGCCGGTCCAGGACGGTGAGCTCGGCGCCGAGCTTCTTCGCCTCGTTCTCCAGGGTCTGCGACCAGTGCGCGGGTGCGACGGGGTGCGGCTTGAAGATGATCGCGCGGTGTCCTCGCGCCACGGCGCCGCGCATCATGCGCAGGTGCAGCTCCTCCTCCTCCTCGGGAGTGAGGATGCTGAGCGCGGAGAGGTACTGGCCCAGCAGCAGGGCGGGTCCGTCGCCGGAGCCGGCCGCGGGGACCGTTTCGCCCGCTGCCTCCGCCTCGGCGGCCGCGGACTCCGCGAGCTCGCCGAGGACCTTGAGGAACGCCTCCGACGGCACCAGTTCGGGCTCCACCCCGAACTCGGTGAGCAGCAGCGGCTTGAGCCCCGGTACGAGGTCGAGGTGCAGCAGCCGTCTGATGCTGGTGCCGACCAGCGGGTCGATCTTGTCGCGCGTGGGGCCGTAGCTCATCAGGCCGTCCGCGTAGACGTCGACGGGCGAGCCGGTGAACAGGCGGCACAGCGCGAGCGCGGGATTGACCTGGACGGACTCGACGGCCAGCTGGATGTTGTCGTCACCGAGGTTCCACAGCAGCCGCAGATGACGCTCCCATATGGGGATGTCGTCGGTGCGCGGGCTCCAGCCGCTGGGGTGGAACGGGGAGATGGCCTCGTTCCACGAGAGCACCCCGTCGAAACGCTCCCGGACGCGGTCGAATCCGGACATCTCGTCGAGGCCGGGGCTGATCTCGGGGGCGGCGGTGTTGTTGGTCACCAACAGCAGCCGCCGGTCGGCCGGTTCGAAGAGCCCCGCGTCCAGCGCGGCGGCCACCGTGGCGGCGCCGTACAGCGTGGACGCGACGAAGATCTGAGTGGTGCGAGCCATCAGCCGGCCACCTTCTCCGCCGCGACGGGCCTGCGCCGCACTCGGCGCAGCCGGGCGGCGCGCGTGGCGTCCATGGAGTTGATCGCCTCCGTGAGGACGTCCTGCGGCATCCGCTTCAGGGCGGCTGAGCTCAGTGAGCGCAATTCTCGAGCCACGGCGGGTTCGAACCTCTCGATCGATCCGAGATGATGGGCCATGATCGCGCAGTACGTGCGCACTGCCTTGGGCAGCAGCCTATCGGCCTCGGCATCCCGTGCCGTCTCCTCGATCACCTGGTCGAAGGCCCGGATGAAGTCCAGTTGCCGGGTGTCACCGATCTGGGTGAGGGACGAGGTGACCCCGCGCCGGTAGAAGACGCCGAGCAGCCCCACCACGGCGAACGACTCCGCCTCCCGGTGCAGCTTCCAGATCCACGGCCGGTCCTCCGCCGTGCGCAGTCCGTCCCTGAAGTGCAGGACGCCGCGGTCGACGAGCCGGCGGTGGTAGATGCCCGCCCAGGCGTAGGCGTAGTCGACGGACGTGGTGCGGTCGGTCGGCAGAATCGCGTCCCGCGGAGACATCACCACCCCGCGCCGGCCGTGCGGAACCCGGTGGATCGCGCGCGCCTTGCCCGTGCACTGCACATGATCCGTACGGACGAAATCGCAGCCCAAGTCCTCAATAGAAGCGAGGAGTTGGGAGAAATAGCCGGGGGCGAGCCAGTCGTCGCCATCGAGGAACGTGAGGTATTCGCCACGCGCTTTGTCGATCCCGGTGTTGCGGGCGGTGGCCAGTCCTCCGTTCTTCTCGTGGCTGACCAGCACGGCGCCCGGCAGCTCGCGCTCTGCGCGCGCGAGGATGTCCGGAGTCTCGTCGCGCGAGCAGTCGTCGACGAGAATGAACTCGAAGTCCTCACGCGCGTTGGCGCGGAGGCTCTTCAGAGTGTCGGGCGCATATTGCTGCACGTTGTAGAACGGCACGATGACGGAGAGCTTGACCACGCGTCCAGGTTAGAGCCTCTCCGGAGCTCCTACTTTACCCGGGGTTTGATCACGGACGAACGGCATGTGTCGGCCCGGTGAATCAAGGGGGTTTCTGTGTGTATGGCGCCCCGTATCAGGCCGCGTAGATCTTTTGTTAACCCTTTGTTGCCTCGCGATTGGGCGGAAGCACCCCATGTCGGCTTAAGGTCTTGGGCGTGCCAGCCAGTACCTCGAGCCCCATGAGGGTCGCCGTTCTCGCCGATTCAGACACTCGGTGGAAATGGGGTGCACTCACCGCCAGTCGTATTTCTCCTGATAATTCAGACATTCACCTCGACGGCTACCTCCTCAGAGGCAGAGCCACGCCCACGGCCCGCCAGCTCCAGGAGGTCGGCGTCACGGCCGACTCGCTGCGCGAGGTGACCGCCCTGGAGTTCCTGCGGGCCATGGACCAGGAGGAGCCGTACGACATCCTTGTCCTCGCCCTCGTCGGGGGCGGCGTCCAGGCGATGCTCCACGGCCTGACGCACGTGTGGCAGGACCAGGCCCTGCGCCCTGTCGTCGTCACCGGCTATGTCGGCGTCGTCTACGAGAAGCTGACCGACGGCCTCCTGCTGCGCCACGGCGCCGACCTGGTCCTCGCCAACTCCCGTCAGGACGCCGACCGGTTCAAGGCCGTATACGACGGTGTCGGCGCCGACTCCTCCTCTGTGACCGAAGTCGCACTCCCCTTCCTGGGTGGCGCTTCTTACACAGGTGACCATGGTCACCCCTACACCGTGGTGTTCGCCGCCCAGCCCTCCGTCCCGGAGAGCCGCAAGGACCGTACGTATCTGCTGGACCGCCTCGTGCAGCACGCCAAGCTGCACCCCGAGCGCGAGGTGCTCCTCAAGCTGCGCTCCAAGCCCGGCGAGCACACCACGCACATCGAGGAACTGCCGTACCAGAAACTTGCCCAGCGCGCCGACCTTCCGCCCAACTTCAAGCTCGTCTACGGGCACATGGGCGAGGTCCTGGACCGTACGGACCTGCTGGTCACGATCAGCTCCACGGCCGCCCTGGAGTCCCTGCACCGCAGCATCCCGACCGTCGTGCTGAGCGACCTCGGGGTGCGTGAGTCGCTCGGCAACCACCACTTCGTGGGATCCGGCTGCCTCGCCTCCTGGGAGCAGCTCGACGCCGGTCACCAGCCCGTTCCTGACGCCTCATGGGTGGCCAGGCAGGGGGTCGCGGCTGGGGGCACCCCCTCTGGGGGAGGCTCGTACGAGTCCGCCTTTGATACGGCACGCGACAGGATCGACCGTCTTCTGGGATCCTCGAAGCTTCCGCCGCTGGCCCCGTATTACACACCGATGACGGCTCCCGGATATTTGCCGGGTATTCTCGCTCGGCACCACCTCGGCCCCGACGGCGTTCCGCTGCCCGGGGCGCCGGCCGCCGACAAGGAGCCGGGAGCGGTGCGGCAGATCGTGCGTCGCGCGGCCCGCGGCGCCTACCGGCACGGCGTGCAGCGCGTCGCGCCCGTGATCCGGCGTATGGGGGAGCTGTGAGCGACCGGATTCCCCGTCACGAACGCGAAGAGCGTCAAGGAGTACAGGCAATGTCCAACCCGGAGTCCAACCCGGAAGCGGGCCGAGCGACAGCGCGGCCCCGCGTGCTCGCGGTCATTCCCGCGCGAGGCGGCTCCAAGGGCGTCCCCGCGAAGAACCTGCTGCCCGTCGGCGGGGTCCCGCTGGTCGCCCGCGCGGTGCGCGAGTGCCTCGCGGCCAAGCTGGTCACGGACGTCGTCGTCTCCACCGACGACCAGGCGATCGCCGCCGCCGCCCGCCAGGCCGGCGCCGAGGTCGTGCTGCGTCCCGCCGCCATCGCCGGTGACACCGCGACCTCCGAGGCCGCCGTCCTGCACGCCATGGACGCCCACGAGACGCTGCACGGCACCAAGGTCGACGTGGTCCTGCTCGTGCAGTGCACCAGCCCGTTCATCATCCGCGAGGATGTCGACGGCGTCGTCAACGCGGTTGTGCACAACGGTGCGGACAGCGCGCTGACCGTCGCCCCCTTCCACGGCTTCATCTGGCGCGACGCCGCCGACGACCCGCAGGCTGCGCCCGGCGAGCGCACGGCGGTCGAGGCCGGCACCGGCTCCGTGGCCACCGAGACGGTCACCGTCGGCGGCGGCTATGGCGTGAATCACGACAAGTCCTTCCGGCCCCGCCGCCAGGACCGCCCCCAGGACCTCCTGGAGACCGGCGCCGTCTACGCCATGGACGCGACGGGCTTCCGCCAGTCGAAGCACCGTTTCTTCGGTCACACCGAACCCGTGCGCACCGACCCGGCCCGCGTGCTGGAGATCGACGACCCGCACGACCTCGCCCGCGCCCGGGCCCTCGCGACGCTCTTCGACGCGAACCGCCCCGGCGCCCTTCCGACCGCCGATGACATCGACGCGGTCGTACTCGACTTCGACGGCACCCAGACAGATGACAGGGTGCTGATCGACTCCGAAGGACGGGAGTTCGTCTCCGTGCATCGCGGTGACGGCCTCGGAATCGCAGCGTTGCGCAAGAGCAGCCTCAAGTTGCTGATCCTGTCCTCGGAACAGAACCCGGTCGTCGCCGCCCGCGCACGGAAGCTACAGCTGCCCGTGTTGCACGGCATCGACCGGAAAGACCTCGCGCTGAAGCAGTGGTGCGAGGAGCAGGGCATCGCGCCGGAGCGCGTGCTCTACGTCGGCAACGACGTCAACGACCTCCCGTGCTTCGCCCTGGTGGGCTGGCCCGTGGCGGTCGCAAGCGCCCACGACGTTGTGCGCGGCGCCGCACGCGCGGTCACCACCGTTCCCGGCGGCGACGGCGCGATCCGAGAGATCGCCAGCTGGATCCTCGGCCCCTCTCTCGACCCCCTCAACAAGAAGTAAGGAACCAAAGTCATGACCTCCACCCGCCTGCGCTCGTTCGGCTCGAAGACGGCCGGTCCCGGCCAGCCCGTGTACATCTGCGGCGAGATCGGCATCAACCACAACGGTGACCTCGAGAACGCCTTCAAGCTGATCGACGTGGCCGCCGAGGCCGGCTGCGACGCCGTCAAGTTCCAGAAGCGCACCCCGGAGATCTGCACCCCGCGCGACCAGTGGGACATCGAGCGCGACACCCCCTGGGGCCGCATGACCTACATCGACTACCGCCACCGTGTGGAGTTCGGCGAGGACGACTACCGCCAGATCGACGAGCACTGCAAGAAGCGCGGCATCGACTGGTTCGCTTCCCCGTGGGACACCGAGGCCGTCGCGTTCCTCGAGAAGTTCGACGTCCCGGCCCACAAGGTCGCCTCCGCGTCCCTGACGGACGACGAGCTGCTCGTCGCCCTGCGCAAGACCGGCCGTACGGTCATCCTGTCGACGGGTATGTCCACCCCGAAGCAGATCCGTCACGCGGTCGAGGTCCTCGGCTCGGACAACATCCTGCTGTGCCACGCGACGTCGACCTACCCGGCGAAGGCCGAGGAGCTCAACCTCCGCGTGATCAACACGCTGGAGAAGGAGTACCCGAACGTTCCGATCGGCTACTCCGGCCACGAGACGGGCCTGCAGACCACGCTGGCCGCGGTCGCCCTCGGTGCCACCTTCGTCGAGCGTCACATCACCCTCGACCGCGCGATGTGGGGCTCCGACCAGGCCGCCTCCGTCGAGCCGCAGGGCCTGACCCGCCTCGTCCGTGACATCCGCACCATCTCCGAGTCCCTCGGCGACGGCGTCAAGAAGGTCTACGAGTCCGAGATCGGCCCCATGAAGAAGCTCCGTCGTGTCTCCGGCGTCATCGCCGACGCGGAGATCGCGGCTGCGGCGGGCGAGCCCGTCACCGCCTGATCCACCCCACTCAGCGGCTTCACCGGCGCCAGCCGGTGACCACTCCGTCCACGCGGATCCCCCAATCCGTACTCACGGAAGCGACGGTCGTACGTCGATGAGCCCACGCGCCGGTACCACCGGCCCCCAGACTCTCGCCTTCGTCGAGAGCCCGGTCCAGCTTCTGAACGTGCTGGAATGGGCGCATGCGCACACGCATGCGCCCAGCCCGGAGGGGGCCGGCGGTCCGGCGCCGGCTGTTTCCACCAGCAAAAAAGGCAAAGCCAGAGTCCCCGGACAGGCGTCGCGCCGCTGGCGCAGAGGCCAGAGCCGGCCGGAGATCCACCGGGAACCCGCCGCGGGCGGACTGACCCTGGTGGTTCTCTCCCCGGTCGACCCGATGACCCGGGGCCAGCTGCGCCGCATGGCCGAACTCGCCCGCGAGGAAGGCCATGAGGTCCGCTGGGAGGACGCGCGCGACGGTACGTCGGCGCCCTTCCGCACGATCGGCGGCCTCGCCCCCCTGTTGCGCAGGACGCGGCGGATCGTGATGGGCGACCCGTTCTCCCGTTACGTACAGGTACTTCTCAACATCACCAAGGCCCGTGACCTCGTCGTGGTCGACGACGGCACGGCGACCATGGAGTTCGTCTCCCAACTGGCGCGCGGTGAACGCCTGGTGCGCTGGCACCGCAAGTCACAGCGCCCCGGAGCGCGGGACCTGCTGTTCATCCCGGTGTCGTCGAAGGCACGCCGACGGCTGACCCCGGGCGGCCGGCGCCGGGTCGAGATCTTCTCCTCGATGCCGATCGAGGACACCCCCCAGGGCGTCGAGGTCACGTACAACGACTTCGCCTGGACCCGGTCCCGCTTCGGGCCCCCGCACATCTCCGACGGTGCCGACATGGTCGGTACGTCCCTGGTCGAGACGGGCGTGGTCGACGCCGACCGCTACCGCGACGCGGTCCGTACCCTGGCCACGGCCCACGGAGTGAAGCGCTACTTCGCGCACCGCCGCGAGAGCGCCGAGAAACTCCACGACCTGGCGGCCTGCACCGGCCTGGAGGTGGTCCGCCCGGACCTCCCCCTGGAACTGATCGCCCGCCGCGGCCCCATCGGCCGTACGATCCTCAGCTTCCCGTCGACGGTCGTCCACACCCTCCCCCTGGCCCTGGCGGGCACGGACGTCAAGGTCGCCGTCTGCGACATCGACCCGGCCTGGCTGACCGCGAGCGCCTCACCACGGGCCCAGGGCTTCCTGTCGGGCGTCACGGGCTCGGCCCGCGACGTGCAACGGGTGTCGACGGAGCCGTCCCGCCCGACGAAGGAAGCGAAGGCGACGGGCTGAGGCCCGCGGCCCCCGCGCCCGGCTACTGCGGCTTGCGTGCCAGCAGGTACGCGCGTGGGCGCGTCTCCTCCTCGTACGGCTCGCGGATCGTTTGCGCGTGTGACGTCAGGCCTGCCTTGGTCAGGAGTTCGGTGACCCGGTCCGGGGTGCGGAACCAGTAGTCCAGCGACATCTCGTGGCCGAAGCGTTCCGTGAGGCGCAGGTGTTCGTCCTCGGGGCCCGTCTGGAAGCCGAGCAGGACGTGGCCGCCGGGGGCCAGTACGCGGTGGAACTCCTCGAACACCGTGGACAGGCCGCTGTCCGGGACGTGGATGATCGAGTAGAGGGCCAGGATCCCGCCCAGGGTTTCGTCCGGGAGGTCCAGCGACGTCATCGAGCCCACGTGGAACCGGAGTTCTGGGTGGGCCCGGCGGGCCAGCGCCACCATGCGCGGGGACAGGTCGACGCCGAACACCGGTACGCCGAGGTCGTGCAGTCTCGCGGTCACATGGCCGGGGCCGGAACCGATGTCCGCGACGGGCTCGGAGCCCCGGGCCCGCACCAGCTCGGCGAAGGCGGCGACGAGGGCGCGGTCCACCGGCAGGTCCGCCAAGTGGTCCGCGTATCGCTCTGTGTAGTCGGCGGCCATCGCGTCGTAGGACGCGCGGGTGGCGTCGAGGAAGTCCGGTACGTCGGGGAGTAAGGACTTGATGGAGTCTGTTATGGACGTCACGTTGGGGGCGGTCACAGGGGTGCACGTTACCCGGGGCGCCCGGCCGAGGGGGGCGTTCTCCAGGGCGACAGCGAGTGTTCACCGCCCTGACCGTGGACGTTTCGGTGGGTGGACAGTTCGGTCGAAGCGGGGGACGCCGTGGCATCGTGGACGCAGGTAGACGGAAGTGGCTGCCGGGAAAGGGCCCGAGTTTACCCATCCACGATCGTGAGTATGCCTTGGCGATCAGGTTTTCTTCCTCTAATAGGTTGAAATTTTGTTGATCCTGGTCAGCTGACCGCCTGGGCGTCCTACCCTTCAGAGGGTGAACCAATTGACGTCCCGAGAGTCCGAGGTCGACCTCCCCGGCGAAGCCGTGCTTCCCGGCACGCTGCCGGAGGCGCTGCACGCCGAGCTCGTCGCGTTCCGACGCGACATGCACATGCACCCGGAGCTCGGCAACCAGGAGTTCCGCACCACCGCCGCGATCAAGGAACGGCTCGAGAAGGCCGGCCTCAAGCCGCGCGTACTCACCACCGGAACTGGGCTCATCTGTGACATCGGCGACATCGACGCCGACCCTGAGGGCCACGACAACGGCACCGCCGTGCCGATGCTCGCCCTGCGCGCCGATATCGACGCCCTCCCCATCCCGGACACGAAGAGTGAGTGCGCGTACCGCTCCACCGTGCCCGGCCGCGCCCACGCCTGCGGCCACGACGTGCACACGGCCGTCGTCCTCGGCGCCGGACTCGTCCTCGCCGACCTGCACCAGCAGGGCCTGCTGCCGCGACCGGTGCGCCTGCTGTTCCAGCCCGCCGAAGAGGTGCTGCCCGGCGGCGCCGCCGACGCGATCGAGTGCGGCGCGCTCGACGGGGTGGGCCGGATCATCGCCGTGCACTGCGACCCGAAGGTCGACGCCGGACGGATCGGACTGCGCCACGGGCCCATCACCTCCGCCTGCGACCGGCTGGAGATCTCGCTCGACGGCGCCGGCGGTCACACCGCGCGTCCCCACCTCACGACCGACCTCGTCACCGCCGCCGCCCGGGTCGCCACCGAGGTGCCCGCGCTCGTCGCCCGGCGCGTCGACGCGCGCAGCGGGCTCTCCGTGGTCTGGGGCCGCATCGAGTCCGGTCACGCCTGCAACGTGATCCCGCAGCACGCCGAGCTCTCCGGGACCGTACGCTGCCTCGACCTCGAGACCTGGCACCAGGCCCCCGACCTCGTCCACGCGGCCGTCGACGAGATCGCCGGCCTGTACCGGGCCAAGTCCGAGATCACCTACGTGCGCGGGGTGCCGCCCGTCGTCAACGACGCGGAGGTCACCGAGCTGCTGCGCGACGCCATGACGGCCCGACGCGGCCTCCACTCCGTCGAGGACACCACGCAGAGCCTCGGCGGCGAGGACTTCTCCTGGTACCTGGAGCACGTGCCCGGCGCGATGGCCCGGCTCGGCGTACGCACGCCGGGGGAGCGGGTGGTGCGCGATCTGCACCAGGGCGACTTCGACGCCGACGAGTACGCGATCACGGTCGGCGTGGAGATGTTCACGGCCGCCGCGCTGATCGACGCGCGGGAGCGGAAAGCGTAGGGAGGCCGGGGAGGGGTGCCATGCCGGGTGCGGTTCCGGTCACCCGGCACGACACCCCAGGCCTGAAGGGCACGGAAGTCAGAAGAGGCTCACGCCATCCAGAAGAACACTGCGGTCATCCGCTTCTCCTCCAGTGCCGTCCCGCAGTAGCCGGTCGCGCTGTGCACGAGGTTGGCGTTGTAGAGCAGCAGGCGGTTGTACTTGTGCGGGACGCGTACGTCCTCCTCGAAGGCGTCCGGTGTCACGAACCGGGTGCCCAGCGCGTCGACCAGGTTGTTGTGCGGGGCCTGGACCGTGTTGCCGCCGAGGCGCCCGCCGGGCAGGGACTGCCGGAAGAAGCTGGTGCCGCAGTCCTTGGGGACACCGGGGTTGAGGTAGAGCACGGCCGCGTACCGGCACAGCGCCCGGGAGTCCGTGTGCGGGCGGGGCGTGCTCTCGCCCTCGCCGACCACCTGGACGCAGTTGTGGTTGAGGGTGCCGCCGCCGGGGGCCTGCTGCACCCAGAGTTCCTTCGCGCCGGTCGCCTGCTTCACCAGCCGCTCGATCCGCCCCAGCTCGGCGGGTTCGAGACCCGGCATCGCCCGTAGCCCCGGCCAGCTCTCCGAGGTGTAGGGGTGGCCCTTGATCCAGTCGTCCTTGGCGAGACACCGCTCGCGTACGGCGTCCACGCCGGGCAGGACGTCGTCGAGGACCCAGTAGTCGCGGCCCTTGGTGGGCTTGCGGTACGGCAACACCGGGAGGGCGGGGCGGGCACCGGCGGCCCTGGGGAGAGGCGATGGCTGTGGGGGCATGGGTCAGAACGTAGGGCGGACCCAGTTTTGCCTTTGCCTGTACTCGGTCAATTTTTCCCCGGCTTCGGTCAACCTTCGGTCAGCGCCACCGTTTGAGGACTGGCCTGCTTGATCACATGGAGTGCGTGCCCGACACGACGGCTATCCTCCATGTCGCCGCACCACCGCTGACGTGTACGGACAGGGCCTGGTTGACCAGGTCCGTGTAGACCTGCCCGATGGTGATGGGCCCGTCGCATTTGACGCGGTTGGGGGCCTGGTCCGGGTGCTTCCGGTCGACGATGGTCACGATGCCCGCCCCTGAGCAACTGGCGTGGACGGTGTAGGCGTCCGTCAACGGTTTGAACGTGGGAAGGTCGGTATCCGCGGTTCCCTTGGCCACGGGGACGAGGAGCTGTGCCCTGGCCGGAAGGTCGAGTTCTGATCCTTTGACGAACTGGCCGGAGTGGCCGGACTGCCTGGACTGACTGGGCTGTGCGGCATGGGAGCTCTTGGTGTCGTGGGTTGCCGTGCCGTCGGTTGCCGCGCAGGCGGCCGTGAGCAACAGGACGACCAGTGTAGGGACGGCGATGGCCCAGCGGCCCATGGATTCTCCTTGGTGTGATGCCGCGGCCCCGGCGGCGGAGCCGGGGCCGCTCCGATGGTCAGCCGAGGTCAGTTGATCTCCCAGCCTTCTCGGTAGGGCGCCCACACCGTCATGTTCTTCTTGTTGGTCACCGAGCAGTCACCGTTGAGCGTGGCCGTGTAGCCCTTGATGTTTTCCTTCATGATTCCGTAGTCGCCGGTGACGGTCGAGTGCGCCTGCACCTTTCCGCTGGTTCCGACGTTCAGCGACGACGTCCAGCTCTTCGAGGCGTTGGCGTTCACTTCGGCTTTGATCTTCCCGAGCCACATCACCTTGAATTCCCCACTGAGGGTGAGGGAGGCGCCTATGGTCGTAGTTCCCGACCTCTGTGAAGTAAAGGTGTAATCGATCGCGTAGGACTTGTTGTTCGTGACGTATGTCGAGTACTTCACGGACATCGTGTTCTTCACGTTTTGCGTGATGTGAACAAAAGGTCCTCCCTCGCTGCAGTGGCTGCCCGGTGAGGAGTTGGGCTCGCTCAACTTCGGGCCGTCGACCTCGCCTTGGATCGCGAGATCCTCCTGCAGCGGCTCGTCGCTTTCCACTCCGGTCACGGCTGTCGCGGAGTCGACGGTCGGCGGCTGCGCCTCGAGGTCATCGGCGAGTGCCGGTGTCGCACCGGCCATGAGCAGCAGACCGGTCATGACTGCTGCAGCATGCATCTTCACGCTTACCCCCTGATTTTTCGGCAACCCGGTCGGGGTCGCCGTTACGGATTGATCACACCACGGGGTGACATGGCAATGACAGAGATTTGAGTGATTCTTGAGGGTCCATGGGGCCGTTCGATCTGCCGAACGGCTTTCAAATTCAATTCAAGTCTTCAATCGCAGAGTTTGTGATATGGCGTTCGGCCAGGTGGTGCAGTCGATCAAGCTGGAGAAATCCGTAGGCCGCAGCCGGAATCGCCCTCGATGGAGGCCCTGCCGGGGCGGTGATGCCCTGATTGCGGGATGGATGTCCTGGTTTTGGTGTCACCGCGTCCGGGGAGAGCTGACCAATGCGATCTCGGAGCACCTGGAGAGCGTGTCCCCGAGTCGTGTCCGCCTCGCTGCTGCGCCTCCAGTGAGCCCGTGATGTGTGAGGGGGCATCAGTGGGGCGGCGATCAGGGCCGGCGTGGAGCGGTGTCACCGGATGTCGTGGAGTGGTGGGCGCATGACGGGAGCACCCTCAAGGACGGTTCGCCGCCTGGCGCAACATGGTTGTAAGCCAATTGTGCACACTTTGGAACAGGGGTGTGTGAGGCCTTCAGACCCCGAGTTCAGACGGCGTTTGCCTCGAATCGATAACAGCTTCGGTGTAGGTCTCTTTCCGACATCTACGCGCGTTACGATGCCGCGAAGCCGACGCCGCAGGGGCGTCCAGGCCCGAGCACTGGCATGGTGCTCACATGAAGCGCCGACAAGGCGCTCAGGTCAGGTGAAGGAGCCCCCCGTGCGCCGGGTAGCCAAGCTTTCCGCTGCGTGTATCGCCACCGCAGCTCTCGCACTGACTGCCACTGCGTGTGGCAGCACCTCCTCCGAGAAGGGCAGCTCGTCCTCTCCCTCGTCGTCGGAAGGCGGCAAGGGCGGCATCAAGATCGGCCTCGCCTACGACGTCGGCGGCCGTGGTGACCGCTCCTTCAACGACTCCGCCGCCCGCGGCGCCGACAAGGCGGAGAAGGAGTTCGGCGGTTCCATCAAGGAGCTGACCGCCAAGTCCTCCGACACCGAGGCCGACCGCGAGCAGCGCCTGACCGACCTGGCGGACGCCGGCTACAACCCGATCGTCGCCATCGGCTACACGTACGCCACCTCCGTGGGCAAGGTCGCCGCGAAGTACCCGAAGATCAACTTCGGCCTCATTGACTCGGTCGTGGACGCCAAGAACGTCGACAGCATCACCTTCACGGAGGAGCAGGGCTCCTACCTCGCCGGTGTCGCCGCCGCACTGAAGACCAAGAAGGACCACGTCGGCTTCATCGGCGGCGTGGACAACCCGCTGATCAAGAAGTTCGCGGCGGGCTACGTCCAGGGCGTGCACGACACCAACCCCAAGGTCAAGGTCGACGTCCAGTACCTGACCCACGGCTCCGACACCTCCGGCTTCGCCAGCCCCGACAAGGGCAAGGAGGCCGCGTCCGGCCAGCTCGACAACGGCGCCGACGTGATCTACGCGGCGGCCGGCTCCTCCGGCAACGGCTCCATCGAGGCCGTTTCCGGCGTCAAGGGCGCCTGGGGCATCGGCGTGGACTCGGACCAGTACAACATCCCGGGTCTGGCCAAGTACAAGAACTCCATCCTGACCTCGATGGTCAAGAACGTCGACGTCGGCGTCTACGACTTCGTCAAGTCCGTCAACGACGGCACGCCGCTGAACGGCAACCAGATCTACTCGCTCGCCAAGGGCGGCGTGGGCCTGGCCACCAGCGGTGGCTTCATCGACGACATCCAGCCGCAGCTGGACGCCGCGAAGAAGAAGATCGTCGACGGCACCGTCAAGGTCAAGACCAGCTGACCTGACGGTTCCCGCCGGAACCCGGCTCGACGAGGGGGCCTCGACAACCCCCTCGTCGGGCCATAACAATGTGTCAACTCTACGCGTGTAGCACGGAGTTGCCGCGCTAGCGTCGCCGACGCCTTGCCCTCCCCTACGCAGCCCCTTTCCCCGAGGAGAGTGCGCCATCAACGCGTCCAGCCCTCCCGCTGCCGTCGAACTGCGCGGCATCACCAAGCGATTCCCCGGCGTCGTCGCCAACAAGGACATCGACATCACCGTCCGCACGGGCACCGTGCACGCCCTGTGCGGTGAGAACGGTGCCGGCAAGTCCACCCTGATGAAGATCCTCTACGGCATGCAGCAGCCGGACGAGGGCACCGTCACCGTGAACGGCGAGACGGTCACCTTCCACACCCCCGCCGACGCCATCGCCCGCGGCATCGGCATGGTGCACCAGCACTTCATGCTCGCCGACAACCTCACCGTCCTGGAGAACGTCGTCCTGGGCGCGGAGAAGCTGTACGGCATCGGCGGCAAGGCCCGCGCGAAGATCAGGGAGATCTCCGACGCGTACAGCCTGAACGTCCGTACCGACGTCCTGCTGGAGGAGCTCGGCGTCGCCGACCGCCAGCGCGTGGAGATCCTCAAGGTCCTCTACCGCGGCGCCAAGACCCTGATCCTCGACGAGCCCACCGCCGTCCTCGTGCCCCAGGAGGTCGACGCCCTCTTCGACAACCTGCGCGAGCTCAAGGCCGAGGGCCTCACCGTCATCTTCATCTCGCACAAGCTCGGCGAAGTCCTCTCCGTCGCCGACGAGATCACCGTCATCCGACGCGGCACCACCGTCGGCACGGTCGAGCCCGCCGGTACGACTCCCAAGCAGCTCGCCGAGCTGATGGTCGGCAGCGAACTGCCCACCCCGGAGACCGAGGAGTCCACGGTCACCGACGTCCCGCTGCTGAAGCTGGACGGCCTGCGCCTGGCCCAGACCGACCTCGACGGCGTCGAGCGGATCATCCTCGACGACATCTCCTTCACCATCCACAAGGGAGAAGTCCTCGGCATCGCCGGAGTGGAGGGCAACGGCCAGTCCGAACTGGTCGAGGCCATCATGGGCATCCGCACCCCCGACTCGGGCACGATCACCCTCGACGACACCGACATCTCCCACACCCCCACCCGCCGCCGCCGCGAGGCCGGCGTCGGCTACATCCCCGAGGACCGGCACCGCCACGGCCTGCTCCTCGAGGCCCCGCTGTGGGAGAACCGCATCCTCGGCCATGTCACCGAGAGGCCCAACTCCCGCGGCCAGCTGCTCGACATCAAGGCGGCCCGCACCGACACCGAGCGCATCATCCAGGCGTACGACGTCCGCACCCCCGGTATCGACGTCACCGCCGCCTCCCTGTCCGGCGGCAACCAGCAGAAGCTGATCGTCGGCCGCGAGATGAGCCACGCGCCCAAGCTGCTGATCGCCGCCCACCCCACCCGCGGTGTGGACGTCGGTGCGCAGGCAGCGATCTGGGACCACATCCGCGAGGCCCGCCGCGAGGGCCTGGCCGTGCTGCTGATCTCCGCCGACCTGGACGAGCTCATCGGCCTGTCCGACACCCTGCGGGTGATGTACCGCGGCCGACTGGTCGCCGACGCCGACCCCGCCACCATCACTCCCGAGGAGCTGGGCTCCGCCATGACCGGTGCGGCCACCGGCCACCTGGAGCACGCAGCGGACTCCGCAGCGGACCACGAGGACGACGCCCGATGAACAAGCTGACCCAACGCATCGACAAGGAGCGGCTGCTCCTCGGCATCGCGGCGCCGCTGCTGGCGGTCGTCGCCGCGCTCGTCGTCACCACCCTGGTGATCCTGGCCACCGGCAAGAACCCGGGCGCCGCCTTCGGCGACATGGTGACCTACGGCTCCGCCAGCGACAGCCAGGTCTACATCCTGAACAAGGCGACGACGTACTACCTGGCGGGTGTCTCGGTGGCCATCGGCTTCCGGATGAACCTGTTCAACATCGGCGTCGACGGCCAGTACCGCATCGCCGCGTTCTTCGCCGCGGTCCTCGGTGGCGCGCTGACCACACCGGCCTGGATCTCCATCCCGCTGATCATCCTGTGCGCGATGGGCACGGGCGCCGTGTGGGCGGGCATCGCGGGCATCCTGAAGGTGACCCGCGGTGTCAGCGAGGTCATCTCGACGATCATGCTGAACTCGATCGCCACCGCGATCATCGCCTACCTGCTCCAGCCCGGAAAGCTCGCCGAGCTCCAGGCCGGCGGCACGGTCGTCTCCACCAAGCCGCTGCCGGAGTCGTCGTACTTCTTCCAGATCGACACCGGCGCCGCGGGCGAGCTGTGGGGCTTCATCGTCATCGCCGTACTCGTCGGCGTCGCGTACTGGTTCGTCCTCGGCCGCACCCGGTTCGGCTTCGACCTGCGCACCGTCGGCCAGTCCGAGTCCGCCGCCTCCGCGAGCGGTGTCTCGGTGAAGAAGATGATCGCCACCAGCATGCTCATCTCGGGCGCGGTGGCCGGTCTGATCGGCATGCCGACCCTGCTCAACGACAGCCACCAGTTCAGCAACGACTTCCCGGTCGGCATCGGCTTCACCGGTATCGCCATCGCCCTGCTCGGCCGCAACAACCCGGTCGGTATCGCGCTGGGCGCCCTGCTGTGGGGCTTCCTGGAGCGCACCACCAACCACCTGGAGTTCGAGGGCTACGACAAGGAGATCCTCGGCGTGATCCAGGGCGTCATCGTCCTGTGCGTCGTCATCGCCTACGAGGTCGTACGCCGTTACGGACTCAAGCGCCAGCAGCAGCGGGTCGGCGCCGAGCTCGCCGCCCAGGCCGCAGCCCCGACCCAGAAGCAGGAGGTGGCGTGATGACTGCCACGATGACCGACACGCCGCCCCCCGCGGCACCCAAGGCGGACACCCCCACCCGGTCGGGCCGCTCGCTCGGCCAGATCCTCATGATCGTCGCCGGTGCGCTGCTGCTCGTCGCCGCGGTCCGGGTCATCTCCGGCTCGGACCAGCTCACCTCCGAGGGCCAGGTCTCCGCCGCGCTCAGCCTCGCCGTGCCGATCGGCCTCGCCGGTCTCGCCGGTCTGTGGTCCGAGCGCTCCGGTGTGGTCAACATCGGCCTCGAAGGCATGATGATCCTCGGCACCTTCGGCGCCGGCTGGATCGGCTGGCAGTCCAGCCCCTGGATCGGCCTGCTGTGCGGCGTCGGCTTCGGCGTCCTCGGCGGCCTGCTGCACGCGGTCGCGACCGTCACCTTCGGCGTCGACCACATCGTCTCCGGTGTCGCGATCAACCTGCTCGCGCTCGGCACCACCCAGTACCTCGCCAAGCTCTTCTTCGTGGACGGCAAGGCGGCGGACGCGGGCGGCAACCCCAAGCAGTCCCCGCCGGTGGACTCGCTGCCCAGCTTCGACGTCCCGGGTCTGTCCAGCGGTCTGCACTCCATCGAGAATCACCACTGGTTCCTGATCTCCGACATCGCCGGCATCCTCGGCGGTCTGGTCACCGACCTGTCCGTGGTGACGGTCCTGGCGGCCCTGCTGTTCGTCGCCAGCTGGTGGCTGCTGTGGCGCACCCCGTTCGGCCTGCGGCTGCGCTCCTGCGGCGAGAACCCGATCGCCGCCGAGTCGCTCGGCGTCAACGTCTACAAGTACAAGTACATCGCCGTGGCCGTCTCCGGCGGCCTCGCCGGCCTCGGCGGCGCCTTCCTGGCGCTGGTCACCTCGCACACCTACCTGGAGGGTCAGACCGGCGGACGCGGTTACATCGGTCTCGCCGCGATGATCTTCGGCAACTGGCGGCCCGGCGGACTCGCCATGGGCGCGGGCCTGTTCGGCTACTCCGACGCACTCCAGCTGCGCAACGGCGGCGAGACCGTCCACGCGCTGCTGCTCCTGCTGTTCGTGCTGCTCCTGGCGATGGCCGGCTGGAAGCTGTACAAGAAGGCGCACTGGCAGGGCGGCATCAGCCTCATGGTGGCCGCCGGCGTCCTGGTCTGGTACCTGGTCACCGACGAGGTCCCGAGCGACTTCGTGGGCGCCACCCCGTACGTCGTCACGCTGCTGGTGCTGTCGCTGTCCGCGCAGCGCCTGCGGATGCCCAAGGCGGACGGCATGCGCTACCGGAAGGGCCAGGGCAAGTGACGGACGTCGACTGGGGCGCGCTGCGGGAGGTGGCCCGGGACGCGATGTCCCGGGCGTACGCCCCCTACTCCGACTACCCGGTAGGCGCCGCCGCCCTGGTCGACGACGGCCGCACGGTCTCGGGCTGCAACGTCGAGAACGCGTCGTACGGCCTCGGCCTGTGCGCCGAGTGCGGCCTGGTCTCCGAGCTGCAGCGCACGGGCGGCGGGCGGCTGACGCACTTCACGTGCGTGGACGGCAAGGGCGACGTCCTCGTCCCGTGCGGCCGCTGCCGGCAGCTGCTGTACGAGTTCGGGGGCGCGACCCTGCTCCTGGAGACCCCGGCGGGCATCCTGCCCCTCTCCGAGATGCTTCCCCAGGCCTTCGGCCCGGACCATCTCACCAAGTAATTCCCGTACGGCCCCCCGGAGTAGGTGCTCGACCAACTCCGGGGGGCCGCACGGCTTCTCAGAACCACCGGAAGGAAGCCAAAAGTCATGACGCTCCTGTCCATGGATGTCATCTCCGTCATCCGCACCAAGCGGGACCGCGGTGAACTCAGTGACGAGCAGATCGACTGGGTCATCGACGCGTACACGCGCGGCGAGGTCGCCGACGAGCAGATGTCCGCGCTCGCCATGGCGATCCTGCTCAACGGCATGAACCGCCGCGAGATCGCCCGCTGGACGGCGGCGATGATCGCGTCCGGCGAGCGTATGAACTTCGCCTCCCTGTCCCGCCCGACTGCCGACAAGCACTCCACGGGCGGCGTCGGCGACAAGATCACCCTCCCGCTGGCCCCCCTGGTGGCGGCCTGCGGCGCCGCCGTACCGCAGCTCTCGGGCCGCGGCCTAGGCCACACGGGCGGCACCCTGGACAAGCTGGAGTCGATCCCGGGCTGGCGGGCGCTGCTCTCCAACGAGGAGATGCTGAGCGTCCTGGACGGCACGGGCGCGGTGATCTGCGCGGCGGGCGACGGCCTGGCCCCGGCGGACAAGAAGCTGTACGCGCTGCGCGACGTCACCGGCACGGTCGAGGCGATCCCGCTGATCGCCTCGTCGATCATGTCGAAGAAGATCGCGGAGGGCACGGGCTCGCTGGTCCTGGACGTGAAGGTGGGCACCGGCGCCTTCATGAAGACGATCGAGGACGCGCGCGAGTTGGCGTCCACGATGGTGGGCCTGGGCACGGATCACGGAGTGAAGACGGTCGCGCTGCTGACCGACATGTCGACTCCGCTCGGCCTGACGGCGGGCAACGCGCTGGAGGTGCGGGAGTCGGTCGAGGTCCTCGCGGGCGGCGGCCCCGCCGATGTGGTCGAACTGACGCTCGCCCTGGCCCGCGAGATGCTCGACGCGGCCGGCGTGCGCGACGCCGACCCGGCGAAGGCGCTGGCGGACGGCTCCGCGATGGACGTGTGGCGCCGGATGATCGCGGCCCAGGGCGGCGACCCGGACGCCCCGCTGCCCACGTCGAGGGAACAGCACGTCATCAAGGCGCCGTCCTCGGGCGTCCTGACCCGCCTGGACGCGTACGACATCGGCGTGGCCGCCTGGCGGCTCGGCGCGGGGCGTGCACGCAAAGAGGACCCGGTGCAGGCGGGCGCGGGCATCGAACTCCACGCCAAGCCGGGCGACACGGTCACGGCGGGCCAGCCCCTGCTGACCCTCCACACGGACACGCCGGAGCGTTTCGAGTACGCGCTCCAGGCGGTCGGGGGTTCGTACGACATCGGCGCGGCGGGCACGGACTTCGCGGCGGCGCCGGTGGTGCTGGAGCGGATCGCGTAAGCCGGTGGTGGGGCTGAGCG
>NZ_LGDW01000463.1 GCF_001280005.1 Streptomyces sp. NRRL WC-3618 | reverse complement strand
GGCACCCCCCGCCCCGTCATCCATCACCTGCAGCATCAGCCGGTTCGCCACCCGCCACACATCCACCGACGCCCCCGACGCCCGCGCATGCTTGCTCACGTTCTGCAGCAACTCCGACACCGTGAAGTAGACGATCCCCTCGATCGCCGCAGCCGGCCGCTCCGTCAGATCCACGTCCACCCGCACCGGCACCACGCACCGGGAAGCCACCGCCGACAGCGCCGCGTCCAGCCCCCGATCCGTGAGCACCGCCGGATGTATCCCGCGCGCCAGATCCCGCAGCTCCCGCAACGCCGTCTTCACCTCACCGTGCGCCTCCTCCACCATCCGCGCCGCAGCCCGCGGATCCTCCGTGAGCTTCTCCTTCGCGAGCCCGAGGTCCATCGCCAGGGCCACCAGCCGGGCCTGCGCCCCGTCATGCAGATCCCGCTCGATGCGCCGCAGATCGGCCGCGGCGGTGTCGACGACCACCCCCCGGTCGGACTCCAGCTCGACGACCCGTGTCACCAGCCGCGACGGCCCGAGCAGCCCCTGCACCATCACCCGGTCCACCTGGGTCAGCGCCCGCACGATCCAGGGCGTGGCGATGGTGAACAGCAGTCCGACCAGCGCGGTCACGGTGATCTCGAACGGGTTGTCGAGGTAGACGCTGTGGGTCTCGTCGCCGTACAGCTGAAGACCGTCCTGTCCGCCGTACATCGGGAAGAGCCAGAACCACAGCGGATACGTGAGCAGCGCCCAGCCGTACACCCAGAAGATCACCGCGACCACGAACGAGAACATCGCCCACGGCAGATGCAGCACCGAGTAGAGCAGGTGCCGCCACGAGGTACCGCTCTTGAGCACGGCCCCCATCCAGCCCGTCGCCCCGGACCTCCGCGCGCGCACCGGCTCCGGTTCGGGCATGTCGAGCCCGAGCAGCCCACGGGCCATCTTCCGCTCCAGCACACCGAACCCGCGGCACCCCGCCAGACCCACGGCCAGTACCGGAATCCCGAGGAAGGTGACGAGGAGCAGCGAACCGGCGAACAGCAAGGTCACGGCGTACGAGAACACCAGCACGCCGACCGGCAGACTCAGCAGCACGTACCCGAACTCACGCCAACTGCGCGCCTCGACGGGCGCCCGCAACGCGGCCGGCAACCGAGGCCGCCTCCCCTGCCCGGCGCCCCCGGCACCCCCGTCGGCCGAGCCGTGGAATCCGGCCCCGGGGCCACCTTGCCCCCCGTACCCCTGTCCGTACTCCATGGCCATCGCCCCAGTCCGTTCTACTAGTCAGCCCAGCTAGCCAGATAGCCAGATCGTCAGCGCATGGGCTCGCCCGTTTGTCTGCCATCAGCCTGCTCGCGCCGAACCCCACGGACCATGGAGCACGTAGGCGTCTTCCCCCGGGGGTTTTCCCTACCTACGCCCGACGCCTACGCCTCGACCCGCTCCCGCCAGGGCAGCTCGGCCGTGACGGTCGTGGGCCCGCCCTCGGGCGACTCGATGACGAACAGCCCGTCCACCGCGCCCAGTCGGTCGGCCAGCCCTGCCATTCCCGTACCGCCGTCGAGCCGCGCACCGCCGCGCCCGTCGTCCCAGACCTGGATCAGCAGCCGGTCGTCGGTGCGCCAGACGTCGACGGACGCGTTCCGCGCCCCGCTGTGCTTGCTGATGTTCTGGAGCAGCTCGGAGACCGTGAAGTAGGCGATGCCCTCGATGGCGGGGGCAGGCCTGGCCGGCAGGTCGGCGGTCACCTGCACCGGCACGGTGCACCGCGAGGCCACCGAGGACAGCGCCGCGTCCAGCCCGCGGTCGGTCAGCACGGCCGGATGGATCCCGCGCGCCAGATCCCGCAGCTCCTGAAGCGCGAGCTTCACCTCACCGTGCGCCTCGTCGACCATCGCCGCCACGTGTTCGTCGGCCTGCCCCTCCAGGAGCTTCTCCTTGGCCAGCCCGAGCCCCATCGCGAGGTTCACGAGCCGGGCCTGGGCCCCGTCGTGCAGATCGCGTTCGATACGCCGCAGATCGGCGGCGGCCGTGTCGACGACGACCCCCCGGTCGGACTCCAGTTCGGCGATACGGCGTTCCAACTCGTCGGAGGGGGACAGCAGCCCGCGCACCATCACCCGGTCCACGTTCGTGAGCCCCCGGGCCAGGAACGGCAGCACCGGCCACAGCACGAAGAACGACACGAGCACGAAGGAGAAGGTGAAAACGCCCCACGGCAGCCGGACGAAGTCGTACAGCAGGGTGCGCCAGCCGACCGGGTCCTTCAACGTCAGCATCATCCGCCCGAAGAACCCGAGCTTCTGGCCACGGGCCCCCCGTGAGCCCGCCGACGGCAGGGGGCTCGGCTCGTCCACCCGGACCCCGAGCAACGCCCTGGCCCGCGCCCGCTCGAACCGGCCCAGCAGACGTGCGCCCATCAGCCCGGCGGCGAGCATCGGAAGACCGATCACCGTGAGCGTGAGGAAGGAACCCACGCTCACCACGGTCACCACGTACACGAAACCGAACAACGCCATCGGCAGGTTGGTCAGGAGGTGAACGATCTCCTTCCAGGTGTGCGGGTCGAAGGCGAAACGGACAGGGGGCAGTCGGTCGCCCTCGGTTTCCGCGCTGGTGGCGGTGATACGTGCGGTCATGCCCGCCAGCCTGCCCGCCACCAGGCCCCGGCGCCATGAGGCGGACCGCCCGCCGACCCGGGGGAAAACCCCACCTCGTACGGCATCTCGGCATGGCCATGCGTGACGGGCTGCTTACGGTCTCTTTAGCAGGCCCTAGACTCCGGACCGTACAGATCTCCGACAGATCGCACGAGGCCAGGGAGCGAGGGACGGACGTGCCGGTACCGACCGCCGTAGCCACGACGGAGTACATCGCAGCGACATCGACGTCGTCCACGTCGGCGTCGGCGTCGATGTCGGCGACATCATCGATGTCGTCAGCGTCGGAGTACTTCCAGTCCTACTCCGTCGTCGGACTGCTCGCCACCGTCGGCGTGCTCTTCGTCGCGGTCGCCTTCGGAGCGGGCCGCCTGCTGCGTCCCGTGGTCCCGACCCCCGAGAAGCTCCTGACGTACGAGTGCGGTGTCGACCCCGTGGGCGAGGGCTGGGCCCACACCCAGGTCCGCTATTACGTCTACGCCTTCCTCTACGTCGTCTTCGCCGTCGACTCGATCTTCCTGTTCCCGTGGGCGACCGTCTTCGCGGCCCCCGGCTACGGAGCGGCCACCCTCGTCGAGATGTTCATCTTCCTCGGCTTCCTCGCCGTGGGCCTGCTCTACGCATACAAGAAGGGCGTCCTGACATGGACGTGACGCCAGAAACGAATTCACCGGAGCCGGAGCCGCAGCCGGTGCCCGTATCCGCGCCTGTGCCGGTGTCCGCGCCCGTGCTCCTGCCGGAGCCGAAACGCCTGGGTGCCCTCGCCCGGCTGGCCCCCGAGCCGATGAAGGTGGTCCTGAACTGGGGCCGCCGCTACTCGCTCTGGGTCTTCAACTTCGGCCTCGCCTGCTGCGCGATCGAGTTCATCGCGGCGTCCATGGCCCGTCACGACTTCATCCGCCTCGGCGTGATCCCGTTCGCCCCCGGGCCGCGCCAGGCCGACCTGATGGTGGTCTCGGGCACGGTCACGGACAAGATGGCCCCGGCCGTACGGCGCCTGTACGAACAGATGCCCGAACCGAAGTACGTCATCTCCTTCGGCGCGTGCAGCAACTGCGGCGGCCCGTACTGGGACTCCTACTCCGTGACGAAGGGCGTCGACCAGATCATCCCGGTCGACGTCTACGTCCCCGGCTGCCCGCCCCGCCCCGAGGCGCTGCTCCAGGGCATCCTCAAACTCCAGGAGAAGATCGCCCGGGAGTCCCTGGGCGAGCGGTACGCCTCCGGGCAGGCGGCGCGCCCGTCACCGGCCGTGCTCCAGAGCCCTCTGGTCCAGGCGCCGACCGCAGGGGAGGGGAACGGAAGATGACGACCACCGGCTGGCTCCCCGCCCCCACCGAGGAACTCTTCGGTACGGAGGCCACGGCCGAGGAGTCGTACGACGTCCTGACCGTCGACGTACCCCCGGTATCCTGGATCACGGCGCTGGAGACAGCCCGCGACCGCCTCTCCTGCACCTACTTCGACTGGCTCAGCGCGGTCGACGAACCGGGCACGGGCTTCCGCGTCGCCGCCCACGTCGTCGCCCTCTCCCCGGTCCGCCGGCTCCTCGTACGGACGACAGTCCCGCACGAGTCCGCCGTACTGCCCTCCCTGGTCGGCGTCTACGCGGGCGCCGCCTGGCACGAGCGCGAGACCCACGAGATGTTCGGCGTACGTTTCGAGGGCCACCCAGGCCTGGACCACCTCCTCCTTCCGGAGACCTTCGAGGGCCACCCCCTGCGCAAGGACTTCGTGCTGGCGGCGCGGGTCGCCAAGGCGTGGCCGGGCGCGAAGGAACCGGGGGAATCGGAACACGGGGGCGCGAGGCGCCGCCAGATGCTCCCACCCGGAGTACCCGACCCCAACGAATGGGGCCCCCTGAAGGGCCAGCTCCCCCCGGCCCCGACCCGCCCGGCCCGCGCCGCCGCCGGTGGCCGCGCGACCGGCGACCGCCCGGTACGCCGCACCCGCACGGCCTCAGAGGGCTCGGCAAGCCAGCCCCCGGCAACGGAGGGCACCCCCACGGAGGCCCCGCCGACAACGCCGCGCCGTGCACGCAGCGCAAGCCAGGGCTCGGCGTCACAGCGCCCCCAGACACCGCCGACACCGCCGACACCGCCGACCGAACCTGTTGACGCCCCCAAGCCCCCATCCGCGCCGGACGCCCCCTGGCCCCCGGCTCGCCCGGCCTTCGAAGAACCCGCTGAACCCAGCGAACCCAGCGCACCCACCGAACCCGCCTCGGACGACGCCACCTCCGAAGGCCGCACCCCGGAAGACCGCACCCCCGAACACCGCACCCCCGAAGACCGCACCCCCGAAAACCCCGCAGGAGGCTCGCAGTGAACGACGCGCTCGACGTCGCCCTGCGACTCCTGATCGTCTTTGTCGTCTTCCTCACCTTCCCCCTGATCGTCGGGCAGACCGAGCACAAGGTGATGGCCCACATGCAGGGCCGCCTCGGCCCGATGTACGCCGGCGGCTTCCACGGCTGGGCCCAACTGGTCGCCGACGGCGTGAAGTTCGCGCAGAAGGAAGACATCGTCCCGGCCGGAGCCGACCGCCGTATCTTCCAGCTCGCCCCCGCAGTGGCCCTCCTCCCGTACCTTCTCGTCCTCCTCGCCATCCCGATCGGCCCGGGCGACGGCGCCGTCGGCGAGGTCATCGACGCGGGCGTCTTCTTCGTCCTCGCCGTCATGGGCGTCGGCGTACTCGGCTCGCTCATGGCCGGCTGGGCGTCGGCCAACAAGTTCTCCCTCCTCGGCGGCCTGCGCACCGCCGCCCAACTCCTCGCCTACGAGCTCCCGATGCTCCTCACCGCCGCCTCGGTCGCGATGGCGGCGGGCACGGTGTCCATCCCCGGCATCCTCGACGCCTTCGAGTGGTGGTGGCTGCCCTGGCAGATCGTCGGCGCGATCGTCTTCTTCGTGGCCGGCCTCGCCGAACTCCAACGGCCCCCCTTCGACATGCCGGTGGCCGACTCGGAGATCATCTTCGGCGCCTACACCGAGTACACCGGCCTCCGCTTCGCCCTCTTCCTCCTCGCCGAGTACGCAGGAATCGTCGTCCTGTGCGGCCTGACCACCGTCCTCTTCCTGGGCGGCTGGCACGGCCCCTGGGCCGCCGACGGCCTGGGCTGGGTCTGGACCCTCCTGAAGACCGCGCTGCTGGCCTTCGTCGTGATCTGGCTGCGCGTCACCTACCCCCGCCTGCGCGAGGACCAGCTCCAGAAGCTCTCCTGGACCCTCCTCGTCCCCCTCTCCCTAGCCCAGATCGCCGTCACCGGCATCGTGAAGGTGGTGATCTCGTAACCATGGCTGGACCTACCCCGCCCACCGGGCCCCGCATCCCCGGCATCGGCCTGGCCAAGGGCCTGGCCGTCACCCTCCGCACGATGACGAAGAAGACCGTCACCGCGCAGTACCCGGACGCCCAGCCCGACCTCCCGCCCCGCAGCCGAGGAGTCATCGCACTCTTCGAGGAGAACTGCACGGTCTGCATGCTGTGCGCCCGCGAGTGCCCGGACTGGTGCATCTACATCGACTCCCACAAGGAGACGCTCCCGGCCGCCGCCCCCGGCGGGCGTGAGCGCAGCCGCAACGTCCTCGACCGTTTCGCCATCGACTTCTCCCTCTGCATGTACTGCGGTATCTGCATCGAGGTGTGCCCCTTCGACGCCCTCTTCTGGTCCCCGGAGTTCGAGTACGCCGAGACCGACATCCTCGAACTCACCCACGAACGCGACAAGCTCCGCGAGTGGATGTGGACGGTCCCGGCCCCGCCCGCCCTCGACCCCGCAGCCGAGGAACCGAAGGAGATCGCGGCCGCCCGCAAGACGGCCGAGAAGCTCGCCGCCGCGACGCAGGCCGAGCCGACCGACCCGACCGACCCCGCCGATCTCCAGGGAGGAGACTCGTGACCCTCGCCGCAGCCACCACCGCGGCGGCACACGCCACGACCGCCGCCTCCCGAACCCACGGCTTCCTCTCCCCGACCGGCGTCGAGATCGCCTTCCTCCTCGTCGGCCTCGTCACCTTCGGCGCCGCGCTCGTCACCGTCACCACCCGGCAACTGGTGCACGCCGCCCTGTGGCTCGTGGTGACCCTCGGCGGACTCGCCGTCGAATACCTCCTCCTCACGGCCGAGTTCATCGCCTGGGTACAGGTCCTCATCTACGTCGGTTCCGTCGTCGTCCTCCTTCTCTTCGGCCTGATGCTCACCAAGGCCCCCATCGGCCGCTCCCCGGACGCCGACTCCGGCAACCGGTGGGCCGCCCTCGCCGTGGCCGTCGCCTCCGCCGTCGCCCTGGTCTGGGTGGTCGTCGACGCCTTCCGCGCGACCTGGATCGACCTGGACGGCGCCGCCGCGGGTTCCACCGCAGTCACCGGCGCGAGCCTCTTCCAGAACTGGGTCCTCCCCTTCGAGGCCCTCTCCGTCCTCCTCCTCGCGGCCCTGGTCGGCGCGATCGTCCTGTCCCGCAAGGCGAAGGCGGAGTCGAGCTCTCCCCCTGTGAACTCCCGAGCCGCGACCGGTAGTTCCCCTTCTGTGCCGAATTCCGGGAATCACCCGATCGAGCGAAGCAACCCGGTCGAGCAGGAAGGTGCCCGCTGATGCACCTCGCCTATCCCGCCGTACTCTCCGCCCTCCTCTTCTGCACCGGCCTCTATGGCGTCCTCGCCCGCCGCAACGCGATCCTGGTCCTGATGTCCGTCGAGCTGATGCTCAACGCCGTCAACCTCAACCTCGTCGCCTTCGACGTCTGGCTCAGCCGGACGGCCCGCGACACCCTGCACTCCGGCCAGGCCCTCACCCTGTTCACCATCGCCATCGCCGCCGCCGAGATCGGCATCGGCCTGGCGATCGTCCTCGCCGTCCACCGGGGCCGCGGTACCGCGGACATCGACAAGCTCCGCGACGCCGCCGAGCCGCACGGCCCCGACGAAGCCGCCCTCCCACAAGACGAGAAGGCCGAGGCCACCGCGTGACCACCACGACCCTCGCTGTCCTCGTCCCCCTCCTCCCGTTCCTGGGCGCCGCGGCCGGCCTGCTCCTGGGCCGCACGGCCCCCGGCTTCGTACGCCCCCTCGCCGTACTGCCGCCCCTCGCGGCACTCGTCCTCGCCGTCCTCGTCGCCGTACGCCAGGGCGGTGGCCGGGCCATCGACGCCGCCACCGAACTCACACCCACCGGCTCGGTCCCCATCGAGCTCGCCCTGCACATCGACGGCTTCGCTGCCCTCGTCGCCGTCCTCGTCACCCTGATCGCGACCTGCGTGCAGATCTACTCGACGGCCTATCTGCGCGACGACCCGCGCTACCCCTCGTACGCCGCTCTCGTCTCCCTCTTCACCTCCGCGATGCTGCTCGTCGTCTACTCCGGCGACCTGATGGTCCTGCTGGTCGGTTGGGAGGTCATGGGCATCTGCTCGTATTTCCTGGTCGGCCACTACTGGGAGACCCCGGAAGCCCGCGCCGCCTCCCTCAAGGCGTTCCTCGTCACCAAACTCGGTGATGTCCCCTTCTTGATCGGCCTGTTCGCGCTCGCCACCGACGCCGGGTCCTTCCGGATCACGAAGATCCTCGGCACCGTCGCGAGCGGCGGACTCGACCACCCGACGCTGGTCGCCCTGCTGCTCCTGGCCGGCGTGGCGGGCAAGTCGGCGCAGTTCCCGCTGCACACCTGGCTCCCCGATGCGATGGCGGGCCCCACTCCCGTCTCCGCGCTGATCCACGCCGCGACGATGGTCGCCGCCGGTGTCTACTTCGTCGCCCGCCTCCTCCCGGTCTTCGCGGCCTCCTCGGCCGCACTGGTCGTCCTCGCCGTCATGGCCGCCGTCACGATGACCGGCTCCGCCCTCGCCGCGCTCGCCCAGGACGACATCAAGCGCGTCCTCGCCTACTCGACGATGGGCCAGCTCGGCTACATGACCGGCGCCCTCGCCGTCGGCGACCGTGGCGCCGCCGTCTTCCACCTCCTCACCCACGGCGCCTTCAAGGCGCTGCTCTTCCTCGCGGCCGGCGTGATCATCCACGCCGCCGGCACCAACTCGCTGGCAGCCATGTCCCGCATGGGCCACCTGCGCGACCGCGTCCCCGACGCCTACTGGACGATGACCGTGGCGCTCCTCGCGCTCGCCGCGATCCCGCCCTTCAGCGGCTTCTTCTCCAAGGAGTCCGTCCTCGGCGCCGCTGAACACGCCACCACCGGCCACGCCGAGGGCATCCCCGAGGCCGTCGGCTGGCTCGTCCTCGTCGCCGGCCTGGTCGCCGCCCTGCTCACCGCTGCCTACGCGATGCGCCTGTGGCTGCTCGCCTTCCGGGGCCAGGGCGTCGACGCCCCCGACCATGGAAGGCAGCCCGTCGCGATGACCACGGTGCTCTGGGTGCTCGCCGTCCCCTCCCTCGCCCTCGGTGGGCTCACCTACGGCAGGCTGCCCGACTGGCTTGACGGCCACGACCTGACGCCGACCCTCACCACCTCGGTCCTCGGCACGGGCGTGGCCCTGGTCGGCGGCATCGTCACCTACGGAGCCTGGCGCCACACCACCGCCCTGGCGGCCCGCGTCCCCCTGGGCGCCGTCGCCGCCCACCCGGATGCCGACGGCGGCCTGGTCGAGGCCGAGGCCATCTCCAGCCACACCCCCGCCTACGGAGACATGGCCGGCGCACCCGACCCGGCGGACCCCGGCCGCCTCCTGCTCGGCCCCCTACACCGCCACGCGGCCGTCGGCTTCCACCTGGACGCCCTGTACACCGTGCTGTTCGTCCGCCCGGTCCAAGCCGGCGCCACCCTCGTCCGGTTCCTCGACCGCGAGGTCATCGACACCTATGTACGCGGTGCGGGCGCCGTGCCCCGCCTGCTGGGCACTGCCGTACGGCGCGCCCAGACCGGCAACGTCCAGACCTATGTGAGCGCGCTGCTCGCCGGCACCGTCGTCCTGGTGGTCGCCGTCCTCCTCGTCGCCACGGGAGCGTGAGCAGGCGTGATCGATATCAACGAGTCAGTGATGCAGTTCCTTCTGGCATTTCTCGTCGCGGGCCCGCTGATCGGCGCCGTCGCGGCTCTCCTGCCGGCCCCGCCCGGGCTGAAGGGGAAGTCGCCCGAGCAGGCCGTGCTGCGGCACGGCGTGACGGTCACCGGTGTGGTGCTCATCGCCGCGATCGTCCTCGCGCTCGGCTTCGACCACGACCATCCGTCGAAGATGCAGGCCACGACCGACATCAGCTGGATCCCCGCACTCGACGTGCGGATCCACCTCGGCGTCGACGGCATTTCCCTCCCCCTTCTGGTCCTGAGCGCGCTCCTCACCTTCCTCTGCGCGCTCTACTCCTCCTTCAAGCTGCCCTCCGGCCCTTCCCCGAAGGCATTCGTCGCGCTCCTCCTCGTCCTGGAGTCCGGCACCCTCGCCACCTTCGCCGTCCTCGACCTGCTGCTGTTCTTCCTCGCCTTCGAGACGGTGCTCATCCCGATGTACTTCCTCATCGCCCGCTGGGGCGGTGAGCAACGGACCCGGGCGGCCTGGAAGTTCATCCTCTTCACCCTGCTCGGATCCGTGGTCATGCTGTTGGGCCTGCTCCTGATCGGGATCAAAGCGGGCACGTTCGACATCATGGCACTCGCCACTGACAACGGGTCAGGACTGACCACATCAGTGCAGGTCACCGCCGTTTTGGCGATCGGGATCGGGCTCGCGGTCAAGACGCCGATGTGGCCGCTGCACAGTTGGCTGCCGGACGCCCACACCGCCGCCCCGACCGTCGGCTCGGTCCTGCTCGCGGGCGTCCTGCTCAAGATGGGCACGTACGGGTTCGTGCGCATCCTGCTGCCGGTCGCACCCGACGGATTCCGGACGTTCGCGCCCTACCTCGGCGCCTTCGCCGTCGTCGGGATCATCTACGGCTCCCTGGCCTGCCTGGCCCTCGCCCGGCAGGGCGCGAAGGGCGACCTCAAGCGGCTCATCGCCTACTCCTCCGTCGGCCACATGGGCTTCGTCCTGCTCGGCATCGCCACGATGACCCCGACCGGCGTCAACGGCGCGCTCTTCGCCAACATCGCCCACGGCCTGATCACCGGCCTCCTCTTCTTCCTGGTCGGCGCGCTGAAGGACCGCACGGGCACCACCGACCTCGACACCCTCGCCGACCACACCGGCGCCGCCCTCTACGGCCGGGCCCCGCGCCTCGGCGGCCTCGTGGCCTTCGCCGCCGTCGCCTCACTCGGACTGCCCGGCCTCGCCGGGTTCTGGGGCGAGATGCTGGCCCTGTTCGGCGCGTTCAACCCCGCCGACGACCTCAGCCGCCCCGCCTTCCTCACCTTCATGGCGATCGCCGCGTTCGGCACCCTGCTCACCGCCGCGTACATGCTCGTCGTCGTACGCCGCGTCTGCATGGGCGCCGCCCCGCAACCGGACACTCCGCGACTCGCCGACGTGCAGACGTACGAATTCGCGGCCTGGACCCCGCTCGTCGCCCTCACCGTCGTCGCCGGACTGTGGCCGAAGGTCCTCCTCGGCCTGACCGACCCGGCCGTGCAGCAGCTCCTCTCTGGAGGCCCCCGATGAGCTCCCCGGCTCAGTCCGTCGTCCAGTCCGTCGACTGGCTCGCCATCGCACCGCCCACCGTCGCGGCTTTCGTGGGACTCGCCGTGCTGGTCGCCGACCTGTTCGTCGGCGACAACAGAAAGGCACTCCTCGGCTGGACCTCGGTCGCCGGCCTCGCTGCCTCCGCTCTCCTCCTGCTGCCCCTCCTGGACGGCGACCGCTCCACCTTCTGCCTCGCCGGCAGCGCCGACGTCTGCAGCTACACGGCCGACCGCTTCACCCTCGTCCTCCAGTTCCTGGTCCTCGGCGGCGCACTGCTCGCCGCCCTCCTCTCGGTCACGGCCCTCAAGGACGCCGACCGAGGACTCCCCGAAGGGGAGTACTGGTTCCTGCTGCTGTCCTCCGCCGCGGGAGCCGCCCTCCTGCCCGCCTCCCGCGACCTCGCGACCCTGATCGTCGCCCTGGAGGTCGCCTCCCTGCCCGCCTTCGCCCTCGTCGGCATCCGGCACGGCGACCGGAAATCCTCCGAAGCGGCCCTGAAGTTCTTCCTGTCGTCCGTGACGGCGACCGCGGTCAGCCTCATGGGCATCAGCTTCGTGTACGCGTCCACCGGCACCCTCTACCTCACCGAGATCGCCGACCGGATCCAGCACGTCGACCCCCAGTTCCACACCCTCGCCCAGGCAGGCGTCGTCCTCACCCTCATCGGCTTCGCCTTCAAAACGGCCGCCGTACCCTTCCACTTCTGGGTCCCCGACACCTACGTGGGGGCGCCCCTGCCGATCGCCGCCTATCTGTCGGTCGTCGGCAAGGCCGTCGGCTTCTCCGGCCTGATCCTCATCACCGTCGTCGCCTTCCCGTCGTACGCCGACGTCTGGGGCCCGGCACTGGCCGCCCTGGCCGCGCTCACCATGACCGTCGGCAACGTCGGCGCCCTGCGCCAGCAGTCCACGCGCGCGTACAGCGCGGTACGCCTGCTCGCCTGGTCCTCCGTGGGTCAGGCCGGCTACCTCCTGGTCCCGATCGCCGCCGCCGCGTACTCCGACGACGCCCAGAAGTCGATCGGCTCCACCGTCGCGTACGCCCTCATGTACGCCGCCGTGAACCTCGGCGCCTTCGCGGTGGCGGCCCTGGTGGCCCGTACGAAGCCCCTGAACCGCGTCAGCGACTACCGGGGCCTGTACGCCACCCGCCCCCTGCCGGCGCTCGTCCTGGGCTTCTTCCTGCTGTGCCTCGCTGGGCTGCCGCCTGGGATCATCGGCCTCTTCGCGAAGGTCACCGTCTTCTCCGCGGCCGTGGACGCCGGAATCGGCTGGCTGGCCGTGATCATGGCGGTCAACGTGGTGATCGCCCTCTTCTACTACCTCCAGTGGACGGCCCTGCTCTTCCGCGCCCCCGAGAAGGCCGAGGAACGCCACCGCGCCCCCGCCCCCCTCACGGCCGCGATCGCCCTGACCGCCGTCCTCGGCATCGCCCTCTCTGGCGCGCCCCAACTGGTACTGCGCTTCGCCGACACCGGCCTCTTCTGACCCCAATGGCCGCCCGCGCGCGTGGACCTCACCCGAACGGGCCACGCGTGCCTGAGCGCACGCAAGGGAACTGCGCATCCCCGCCTGGCGTTGACCAGTGGAGAAGGGTCCACTGGACCTGACACCAGGGTTCCCCTGCCGCACTACTTGGAGGGCGTACCGTGCACCGCTGGCATAACGGGCTCAGGACAGCCCTTCTCCTCGGGGGACTGTCCGCACTCATCATCGTCATCGGCAGCTTCTTCGGCCGTGCAGGCCTGGTGATCGCACTCTTCGTCGCGATCGGCACGAACGCGTACGCGTACTGGAACAGCGACAAACTGGCTCTACGCGCGATGCGTGCCCGCCCGGTGAGCGAATTCGAGGCCCCGGCCCTGTACCGCATGGTCCGTGACCTCTCCACCCAGGCCCGCCAGCCCATGCCCCGCCTGTACATCTCGCCGACCGAAGCACCGAACGCGTTCGCGACGGGCCGCAACCCGCGCAACGCGGCCGTCTGCTGCACCGACGGCATCCTGCGCATCCTCGACGAGCGCGAGCTGCGCGGCGTCATCGGCCACGAGCTGAGCCATGTCTACAACCGCGACATCCTCATCTCGTCGGTCGCCGGCGCCCTGGCCTCCGTGATCATGTTCCTGGTCAACTTCGCCTGGCTGATCCCGATCGGCCGCTCGAACGACGACGACGGCCCCGGCATCCTGGGTATGCTGATGATCATGATCCTGGGCCCACTCGCGGCCACCCTCATCCAACTCGCCATCAGCCGCTCGAGAGAGTACGAGGCCGACGCGGCGGGCGCCCAGCTCACCGGGGACCCCCTGGCCCTCGCCAGCGCCCTGCGCAAACTGGAAGCGGGAACGAAGCAACTCCCGCTGCCCGCCGAGCCGCGCATCGAGACCGCGAGCCACATGATGATCGCGAACCCCTTCCGCCCGGGCCAGGGACTCTCCAAGATGTTCTCTACGCACCCGCCGATGGCGGAGCGCATCGCCCGGCTCGAAAAGATGGCAGGTCGCCACCAGTGAAGACAATCCTCAACGTCATTTGGCTCGTCCTGAGCGGCTTCTGGCTGTTCCTGGCCTATCTGGCCGCAGGTGTGCTGCTGTGCATCACGATCATCGGAATTCCGTTCGGCATCGCCTCTTTCCGTATCGGTGCGTATGCTCTGTGGCCCTTCGGCCGTACGACGACCGAACGCCGCGACGCGGGCGCCCCCTCCTGCATCGGCAACGTCCTGTGGCTGGTCCTCGCGGGCTGGTGGCTCGCAATGGCCCACGTGGTCACCGGTGTTCTTCTGTGCGTCACGATCATCGGCATCCCGTTCGGCATCGCCAACTTCAAGCTCATCCCCGTCTCGCTGCTGCCGCTGGGCCGCGAGATCGTGCCGACGGACGAGCCGTTCAGCTCGCGCTGGTAACGCTGCCGGGCGGGGCGTCTCCGTCCCGCCCAACCGTTTCTCCACAGCCGGGCGGGGGCATCGCACCCGCCGCCCGCCGGTTGTCCACAGGCCGACTCGATTGTCAGTGGCGGCCTGCATGATGAATCCATGACCGAGATCGAGCAGTTGCTGACACGGGTGGCGGCCCAGGCGCGCAACATCCGTCCGTGGGGCTGGCCTTCGCTCCCCGCTCCCGTGGACGCGGCCACGCTCGACCGCGCCGAGACCGCCCTCGGCTTCTCGCTGCCGCCGCTCCTCGCCGCGCTCTACCTCCGGATAGGAGACGGCGGATTCGGCCCGTCCTACGGTCTGTTGCCCCTGCTCGACAGCGCGCCCGCAGGTGAGCCGCCTGTCGTCGCCCAGTACCTCGCCAACCGCGCGGAGGCCCGCAAGGACCCGGAGTGGCTCTGGCCCGAGGGCATCCTGCCGATATCCCACTGGGGCTGCGGGATGTACGCCTGCGTGGACTGCCGCACCCCGCAAGACACCGTGCTGCTCTTCGAGCCGAACGCCGAGGACGCCGACCACGCGTGGTACACCGACGCCCCGGGCCTTGCGGAGTGGCTGGACACCTGGCTCGACGGCACCGGCTGGTACGAGGAGTCCAACGACGACGCGGCCCTGAAACCCTGGCCCGAATTCCGCATACGTACGGCGCCGGCGCCGCCGACGGCCCAGGCCTGACGACCGAAGCGAGTTCCGTCAGCGGTGAGGCTAGGCCGGCGACCGCGAAGCCGACCACCACCGTCGTACGCCATACGCGACCGCCCCCAACCCCAGCACACCCGCGCCCACGACCACCGACACCCCCGGAAGCGCGAACGCCAGCGTCACACAGCCGAGGAGCCCCACCGCCGGCACCAGCCGGGACACGGCAGCCGAACTCAGTGTCCAGGCGGAGGCGTTGGCCACCGCGTAGTACGCCAGAACCCCGAAGGAGGAGAAGCCGATAGCGCCCCGCACATCCACCGTCGCGGCCAGCACCGCGACCACCGCGCCCACGGCCAACTCGGCCCGGTGCGGCACCTGGAAGCGCGGATGCACGGCGGCCAGGGCACCGGGCAGATGACGGTCACGGGCCATGGCCAGCGTCGTCCGTGAGACGCCCAGGATCAAGGCGAGCAGCGAGCCGAGCGCGGCCACGGCGGCACCGGCCCGCACGACCGGCACCAGCCCAGGCACGCCCGCCGCCCGGACCGCGTCGACCAGGGGTGCGGTCGCATGCCCGAGCCCACCCGACCCCAGCACGGAGAGGACAGCAACGGCCACCGCCGTGTACACCACCAGCGTGATGCCCAGGGCCGTCGGGATCGCGCGCGGAATGGTGCGCGCGGGATCCCGTACCTCTTCACCGAGGGTCGCGATCCGGGCGTACCCGGCGAACGCGAAGAACAACAGCCCGGCCGCCTGAAGGACTCCGCCCACCCCCTCGGAGGCCCCGATCCTCAGTCGGCCCACGTCAGCGGCATCGGAGCCCAGGGACACCACCACCACGGAAGCGAGGACAGCGAGGACGACTGCCACGATCACCCGCGTCAGCCGGGCGGACTTCTGGACGCCGCCGTAGTTCGCCGCGGTCAGCGCCACCACGGCCGCGACCGCCACCGCGTGCGCCTGGCCAGGCCAGACGTACGTGCCCACGGTGAGCGCCATCGCCGCACAGGAGGCCGTTTTCCCGACGACGAACGACCAGCCCGCCAGATAGCCCCAGAAGGCGCCGAGGCGCTCGCGCCCGTACACGTAGGTGCCGCCGGAAGCGGGATAGAGGGCGGCCAGTCGGGCGGACGACATGGCGTTGCAGTAGGCGACCACGGCCGCCACACCGAGCCCGAGCAGCAGCCCGGACCCGGCCACGCGGGCCGCGGGCCCCAGGGCGGCGAAGACCCCGGCCCCCACCATCGAACCGAGCCCGATGACCACGGCGTCCCCGACGCCGAGGGTGCGCCGCAGTTCGGCGGACGATTCCGTACCAGGCTGTGTCATGCGCCGCACCCTACTGACCGCTGCAACCGCCAGGCGCAGGGCCGGCGTCGTATGAGGCAACACCGCAGGAACAACGCACCAACCAGAACGCACCGGCACAACGCGGCCGACGGGATCGACGAGAGCGACGCCGTCGCAATTCACAGTGCCGGGAGAGTTCGAACACGGCACAGAGGGGCAGGTTCAGGGCATGAGCATCATCGGCTGGATCATCCTGGGGCTGTTGGCCGGGGCCATCGCCAAATTCCTGCTTCCGGGACGCGACCCGGGCGGTTTCATCGGCACGACGGTCATCGGCGTCGCGGGCGCGTTCATCGGCGGCTGGATCTCGGCGCACTTCCTCGACCACCCCGTCAGCAAACAGTTCTACGACGGCACCACATGGGCGGCGGCGATCGGCGGCTCGCTGGTGCTGCTGATCGCGTACCGCATTCTGTTCGGCAACTCGCGCGACTGAGCAAGGGGAAGGGTGGGCACCTCGGGTGCCCACCCTTCCTCAACTGCTCGTGGACTACCGGTAGTTCACGAACTGCAGGGCGAAATCGAAGTCCTTGCCCTTGAGGAGAGCGATGACGGCCTGAAGGTCGTCGCGGTTCTTCGAGCTGACGCGCAGCTCCTCACCCTGGACCTGGGGCTTCACGCCCTTCGGGCCCTCGTCCCGGATGATCTTCGCGACCTTCTTCGCGTTCTCCTGGGAGATGCCCTCCTCGATCGAGGCGAAGATCTTGTACTCCTTGCCGGAGAGCTGAGGCTCACCGGCGTCCAGGGACTTCAGCGAGATGCCGCGCTTGATCAGCTTGGTCTCGAACACATCGAGGACCGCCTTGACGCGTTCCTCGGAGTTCGCCTCCATGAGGATCTTCTCGCCGGACCACGAGATCGAAGCACCCACGCCCTTGAAGTCGTAGCGCTGAGAGATCTCCTTGGCGGCCTGGTTGAGGGCGTTGTCGACCTCCTGCCGCTCGACCTTCGAGACGATGTCGAAACTGGAGTCGGCCATGTCCTGTGGCTCCTTGTATGGGGTGCTTGTCGGAATCTGCGAGGCGCGTATCGGCATGCGTGACGACAGCAGCCGAGCCCGGCGTACGTCCCGGGCCGCATCCGCATAAGCCTAGCCACCCCCTTCTGTCCGGGCGCCGCTCAATCGGGTGGCGAAGCACCCCGGTCCATCAGGTATCGTTTACGTCGTTGCCAAGGAGCACCGCCGAAAAGCGGTTCGAAGGGCAGCAAACCTTGGCGGTGTGCCCGAGCGGCCAAAGGGAGCAGACTGTAAATCTGCCGGCTCAGCCTACCCAGGTTCGAACCCTGGCGCCGCCACATTGGGGAGGCCCTCTTCCTCTGCGAATACGCAGAGGAAGAGGGCCTTTTCGTTGTGGGCGGGCGTGGTGGTCATGAAGTCATGAGGGAGAGTGATTCCCATGTCATCGATGTCACGGTCGTCGTTCGCGTCGTCGTCCCGGCGCCGGAGTTGTCCCGAGTGCCGGCGGGAGATCGCTGTCGTCGCCGGGAGGTTCGCGCGGCATGATCCGGAGGGCGCCCGGGGGAGGGGTGAGCTCGTTTCGTGTCCGGGGTCGCGGCGGCAGGCGGAACTCGGGGCGGTCCAGCCATCGTTGGACGGGTACGTCCAACCCGAATTTCCCGGCCAGCTGCCCCTCTTCTAGCCCCTCCGCTCACTCTCAGTTACCCGCCACAGACTTCACCGCCACCGAAACCGGCGTCGACCCGGCGATCAGCTCCAGCGTCAGACCTGCCGTCGCCGGAGTGTCCAGGAGTTCCGTGATGACGGCGGCCACATCGTCGCGCGGGACCTTGCCGCGCCCCGTGTCGGCCTCCAGGCGCACGCGGCCCGTGCCCGGGTCGTTCGTCAGGGCGCCGGGGCGCAGAATCGTCCAGTCGAGCGCGTCCAAGCCGCTGACGTACGCGTCCGCCTCGCCCTTCGCGCGCAGGTAGATGTCGAAGACGTCGTCGCCCCGGTGGGCCGGATCCGCGCCCATCGACGACACGACCACGTGCCTGCGTACCCCCGCGAGGACCGCCGCGTCCGCGAACAGCACCGCCGCTCCCCGGTCCACCGTGTCCTTGCGGGTCGTCCCGCTGCCCGGGCCCGCGCCCGCCGCGAAGACCGCCGCGTCAGCGCCCCGCAGCAGTGCCGCGACCTCCTCGGCCGACGCCGACTCCAGGTCGCACACCAACGGTTCCGCGCCGGCCGCTCGCAGGTCGTCGCCGTGTTCGGGACGGCGGATGATGCCCGCGGCCTCGTCACCGCGCGCGGCGAGCAGGCGCTCCAGCCGCAGCGCGATCTGACCATGTCCTCCAGCGATGACAATGCGCATGCCTTCGACCGTACGCCCCGGCGAACCCGTTCGCCGCACAGCAGGGCACAGCACGTACGACGCCCGTCCGTTCCGCCGAACCTTCGCCCTTTCCCTCACCTCACGGCGGCTCCGTACGCCCCTGCCGCGGCAGGTCCAGCGCCGCCACCACAGGCGTGTTGCAGTACTCCCGCACCGCACTGGTCCGCGCCACAACGCGCCCCCTGTGCACCACGATCCGGCTGTAGGCGAGGGACAGCGCGCCGGCCAGGTGGTCGCCCCGTACCGCCAGCAGGTCCGCCGGGAAGCCCGCCTCCACCCGCACCTCCGGCAGGCCGAGCACCGCCCGCGCGGAAGCGCTCACGGCGTCGTACGCCTCCTCCGGGCGCAGTCCGTGCCGCGAGGCGAGCAGATAGGCCGCCTCCAGGGGGTCCCCGCGGCCCACCGGGTTCGACACGTCCCGCAGCGCGCCACTGCCCGCCGCCACCCGTACCCCGGCCGCCCGCAGCAGCCGTACCGGAGCCGTGGCGCGGCGTTCCGCGCTCCCGCAGCCGCCCTGCGGGAGGCACACCACCGTCACGCCCGCCGCGGCGAGCTGGTCCGCGGCCCGCGAGGCCGCCTCGGCGGGAAGCCGGCCCAGGCCGCCGCAGGGACCGATGGTCACACCCGGGCGCAGGCCGCCCGCCATCGCCGCGAGGCGGGCCAGCCGGGCGGGATCGTCGCCGTCCGTGTGCAGGTCGACCGGACAGCCGTGTTCCGAGGCGATCTCCAGGACCGCCTCCACGTAGCCCGTCGGATCGGGGTCGCGGTCCGGGCAGCCGCCCACCACCGACGCGCCCATCTTTACCGCGTCCCGCAACATCGCCAGACCGTCCGTCCCGGCGGCGCCGGTCAGCACACGCGGCATCGCCACCGCCGTCAGCTCGGCGAGACCACGCAGCGCCCGCCGCGCCTGCAGTACGGCGGCGAGGGCACCCAGCCCCGGTACGTCACCGATGCGGACGTGTGAGCGCAACGCTGTCGCTCCGTGGCCGAGTTGGAGCAGCGCGGCCTCGGTGGCCCGGCGCTGGACGTCCTGTGGGTCGTACGAGACCGGGCCGTCGGCGTCGGCGGACAGGGCGGTGTCGCCATGGCCGTGCGGTTCGGCGGGAGCCGGCAGGAGGAGGTAGCCGCTGAGGTCCACGCGCGCGGCGTACGCGCTGAGGCTGCCGACCGTGCCGACCGCCTCGATACGACCGCCACCCAGCCGTACGTCCACGGTTCGGCCGTCGGTGAGCCGCGCCCCGCACAGCAGGAGGGCGGCCGGGTCCCCGGAGGAGGCGGGCGACGGGGAGGAGGACGAGGAGTGGTGCGGCTGGCTGTCGGGCATCGCGCTCCTGTGCTCGGGGGCGGCTGCGCGCAAGCGGGGACACAAGATCACGCAGAGTGAGTCGAGCCTAGGGCGGGCGTCCGCCCCTGTTGCGGAGGAGCGCAATAGTCGTACCGGTGTGGTCCGCCGGATGGGAAAAGTCACTGGCGAGGGGGTGTGGGAGCGGTTGCGGGAGGGGGCTTCGAGGCTGCTGGGGGAGGGGTTTTCGGAGCCCGGAACGCGGGCCGGAAGAGGGCGGGGAGGGGACCGCGAAACGGATTTGGGTGAACGCAGCCGAGCGTGTAATGTCTTCATCGCTCGCCCCAATAGCTCAGTCGGTAGAGCGTCTCCATGGTAAGGAGAAGGTCTACGGTTCGATTCCGTATTGGGGCTCTGGTGTGAGAGGTCCCCGTCGAAAGACGGGGTCCGATCGCATCACAGCGGTGTAGCTCAGTCGGTAGAGCAAGCGGCTCATAATCGCTGTGTCACCGGTTCAAGTCCGGTCACCGCTACTGACAGTAGCCGATTGCGGGGTCGGTCCTTCGATCGGCTACTCTGTTATGCGTTCAACGTCCCATCCGTTCGTCAAGGAGCACTCCTGTGGCTGCCACCGACGTCCGCCCGAAGATCACGCTGGCCTGCGTGGAGTGCAAGGAGCGGAACTACATCACCAAGAAGAACCGGCGTAACAACCCGGATCGAATGGAGATGAAGAAGCACTGCCCGCGTTGCAATGCGCACACCGCGCACCGCGAAACGCGATAAATCAGGCTCGTACGTCGAGGCCGTCCCCTGTTTGTTGGGGGGCGGCCTCGCGTCGTTACATCAGCTGTGAACCACGCGACCTCACGATTACGTGACATTGCGTAACCAGTGCGATTCAGGAGGTACCGAGTCCATGGCGCTCGACCAGTCCTTCGTGGGGCGGACCTATCCGCCCACCGAGCCCTATGAGGTCGGCCGGGAGAAGATCCGCGAATTCGCGGAGGCGGTGGGAGACGCCAATCCCGTGTACACGGACCCCGAGGCCGCCAAGGCCTTCGGTCACGCCGATGTGATCGCCCCGCCCACTTTTGTGTTCGCGATCACCTTCAAGGCGGCCGGAGACGTCGTGGCCGACCCGCGGCTCGGGCTGGACTACAGCCGGGTGGTGCACGGAGACCAGAAGTTCGCCTACGTCCGCCCCGTTCGCGCGGGCGACCGGCTCACCGTCACCTCGACCATCGAGACCATCAAGTCCATGGCGGGCAACGAGATCATCGACATCCGTGGCGAGGTCCACGACGAGTCGGGCGAGCATGTCGTGACCGCCTGGACCAAGCTCGTCGCCCGCGCGGCCGAGAAGGGCTGACCCCATGACAGCCAATTCCCTGAACGCCTCCGCGAGGGTCTCCTACGCCGAGGTGGAGGTCGGCACCGAGCTGCCCGCCCAGACGTTTCCCGTGACCCGCGCCACCCTCGTCCGGTACGCGGGTGCCTCGGGGGACTTCAACCCCATCCACTGGAACGAGAGGTTCGCGGTCGAGGTCGGTCTGCCCGACGTCATCGCGCACGGCATGTTCACGATGGCCGAGGCGATCCGCGTCGTCACCGACTGGGTCGGCGACCCGGGAGCGGTTGTCGAGTACGGCGTCCGCTTCACCAAGCCGGTCGTCGTTCCCAACGACGACCAGGGCGCCACCATCGAGGTCAGCGGCAAGGTCGGGGCCAAGCTCGACGACAACAAGGTCCGCGTCGACCTCGTCGCGATGTGCGCCGGCCAGAAGGTGCTGGGCATGTCGCGGGCTGTTGTCCGGCTGGGCTGAGCACGGTAGTTCGAGGCCATTCGGGTCTGAGTAAGGGGCGTTCGCCAATGGCGGGCGCCCCTTACCGGTCGGCCCACTACCGCTCGGCTCCTTCCGCCCTCCGGCCCACCCTTGACTTAGTTAGTGATTGAGTACTAACTTACCTGCATGGTCAGGATGAGCGCAGAAGAGCGGCGTGAGAGCGTCATTCGCGCGGCGATCGACGAGTTCGCCCAGAAGGGCTTCTACGGCACTTCCACCGAAGTGATCGCCAAGCGGGTGGGCGTCTCGCAGCCGTACCTCTTCCGGCTCTTCCCGGACAAGAAGGCCATGTTCGCCGCCGCCGCCCGGCGGTGCATGGATGATGTGCGCCGGGTCATGGGGGAGGCGGCCGAAGGGCTGGAGGGCGAGGAAGCCCTGCACGCCATGGCGGATGCGTACGCGCAGTTGATCGGTGAGCACCCCGAGCGGCTGCAGATGCAGATGCAGACCTACGTGACTGTCGCCGCCGCCGAGGCCGAGGGCGACCACGAGTTCGGTGAGGCCGTGCGGGCCGGCTGGATGAGGCTCTGGGATGCCGTGGAGATGTCCGTCGGGGAGGAAACGACGACCTTCCTGGCGTGCGGGATGCTCATCAACACTCTTGCGGCCATGGGGTTTCCGCCTGGGCATCGGGTCTGGCACGGTATGTGGCCCGCAGCGCAGATGAAGGGGCGGACCGAGGTCTGAGGGGCGCGGGTCGCTGTTCGTGGTCTTGGTCTTGGTTTGACCGTAAAAGTTAGTGATCAATAACTAAATTCTCGCAGGTAACAGGCGAAGCGATCACTCCAGGGGGAGCGATGTCACAACAGCAGAGCAAGCAGGGCGAGCAGAGCAGGAGCGGCACGCCACGCGGCGGTGCTGTCTGGGCCCTCGTCATCACCAGCGTCGCCGGGTTCATGGCGGCCCTCGACAACCTCGTCGTCACCACCGCACTGCCCTCCATCCGCAAGGATCTCGGGGGAGCGCTGGACGACCTGGAATGGACCGTGAGCGCCTACACACTCACCTTCGCCGTGCTGCTGATGTTCGGCGCGGCCCTCGGTGACCGCTTCGGCCGGCGCCGGCTCTTCCTCGTCGGGCTCACCGTCTTCACCGGCGCCTCCGCGGCCGCGGCCATGGCACCCGGCATCGACTCCCTGATCGCCGCCCGCGCGGTCCAGGGGGTCGGCGCGGCCATCATGATGCCGCTGACGCTGACCCTTCTCACGGCAGCCGTCCCGGCCGCCAAACGCGGTATGGCGTTCGGTATCTGGGGTGCCGTGAACGGGCTCGCCGTGGCCTCCGGGCCGCTCATCGGCGGCAGCCTCACCGAGCACATCTCCTGGCACTGGATCTTCTGGCTGAACGTTCCGCTGGGCCTCGCCGTGCTTCCGCTCGCCCGGCTGCGCCTCGCCGAGTCGTACGGCACCGGCGCCCCGCTCGACGTCACCGGCACCCTACTGGCCAGCGGCGGCCTCTTCGGCATCGTCTACGGGCTGGTGCGCGGCCCGGCCGACGGCTGGACCAGCTCCTACGTCCTGACCGGGCTGTTCGCGGGCGGCGCGCTCCTCGTCGCCTTCGTCGTCCACGGCACCCGTGCGAAGAACCCGATGCTGCCCATGCGGCTCTTCCGCTCCCGTGCCTTCGCCGGGATCAACGCGGCCTCCCTGCTGATGTTCCTCGGGATGTTCGGGTCGATCTTCCTGCTCAGCCAGTACATGCAGGGCGTCCTCGGCTACTCGCCCACCGAGGCGGGCCTGCGGATGCTGCCCTGGACGGGCATGCCGATGCTCGTCGCCCCGATCGCCGGCATCCTCTCCGACCGGATCGGCGGCCGGCCGGTCGTCGCCACCGGGCTCTTCCTCCAGGCCGCCGGCCTCGGCTACCTGGCCTTCGTGGTCACCGCGGACGCCTCCTACGCCATCCAGCTGCCCGGCCTGATCATCAGCGGCATCGGTATGGCCCTGTACTTCGCCCCGGCCGCCAACCTGGTGATGTCCGGCGTCCGCCCGAGCGAACAGGGCATCGCCTCCGGCGCCAACAACGCCCTGCGGGAAGTGGGCGGCGCCCTCGGAATCGCCGTCATGGGATCGATCTTCGCGGCCCAGGGTGGCTACGAGAGCGGCCAGACCTTCGTCGACGGTCTCCGGCCCGCCCTGGTCGTCGGCTCGGGTGTGGTCGCCCTGGCGGGCGTCGCGGCCCTGCTGATACCGGCCGCCCGTCGCCCGGCGCCGGACTCCGCGGGGCAGACGCCGGTCCTGGAGACGGCCGTCGCCCACTGAACGACGTAGGACAGCTCCACGCGCGCGTACGGCCCCGACGTTCCCCGCCGGGCCGTACGCACGCGTGGAGCCTTCTCGTCCTGTTGTCGTGCTGAGCTGTCAGTGGGGTCTCGTAGTCTTGGCGCGTGCAGGAAATCCACGACGCGCCCCTCGCCCCGCTGACCACCTTCCGGCTCGGCGGTCCCGCGGACCGGCTGATCACGGCGACGACCGACGCCGAGGTGATCGCCGCCGTCCGCGAGGCCGACGACTCCGGGACACCGCTGCTGGTCATCGGCGGCGGCTCGAACCTGGTCATTGGCGACAAGGGCTTCGCGGGGACGGCTCTGCGGATCGCCACGACCGGCTTCGACCTCGACGGCACGGGGCTGGAACTGGCCGCCGGCGAGGTGTGGACCGACGCCGTGGCGCGCACCGTCGAGGCCGGGTTCGCCGGGATCGAGTGCCTCGCCGGCATTCCCGGTTCCGCGGGCGCGACGCCCATCCAGAACGTGGGGGCGTACGGGCAGGAGGTGTCCTCGACGATCACCGAGGTCGTCGCCTACGACCGGATCACCCAGGAGACGGTCACCCTCACGGGCGCCGACTGTGACTTCTCGTACCGCCACAGCCGCTTCAAGGCCGACCCCGAGCGCCATGTCGTCCTGCGTGTCCGCTTCGCCCTGGAGGACGCGGACGGGCTGTCGGCGCCCCTGAAGTACGCCGAGACGGCCCGCGCCCTCGGCGTCGAGCCCGGCGAGCGGGTGCCGCTGGAAGCGGCCCGAGAGGCGGTCCTCAAGCTGCGCGCGGGCAAGGGCATGGTTCTCGACCCCGAGGACCACGACACCTGGTCCGCGGGGTCCTTCTTCACCAACCCGATCCTCGATGACGCCGAGTTCGCCGCGTTCCACGCGCGCGTGGCGGAGCGGCTCGGCGCCGACGCCCTACCGCCCGCCTACCCGGCGGGAGAGGGCCGCACCAAGACCTCGGCGGCCTGGCTGATCGACAAGGCCGGCTTCACCAAGGGGTACGGCACCGGGCCCGCCCGGATCTCCACCAAGCACACCCTGGCTCTCACCAACCGCGGTCTGGCCACCACGGAGGACCTGCTCGCCCTCGCCCGCGAGGTCGTCGCCGGGGTCCGGGACGCCTTCGGGGTCACCCTCGTCAACGAACCGGTGACCGTCGGCGTCAGCCTCTAGAAGCCCCCAGGTAGACCCCGAGGGGCCTACGAGGTCAGCCAGTCGTCGATCCCCGCCAGCAGCTTCGCCCGTACGTCCTCCGGCGCCGCCGAACCGCGTACCGACTGCCGGGCCAGCTCGGCCAGTTCCGGGTCCGTGAAGGCGTGGTACTGGCGGGCGATCTCGTACTGAGCCGCCAGTCGCGAGCCGAACAGCAGCGGGTCGTCGGCGCCCAGCGCCAAGGGCACCCCGGCCTCGAAGAGCTTGCGCAACGGCACGTCCTCGGGCTTCTCGTACACCCCCAGGGCGACGTTCGACGCCGGGCACACCTCGCACGTGATCTGCCGGTCCGCGAGGCGCTTCAGCAGGCGCGGGTCCTCCGCCGCCCGCACGCCGTGGCCGATCCGGGACGCGTGCAGATCGTCCAGGCAGTCGCGGACCGACGACGGACCCGTCAGCTCGCCGCCGTGCGGGGCCGACAGCAGGCCGCCCTCACGCGCGATGGCGAACGCCCGGTCGAAGTCCCGGGCCATGCCCCGCCGCTCGTCGTTGGAGAGCCCGAAGCCCACGACACCCCGGTCCGCGTACCGCACGGCGAGGCGAGCCAGCGTGCGCGCGTCCAGGGGATGCTTCATCCGGTTGGCGGCCACCAGGACCCGCATCCCGATCCCGGTCTCCCGGCCCGCCGTCTCCACCGCGTCCAGAATGATCTCCAGCGCCGGGATGAGACCGCCCAGCCGAGGCGCGTACGACGTCGGGTCGACCTGGATCTCCAGCCAGCCCGAGCCGTCCTTCGCGTCCTCCTCCGCGGCCTCGCGGACCAGCCGCTGGATGTCCTCGGGCTCCCGCAGACAGGACCGGGCCGCGTCGTAGAGCCGCTGGAAGCGGAACCAGCCCCGCTCGTCGGTCGCCCGCAGTCTCGGCGGTTCGCCGCTGGTGAGGGCGTCGGTCAGCGCCTCGGGCAGCCGCACACCGTACTTGTCGGCCAGTTCCAGCAGGGTCGCTGACCGCATCGACCCGGTGAAGTGCAGGTGCAGATGGGCTTTCGGCAGTTCAGCGACATTACGTACGTGCTCCATTCTCGGATCCTGCCGTACGTCCGGCTCGTATCGGTAGCGCTTTCCCTGAACGTGGTCTTGCTCGCACTCAGGGACGAAAAAGGCCGCTTCCCGGAGGGAAGCGGCCTCAATCACGTCAAACGGGTCAGTCCGTCGCCTCGGCCAGCAGCTTCTGCACACGGCTGATGCCCTCGACGAGGTCCTCGTCGCCCAGGGCGTACGACAGACGCAGGTAGCCCGGTGTGCCGAACGCCTCACCGGGTACGACGGCGACCTCGACCTCGTCCAGGATCAGCGCGGCCAGCTCCACGGAGTCCAGCGGGCGCCTGCCCCGGATCTCCTTGCCCAGCAGGGCCTTCACCGACGGGTAGACGTAGAAGGCGCCCTCGGGCTCCGGGCAGACCACGCCGTCGATCTCGTTGAGCATGCGCACGATGGTGTGGCGGCGGCGGTCGAAGGCCACGCGCATCTCCGCGACGGCCTCCAGGTCCCCGGAGACGGCGGCGAGGGCGGCGATCTGGGCGACGTTCGACACGTTGGACGTGGCGTGCGACTGGAGGTTGGTCGCGGCCTTGACGACGTCCTTCGGGCCGATGATCCAGCCGACCCGCCAGCCGGTCATGGCGTACGTCTTGGCGACGCCGTTGACGACGATGCACTTGTCGCGCAGCTCGGGCAGGATCGCGGGCAGCGAGGTGAACGTCGCGTCTCCGTAGACGAGGTGCTCGTAGATCTCGTCCGTCAGCACCCACAGACCGTGCTCCACGGCCCAGCGGCCGATCGCCTCGGTGTCCTCGGCGCTGTAGACGGCGCCGGTCGGGTTGGAGGGCGACACGAACAGGACGACCTTCGTCCGCTCCGTGCGGGCCGCCTCCAACTGCTCCACGCTGACCCGGTAGCCGGTCGTCTCGTCCGCGACGACCTCGACCGGGACACCGCCGGCGAGCCGGATCGACTCCGGGTACGTCGTCCAGTACGGGGCCGGGACGATGACCTCGTCGCCCGGGTCGAGGATCGCGGCGAACGCCTCGTAGATGGCCTGCTTGCCGCCGTTGGTCACCAGGACCTGGGAGGCGTCCACCTCGTAGTTCGAGTCGCGGAGCGTCTTGGCGACGATCGCGGCCTTCAGCTCGGGCAGACCGCCGGCCGGCGTGTAGCGGTGGTACTTCGGGTTCGAGCAGGCCTCGATGGCGGCCTGGACGATGTAGTCCGGGGTCGGGAAGTCCGGTTCACCGGCGCCGAAGCCGATCACCGGGCGCCCGGCGGCCTTCAGGGCCTTGGCCTTGGCGTCCACGGCGAGGGTGGCGGACTCGGAGATCGCGCCGACTCGGGTGGAGACCCGGCGCTCGGTGGGAGGGGTTGCAGCGCTCATGGTGCCCATCGTTTCAGACCGGAAACCTCCCCGGCACACGGGTTTCACCCATTGGTCAGACTGGACCGTCGGCCGGACACCTGAAGGGCGCGGGGCCGGGCGGACGGCTGAACAAGCGTCCGGATCCGGGTCCTGGGCTGGGCGATCCTCCGCTCGCGACGGTCGAGCGGGCGCTTTCTGTTCGACGACCGGCTCCGAAGCACGTACACTCTCACCTCGTTGGCCTTCACCGGCCCGCGCTCATTCGGTGCACATTGGGCATCCGGACGAGTACGGTACGTTGGAGTAACCACAAAGGGTCGTAGCTCAATTGGTAGAGCACTGGTCTCCAAAACCAGCGGTTGGGGGTTCAAGTCCCTCCGGCCCTGCTACACACGCCTGTCACCAGGCTGTGTGCGGATGTACGTACTGCAATGCATCGCCGTGCGGCTCAGACCGGGCGCGGCACGGCCACGACCCGGGAACAGGTGAGGACGAATGGCGGACGCCGTGGGCTCCATCGATATGCCTGATGCCCAGGATGAGGCGCCCGAGTCGGACAAGAAGACTCGTAAGGGCGGCAAGCGCGCCAAGAAGGGCCCGCTGAAGCGTCTCGCGGTCTTCTACCGTCAGATCGTCGCGGAGCTCCGCAAGGTCGTCTGGCCTACGCGTAACCAGCTGACGACGTACACGACCGTGGTGATCGTCTTTGTGATCGTCATGATCGGCCTGGTGACTGTGATTGACTTTGGACTCAACAAAGCCGCCAAGTACGTCTTCGGCTGAGCCAAGAGCGAAGGGCGCCGGGTGCGGCGCCCCTTTCGCATGTTCCACCCACATGTATCCAGGAAGAAGCAGCCACCGTGTCTGACCCGAACCTGAACGACGCCATCGTGCCGGACGAGTCCGTGGATGACGAGCTCGACATCGTCGAGGGCGTTGACGAGGTCGAGGACGAGGTCGACGCTGCGGACGCCGCCGTGGGAGAGCCCGCCGAGGAAGACGCCATCCACATCGAGGACGATGAGGATGAGGACGGCGATGTGGTCGAGGCCGACGACGAGGACGAAGAGCCCGTCGCGGACGAGTCCGAGACCGACGAGTCCGAGGACGACGCCGAGGCCGAGGCTGAGGAAGCCGAAGAAGAGCCCGCCGAGCCCGTCGACCCCGTCGAGGCCCTCCGCGAGGAACTGCGCACGCTCCCCGGTGAGTGGTACGTCATCCACACGTACGCCGGTTACGAGAACCGTGTGAAGACCAACCTCGAACAGCGTGCCGTCTCCCTGAACGTCGAGGACTTCATCTTCGCGGCCGAGGTGCCGCAGGAAGAGGTCGCTCAGATCAAGAACGGCGAGCGCAAGACGGTCCGCCAGAACAAGCTTCCCGGGTACGTTCTCGTCCGCATGGACCTGACGAACGAGTCCTGGGGCGTCGTCCGCAACACTCCCGGTGTCACCGGCTTCGTGGGCAACGCCTACGACCCGTACCCGCTGACCCTGGACGAGATCGTCAAGATGCTCGCTCCGGAGGCCGAGGAGAAGGCCGCCCGTGAGCTCGCCGAGGCCGAGGGCAGGCCCGCTCCGGCCCGCAAGCTCGAGGTCCAGGTGCTGGACTTCGAGGTCGGCGACTCGGTCACCGTCACCGACGGCCCCTTCGCGACGCTGCAGGCGACGATCAACGAGATCAACGCCGACTCGAAGAAGGTCAAGGGCCTCGTCGAGATCTTCGGTCGCGAGACCCCGGTCGAGCTGTCGTTCGACCAGATCCAGAAGAACTAGTACGTCACACAGCTTCCGTCCAGGTCAGGTCGGCTCTCTCGGAGCTTGCCTGACCTGCTCGGTTTCACGCCTCGCCACGGTGTCCCTTATCGTGGTGCGGTTGCCTGGCTTCTGTCGGGCACAGCGAAGACCAACGAAGATAGAGGACCCGGAATGCCTCCCAAGAAGAAGAAGGTCACGGGGCTTATCAAGCTCCAGATCAACGCCGGTGCGGCCAACCCCGCGCCGCCGGTCGGCCCCGCGCTCGGTCAGCACGGCGTCAACATCATGGAGTTCTGCAAGGCCTACAACGCCGCGACCGAGTCGCAGCGGGGCTGGGTGATCCCGGTGGAGATCACGGTCTACGAGGACCGCTCCTTCACCTTCATCACCAAGACGCCGCCGGCCGCGAAGATGATCCTCAAGGCCGCGGGTGTCGAGAAGGGCTCCGGCGAGCCGCACAAGACCAAGGTCGCCAAGATCACCGAGGCGCAGGTCCGCGAGATCGCCACGACCAAGCTTCCCGACCTGAACGCCAACGACCTGGACGCCGCGTCGAAGATCATCGCCGGCACCGCCCGTTCCATGGGCATCACGGTCGAGGGCTGAGCCCCAACCTCGTAAGTCTTGTAGTACGTGGCAGGGCCTGCTCGGTCCGTACCACGACTCCTCAGAACACACAGGAGCAGTAGTGAGCAAGCGCAGCAAGTCTCTCCGCGCTGCGGACGCCAAGGTCGACCGGGACAAGCTCTACGCCCCGCTCGAGGCCGTCCGTCTCGCCAAGGAGACCTCCACCAGCAAGTTCGACGGCACCGTCGAGGTCGCCTTCCGCCTGGGTGTCGACCCGCGCAAGGCCGACCAGATGGTCCGTGGCACCGTGAACCTCCCGCACGGCACCGGTAAGACCGCCCGGGTCCTGGTCTTCGCGACCGGTGACCGTGCCGAGGCCGCGACCGCCGCTGGCGCCGACATCGTCGGCTCCGACGAACTGATCGACGAGGTGGCGAAGGGCCGTCTGGACTTCGACGCCGTCGTCGCCACCCCGGACCTCATGGGCAAGGTCGGCCGCCTCGGCCGTGTCCTCGGCCCGCGTGGTCTGATGCCGAACCCGAAGACGGGCACCGTGACCCCGGACGTGGCCAAGGCCGTGACCGAGATCAAGGGCGGCAAGATCGAGTTCCGCGTCGACAAGCACTCGAACCTGCACTTCATCATCGGCAAGACGTCCTTCGAGGACGACAAGCTGGTGGAGAACTACGGCGCCGCGCTGGAGGAGATCCTCCGTCTGAAGCCGTCCGCCGCCAAGGGTCGCTACATCAAGAAGGCCGCCGTCAGCACGACGATCGGCCCCGGCATCCCGGTCGACCCCAACCGCACCCGCAACCTCCTCGTCGAGGAGGACCCGGCCGCCGTCTGAGCCTCCCGCTCACCCCGGTAGCCGCGCGTTCGCGTTCGTACTACGGGCCCCGCAACCTTTCGAGGTGCGGGGCCCGTTGTCGTACCGACGGGTTAGCGTGAAGATCACGGGGTGTAGGAGGGGGTGGGGGACCGGATGAGCGACAGCGGCGTACGGGGTATACGGGGCCTGCGGCGAGGGGTCCGGCCGGTCGCGGTGACCGCCGCGCTGGTCGCGGTCGGCGTGGTGATGTCGGGGTGCAGTCTCTCCGGGGCGCCCGACGACGAGGGCGCCGAGCCGACCCGGCGCGCCGGCCACCTCGACGCCGGTACGGCCGCCGCGCTGCACGCCGTCGAGAAGGCCACCGACCGGGCCGGTTCCGCCCGGGTCAGCGCCTCCTCCGTCATGGGCGGCTTGCTCTCCATGCGGACGGCCGGGGTCCTCGGCTGGGCCGGCGATCCGGTCGGCAGGCTCAGCATCACCTACACCGGCGGAGAGCTGGCCGACTCCATGCGGGCACTCAACAGCTCCTCCATGGAGGCCCGGCTGCTGCCCGACGCCTACTACGCCAAGGTCGGTGACAAGTTCGCCGCCCAGATGCACGGCAAGCACTGGATCAAGTACGCCTACGACGACCTGGCGGACCTGCCGGGCGGCTCGGGGACGTATCTGAAGGACCAGCTCCACAACACCGCTCCCATCCAGCCGGTCAGGCTGCTGCTGGCCTCCGGAGACGTCCGCAGGGCCGGGACGGAGACGGTGCGGGGGGAGCGTACGACGCACTACTCGGGCACGGTGACGGTGGCGGGCCTCGCCGACTCCGCTCTCAAGGAGCAGCTCGTCCAGGCCGGCGTCAGCACCGAGACCGTCGACATCTGGGTCAACGACCGGAACCTGCTGGTCAAGAAGGTCGAGCGGGGTGAGCTGACCAGCGGACGCATGTTGTCGACGGCGTACTACAGCGCGTACGGCGTGAAGGCGGCGGTGGCGGCGCCGGAGGGCGGGGACACCGCCGACTTCAAGGACCTGTTGGGGAATTCGGAAGCCTCGTCCGCCCCGCCGGGTTAGGCTCGCGGTCGTTTCTGAATCGCTCGTGTGTTCACAGTGTGTGTTCACCGTGTTCCTGGGGGGAACCATGGGTACTTCTTCTGCGCGTGCCGGACGTATAGGCCTCGCCGTGCTGCTTCTCGGTACCGGCGCTGTCGCCTGCTCCATGGGCGCCTCGGAGGAGTCGCCGAAGATGACGCCGGCCGCCGCCGTCGCCAAGGCGGCGAAGAACGTGGACGACATCACCTCGCTCAGCTACCGGATGAACGGCGAGACGCCCGGCGAGGGCCGCGTCAAGGCCGAAGCCAAGATGCGCCTCAAGCCCGACGTGGCGATGAGCATGAAGATCACCGCCCTCGACAAGGGAGCCGACGGCACCGCCGAGATCCGGCTCGTCGACAAGGCGATGTTCATCGGCGGGGGCGCGGCAGCGGCCAAGGAGATGGACGGCAAGAGCTGGATCAAGTTCGACATGGCCGCGCTGGGCGGCGCGGGCGGTGCCGGCGGCCCCCTCGGTGCCGCCGGGCAGGCCAACAAGAATCCCGCCCAGGAGTCCACCTTCCTCACCGGTTCCAAGGACGTGAAGGAGGTCGGCACCGAGACCGTGGACGGGGTGAAGACCACCCACTACAAGGGCACGGTCACCCTCGACGAGTTCCGCGCCTCCCTCAAGAAGCAGAGCAAGGTGACCCGCGAACAGCGCGAGAAGAGCCTCGAGCAGTACGCGAAGCTGGGCATCGACAAGTTCACGATCGACATGTGGATCGGTGAGGGCGACATCACCAAGCAGTTCCGGATGCGCGGCGCGGCCGACAAGGGCCCCCTCGACATGACCATCACCTTCGGCGACTTCAACGAGCCGGTGAACGTGGCTGCGCCGGCTGCGAAGGACGTCATGGACCTGGCGGAGATGATGAGGGGTGCGCAGGAGGGCTGAGCGCTCCGCCGGAAGAGCGTCCCTGCGGGCCGGTGGGGGCTTGTCGCGCAGTTCCCCGCGCCCCTTGCAGGGGCGCGGATTTGCTTGGTGGGGACACCCTCACGTACTCTCGTCCAGAAGCCAAAGACCGCTGGTCGTTGCCGTTTCCTCAACAGAGGGTGCGGTGACCGAAGGATCCGCTGAACTGCGGACGACCCGCGTAGGTGACTGTGGAAGTGCTCCCGGACGGAATCCGCTCACGGAATTCGTTTGGTCGAGTTCACGCCCCGTGCGCCTGCGCCGGGGCGTTTCGTTTTCCCAGTCTCCTTCTGAGCGGTCCTCATCACCCGGAAGGAGGCCACGCTTATGGCAAGGCCCGACAAGGCTGCCGCGGTAGCCGAGCTCGCGGACCAGTTCCGTAGCTCGAACGCCGCTGTGCTGACCGAGTACCGGGGTCTCACCGTGGCGCAGCTCAAGACGCTGCGTCGTTCGCTCGGTGAAGACGCCCAGTACGCCGTGGTGAAGAACACGCTGACCAAGATCGCGGCCAACGAGGCCGGGATCTCGACGCTCGACGACCTGTTCAACGGTCCGACGGCGGTTGCCTTCATCTCCGGTGACCCGGTGACGTCGGCGAAGGGTCTTCGTGACTTCGCCAAGGACAACCCGAACCTCGTCATCAAGGGCGGTGTCCTTGACGGTAAGGCGCTGTCCGCCGACGAGATCAAGAAGCTTGCGGACCTCGAGTCCCGCGAGGTTCTGCTCAGCAAGCTGGCCGGTGCCTTCAAGGGCAAGCAGTCTCAGACTGCCTCGCTCCTCCAGGCGCTGCCGTCGAAGTTCGTCCGCACCGCGGAAGCGCTTCGCGTCAAGCTCGCCGAGCAGGGCGGTGCCGAGTAATTCGGCTCGCACTCTGACCGCCGCCTGACGCGGCGGTCGACGCGGGCCGAACGTACGCCCGCCGACATGTACATCCGGCACCTGCCGAATTGACTGGAAGGATCGCCCAACATGGCGACGAAGCTGTCCCAGGAAGAGCTGCTCGCGCAGTTCGAGACCCTCACCCTCATCGAGCTCTCCGAGTTCGTGAAGGCGTTCGAGGAGAAGTTCGACGTCACCGCCGCCGCCGCGGTCGCCGCTGCCCCGGCCGGCCCCGCCGCCGCCGCTGAGGCCGTCGAGGAGCAGGACGAGTTCGACGTCGTCCTCACCGGCGCCGGCGAGAAGAAGATCCAGGTCATCAAGGTCGTGCGTGAGCTGACCTCGCTGGGCCTCAAGGAGGCCAAGGACCTCGTGGACGGCGCCCCGAAGCCCGTTCTCGAGAAGGTCGCCAAGGAGGCCGCCGAGAAGGCTGCCGAGTCCCTCAAGGCCGCCGGCGCCTCGGTCGAGGTCAAGTAACTCGATTGCGGTGACACAGGGCTGTCCGTAGCCCTGTAACGCTGACGCAGTGAAGAGCGATCATCCATCTGGGTGGTCGCTCTTCGGCGTTCGAGGGGCCGGGTCGTGGCTGCCTTGCAGGCTCGGTGACGGCGAGTAAGGTGATCTTCGTCGTGCCTCCGAACGCCCCTGATGACGTGCCCCACGTGACGATGGCAGCACCGGGTTTGGGCTTGGAGGCCTTGACGAACCGCACGTGGCGCGCAATTCTCAGGACGCGTCGTCACAACGATCCGAATCCGAGGCATGGATCGGTGGCGAAGAGGGCAGTATCGATGTGCATCGAGGGCTTGGTTTGCAGCAGGGGTTGAGAACAACGAGGGTCTTCAAAAACCCGCACTGGACATCAGTGGGCCAACTGGCTACACTGACCCTTTGCGCTGCCTGTTAGCTGCCTCCTGCCCGTCACCAGGGGCATGCCCTCGCTGAGCACCGACGATCGGACCTTCTCCGACCTGGCCCTTCCCGGCCGGTCGTGAAGCGCCTGTCTCTGTGCCCCGGTGAGGGGCCGGTACGCGCGTAGTGAGTCCGAGCCCTCGGAAGGACCCCCTCTTGGCCGCCTCGCGCACTGCCTCCGCGAATACAAACCACGGCGCCAGCACTGCCCCGCTGCGCATCTCTTTTGCAAAGATCAAGGAGCCCCTCGAGGTTCCGAACCTCCTTGCGCTGCAAACCGAGAGCTTCGACTGGCTGCTCGGTAACGCCGCGTGGAAGGCTCGTGTCGAGGCGGCTCTGGACAGTGGACAGGACGTCCCCACCAAGTCCGGTCTGGAGGAGATCTTCGAGGAGATCTCCCCGATCGAGGACTTCTCCGGGTCGATGTCCCTGACGTTCCGCGACCACCGCTTCGAGCCTCCGAAGAACTCGATCGACGAGTGCAAGGAGCGCGACTTCACGTTCTCCGCGCCCCTCTTCGTCACGGCCGAGTTCACCAACAACGAGACCGGCGAGATCAAGTCCCAGACGGTCTTCATGGGCGACTTCCCGCTCATGACCAACAAGGGCACCTTCGTCATCAACGGCACCGAGCGTGTCGTGGTGTCGCAGCTGGTCCGTTCGCCGGGTGTCTACTTCGACTCCTCCATCGACAAGACGTCCGACAAGGACATCTTCTCCTCCAAGGTGATCCCCTCCCGGGGTGCCTGGCTGGAGATGGAGATCGACAAGCGCGACATGGTCGGTGTCCGCATCGACCGCAAGCGCAAGCAGTCCGTCACCGTCCTCCTCAAGGCTCTCGGCTGGACGACCGAGCAGATCCTCGAGGAGTTCGGCGAGTACGAGTCCATGCGCGCCACCCTGGAGAAGGACCACACCCAGGGCCAGGACGACGCGCTGCTCGACATCTACCGCAAGCTCCGTCCGGGCGAGCCGCCGACCCGTGAGGCCGCGCAGACGCTTCTGGAGAACCTGTACTTCAACCCGAAGCGTTATGACCTCGCCAAGGTCGGCCGTTACAAGGTCAACAAGAAGCTGGGTGGCGAGGCCCCGCTGGACGCCGGTGTGCTGACCGTCGAGGACATCATCTCGACGATCAAGTACCTGGTGAAGCTGCACGCCGGTGAGACCGAGACCGTTGGCGACAACGGCACGACGATCGTTGTCGAGACCGACGACATCGACCACTTCGGCAACCGTCGTCTGCGCAACGTCGGCGAGCTCATCCAGAACCAGGTCCGTACGGGTCTGGCGCGTATGGAGCGAGTCGTCCGCGAGCGCATGACGACTCAGGACGTCGAGGCGATCACGCCGCAGACCCTGATCAACATCCGGCCGGTCGTCGCCTCCATCAAGGAGTTCTTCGGCACCAGCCAGCTGTCGCAGTTCATGGACCAGAACAACCCGCTGTCGGGTCTCACCCACAAGCGCCGTCTGTCGGCTCTTGGCCCGGGTGGTCTCTCCCGTGAGCGGGCCGGCTTCGAGGTCCGTGACGTGCACCCCTCGCACTACGGCCGCATGTGCCCGATCGAGACCCCTGAAGGCCCGAACATCGGTCTGATCGGCTCGCTCGCCTCCTACGGCCGGGTCAACGCGTTCGGGTTCGTCGAGACCCCGTACCGCAAGGTCGTCGAGGGTGTCGTCACCGACGACGTCGACTACCTGACGGCCGACGAGGAAGACCGGTTCGTGATCGCCCAGGCGAACGCGATCCTCTCCGAGGACATGCGCTTCGAGGAGTCCCGCGTTCTCGTCCGTCGCCGTGGCGGCGAGATCGACTACATCCCGGGCGACGACGTCGACTACATGGACGTCTCGCCGCGCCAGATGGTGTCCGTCGCCACCGCGATGATCCCCTTCCTGGAGCACGACGACGCCAACCGTGCCCTCATGGGCGCGAACATGATGCGTCAGGCTGTGCCGCTGATCACCGCCGAGGCCCCCCTCGTCGGTACGGGCATGGAGTACCGCTGCGCCGTCGACGCCGGCGACGTCATCAAGGCCGAGAAGGCGGGTGTCGTCCAGGAGGTCTCCGCGGACTACGTCACCGTCGCCAACGACGACGGTACGTACACCACGTACCGCGTCGCGAAGTTCTCGCGCTCCAACCAGGGCACCTCGGTCAACCAGAAGGTTGTCGTCAACGAGGGCGACCGGGTCGTCGAGCACCAGGTTCTCGCCGACGGGCCGGCCACCCAGGAAGGCGAGATGGCGCTGGGCAAGAACCTGCTCGTCGCCTTCATGCCGTGGGAGGGTCACAACTACGAGGACGCGATCATCCTGTCGCAGCGCCTCGTGCAGGACGACGTCCTCTCCTCGATCCACATCGAGGAGCACGAGGTCGACGCCCGTGACACCAAGCTCGGCCCCGAGGAGATCACCCGGGACATCCCGAACGTCTCCGAGGAGGTCCTCGCCGACCTCGACGAGCGCGGCATCATCCGTATCGGTGCCGAGGTCGTCGCCGGTGACATCCTCGTCGGCAAGGTCACGCCCAAGGGCGAGACCGAGCTGACCCCCGAGGAGCGCCTGCTCCGCGCGATCTTCGGTGAGAAGGCGCGCGAGGTGCGCGACACCTCGCTGAAGGTGCCGCACGGTGAGATCGGCAAGGTCATCGGCGTCCGCGTCTTCGACCGTGAAGAGGGCGACGAGCTGCCGCCGGGCGTGAACCAGCTGGTTCGTGTCTACGTGGCGCAGAAGCGCAAGATCACGGACGGTGACAAGCTCGCCGGCCGCCACGGCAACAAGGGTGTTATCTCGAAGATCCTTCCGATCGAGGACATGCCGTTCCTCGAGGACGGAACTCCGGTCGACATCATCCTCAACCCGCTCGGTGTGCCGTCCCGAATGAACCCGGGACAGGTGCTGGAGATCCACCTCGGCTGGCTCGCCAGTCGCGGCTGGGACGTCTCCGGCCTCGGGGAGGAGTGGGCGCAGCGCCTCCAGGCCATCGAGGCCGACGTGGTCGCTCCCGGCACCAACGTCGCCACCCCCGTCTTCGACGGTGCGCGTGAGGACGAGCTGGCGGGTCTGCTCAACCACACCATCCCGAACCGCGACGGATCGCGCATGGTGCTCCCGACCGGTAAGGCCCCGCTGTTCGACGGCCGCTCCGGCGAGCCGTTCCCGGAGCCGGTCTCGGTCGGCTACATGTACATCCTCAAGCTCCACCACCTGGTCGACGACAAGCTGCACGCCCGTTCGACCGGTCCGTACTCGATGATCACCCAGCAGCCGCTGGGTGGTAAGGCTCAGTTCGGTGGCCAGCGATTCGGTGAGATGGAGGTGTGGGCGCTGGAGGCATACGGCGCCGCGTACGCCCTCCAGGAGCTGCTGACCATCAAGTCCGACGACGTGACCGGCCGCGTGAAGGTCTACGAGGCCATCGTCAAGGGCGAGAACATCCCCGAGCCCGGCATCCCCGAGTCCTTCAAGGTGCTCATCAAGGAGATGCAGTCTCTCTGCCTCAACGTGGAGGTGCTGTCCAGTGACGGTATGTCCATCGAAATGCGTGACACCGACGAGGACGTCTTCCGCGCGGCGGAGGAGCTCGGCATCGACCTGTCCCGGCGTGAGCCGAGCAGCGTCGAAGAGGTCTGACGGGAGTTCGGCGGGCCTTGAGCGATCAAGGCCCGCCGGCCCCAGGACCCCCGAATCAGACCCCATGACTTACAACCCTGAGAGGGATTGACGCATAGTGCTCGACGTCAACTTCTTCGACGAGCTCCGGATCGGCCTGGCTACGGCGGACGACATCCGTCAGTGGAGCCACGGCGAGGTCAAGAAGCCCGAGACGATCAACTACCGCACGCTCAAGCCCGAAAAGGACGGACTCTTCTGCGAGAAGATCTTCGGTCCGACCCGGGACTGGGAGTGCTACTGCGGCAAGTACAAGCGCGTCCGCTTCAAGGGCATCATCTGTGAGCGCTGTGGCGTCGAGGTCACGCGCGCCAAGGTGCGCCGTGAGCGGATGGGCCACATCGAGCTCGCCGCTCCCGTCACCCACATCTGGTACTTCAAGGGCGTTCCGTCGCGGCTGGGCTACCTGCTCGACCTCGCCCCGAAGGACCTCGAGAAGGTCATCTACTTCGCGGCGTACATGATCACGTACGTCGACGACGAGCGCCGTACGCGTGACCTGCCCTCCCTGGAGGCGCACGTCTCCGTCGAGCGGCAGCAGATCGAGAACCGGCGTGACTCCGACCTCGAAGCCCGCGCCAAGAAGCTGGAAAGCGACCTGGGCGAGCTCGAGGCCGAGGGCGCCAAGGCCGACGTACGCCGCAAGGTGCGCGAAGGTGCCGAGCGGGAGATGAAGCAGCTGCGCGACCGCTCGCAGCGCGAGATCGACCGTCTCGACGAGGTGTGGACCCGGTTCAAGAACCTCAAGGTCCAGGACCTGGAGGGCGACGAGCTGCTCTACCGCGAGCTGCGCGACCGCTTCGGGACCTACTTCGACGGTTCGATGGGTGCCGCGGCGTTGCAGAAGCGCCTGGAGTCCTTCGACCTCGAGGAGGAGGCCGAGCGCCTCCGCGAGATCATCCGTACCGGCAAGGGCCAGAAGAAGACCCGTGCGCTGAAGCGGCTGAAGGTCGTGTCTGCCTTCCTGCAGACCTCCAACAGCCCCAAGGGCATGGTCCTCGACTGCGTCCCGGTCATCCCGCCGGACCTCCGCCCGATGGTGCAGCTGGACGGTGGCCGCTTCGCGACCTCCGACCTGAACGACCTGTACCGCCGTGTGATCAACCGGAACAACCGTCTGAAGCGGCTTCTCGACCTCGGCGCGCCCGAGATCATCGTGAACAACGAGAAGCGCATGCTCCAGGAGGCCGTCGACGCGCTGTTCGACAACGGTCGTCGTGGCCGTCCGGTCACCGGTCCCGGTAACCGCCCGCTGAAGTCCCTCAGCGACATGCTGAAGGGCAAGCAGGGTCGATTCCGTCAGAACCTGCTCGGCAAGCGTGTGGACTACTCTGCGCGTTCCGTGATCGTCGTCGGTCCGCAGCTGAAGCTGCACCAGTGCGGTCTGCCGAAGGCGATGGCGCTGGAGCTCTTCAAGCCGTTCGTGATGAAGCGCCTGGTCGACCTGAACCACGCGCAGAACATCAAGAGCGCCAAGCGCATGGTCGAGCGCGGCCGCACCGTCGTGTACGACGTCCTCGAAGAGGTCATCGCCGAGCACCCGGTGCTGCTGAACCGTGCGCCCACGCTGCACCGCCTCGGCATCCAGGCCTTCGAGCCGCAGCTCGTCGAGGGCAAGGCCATCCAGATCCACCCGCTCGTCTGCACCGCGTTCAACGCGGACTTTGACGGTGACCAGATGGCCGTCCACCTGCCGCTCTCCGCGGAGGCGCAGGCCGAGGCCCGCATCCTGATGCTGTCCTCGAACAACATCCTCAAGCCCGCCGACGGCCGTCCGGTGACGATGCCGACCCAGGACATGGTCCTCGGTCTGTTCTTCCTCACCACCGACGGTGAACTGCGTGACGTCAAGGGCGAGGGCCGTGCGTTCGGCTCCACCGCCGAGGCGATCATGGCGTTCGACGCCGGTGAGCTCGCGCTGCAGTCGGCGATCGACATCCGCTTCCCGGTGGGCACCATCCCGCCGCGCGGCTGGACCCCGCCGGCCCGCGACGAGGGCGAGCCCGAGTGGCAGCAGGGGGACACCTTCCGCCTGCGCACCACCCTGGGCCGCGCGCTCTTCAACGAGCTGCTGCCCGAGGACTACCCGTTCGTCGACTACTCGGTGGGCAAGAAGCAGCTCGGCGAGATCGTCAACGACCTCGCTGAGCGCTACCCCAAGGTCATCGTGGCGGCGACGCTCGACAACCTGAAGGCGGCCGGTTTCTACTGGGGTACCCGCTCCGGTGTCACCGTGGCCATCTCCGACGTCGTCGTGCCCGAGGCCAAGAAGGCCATCGTCGCGGGCTACGAGGCGCTGGACGAGAAGGTCCAGAAGCAGTACGAGCGCGGTCTGATCACCAAGGACGAGCGCACGCAGGAGCTCATCGCGATCTGGACCAAGGCGACCAACGAGGTTGCCGAGGCGATGAACGCGAACTTCCCCAAGACGAACCCCATCTTCATGATGGTTGACTCGGGTGCCCGAGGAAACATGATGCAGATGCGGCAGATCGCCGGTATGCGTGGTCTGGTGTCGAACGCCAAGAACGAGACGATTCCTCGTCCCATCAAGGCGTCGTTCCGCGAGGGCCTGTCCGTGCTGGAGTACTTCATCTCCACCCACGGTGCCCGTAAGGGTCTCGCCGACACCGCCCTGCGTACCGCCGACTCGGGTTACCTCACCCGTCGTCTGGTGGACGTCTCGCAGGACGTCATCATCCGCGAGGAGGACTGCGGCACCGACCGCGGCCTCAAGCTGGCGATCGCCGAGCGCGACGAAGCCGGTGTGCTGCGCAAGACCGAGAACGTCGAGACGTCGGTGTACGCCCGTGCGCTGGCCGAGGACATCACCCTCGACGGACGTGTGCTGGCCCCGGCCAACACCGACCTCGGTGACGTCCTCATCGACGAGCTCGTCCGGCACGGCGTCGAGGAGGTCAAGACCCGCTCGGTCCTGACCTGCGAGTCCGCCGTCGGCACCTGCGCCATGTGCTACGGCCGTTCGCTGGCCACCGGCAAGCTGGTCGACATCGGTGAGGCGGTCGGCATCATCGCCGCCCAGTCCATCGGTGAGCCCGGTACCCAGCTGACGATGCGTACCTTCCACACCGGTGGTGTGGCCGGTGACGACATCACCCAGGGTCTGCCCCGTGTCGTCGAGCTCTTCGAGGCTCGTACGCCCAAGGGTGTCGCCCCGATCTCGGAGGCGGCCGGCCGCGTCCGTATCGAGGAGACCGAGAAGACCAAGAAGATCGTCATCACCCCGGACGACGGCAGCGACGAGACGGCGTTCCCGATCTCGAAGCGCGCCAAGGTCATGGTGCGTGAGGGTGACCACGTCGAGGTGGGCCAGAAGCTCACCTTCGGTGCCACCAACCCGCACGACGTGCTGCGGATCCTCGGTCAGCGCGCGGTCCAGGTCCACCTGGTCGGCGAAGTCCAGAAGGTCTACAACTCGCAGGGTGTGTCGATCCACGACAAGCACATCGAGATCATCATTCGGCAGATGCTCCGCCGCGTGACGATCATCGAGTCCGGCGACGCCGAGCTGCTGCCCGGTGAGCTGGTCGAGCGTGGCAAGTTCGAGACCGAGAACCGTCGTGTGGTCCAGGAAGGCGGCCACCCGGCCTCCGGCCGTCCGCAGCTGATGGGTATCACCAAGGCCTCGCTGGCGACGGAATCCTGGCTGTCGGCCGCCTCCTTCCAGGAGACGACCCGAGTGCTGACGGACGCGGCGATCAACGCCAAGTCCGACAGCCTCATCGGCCTCAAGGAGAACGTCATCATCGGTAAGCTCATCCCGGCCGGTACGGGTCTGTCCCGCTACCGCAACATCCGGGTCGAGCCGACCGAGGAGGCCAAGGCCGCGATGTACTCGGCCGTCGGCTACGACGACATCGACTACTCGCCGTTCGGCACGGGCTCCGGCCAGGCCGTTCCGCTGGAGGACTACGACTACGGGCCCTACAACCAGTAGGCAGTAGGCAGTAGGCCGTGGTCAGTAAGCGGTAGTTGGTAGTACGAAGGGCGGTCACCCCGGTTGCGGGTGGCCGCCCTTCGTCGTGTCCTGGCCTCAGCGCTGCTGCTGGAGGTACGGCTGCAGGTGGTGTAGCCGGGTGTGGTAGTCCGGGTGCGAGGAGAGCAGCTTGCTCAGCGGGCTCTCCTCCGGCGCCACCCCGTTGTTGAGCGCGGCGAGTGCGGCCGTCTCCTGCTGCTCCTCCTGGTGGAGCTTGCCGAGTACGGAGGCCAGCATCGGGGCGAAGCCGAGGGCCGCCGCGTGCTCGTCGGCGCGGAGTTCGGCCCGGCGGCCGACGGCGGCGAGCGCGTACGGAACCCCGAGGATCAGCAGGGGCAGGCCGTACAGGGTGCTGATGGTCGCCATGGCGATACCGCCGAGGACGAGCACGACGAAGCCGACGCCGAAGCAGGAGAAGGCGCGGGACACCTGGAAGACGAACCCCGAGAACGCGCGCAGGAAGCGCCAGGCGATACGGCCGGGCTGCGCGTACCAGTAGCCGAGCAGCCCCGACCAGGCGTGGCCGCCGACGTGGTGGCCCAGCTCGTGTGCCATGACGGCGGCGAGTTCGCCGTTGGGCAGCTCGTTCATGGCGAAGCGGGTGACGCCGACGATGTGGCCGGCGGCGGCGACCGCGTTCAGGCCGTCGCTGTCCTCGACCCAGAGCTCGTAGTTACGGCCCTCGACGCCCGCGCGGGCGGTGACCTCGCGCCAGACCGGTTCGAGTTTGGCTCGTTCTTGCGGCGTGGGGTAGCGCAGATGGAGCAAACGGCGCGCGAGGGCGCTTTCGGTGGGCCGGTGGAAGACGAGTGCGCCGCTCAGGATCCAGGCGATGATCACGAGGATCGCGAGGTCGCCGAAGAAGAGGGAGAACATGCTGACGACGAGGAGGCTGCAGAGGAAGTTAGGGAGGTAGAGAAGGAGGTTGCCCACGGCGGTGGCGTCGGTACGGCGCTGGTGAGCGGCTATGTGGACGCGGCCCCGGTCGGTGGAGATGTGGTGGGGGTGCTCGGCGGGGGGTGCCGGGAGT
>NZ_LGDW01000462.1 GCF_001280005.1 Streptomyces sp. NRRL WC-3618 | reverse complement strand
CCGGCGAGCAGCAACTCCGCCCGCCGCGCCCCCGGATACCGCCCGCCCAGCAGCAAGCAGACCGCCCCCGCGCACATCCCGGCCACACCCATCGCCAGCTCTCCCGTACCCGTCACGCCCGTTCACTCCCTTGCCCCTGGTCACCGCCGGCGCGAAGCAGCCCCCGCAGCCGCTCCCACCCCCGCTCGTATGCGAACGCCTCCTCGCCCCACCGCAGGGCCGGCACCGTCACCACCAGCCCCGACGGGTCCCGCTCCAGCACATGCACCTCGGCGATCCGGCGCCGCCCGGCCCGGTCGCGGACGAGATGCAGGACCACCGACAGGGCGGCCGCCAACTGGCTGTGCAGTGCGGTCCGGTCGAGACCGGCGGCCGTACCCAGCGCCTCGAGCCGTGCCGGTACGTCCGCCGCCGCGTTCGCGTGGACCGTCCCGCAGCCGCTGTGCCCCGTGTTCAGCGCGGCCAGCAGGTGTACGACCTCGGCGCCTCGGACCTCCCCGACCGCCAGCCGGTCGGGGCGCATCCGCAGCGCCTGGCGCACCAGGTCCTCGAGGGTGACCAGGCCCGCGCCCTCCTGGTTGGCGGGTCTGGTCTCCAGCCGTACGACGTGCGGATGGTCGGGCCGCAGCTCCGCCGAGTCCTCGGCCAGCACGATCCGCTCGCCCGGGCCAACCAGGCCCAGCAACGCGCTCAGCAGGGTGGTCTTGCCGCACCCCGTGCCGCCGCTGATCAGGAAGGACAGCCGGGCGTCCAGCAACGCCCGCAGCACCCGCTCACCGCCCGGCGGTACCGTGCCGGCGACCGTCAGCTCGTCCAGGGTGAACGCGCGCGGCCGTACGACCCGCAGTGACAGGCAGGTGCAGCCCACGGCCACCGGAGGCAGCACCGCGTGCAGCCGGGTCCCGTCGGGGAGCCTGGCGTCGACCCAGGGCCGGGCGTCGTCCAGCCGCCGACCGGCCACCGCGGCCAGACGCTGCGCGAGCCGTCGTACGGCGCCCGCGTCCGGGAAGGAGACGGCGGTCAGCTCCAGTCCGCCACCCCGGTCGACCCACACCCGGTCGGGGGCCGCCACCAGCACGTCGGTGACCGACGGATCGGCGAGCAGCGGCTCCAGCGGGCCGGTGCCGACCAGCTCGGACCTCAGCCGCTCGGCGGCGCCCAGCACCTCGGCGTCCCCCAGCACCCGCCCCTGCTCCCGCAGGGCCTGCGCCACGCGCGCGGGTGTCGCCTCGGCCCCGCTCTCGGCCAGCCACTGCCGTACGCCGTCCAGCAGCCCGGCGGGCGCCCCCGGTCCCTCGTCCCAGCGCACGCCGTTCACACGCCACCCGCCTCGGCCAGCGCCCGCTCCCAGAACACCGTGCAGAACCGGGCCAGTGGGCCGCGCGCGGCCGCTCCCGGCGGCGCCTTGCCCTCGTGCGGGCGCGCCAGGGCCGATTCGACGGGGACTTCGCCCGCCAGGGGCAGGTTGAGCAGCCGGGCCACCTCGTGGTCGTCCAGTCCCGGTGTGTACGGGCCTCGTACCGCCACGCGCAGGTCGCGCAGGACCATGCCGACGGCGGACGCCACCCGGCCGGCCGCGGCGACGGCGCGCAGTTCGCCGGGGACCACCAGGATCCCCACGTCCAGCTGGGCGAGGACCTCCGCGACACCGTCGTCGATGCGTCGCGGCAGGTCGACGACGACGGCGCCACCGCGCCGTCTGGCCGCGGCGAGAACCGCCCGTACGGCCTGGGGCGGGACGGCCACGCAGTCTCCGCGGTCCCAGCTCAGCACCCTCAGGGAGTGCAGTTTCGGCAGCGACTCCTCCAGGGCGCCGCCGCCGACCCGGCCGCGCGAGGCGGCGAAGGCCGGCCAGCGCAGTCCGTCGGCCGTCTCACCCCCGAGGAGGACGTCGAGTCCGCCGCCCAGCGGATCCGCGTCGACGAGGAGGGTGCGCAGGCCCTCGCGGGCGGAGGTGACGGCGAGCGCGCAGGCCAGCGTGGACGCTCCGGCCCCGCCCCGGCCTCCGATGACGCCGACGGTGAGCGCGGGCCTGCCGACGCCCTCGGCGACGTCGGCGATCCGGTCGACGAGCCACTGCTCTCCGTCGGGCAGCATCAGGACGTGATCGGCGCCGATCTCGACAGCCCGCCGCCAGACCCCGGAGTCGTCCTGGTCCCGTCCGACGAGCACCACTCCCCGTCGCCGCGCGGCCCCGCGCACCCGCCGTACGGCGTCGTCGCCGACCAGGACGAGCGGGGCGGCCTCCCAGCCGCCGCCTCGCTCCGGCACCCCGTGGTGCACTTCGGGAGTGGCACCGGCCGCCGCGCACAGGCGCAGCAGATCGTCGAGCAGGTCGGCGTCCTCGGTGACGATCAGCGGTCCGCTCTGCCGACCCTCGGCCGCGGGCTGCTCGTTGTCGTGTGTGATGGCTCCCGCCATGATTTCCGGCCCCCTTCGCTAAATGAACGGCCGACAGACGCCGGCCGAACACGCCCCGACAAACGGAACCGGCCATGAACTCGCCGCGAGGCGGGACGTGTTGGAATCACGGTGCAGCGAACCCGGAAATCGTGTGGATCTTGATGGAAATCTGTGGACAAGTCTGTGGTTGTGAATATCACCGTCACCCAAATAGGTGAGTGGTGTTCGACTTTCCACAGAGCAGCGCATCAACTACCCACAGTGACGGATCATGGGCATGCAAAAAAGGCGGCCGAAGCCGCCTCGCGCGGCCACACGGCCGACAAACAGAACGCACAGAGGGGAAGGAAGAGGAAGGAAACCGCCCCGGACGTGCGACGACCCCCGCCGGGGGGGAGAGCGGGGGTCGTCCCCACGGTTCGACTCGGGGGGGGAGGAGCCGGACCGGGTTAGCACGGTCGCGAACGATCCGTGACTTCCATGGTGTACCCGAGAGCCCTCTCAGGCAAACCCACGGGCCGCACTTTACGCCGAATGGTGGGCGCATATGCTCAGCCTCGTGGAAAGCCACTCCTTGCCCCGCACAGCCGCCTTCTTTGACCTGGACAAGACGGTCATTGCGAAGTCGAGCACGCTCACGTTCAGCAAGTCGTTCTACCAAGGCGGCCTGATCAACCGCAGGGCCGTGTTGCGTACCGCATACGCCCAGTTCGTCTTCCTGGCGGGCGGTGCCGACCATGACCAGATGGAACGCATGCGCGAGTACCTGTCCGCGCTGTGCCGCGGCTGGAACGTCCAGCAGGTCAAGGAGATCGTCGCCGAGACGCTGCACGACCTGATCGACCCGATCATCTACGACGAGGCGGCCTCCCTCATCGAGGAGCACCACACGGCCGGCCGTGACGTGGTGATCGTGTCCACGTCGGGCGCCGAGGTCGTCGAACCGATCGGCGAGCTGCTGGGCGCGGACCGGGTGGTGGCCACGCGCATGGTCGTCGGCGACGACGGCTGCTTCACGGGCGAGGTGGAGTACTACGCGTACGGGCCGACGAAGGCCGAGGCGATCAAGGGGCTGGCCGAGTCCGAGGGATACGACCTCGCACGCTGCTACGCCTACAGCGACAGCGTCACCGACATCCCCATGCTGGCGTCCGTCGGCCATCCGCACGCCGTGAACCCGGACCGGGCACTGCGCCGGGAAGCCGTCGCCCGGGGGTGGCCGATCCTGGACTTCCACCGTCCGGTGCGGCTGAAGCAGCGGCTGCCCGCCCTCTCCGTACCGCCGCGTCCGGCGCTGGTCGCCGCCGCCGCGATAGGCGCGGCAGCCGCCACGGCCGGCCTCGTCTGGTACGCGAGCAGGCGCCGACCCTCGATCGCGTGACCTCGGCGTCCACTTCCTGGCGGTTTGATCATAAAAGTAAAGAAGTACAGCGAGGGGTTCCGCTTACTCCGGTCCAGGAGTAGAAAGGACTTAACGGCCCGCGAGACCAAGGACATCCGAAAGGATCACCTTTATAACGCAGTTGGCCCACGGACCGAGCATGAACACTGGGCACCCACGCGACGTCGACCCGTCGATTACGGGCCAGCCGCACCAGGTGACGGGCAGAGATCCCGACCTGATGGGCAAAATTCCGAGGACGCTTGGTAACCGGGTGGACATGCTGGCGGCGGTACGAATCCTCGTACCGCCGCAACCCGTTGAAGGCCCTCCTCGGAGGGCCTTTCCACTTCCCTGGCGCGACCGCTCCCCAAGCTTCCTAAGCCGCTCCGCGCTGCAACGCCTCACAGACGGCCACTGATTCACGCGCCCCGAGTTCGACCGCCCGGCCGCAGTGGGCGATCCACGCCGCCATGCCCTCCGGTGTGCCGGAGACATAGCCGTCGAGCGCGGACAGATAGGCGGCGCGGCCCGGTTCGGCGTGGCCGACCTCGGCCGGGCAGACGGACTTCGGGTCGAGGCCGCTGCCGACCAGGACGATCCGCTCGGCCGCGCGCGCGACAAGGCCGTTGTGGGAGCCGAAAGGGCGCAGCGCGAGGAGTTCGCCGTGCACGACGGCGGCCGTGACCAGGGCGGGGGCGGAGCCTCCCGCGATGATCAGCTCCGCGAGCCCCTCCAGCCGCCCCGACACCTCCGCCGCGCTCGGCAGCGGCAGCTCGACCGTCGGCTCGTCGACCGGCTCGCCGTCCTGACGAGGGCGCCCCACCTCGTCGCCCGTGCCCGCCGCGGCGACCAGATGAAGCCGGGCCAGCACCCGCAGCGGCGACTGGCGCCAGATGGACAGGAGCTGCCCCGCCTCCGCGGTCAGTCGCAGGGACGCGCCGACGATCCGGGCCTCGTCGTCACCGCTGAAGTCGGTGCGCCGGCGAACCTCTTCCAGGGCCCAGTCCGCGCCGGAGAGGGCCGCAGAACCGCGCGCACCGCGCAGGCCCGCCTCGCCGGTGATCTCATTGCTGCGTCGCCGCATGATGCGATGCCCGTAGACCCGGTCCACGGCCTTGCGCACGGACTCCACGGAGTCGGTCACCCCGGGCAGTGCCCCCAGGGCCGCTAGCGGATCGGCGGTCGCGCCTGTCGTACTCATGAGTACGACCCTACGCACTCCCGGGAGCCCACCCACGAAGGAGTGGACTTCCTCACGGCCCCTGGACACCCTCGGCACTCATTCCACTACCGTTAGTGAACATGAAAATTGCTTTCGTCGGGAAGGGCGGCAGCGGCAAGACCACGTTGTCCTCCCTGTTCGTCCGCCACCTCACGGCCTCCGGGGCGCCGGTCCTCGCCATCGACGCCGACATCAACCAGCACCTGGGCACAGCACTCGGCCTCCATGACACCGAAGCCGCCGCGATGCCCGCGATGGGCGAGCGGATGGAGCTGATCAAGGAGTATCTGCGCGGCACGAACCCGCGTATCGCCTGCGCCGACGCGATGATCAAGACGACCCCGCCCGGCGGGGGCTCGCGCCTGCTGCGGATCCAGGAGACCAATCCGGTGTACGACGCCTGCGCGCGGCCGGTGGAACTCGACGGCGGCGCCGTCCGTTTGATGGTCACCGGCCCGTTCACCGAAGCCGATCTCGGAGTCGCCTGCTACCACTCCAAGACGGGCGCGGTGGAGCTGTGCCTGAACCATCTCGTCGACGGCCCGAGCGAGTACGTCGTCGTCGACATGACCGCGGGCTCGGACTCCTTCGCGTCCGGCCTGTTCACCCGCTTCGACATCACGTTCCTCGTCGCCGAACCCACCCGGAAGGGAGTCTCCGTCTATCGCCAGTACAAGGAGTACGCCCAGGACTTCGGGGTCGCCCTGAAGGTCGTCGGCAACAAGGTGCAGGGGCAGGACGACGTCGACTTCCTCCGCGCCGAAGTCGGGGACGACCTCCTGGAGACGGTCGGACACTCGGACTGGGTGCGTGCCATGGAGAAGGGCCGGCCCACCCGGTTCGAGCACCTGGAGGACACCAACCGCCGCTCCCTGCAACGGTTGCGGTCGGCCGTCGACGCCACGTACGAGACGCGCGACTGGGAGCGCTACACCCAGCAGATGGTCCACTTCCACCTGAAGAACGCCCACTCCTGGGCCAACGCCCGCACCGGAGCCGACCTGGCGGCCCAGATCGACCCCGATTTCATCCTGACCGAACAGAAGACAGCAACCACCGTCTGAACCCGGCCGCGCCCCTTAAGGGGCGCGGGGAACTGCGCGACCAGCCCCCACTGACCCGCACCCAACGAACCGCACCCACACACCCCGCACCCAGCGGAGCGCTACCGCTTGGCCGCCGGAGTCCCCGGCACCCCCTTGGGCGCCGGGCCCGGGCGCTCCGCCAGGAAGCTCTCCCAACCTCCCTTGGGTGCCTCACTCACCCCGAGCGTGCGCAACTTCGCCAGGGTCTGCGGGTCCTGCGTGTCCAGCCAGTCGGCGAGCTGCCGGAAGGAGACACAGCGCACGTCGGCCTTCGTACAGACGCGTTCGACGACCTCCTGTACGGCACGCATGTAGACGCCGCCGTTCCAGGACTCGAAGTGGTTGCCGATGAGCAGAGGGGCGCGGTTGCCGTCGTAGGCGCGCTCGAAGCCCTTGAGGAGACCGTCGCGGTACTGGTCGCCCCAGAACTCGTGCCGGTCCTTGGCGCCCGCGCGTGCCCCGGACTGGTTCATGTAGAAGTTGTAGTCCATGGTCAGCGTCTCGAAGCGGTGGCCGGGCATCGGGACGAGCTGCATGGACAGGTCCCACAGGCCCTGTTTCTTCGCGGGCCAGATCTGCTCGTTGACGCCGCTGGTGTCGTAGCGGAAGCCCAGTTCGCGGGCCGCGCTCATGAAGTTCTTCTGCCCCTCCAGGCACGGCGTTCGGGCGCCGACAAGTTCCTTCTCGTAGTCGAAGGGCAACGGGGACGCCTTCTTCATGCCCGTGTTGGTCTTCCAGGACTCCACGAAACGTTTCGCCTGCGCGATCTCGCTCTTCCAGTCCTCCACCGACCACTCGCCGACACCGCCCCCTCGGCCGCAGAAGTGGCCGTTGAAGTGGGTGCCGATCTCGCTGCCCTCCAGCCAGGCGAGCCGCAGCTGCTTCACGGTGTCGGCGATGCCCCGCTCGTCGTTGAAGCCGATGTCGGAGCGGCCGGGTGAGTGCTGGGGCGGCCGGTACAGGTCACGCTTGTCCTCCGGGAGCATGTACACGCCGCTCAGGAAGTACGTCATCGCCGCCTTGTTGGCCTTGGCCACTTTGCGAAAGCGGGAGAACAGCCGCTGGCTGTCCTCACCCGCCCCGTCCCAGGAGAAGACGACGAACTGCGGCGGCTTCTGGCCGGGCTTGAGGCGCTCGGGCCTGGGCTGGTAGGGCTGGGCCCCGGTGTACGCGGTGGAGCCGTCGCCGATCAGCCGGGCCGCGCTCTTGGGTGCCGGGGCCGGGGCCGCCTTCTTCGCACCATGCGCGCCTTCCTTCGCACCGGAGGAGCCGGTGGCTCCCGCCCCGCAGCCGGCGAGTGACGCGGCACAGGCCGCGACGGCCACAACGCCCACGGCGATCCTCTTGGTGACGGCCATCTCCGCCCACCTCTTCCTTCGTTCGGGCCGGCGCTTTCGGGCGCGGCGCCGTCAAGGTCGCACAGGACCGAGAAGGAGTTAGTACGACAAGCCGATAAAAAGTTCACTTCACTCATTGAAGTGATTCATTAACCTATTTGCCCCAAAAATACATACTCGTCCTTTACTGTGCATTACGATCCGTTTACCGAGCGTTGAAATATCCCGCCGCTTGCATGCCGTGACCCACGGCCGCGACCCGCCCCCCGCCCATCGACGGGGGACCACCTGTTCCGCGACCGCGCTGCCCCGGAGGAGACGGGAAACATGTCTGCCTGCGTACCCACTCGCGCCCCCGAACCGACTCGGACGGAGCGCATGCACCAGCCCCCCAGCCCCCCACCGCCCTCGACCCCACCCCGCCGCTTCCGCGTCGCGGGCGCCGATGTGTCGGCCTCCATCGCGGTCTTCCTGATCGCCCTCCCCCTTTCCCTGGGCATCGCCCTCGCCACGGGCGCCCCGCTCCAGGCCGGCCTCGTCGCCGCAGCCGTCGGCGGACTCGTCGCCGGGCGCCTCGGCGGCTCCCCACTCCAGGTCAGCGGCCCCGCCGCCGGGCTCACCGTCGTCACCGCCGACCTCATCCAGCGGTACGGATGGCGTACGACCTGTGCCATCACCGTCCTCGCCGGGCTCGCCCAACTCGGCCTCGGCTGCGTGCGCGTGGCCCGCACGGCGCTCGCCGTCAGCCCCGCCGTCGTCCACGGCATGCTCGCCGGGATCGGCGTGACCATCGCCGTCGCCCAGGTGCACATCGTCCTTGGGGGTACGCCGGAGAGCTCGGTCCTCGACAATCTCCGCGCGCTGCCCGCCCAGTTGGCCGGCCTGGACCCCGCCGCCGTGTCGATGAGCGTGCTGACCCTGACCCTGCTGCTGGCCTGGCCGAGGATTCCCGGCCGGGCGGGGCGCGTTCTGCGCAAGATGCCGGCCGCGCTCGTCGCCGTCAGCGGCGCCACGCTCACCGCCTCGCTCGCCGGGTTGGTCCTTCCCAAGGTCGACCTGCCGTCGTGGCGCAGTCATGCGCTGGCCGGGTTGCCCGAGGGACCCGCGCTCGGTGTCGCCGCCGCCGTGCTCACCGTCACCCTGGTGTGCAGCGTGCAGTCGCTGCTCGGCGCGGTCGCCGTCGACAAGCTGGTGGCCACCCGGCCCGAACTGCTCGCCCAACGGGCCTCGGCAAGCGGAGCGGCGACTCGCGTCGGCCGCTCCGACCTGAACCGTGAACTGCTCGGTCAGGGCGCCGCCAACGTCGTGTCCGGTGTGCTCGGCGGGCTACCGGTCGCCGGCGTGGCCGTGCGAAGTTCGGCGAATGTGCAAGCGGGTGCCGTGAGCCGGAACTCCACGATGCTGCACGGCGTTTTCGTAGTAGTCGCCGCGCTGCTGATGGTTCCGATCCTGGAGCTGATCCCGCTCGCCTCACTCGCCGCCCTGGTGATGGCCGTCGGCATCCAGATGGTGTCCCTGCACCACATTCGCACGGTGACCCGCCACCGCGAGGTCCTGGTCTACGCGGTGACGACCCTGGGCGTCGTTTTTCTCGGCGTCCTCGAAGGAGTACTGCTGGGCGTCGCGGTCGCCGTCACCGTCGCCCTGAACCGCCTCGCCCGCACCCGGATCACCTACGAGGAACGACACGACGAGACAGGAGGAGTCCATTACGTACACGTACGAGGACAGTTGACGTTCCTCGCGGTGCCCCGGCTCAGCCGGACCCTGCACCTCGTACCCCAAGGGGCGGACGTCGTCCTGGAGTTGGACGGCTCGTTCATGGACCACGGGGCGTACGAGTCTCTGCACCACTGGCAGAGCACGCACACCGCGCAGGGCGGCACCGTGGAGGTGACCGGCCGGGCGGGGACCCGCATCGCCGAGCCCGCGGACGCCTCCGACTGCCGCTGCCGGCCCTGGACGCCCTGGCGCAACCACCAGTGCGAAGTCCCGGAGTCCACACAGGGGCGAGGAGAGACGGCGAACGCGCCCGGTGGGGCGAGCGGCACTGCCGGCTCACCCGGCCCGTCCGACTCGTCGAGGTCGTCGGGGTCGGTCGGTGTCGCCGAGCCGCGCGGGCATCAACTGGCGCGCGGGATCAGCGCGTTCCAGCGGAACACCGCTCCGCTGGTGCGCGGGGAGCTGGCCAGGCTGGCGCGCGAGGGGCAGCAGCCCTCGCAGCTGTTCCTGACCTGTGCCGACTCGCGCCTGGTCACGTCGATGATCACATCCAGTGGTCCCGGTGACCTGTTCGTCGTACGGAACGTCGGCAACCTGGTGCCGCGTCCCGGCGAGGAGAGCGGGGACGACTCGGTGGCGGCCGCGATCGAGTACGCGGTGGACGTACTGAAGGTGCGCTCCATCACGCTGTGCGGGCACTCCGGATGCGGGGCCATGCAGGCGCTGCTGAGCATGGAGCCCGACGGGGCACGGACGCCGCTCAGGCGGTGGCTGCGGCACGGGCTGCCGAGCCTGGCGCGGATGGCGGCGACGGACCGGCCCTGGGCGCGGCTCGCCGGGCGGGCGCCCGCCGACACGGTCGAGCAGCTCTGCCTGACCAATGTGGTCCAGCAGTTGGAGCATCTCCGGGCGCACGAGTCGGTGGCCCGGGCACTGCGGGAGGGTGCGCTCGAACTGCACGGAATGTACTTCCATGTGGGTGAGGCACAGGCGTATCTGCTCACCGGCGCGGAGGACGGGGACGCGGTGTTCGATCATGTGCGGGCAGCCGGGTTGCCCGCCTGACGAGGAGGGGTGAACCGGGCGGCCATCGCGTACGTGACCTTGGTTGGCCCCCTCATCAAGAGGCGCGCCGACGAGAGACACCCGGAAGGACTAAAGGTCTAAACCAATCTCTCGTCGGCCCTTGTCAGCGGGCCCCCCGGTCTGATGAGCTGTGGCCTGGGACACAACGGCCGCCCCGGCGAAGGACGGTAAGGGAGATGTCGTGAGCAACGAAAGCCTGGCCAACCTGCTCAAGGAAGAGCGCAGGTTCGCGCCACCCGCCGAGCTGGCCGCGAACGCCAACGTCACGGCGGAGGCGTACGAACAGGCCAAGGCTGACCGGCTCGGCTTCTGGGCCGCGCAGGCCCGTCGGCTGACCTGGGCCACCGAGCCGACCGAGACCCTGGACTGGTCGAACCCGCCGTTCGCCAAGTGGTTCAAGGACGGCAGCCTCAACGTCGCGTACAACTGCGTCGACCGGCATGTGGAGGCCGGAAACGGCGACCGGGTCGCCATCCACTTCGAGGGGGAGCCCGGCGACAGCGGTGCGATCACCTACGCCGAGCTCAAGGACGAGGTCTCCAAGGCCGCCAACGCCCTGCTGGAGCTGGGAGTCGAGAAGGGTGACCGGGTCGCCGTCTACATGCCGATGATCCCGGAGGCGGCGATCGCGATGCTCGCCTGCGCGAGGATCGGCGCCGCGCACTCCGTCGTCTTCGGCGGGTTCTCCGCGGAGGCGCTCGCGACCCGTATCCAGGACGCCGACGCCAAGATCGTCATCACCACGGACGGCGGCTACCGGCGCGGCAAGCCGTCCGCGCTCAAGCCCGCCGTCGACGCCGCCGTCGAGCGCGTCGACAACGTCGAACACGTGCTCGTCGTCCGCCGAACCGGGCAGGACGTCGAGTGGACCGAGGGCCGCGACGTGTGGTGGCACGAGGTCGTCGACCGGCAGAGCGCCGAGCACACGCCCGAGGCGTTCGAGGCCGAGCAGCCGCTGTTCATCCTCTACACCTCCGGTACGACGGGTAAGCCCAAGGGCATCCTGCACACCTCCGGCGGCTACCTCACCCAGGCCGCCTACACCCACCACGCCGTCTTCGACCTCAAGCCGGAGACGGACGTCTACTGGTGCACCGCCGACGTCGGCTGGGTCACCGGGCACTCGTACATCGTGTACGGACCGCTGGCCAACGGCGCGACCCAGGTCATGTACGAGGGGACGCCGGACACCCCGCACCAGGGCCGCTTCTGGGAGATCATCCAGAAGTACGGGGTGACCATCCTCTACACGGCGCCCACCGCCATTCGTACGTTCATGAAGTGGGGCGACGACATCCCCGCCAAGTTCGACCTCTCCTCCCTCCGGGTGCTGGGGTCCGTGGGTGAGCCGATCAACCCCGAGGCGTGGATCTGGTACCGCAAGCACATCGGCGCCGATGTGACGCCCATCGTCGACACCTGGTGGCAGACCGAGACCGGCGCCATGATGATCTCCCCGCTGCCCGGCGTGACCGAGACCAAGCCGGGATCCGCGCAGCGGGCGCTGCCCGGGATCTGCGCCACCGTCGTCGACGACGAGGCGCGCGAAGTGCCCGACGGGGGCGGCGGCTACCTGGTGCTGACCGAGCCGTGGCCGTCCATGCTGCGCACCATCTGGGGCGACGACCAGCGCTTCCTCGACACGTACTGGTCCCGGTTCGAGGGCAAGTACTTCGCGGGGGACGGCGCGAAGAAGGACGCCGACGGCGACATCTGGCTGCTCGGGCGGGTGGACGACGTCATGCTCGTCTCGGGGCACAACATCTCCACCACCGAGGTCGAGTCCGCGCTCGTCTCGCACCCCTCCGTCGCCGAAGCGGCCGTCGTCGGCGCCGCGGACGAGACCACCGGGCAGGCCATCGTCGCCTTCGTCATCCTGCGCGGCACCGCCTCCGAGACCGACACCCTCGTCGCCGAACTGCGCAACCACGTCGGTGACGTTCTCGGCCCGATCGCGAAGCCCAAGCGCATCCTGCCGGTCGCGGAGCTCCCCAAGACCCGCTCCGGCAAGATCATGCGCCGCCTGCTGCGTGACGTCGCCGAGAACCGGGAGCTGGGTGACGTGACCACCCTGACCGACTCCACGGTCATGGACCTCATCCAGACGAAACTGCCCGCGGCGGGCAGCGAGGACTAGGGGAAGAGGACCAGGAGAACCAGAGGTGGCTTGAGAAAAACAGGGGTTTCCTCCGGGCGGCACATCCCCCGCATCTTAGGTAAGGTAAAGATCGCGTCAACAACGCGACACGATCCGCGAGGATCGCCAAGGTGCGCCGGGAAGTCTGGTCGGCATGTGTTCCATGCTGCCCACCGACCGGAGGATCCTCTGTGGCCACCCCCCGTAACACCAGCCGCAAGCTCCTCGGACGGCTCTCGCTGCCCGAGCGGACCTTCGTCGCCGACGCGCTGCGGACCGAGACCGTCGGCGGGATGCTGCTGCTCGTCGCCGCCGTCGCCGCGCTGATCTGGGCGAACACGCCGCTCAAGGACAGCTACGAAACCGTCCTCGACTTCCACGTCGGACCCACCGCCCTCGGACTCCACCTCTCCCTCCAGCACTGGGCCGCCGACGGACTGCTCGCGGTCTTCTTCTTCGTCGCCGGCATCGAACTCAAGCGCGAACTAGTCGCCGGGGATCTGCGCGACCCGAGGGCCGCCGCGCTGCCCGTCGTCGCCGCCCTGTGCGGAATGGCCGTACCGGCCCTCGTCTACACCCTCACCAACGTCACCGGCGGCGGTTCGCTCGCCGGATGGGCCGTGCCCACGGCCACCGACATCGCCTTCGCGCTCGCCGTGCTCGCCGTCATCGGTACGTCCCTGCCGAGCGCCCTGCGCGCGTTTCTGCTGACGCTCGCCGTCGTCGACGACCTCTTCGCCATCCTGATCATCGCGGTCTTCTTCACCGACGACCTGAACTTCGCCGCGCTCGGCGGCGCGCTCGTCGGCCTCGGCGTCTTCTGGCTGCTGCTGCGCAAGGGGGTACGCGGGTGGTACGTGTACGTCCCGCTCGCGCTCGTCATCTGGGGGCTGATGTACAACAGCGGCATCCACGCCACCATCGCCGGTGTGTCGATGGGCCTGATGTTGCGGTGTACGACCCGGACCGAGGAGGGGGAGGAGTGCTCGCCCGGTGAGCGCGTCGAGCATCTGGTGCGGCCCCTGTCGGCCGGCCTCGCCGTGCCGCTGTTCGCCCTGTTCAGCGCGGGGGTCTCGGTGTCCGGCGGAGTGCTGGGGGACGTGTTCACACAGCCGGAGACCCTCGGTGTCGTGCTCGGGCTGATCATCGGGAAGACGGTCGGGATCTTCGGTGGGACCTGGCTGACTGCACGTTTCACCCGGGCCTCGCTCAGCGACGACCTCGCCTGGGCCGACGTGTTCGCCGTCGCCTCGCTCGCCGGGATCGGGTTCACCGTCTCGCTGCTGATCGGTGAACTCGCGTTCGACGGCGACCCCGCCCTCACCGACGGGGCCAAGGCCGCCGTCCTGACCGGCTCGCTCATCGCCGCGCTCGCCGCGACCGTGCTGCTGAAGATACGGAACGCCAGGTACCGGCAACTGTGGGAGGCGGAGGAGCGCGACGACGACCTCGACGGCATCCCCGACATCTACGAGGAGCACGATCCGGCGTACCACCTGCGCATGGCCGACATCTACGAGGGGAAGGCGGCAGAACACCGGCGCATCGCCGCGCTCAAGGCCGCCGAACTGGAGGCCGCCGAGCGGGACCGGCTTGCCGAAGTGGCGGGCGGGGCGGGCGACGTGGGTGACGGTCCGGCATGATCTGACACGTAGACGTCAGACACGTAGTCAGACACTGAGTCAGATGCGTACGCCAGGCGCGTACGCATAGACAGTTGAGCAAGACGACAAAGACAACAGGGAGACCTCGATGAGCGCACCCGACGGCAGCCCGGTCGGCGCCGAACGCAGCATCGGCCAGTTGTTCGCCTCGGCGACGACCGAGATGTCCGCGCTGGTGCACGACGAGATCGCACTGGCGAAAGCCCAGCTCAAGCAGGACGTGAAGCGCGGCGCGACCAGCGGCGGCGCTTTCTCGGTGGCCGGCGCGGTACTGCTGTTCTCCCTGCCGATGCTCAACTTCGCACTGGCGTACGCCATTCGGACCTGGAGCGGCTGGAATCTCGCGATCTGCTTCCTGCTGTCGTTCGCCGCGAACGTCCTCCTCGCCGTCCTGCTGGTTCTGGTCGGCGTCGTCTTCGCGAAGAAGGCCAAGAAGAGCAAGGGCCCGCAGAAGGTCGCCGCGTCCATGAAGGAGACGGCGGGCGTTCTCCAGAAGGCCAAGCCACATCCCCGGCCCGCCCCGGCGAGTGACGGGGTCGAGGTTGTGGCACGCTCGTCCTCATGACGGACCCCGCCACACCCCCGGCGCACCCCGCCCCGACGACGCCCGCCTCGCTCGTACGGCTCGACCTTCCCGGTGGGCGTGAGGTGATCCACCGGGATGTCGCCGCGAACGGCGCCCGGTTCCACATCGCCGAGCTGGGCGACGGGCCGCTGGTCATGCTGGTGCACGGCTTCCCGCAGTTCTGGTGGACGTGGCGGCACCAGTTGGCCGCCCTCGCCGACGCCGGCTTCCGGGCCGTCGCCATGGACCTGCGGGGCGTGGGCGGCAGCGACCGTACGCCCCGGGGTTACGACCCGGCGAACCTCGCCCTCGACATCACGGGCGTCGTACGGTCCCTCGGCGAGCCCGACGCCGCGCTGGTCGGCCACGACCTGGGCGGATACCTGGCGTGGACGGCGGCGGTGATGCGCCCCAAGCTGGTCCGGCGGCTCGTGGTGTCCTCGATGCCCCACCCCCGGCGCTGGCGCTCGGCGATGCTGTCCGACGTCAAGCAGACGGCCGCCGGTTCCTACATCTGGGGGTTCCAGCGGCCCTGGCTCCCCGAGCGCCAACTCGTCGCGGACGACGGCGCGCTCGTCGGGCGTCTGATCCGTGACTGGTCGGGGCCTCGGCTGCCGGACGACGAGGCGGTGGAGACGTACCGCGCCGCCATGTGTATCCCGTCCACCGCGCACTGCGCGATCGAGCCGTACCGCTGGATGGTCCGCTCGATGGCCCGTCCGGACGGCATCCAGTTCAACCGGCGCATGAAGCGGCCGGTGCGGGTGCCGACGCTGCATCTGCACGGCTCGCTCGACCCGGTGCTGCGGACGCGCAGCGCGGCCGGCTCCGGGGAGTACGTCGAAGCGCCGTACCGCTGGCGCCTGTTCGACGGGCTGGGGCACTTCCCGCACGAGGAGGATCCGGTCGCCTTCTCGACAGAGCTGGTCAACTGGCTGAAGGACCCCGAGCCGGACCGGTGACAGGACCCGTGGCAGGACCGGTGACACGGCCAACAGCCGGACCGGTGGCAGGACTGGTGAGACGACCGACGGCCGGACCGGTGGCAGGGCCGGTGACCGCGCCGGTACGCCCGGTATCCGCGAACTGAACACCCGTTCTACGAACAGCCAATTGCCCGGCGCATAGGCCAATTGGGGGCCCATGGGGCGGTTATCGACCTTGGGGCGGGGGCAGACGTCGGGGTATGGGCTGGACGCACGACTACAGTGACGCGGCACGCAATCGCCGCTCGGGCCACGGCCTGAGCACCCACCAAGGAGGAGCCCCGCACATCGCGGGAGCGGATCTGAGGGTGGGAATCCCGCGCATCCTGCGCCGTCGGGCCCGCTGGGTCTCGGTGCGTCTGCGCCACCCCCGCCCCTGAGCCCGTACGTGCGCCCCTCCTGGCCGTACCGGGCTCAGAGCGCGCAGCTGTCGCTGTCCACCTGCTGGCCGGCGACGCGCCCCTGGACGATGTCCTTCTGGATCTCGTCCGCCGTGAGCGCGTAACCGGTGTCCGGGTCGTCCAGGGACTTCGCGAAGACCACGCCGTACACCTTGCCGTCGGGCGTGAGCAGCGGGCCGCCGGAGTTGCCCTGGCGGACGGTCGCGAACAGGGAGTAGACATCGCGGCGCACCGTGCCCCGGTGGTAGATGTCCGGACCGTTGGCCGTGATGCGCCCACGCACGCGCGCGGGACGGACGTCGTACGACCCGTTCTCCGGGAAGCCGGCGACGATCGCGCTCTTGCCGCTGCTCGCGTCGTCGGTCGCGAACCGCAGGACGGGCGCGCGCAGATCGGGTACGTCGAGGACGGCGATGTCGCGCGCCCAGTCGTACAGGACGACCGTCGCGTCGTACTTCCTGCCCTCGCCGCCGATCTGGACGGTGGGCTCGTCGACGCCGCCGACCACGTGCGCGTTGGTCATCACGCGCCGCTCGCCGAAGACGAAGCCGGTGCCCTCCAGGACCTTGCCGCAGCTCTGGGCGGTGCCCATGACCTTGACGATGGACCGCTGGGCGCTGACGGCGACCGCGCTGTTGGCGAGCGCGGGGTCGGGCGGGTCGACGTCCTTGATGGGCTCGTCGGAGAACGGGCTGAAGACCTGCGGGAAGCCGTTCTGCGCGAGGACCGAGGTGAAGTCCTTGAACCAGGTGTCCGCGTCGGAGGGCAGCACCTGCTGCACTCCCGCCAGCACCTTGGAGCCGCGGACCTCCTTGCCCACCGTGGGCATCGTGGTCTGCGCGAGGGCGGCACCGATCAGCCAGGCGACCAGGAGCATCGCGACGACGTTGACGAGGGCCCCGCCGGTCGCGTCGATGGCGCGGGCGGGCGACCAGGTGATGAACCGGCGCAGCTTGTTGCCGAGATGGGTGGTCAGGGCCTGGCCGACCGAGGCGCAGACGATGACGATGACGACAGCGGCGACGGCGACGGTCGTGTTCACCTCCGCCTCGTCGGTCACGCCGTCCCAGAGGACGGGCAGCAGATAGACGGCGGCGAGCCCGCCGCCCAGGAAGCCGATCACCGACAGGATGCCGACGACGAAGCCCTGGCGGTAGCCCACGATCGCGAACCACACGGCGGCGACCAGCAACAAGATGTCCAGCACGTTCACATGGGCCACCCTGTCACGCGCGCCAGTCCAGCGGGACCTGCTTGTTTCTGTCCCAGGGGCGCTCCCAGCCCGCGTAGTGCAGCAGGCGGTCGATGACTCCGGCCGTGAAGCCCCACACGAGGGCCGATTCGACCAGAAATGCCGGGCCTTTGTGGCCACTTGGGTGCAAGGCGGTCGCACGGTTGGCCGGATCCGTGAGATCCGCCACGGGGACCGTGAAAACCCGGGCCGTCTCGTTCGGGTCGACGACCCCGACCGGGGACGGCTCGCGCCACCAGCCCAGGACAGGCGTGACGACGAAGCCGCTCACCGGGATGTAGAGCTTGGGCAGTACGCCGAAGAGCTGGACGCCGGCCGGATCGAGCCCGGTCTCCTCCTCGGCCTCGCGCAACGCGGCCCGCAGCGGGCCGTCGCCCTGCGGGTCGCCGTCCTCGGGGTCGAGGGCGCCGCCGGGGAAGGACGGCTGGCCGGCGTGGGAGCGCAGCGAACTGGCCCGCTCCATCAGCAGCAGCTCGGGGCCGCCGACGCCGGGGCCGCCGTCACCGTTGACCGTCTTCCCGTCGCCCTCGCCGAAGAGGATCAGTACGGCGGACTGGCGGCCCCCGCCGTCCTCGGGCGGCAGGAAGCGGCTCAGCTGGAGCGGCTCGACCGTCTCGACGGCGTGGACCACCGGATCGAGCCAGTCGGGCAGGCCGTCCTTGCTGAGCGTCGCCTCGCCGCCCTGTGTGTTGCTCGCGCGCGTCACCGCCACCCCCGTTCTGCTGCTTCCAACGCCTGCGGCCACCCCGTTGGTTCCGTACCCGAGGACGCCGTACGGCCTGTGGCCCGCGCGCCGGACCTCATCCGGCCCCCAGCGGGGGCGCCGGGATGCCGCCCGCGTCGAGGTAGGCCTGAGGCGGCTTCAGCCGCTGGCCGGGGAAGCCGCCCTTCTCGTACTTCAGGAGCTTTTTGGCCTTCTCCGGGTCCGTCTCGCCCTCCCCGTACGCCGGGCAGAGCGGCGCGAGCGGGCAGGCGCCGCAGGCGGGCTTGCGGGCGTGGCAGATACGGCGGCCGTGGAAGATCACGTGGTGCGACAGCATCGTCCAGTCGCTCTTGGGGAAGAGCGCGCCGACGGCGGCCTCGATCTTGTCCGGGTCTTTCTCCGCCGTCCACCGCCAGCGGTGCACGAGCCGCTGGAAGTGCGTGTCCACGGTCAGGCCGGGGTGTCCGAAAGCGTTGCCGAGCACGACGAACGCGGTCTTGCGGCCCACGCCGGGGAGTTTGACGAGGTCTTCGAGGCGGCCGGGCACCTCGCCGCCGAACTCCTCCGAGAGGGCCTTGGACAGCCCTATGACGGACCTGGTCTTGGCCCGGAAGAAGCCGGTCGGGCGCAGGATCTCCTCGACCTCCTCGGGGTCGGCGGCGGCCAGGTCCTCCGGGGTGGGGTACTTGGCGAAGAGGGCGGGGGTCGTCTGGTTGACCCGCAGGTCGGTTGTCTGGGCGGACAGGACCGTGGCGACGAGCAGTTGGAAGGGGTTCTCGAAGTCCAGCTCGGGGTGGGCGTACGGATAGACCTCGGCGAGTTCCCGGTCGATCCGGCGGGCCCGCCGGACCAGAGCGGTGCGGGACTCCTCGCGGGGCGGCTTCGCGGCGGCGGCCTTCTTGGCCACGGCCGTCTTCTTCACGGCCGTCTTCTTCACCGCCGTGGCGGCAGCCCTCTTCGCCGGTGCGGCCTTCTTCACCGCCGTGGCGGCAGCCCTCTTCGCCGGTGCGGCCTTCTTCACCTGACCGGCCGACCGCGCGGCGGCCCCGTCCTCCGGGGCGCCCCGCGAGGCTCCCTCTCCGGCCGTACCAGCCACCTCGGTCGCCCCGGTCACCTTCTTGGCGGCTTTCTCCACCGACATCACCTCTGCCGCTTTCTACGCATTCCGGCCCCCACCCGCACCCTGTTCGCCGAGAGCGGAATGACACCCCGCCGCCACCCGCCCAGCCCCCGTGGCCTGTGCTCTCACCGGCGATTTGGACACCCGGCCAGCCTAGAGCCCGGCACTGACATCCGCCCCGGACCCTGAAGATCGGCGCCCAATTGGCCCCCTGCCACACTGCTCGGGACACCCGTACGGCATCCTTGTGACAGATCACACTGTTTGGACCGCCCGGCAAGATGGGGAACTCGGTCCCCGTCAACGGGGAGCAAGATCCCCTGAGCAGGTCGACAAGGAGAGAACTCGTGGACGACGTTCTGCGGCGCGCCCCGCTCTTCGCGGCGCTCGATGACGAGCAGGCCGCGGAGCTCCGCGCCTCCATGAGTGAGGTGACCCTCGCACGCGGTGACGCCCTGTTCCATGAGGGCGACCCGGGTGACCGCCTCTACGTGGTCACCGAGGGCAAGGTCAAGCTCCACCGCACGTCCCCGGACGGGCGCGAGAACATGCTGGCCGTCCTCGGCCCCGGCGAGCTGATCGGCGAGCTGTCGCTGTTCGACCCGGGCCCGCGTACCGCCACGGCCACCGCGCTGACCGAGGTCAAGCTGCTCGGCCTCGGCCACGGCGACCTCCAGCCCTGGCTGAACGCCCGCCCCGAGGTCGCCGCCGCGCTCCTGCGCGCCGTCGCCCGGCGCCTGCGCAAGACCAACGACCAGATGTCCGACCTGGTCTTCTCCGACGTGCCGGGCCGCGTGGCGCGCGCCCTGCTCGACCTCTCGCGCCGCTTCGGCGTGCAGTCGGAGGAGGGCATCCACGTCGTGCACGACCTGACCCAGGAGGAGCTGGCGCAGCTCGTCGGCGCCTCCCGCGAGACGGTCAACAAGGCGCTCGCCGACTTCGCGGGCCGCGGCTGGCTGCGCCTGGAGGCGCGGGCCGTGATCCTGCTGGACGTGGAACGCCTCGCGAAGCGGTCGCGCTAGCCGGAAGACCGTACGTAAGCGCGAGAGGGGCCCTGCCGCACGGCGGGGCCCCTCCGGCGTTTACCGGGGTGGGGTGACCCACGCGGTGAGCGAGCGTGCGGTGACGAGAACGCTGAACGGAATCAAGAGGTGGGTGGGATGCACCAGGACAAGGCGCCCGAGTCCGTCTGGGCGGCGCCGGAGCCCACGAAGCGCCGGTTGCGCCTCTTCCGCCGGGACCCGGAGGCCCCGACGCTGTGGCAGTCCGAGTTCGAGCAGCAGGACCTGGGTGAGCCGCTCGGCCTGTGGGCGACGGCGGAAACAGTGGCCCTGGTGCGCTTCGACCGCGTGGCCGCGTACGCGCCGGCCACCGGTGAGCCCCGCTGGACGTGGCAGCCGCCGGGCCAGGACGTGATCGTCCGGGTGGCCGAGGACGCCCAGGACGGTCTGGGCGTCGTCCTGCACCACGACGACGGCGAGCATCGCGCCCAGCACGTCCGCGTCACCGCGCTCGACCTCGGCTCCGGAGCCGTGGCCTGGACGCGCGAGCAGCCCAAGGACCGGCTGGGACACGTCGCAGGCGAGCACGCGCGCGAGGTGGCGATCGGCGGCGGCCGAATAGCGACCGTCGCCCGCGGCAAGGCGGACGCGCCGCCGGTCGTCCGGTGTCTCGACGCGCGTACCGGCGCCCAGCAGTGGGAGCGACCGCTCCCGGACGACCGGGGCGACTCGTTCTCCGTCCTGGCGGCCGACCCGCCCGTCCTGTCCGTCCGCAACAGCGGCAGGCGCTCCCGCCCCCGGCTGTACGTGGTGCGTGAGGACGGCGAGTGGTACGTCGAACTCCCGGACGGATACAAGGACTTCGGGCCTGCGGTCGCCGTCGTCGGCGACACGCTCGCCGTCGGGCTGGAACCGGACGAGCCCGCCGGAGAGGACGAGAAGAGCGCCGACACCGTCCTGCGCGCCTACTCCGTCCCCACCGGTGAGCAGCTCTGGGAGTGGCGCGTCGATCACGGCCGTACGCTCCACCCGCTGGCCCACCGCGGGTACTTCATGGCGGGCAACGGCTACGGCAGCCGGGTGACCGTCCTCGACCCCGCCGACGGCCGGGTCGTCGCCGAGCGCAGACTGCCCGGCTTCAGTTACCGGGCCCGGTACGCCGCCTGGGACGACCGTCTGGCCGTCGTGTGCCACGCGGTGAGCGAGACCCGGCGCGTGCGCGTGTTCCGGTGGAAGTGACGTGAGGTCGGGAGCGGCACCGCGCCCGGGGCTGGACGGGCAGGGGTTAATCGCCCGCGAGGGCTCCCTCGCGCGCGTGCCGCACGCCTTCCGGCCCGTTGTCGCCGCGGCCCGTGACCGGACCGCCGACATCTTCGGGGAGCGGCTGCACAGCGCGTACCTGTACGGGTCGATTCCGCGCGGCACCGCGCGCGTGGGGCGCAGCGACCTGGACCTCCTGATCGTGCTGCGCGAGGAGCCCACGGAGGGGGACCGGGCGGCGGCCGGCGCGCTGGACGCGGCGCTCGACGGGGAGTTCGAGCAGATCGACGGCTCGGGCACGCTGCTGGTCTCGCGGGCACAGGTGCTGAGCGACCTCGAGAGGCACGACCTGGGCTGGTTCCTGGCCTGCCTGTGCACGCCCCTCCTCGGCGCGGACCTCGCCGGGCACCTGCCCCGCTACCGGCCCGACTCCCTCCTCGCCCGCGAGACCAACGGCGACCTGGCCGTCTGCCTCCCCCGCTGGCAGCGCCTGATCGCCGAGGCGACCGCCCCGGGAGCTCCGCCGGGGGCGGTACGCGTACGCGTGCGGGGCATTTCCCGCCGGATCGTGCGGACCGGCTTCACGCTCGTCATGCCGCGCTGGGACGGCTGGACCAGCGACCTGTACGAGATGGCCGAGGCGTTCGCCGCGTACTACCCGGAGTGGGGCCCGCGTATGAGGCAGGCGGCGGCACTGGGCCACGAGCCGACCGACGACCCGGCCGTCCTGCGGTCGTTCCTGCGCTCGCACGTCGAGGAGCTGGGCCCGTGGCTGGTGGAGGAGTACACGCGCGTGCACGGCGTCAAGGCGGCGAGGCCCGGCTGACCGGCTGGCTGGCCGGTGGCTAGATGAGGCCGTGCTCGCGCAGGTACTCCAGTTGGGCGCGTACGGACAGTTCGGCGGCCGGCCACAGGGAGCGGTCCACGTCCGCGTACACGTGGGCGACGACCTCCGCGGGGTCCGTGCGGCCGTTCTCGACGGCTGTCTCGACCTGGGCGAGCCGGTGGGCGCGGTGGGCGAGGTAGAACTCGACGGCCCCCTGGGCGTCGTCCAGCACCGGACCGTGACCCGGCAGGACGATGTGCACGCCGTCGTCCACCGTCAGGGACCTGAGGCGCCGCAGGGAGTCCAGATAATCCCCCAGGCGGCCGTCAGGATGGGCCACCACGGTCGTTCCGCGCCCCAGGACGGTGTCTCCGGTCAGGACGGCCTGATCGGCCGGGAGATGGAAGCACAGCGAGTCCGCGGTGTGCCCCGGCGTCGGTACGACCCTCAGTTCCAGCCCGCCGACGGACACGACGTCCCCGCTCCCGAGGCCCTCGTCCCCCAGCCGCAGCGCCGGATCGAGCGCCCGCACGCGCGTCCCCGTCAGCTCGGCGAAGCGTCCGGCGCCCTCCGCGTGGTCCGGATGCCCGTGCGTGAGCAGCGTCAGCGCGATCCGTTTGCCGGCCTTCCGCGCGGTGTCGACGACCTGCCTGAGGTGGACGTCGTCCAGGGGCCCCGGGTCGATGACGACGGCCAGCTCGGAATCCGGCTCCGAGACGATCCACGTGTTCGTGCCGTCGAGGGTCATCGCGGAGGCGTTGGGCGCGAGGACGTTGACCGCGCGCGCGGTCGCGGGGCCCGAGAGAACCCCGCCGCGTGGCTGGCCGGGAAGAGCGGCGGCTTCGGTCATGCGGGGGCTCCTCCGATCCGGATGTGCTTGGTGAACTCGTCGTGTCCTGGCCAGGCGAGCACGATCTCGCCCTCCTCCACACTGGCCGTGGCCAGGACGGGCGCCAGGTCGCGCTCCAGGGCCCCGGCGAGGGCCCCGGACACACTGTCGTACGGTGCCAGCGCTCGCAGCGTCGCGATGGTGGGCGGCATCATCAGCAGTTCGCCCCTGTCGTACGAGGATGCCGCTTCGGCCGGTTCGATCCACACCGTACGGTCCGCCTCCGTGGAGGCGTTGCGGGTGCGCTGGCCCTGCGGGAGCGCGGCCACGAAGAACCAGGTGTCGTAGCGGCGGGGCTCGAACTCCGGGGTGATCCAGCGGGCCCACGCCCCGAGCAGGTCGGAGCGCAGGACCAGTCCGCGGCGGTCCAGGAACTCCGCGAACGACAGTTCCCGCGCGACCAGGGCCGCGCGGTCCGCCTCCCAGTCGTCGCCCGTGGTGTCGCCGACCACGGAATCGGCGGTGGGGCCCGCGAGCAGGACGCCCGCCTCCTCGTACGTCTCCCGTACGGCGGCGCAGACGACCGCCTGGGCGGACGTCTCGTCGGTGTCCAGGCCCAGCCGGAACGCCCACCACGCGCGCGTGGGGCCCGCCCAGCGGATCAGGTGGTCGTCGTCGCGCGGGTCGACTCCGCCGCCCGGATACGCGTACGCGCCCCCGGCGAAGGCCATGGAGGCGCGTCTGCGCAGCATGTGGACGACGGGGCCGGTGTCGGTGTCCTTCAGGAGCATGACGGTGGCCGCGCGCTTGGGGGTGACCGGGGTGAGGGTGCCTTCGGCGAGCCCGCGGATGAGGTCCGGCCACTCCGGTGGGTACCACTGCCCGTTTGCCATGGGCGGAGGCTATCCGGTGGTGGGCGCATGTTCGAGGGGCGAGGTTTCTCGTCCCCGCCGCCCCTACCCTTCCCGTCCCTGAGGGCTGTGCTCCCAGACCCCCCTTTCGCGCTGAACGCGCTCGTCCTCAAACGCCGGACGGGCTAAAGCGCAAGCTCTACCTGGACCTCTACCTCGACGGGCGCGTCGAGGGGCAGTACCGCCACTCCTACCGCGCTGCGGGCGTGCACGCCCTTGTCGCCCAGTACCTCGCCCAGGAGTTCGCTCGCGCCATTGATGACCCCGGGCTGGCCCGTGAAGTCGGGGGCCGAGGCGACGAAGCCGACGACCTTCACGACCCGCGCGACCCGGTCCAGGTCACCGGCGACCGACTTGACCGCCGCGAGCGCGTTCAGCGCGCACGTGCGGGCCAGTTGTTTGGCCTCCTCGGGGGTGACTTCCGCGCCCACCTTCCCGGTGACCGGAAGTTTCCCGTCCACCATGGGCAGCTGGCCCGAGGTGTACACGTACACCCCCGACCGCACGGCCGGCTGGTACGCGGCCAGCGGCGGAACCACCGCAGGCAGGGTCAGGCCCAGTTCGGCGAGGCGTGCCTCGACCGCGCTCACGCCTTCTCCCGCTTCAGGTACGCCACGAGCTGCTCGGGGTTGTTCGGCCCGGGCACGACCTGCACGAGCTCCCAGCCGTCCTCGCCCCAGGTGTCCAGAATCTGCTTCGTGGCGTGGACGAGAAGCGGCACAGTGGAGTATTCCCATTTTGTCATGGAGGCGACTTTATCGGCTGCCGTCAGGCCGCCCGCGCCCGCGTTGTCCACAGCCCCCCGCGTGGCTTCGGGCCGGACTGGTTAATCTCGAAGGCGTGAGCAGGTTCCAGGTCGTCAGCGGTAAGGGCGGGACCGGAAAGACCACGGTCGCCGCAGCGCTCGCGCTTGCCCTCGCCACCGAGGGGAAGCGCACGCTTCTCGTCGAGGTAGAGGGCAGGCAGGGCATCGCGCAGCTCTTCGAGACCGAAGTGCTGCCTTATGAGGAGCGGAAGATCGCCGTCGCTCCCGGGGGCGGGGAGGTGTTCGCCCTCGCCATCGACCCCGAGCAGGCGCTACTGGACTACCTCCAGATGTTCTACAAACTCGGCAGCGCCGGCCGCGCCCTGAAGAAACTCGGCGCGATCGACTTCGCCACCACCGTCGCCCCGGGCATCAGGGACGTCCTCCTGACCGGAAAGGCGTGCGAGGCGGTCCGGCGGAAGGACAAGAGCGGGCGGTTCATCTATGACCACGTCGTGATGGACGCCCCGCCGACCGGCCGCATCACCCGTTTCCTGAACGTCAACGACGAGGTGGCCGGGCTCGCGAAGATCGGCCCGATACACAATCAGGCGCAGGCCGTGATGCGCGTACTCAAGTCGCCGGAGACGGCGGTGCACATGGTGACGCTCCTGGAGGAGATGCCTGTCCAGGAGACCGCCGACGGTATCGCCGAACTGCGGGCGGCCAAGCTGCCGGTGGGGCGGATCATCGTCAACATGGTGCGGCCCGAGGTTTTGGACGAGGGCGAGCTGGAACTCGTCCGGGCGGCTCCCCGTACCGCGCTCGCCCGGTCGCTGTCAGCCGCCGGGCTCGGCGGGGCGCGGCGCGGCGGGCACGCCGAGAAGCTGGTGGACCCGTTGCTGGCCCAGGCCGAGGAGTACGCCGCGCGGTACGCGCTGGAGCGCGAACAGCGTTCCGTGCTGGGCGAGTTGGGTCTGCCGTCACACGAACTGCCGTTGTTCGTGGAGGGCATGGACCTGGCAGGTCTCTACGAACTGGCCACCGAGCTGCGGAAGCAGAGGATGTCATGAGCCCGGACCCGCACGACACCGTCCCCCGCCATGTCCTGTCCCCCGCGCGCGTGCTCGAGGTGGATCCGCTGATCGACGACCCGCAGACCCGGATCGTGGTGTGCTGCGGGTCCGGCGGGGTCGGCAAGACGACCACCGCGGCGGCGCTCGGGCTGCGCGCCGCCGAGCGAGGGCGGAAGGTGGTCGTACTCACCATCGACCCGGCGCGCAGGCTCGCCCAGTCCATGGGCATCGACTCGCTCGACAACGTCCCGCGGCGGGTCAAGGGCGTCGAGGGCGGCGGCGAACTGCACGCCATGATGCTCGACATGAAGCGGACGTTCGACGAGATCGTCGAGGCGCACGCCGACCGGGAGCGGGCCGCCGCGATCCTCTCCAACCCCTTCTACCAGTCGCTCTCGGCGGGCTTCGCGGGCACGCAGGAGTACATGGCGATGGAGAAGCTGGGGCAGCTGCGGTCGCGCGACGAGTGGGATCTCATCGTCGTCGACACGCCTCCGTCCCGGTCCGCCCTGGACTTCCTGGACGCCCCGAAGCGGCTCGGTTCGTTTCTCGACGGCCGGCTGATCCGGCTGCTGACGGCGCCGGCGAAGCTGGGCGGGCGCGCGGGGATGAAGTTCCTGAACGTCGGGATGTCGATGATGACCGGCACCCTGGGCAAGCTCCTGGGCGGCCAACTCCTCAAGGACGTCCAGACGTTCGTGGCCGCGATGGACACCACCTTCGGTGGTTTCCGTACCCGCGCCGATGCCACGTACCAGTTGCTTCAGGCGCCGGGCACGGCGTTCCTGGTGGTGGCGGCCCCGGAGCGCGACGCACTGCGCGAGGCCGCGTACTTCGTGGAGCGGCTGGCCGCGGAGGACATGCCGCTCGCCGGACTGGTGCTCAACCGGGTCCACGGCAGCGGCGCCGCCCAGCTGTCCGCCGAACGTGCGCACGCCGCCGCGGAAAATCTTGAAGAGCCCCGCATTGTCGATCAGGAGGACGGGAAAGCTGGACTTCGTAACTCCCCCGACACGTACGGCAATTCAGACCGGCCAGACTCCTCGCTTCCGGAGGCGGACGTCGAAGAACACGTCGAAGGCTCCCCCACCGCCACCGACAGTGAACCGACCACCGACCCCGGTGACCCCACCGTCCAACAACTCACCGCAGGCCTGCTCCGGCTGCACGCCGACCGCATGCAGCTGCTCTCCCGCGAGCAGCGCACACGGGACCGCTTCACCGCACGTCACCCGGAGGTGGCCGTGACCGAGGTCGCCGCACTGCCCGGCGACGTACACGACCTCGCGGGACTGCGGGACATCGGCAACCGGCTCGCGACCGACCGGCCGGAGCTACCCGAGCTGCCGGAGCCGCCGGAGCTTGCGAAGGCGAGTGACTGACCGGGAAGGCTCAGCCCACCGCCAAGTAGTTCTCGTACACCTCTTCCTCGTCGAGAGGCAGGATTCCCGCCCCCCGCTCGTACTCCGTACGCGCTGTCTCGAGCAGCCGACGCCACGAGGTGACAGTGGGACGCCTGCGCAGCAGTGCGCGGCGCTCCCGCTCCGTCATTCCTCCCCACACGCCGAACTCGACACGGTTGTCGAGCGCGTCAGCCAGGCATTCCGTGCGTACCGGACATCCGGTGCACACCGCCTTGGCCCTGTTCTGCGCTGCTCCTTGAACGAACAGTTCATCCGGATCGGTAGTGCGGCAGGCCGCCTGCGCACTCCAGTCGGTTACCCAGCCCATACCGGCGCCGTCCTCTCCCGAATCGAGGCTCCCCCACGGCGGCAGCGGCATATTCACCGCCGCCAGTTGAGGACGTTACGGAAGGCAGGCACAGCGCAACACCCCCGTCGGGCCCAATCTTGAATGGCCCGAACGGACTATGGGTAAGCGGCAGATCACCCGGGGGAGTGAGCGACCGACATGCGTGACCATCCCGACAAAGCGGGACAGTTCAGCTGGGTCACAACGGACACCTCGTGACACACAAGGCGGATCCGGGCACATATTCCACAAAAAAAGTTGGACTACATCCGAAACGATTCGGGTCTCACGGACGTATTGATACGTGACCTCACTGCTGTGACAGTTGTGAGCAGCTTAGGCCAAGGCCTGTATCTGTGTCCGGCGAATGAGAACGTAGGCTGCCCTCATGCCAAACAAGCGCTCGGGCGGTGGCCTGTCGGCAACACAGCAGGCCGCCAAGTTCCTCGGTGTCAGCGTGCTCGCGGGAGCCGTCATGGCGGGGATCGCCCTGCCCGCCGCCGGCGCGCTCGGTCTCGCGGCCAAGGGGTCGGTCGAGGGGTTCGACGAGATCCCGGCCAATCTCAAGCGCCCGCCGCTGAGCCAGCGCACCACGATCCTGGACGCCAAGGGCGGTCAGATCGCCACGGTCTACTCGCGTGACCGCACGGTCGTCGAGCTCAAGGACATCTCGCCGTACCTCCAAAAGGCGATCGTCGCGATCGAGGACTCCCGGTTCTACGAGCACGGCGCGATCGACCTCAAGGGCGTCCTGCGCGCCCTCAACAAGAACGCGCAGAGCGGTGGCGTCGCGGAGGGCGCCTCCACGCTCACGCAGCAGCTGGTGAAGAACGTGTTCGTCGAGGAGGCGGGCGACGACCCGACGAAGGTCGCGCAGGCCCAGCAGCAGACCATCGGCCGCAAGATCAAGGAGCTGAAGTACGCGATCCAGGTCGAGGAGCAGCTGGGCAAGAAGAAGATCCTCGAGAACTACCTGAACATCACGTTCTTCGGCCAGCAGGCCTACGGCGCCGAGGCCGGCTCCCGGCGCTACTTCTCCAAGGCCGCCAAGGACCTCACCCTCCCCCAGGCGGCCCTCCTGGCCGGCATCGTCCAGTCGCCCACCCGCTACGACCCGGTGAACGACCCGGCGGAGGCCATCAAGCGCCGCAACACCGTGCTCAAGCGGATGTCGGAGGTCGGTGACATCACCCCGCAGGCGGCCGAGGCTGCCAAGAAGGCGCCGCTCGGCCTGAAGGTCAGCCAGCCCAAGAACGGCTGCATCGCGGCGGTCCAGGGGGCCAGCTTCTTCTGCAAGTACGTCGAGAAGGAGTTCCTCGCCAACCCGGTCTTCGGCAAGACCCGCGAGGACCGGACGAAGATCTGGGACCAGGGCGGCCTGACGATCCGTACGACGCTGGACCCGCAGTCGCAGGCGTCCGTGCAGGCGTCGATCAAGCAGCACGTGAACAAGTCGGACTCGGTCGCGACGGCGGTCACGCTGGTCGAGCCGGGCACCGGCAAGATCCTCGGCATGGGCCAGTCGAAGCCGTACGGCTACGGCAAGAACGAGACCGAGATCAACTACTCGGTCGGCAGCGACCGGGGCGGCTCCAACTTCGGCTTCCCGACCGGTTCGACGTTCAAACCGTTCGTGGCGGCGGCGGCGCTGGAGGAGGGGCGCCCGGCGATCCAGGAGTACTCGTCGCCGTACCAGATGACGTACCCGAGCCCGGTCCAGACGTGCAGCGGCAAGCCGTGGACCAACCTGACGGACGAGAAGCTCGAGAACGAGAGCGAGTCGGAGAAGGGCCCCTTCCGCCTGCGCAAGGCGATGGAGCTGTCGGTCAACACCTACTTCGTCCAGATGATCTCCGACATCGGCCTCTGCCCGGTCGCCAAGATGACCGACGCGCTGCACGTGAGGCAGGGCAACGGCGACAAGCTGCCCGAGGTTCCCGCCATCGCCCTCGGTTCCAAGGGCATCTCGCCGCTGACGATGGCTAGCGCGTACGCGGCCTTCGCCTCCCGGGGCATGTACTGCACGCCGGTCGCCATCGAGTCGATCACGCAGAAGGCGAACGGCGTGGAGAAGTCGCTGGAGGTCCCGAAGTCGACGTGCTCGCGCGCGATGTCGGAGAAGACCGCCGACACGATCAACACCCTTCTGCAGGGCGTCGTCGACTCCGGTACCGGCAAGGAGGCCGGCCTCACCGACCGCGACAACGCCGGTAAGACGGGTACGACGGACGCCCGCAAGAACGCCTGGTTCGTCGGCTACACGCCGGCCCTGTCCGGCGCGGTCTGGGTCGGCAGCGCCATGCAGAACGTGAAGATGACCAACATCAGCATCGGCGGCCAGTTCTGGGAACTCGTCTACGGCGGCAAGGTCCCGGGTCCCATCTGGAAGGACGCCATGACCGGCGCCCTCGTCGGCAAGGACTCCGGGAAGTTCAACATCATCCCGATCATCGAACCGGCCCCCCCGAAGCCTGCCGACAAGGGCGACGGCAGGGGTGACGGCGACAACGGGGACAACAACGGCAACAACATCGCCGGCGCGACGAACGGCGGCGACAACGGCGGCAACACGTTCCCGAACCCGACGTTCTCGTTCCCCGAGGGCTTCGTCCAGGGCAACGACAACGGCGGCAACAACGGGAACGGCAATGGGAACGGGAACGGCGGCAACGGCTTCACCGGAGGGTTCCCGTAGAGGGTCCACCCGCCCGGGACGCGGTGAGTGAGTCGTAGAGAGTCCGTCGTACGTGAACGGGGGCGCCCTTCTTGAGAAGGGCGCCCCCGTCGACGTACAGACGCGCCGGTGTCCAGTGACGTACCGGCGCGGCGGTGTTCGCGGCCGGTCAGCCGGCGAGGAGCTTCTTGACCGCGGCGGCGACCCGGCCGCCCTCGGCGAGGCCGGCGACCTTCGGGTTCACGATCTTCATGACCTGGCCCATCGCACGCGGCCCTTCGGCGCCGGCCGCCTTGGCCTCCTCGACGGCCTGGGCGACGATCCGGTTCAACTCGTCGTCGTCGAGCTGCTTGGGCAGGTAGGTGGCGAGGATCTCGCCCTCCGCCTTCTCGCGCGCGGCCTGCTCCGGGCGGTCGCCCTGCGCGAAGGCCTCGGCGGCCTCGCGGCGCTTCTTGGCCTCGCGGGTGATCACCTTGGTGACCTCCTCGTCGGAGAGCTCGCGCTTCTCCGTGCCGGAGACCTCTTCCTGGGTGATGGCGGTGAGGGTCAGCCGGAGCGTCGAGGAGCGGAGTTCGTCGCGCGCCCTGATGGCGGTGTTGAGGTCTTCCCTGAGCTTCGACTTGAGCGTGGTCATGGGATCGATTGTCGCAGGTGCGGGAAGCCGGCCGCCCGTGGATTTCCACCGTCCCCCCTCGCCTGACACGATGGGCGCATGCGCGCGCGATACGGAGTACCCCTGGGAATCACGGCGGTTGCCGCCGCCGGCCTCGTCTACTCGGCGGGTTTCGAGACCCGTTCCTTCCGCCTTCGACGAGTGACCGTGCCGGTGCTGCCCCCCGGTATGCGTCCCCTGCGCGTGATCCAGGTCTCCGACATCCACATGGTCGGCGGCCAGTACAAGAAGCAGCGCTGGCTGCGCTCCCTCGCCGGTCTCCGCCCCGACTTCGTGATCAACACGGGCGACAACCTGTCCGACCCGGAGGGCGTGCCCGAGGTGCTGGACGCGCTCGGTCCGCTGATGGAGTTCCCGGGTGCGTACGTCTTCGGCTCCAACGACTACTACGGCCCCAAGCCCCGTAACCCCGCCCGCTATCTGCTCGAGAAGGCCCAGGGCAAACACGGCCTCAACGGCAACCCGCCCGCCGTCGACGTCGTCCACAACCCGTGGGAGGAGCTGCGCGACGGCTTCGACGCGGCGGGCTGGCTGAACCTGACGAACACCCGGGGCACGCTGAAGATCGACGGCCTGTCGCTGGAGCTGACGGGCCTGGACGACCCCCACATCAAGCGGGACCGGTACGCGCAGGTGGCCGGCGGCCCCTCCGAGACGGCCGACTTCTCGATGGCCGTCGTCCACGCCCCCTACCTCCGCGTCCTGGACGCGTTCACAGCGGACGCGTACCCGCTGACTCTCGCCGGCCACACGCACGGCGGCCAGCTGTGCATCCCCTTCTACGGCGCCCTCGTCACCAACTGCGACCTCGACACCGACCGCGTGAAGGGCCTGTCGACGCACACCGCGGAGGGCCGGACGTCGTACCTCCACGTCTCGGCGGGCTGCGGCGCGAACCGCTACACGCCGGTACGGTTCGCCTGCCCACCGGAAGCGACACTGCTGACACTGACCGCGCGGGCGTAAACAGCGGGCACAGCAGGCGCAACCCGCACGGCCCACCCGAATCGCCCCATTTGCCCTAACGCCCTAGCGTGAGGGCATGACCGCTCCGATACCCAGGGACATACCGGACCTCCCCGCGCTCCCGGGCGGCCCCACCCTCCTCCCGTCCTCCGTCCCCGCGACGGCGGTGGTGACGCCGGTACGCCGCCCCCTGACGGCGATCTTCCGCCTCCTCACCGCCGCCGCGGCGGCCACGGCCGTGACCGTCGAACTGCTCCTGGGCAGCCCCGCCCAGGTCCTGAGCCAGTTCTCCATCCAGAGCGCCATCCTGCTGACCGTCGTCATGACCACCGCGGCCCGCCGCGCCTGGACGGCCCACCGCCCCCTGCCCGACACCCTGACAGGAGCGACACTCCTGTACGTCGTCATCGCCGCCCTGGTCCACCACCTGCTGGTGGCCAACCCGTCGGGCCCGTTCACCACCCCGCCCCCACCAACGGGCTGGCACGCCGTCACGAACCAGCTCCTGCATACGGCGGTCCCCATCGCGGCACTCGTGAACTGGCTCCTGCTGACCCCCTCGGGCCACCTGCACCTGCGCCAGGCGGCGTCGTGGCTCCTGTACCCCCTGGCGTACCTGGCGTTCTCCCTGGCCCGAGGCGAACTCCTCGTCCCCGGCACACCGAACCGCTACCTGTACGGCTTCCTGGACGTGGACGCGGACGGCTACAAGAGCGTCCTGGCCAACGCCCTCCTCCTCGGCCTCGCCATCTACGCCCTCGCCGTCCTCCTCATAACCCTCGACCACATCCGCCCGAACCCCGTCCACCACCGCGCCAAAACCGGATTTCGCCTGGGGCCACCGGTGGGCTAAAGTAAACGACGTCGCCACGACAAGCAGGTCAAGCAGGACAAGCGGCGACATCGGGGTGTAGCGCAGCTTGGTAGCGCGCTTCGTTCGGGACGAAGAGGTCGTGGGTTCAAATCCCGCCACCCCGACAGCTAGATAGCAGATCAGAGGGCCCTTACCGGGTAGGTAAGGGCCCTCTGGCGTTGCTGCGTGTCTAACTGCGTGACTATCGATTTCTGAGTGCCTACGACTGCTTCAGCGTGCCCCCGAAGATGCCGTCCATGACCACGGCACCAGTCTGGATGACGGGCCGGATCTGCTTCCGGTAGACCTCCTCCGTCACGGCGGTACCGGAGTGCCCCACGAGCCTGGAGATCTCCTCCAGCGGGACACCCCGGTCGGAGAGCAGGGACACGAAGCTGTGCCGGAGCTCCCGAGGCGTCCACTCGTCGGCGTCGATCCCGTCGACGTCCTTGAGTGCCTGGCGGAAGGCGCGGCGGACGTTGGCCGCGTCGAGCGGCTTGCCGACAGCCGAGGAGAAGACGAGTCCGTGTTCCTCCCATTTCTCGTCAGCGGCGAGCCGATCCCACCTGGTCTTCGAATTGCTGCCAGAGCGCATCGACGCAGCGCGCCGGCAGAGCGAGCGTCCGCCGGGACTTCCGAGTTTTGGTGTCCCCGCTCCGCCGGACCGACCGCCAAACGGCGATGTGCGGAGGCTGCGGCGGGTCGAAGTCCGGTCGGCCTTTCAGAAAGACGTGGTCCCAGGTGAGAGCCCGAAGCTCCTCGGTACGGGCACCGGTCAGCAGCGCGAGGACGATGTACGCGTACATCGAGGTTCCCTCGGCACCCTTGAGCACGGACTCGGCCTGGGCGAAGGTGAGCGCCTTGGACGGACGCCCTGCCTGGCCCTGGGGCACTGAGCACAGCTCGACGACGTTGCGCTTCACCTTGTCCCGCGCCATGGCCCGCTTGACCGCACGGTTCAGGTACGAGTGGATCGACTGGAGGGTGCGAGTGCTGAGCGTCTTCGCCTTGGTGGCGAGCCAGCGGTCCACGTCCTCCGCGCTGAGGTCGCGAAGCTTGCGAGCGCCGAGCGACGGAATGACGTGCTTCTGGCTCAGGAGCGTGGTGGTCTCGACGGTGTTGGGGTCGAGGCCGGCCAGGCCGTAGGCGAGCCAATCCGCTACCGCGTCCTTGACCGTGTAGTTGGTGGGCGCGATGGCGAGGCCGTCTTCATGGTCCCGCAGTACTTCCTTGAGCTTGTTCTTCGCCTCCGTCTTGGTCTTGCCACTCCCCCGCTTCACGATCCGCTTGCCGCTCGGGTCGAAGCCGAGGTTCGCCGTGGCGATCCACCGCTGTCTCTTCTCATCCCAGTGCAGGCCGCCGTCACCGCGACCACGACGCTTGGTCATCAGGCCGCGTCTCCCATCTGGTGCCGGATGAAGGTGCGTACGGCGTCGTCCGGGATACGGCGGCATCCGTCGACCTTGATGGAGACCAGGCGGCGGGTGCGGATGAGGTCGTAGACCTTGGTGCGGCCGACCTTGAGCCGAGTCATGACCTCAGGGACGGTAAGCAGCTCGGGGGCGGCGGTGGTCATGCGTCAGCTCCGTCCAGGTCGAGTTCGTCTCGTAGGGCTTCGCGGGCGGTTTCGCGGTTGAGTTCGATGTCGCGGCGGATGTTGGCGGCGAGCCAGGATTCACCAGGGGTGTGGCCGTGTCCGGCGTAGGACCAGTGGGCGAGGGTCAGGGTGGTTGTCTCCGGGGTGTGGGGGTCGGGCAGGCCGAGGGCTTCGCGCTGTTGGGCTGCGCGGTAATCGGCGCGGGTCTGGCGGAGTGCGCCGAGGGTGGTCGAGTACCGGCGGGACTTGGTGGAGAAGTGGCCGCGGAAGCCGAGCATGTGAGCCCAGTCCTGCAACTTGCGGTCCGGGTAGAGCGCGTGGAGGTCGAGGCAGGCTTCGATGAGTCGGCGGGGGTGGTCGGGCACCCCGAGCAGGACCAGGGCCTCCTTGTTGCCGACGCGGCGGTCGACGGTGCCGGTGGTCTCGGCCGCCTTGGTGGCGTACTTGGCGACGTACGAGGCCACGGCAGCTTCGGTGATCTCCTCACCGTGGCCGAAGGCACCGATCGGCTGGACGTCGAGTTGGGTGCCCCAGCGCAGAGTTCGGGCGGGCTGGTCACCGGCCGAGGGCACGTCGACCGCGACGCGGGCGGCTGCGGAGTGGATCGCGGCGGTGAGGAGGTCGAGGGTGGCCCAGGCCGGGGGCGGCGAGTCCGGTCCGTCAGGTCCGTCGAAGCGGATCACGGCGTGGAAGTGGACGGCTCCGCGCTTCTGGTACTCGGCGACCTTGCCGAAGGAGACGCGGGAGGCTTCGCGGGCCGCTTTCTGCGTGAGGCCGGCCCGGCGGGCGATCTCACGGCGCAGGTAGATCGTGAAGTACCGCCACAGCTCCGATGCGTGGTTGTTCCACAGCACCGCGCCCGCGTAGTCGTACGTGTCCGGGTTGAGCGGGGTGCCGAGTTCGGGCGCGTCCTCGCCGTGGCGGATGCCGCAGCGGCACGGCCGGTTGCCGGGGCGGTTGTGGACAGAGCCGAAGGAGGGGGCGGTCAGGGTGGCGAAGACGCGGGGGTGGTCCCGGATCGTGTGCGGGGTGCCTTTGGCGGGGTCGCCGACGAGTCCGGCGCGGATGAGGTGGTAGGTGTCGCCCGCGTAGGTCCAGGCGCAGGCCGGGCAGCGGGAGGCGCGGCGGTTGCCGCAGGCGATCCGGAGCCGCCCGCCGGGTTCGCTGTCGGTGCTGTACGAGTGGAGTACCTGCCCAGTCGCCTTGTCGCGGGTGACGGTGGTGCCCTGGAGGTGGATCGGGTCGGAGCAGCCGCCCGTGCGGCGGATTTGGTCTTGGACGCGGTCGAAGCCGGGGGACCCGGCCAGCCTCAGCACGTCGGCGAGGGCGGCCGGATCCAGGCCCGCAATGGTGGCGGAGTTGGTCACGCCTTGTTCCCCTTGAGGATGGAGCGGATGACGACCGCGCAGACGGCGACGGATGCGGCGGTGATGGCGACGGCGAGGAGCATGGAGACCAGGACCGTGCCGACGACCAGGACGGCGGCGCTGCCACCGGCGACGAGGGCGAGCGTGCTGCCAGGGGTGAGTTGGACGGTCGGCCGGTTGGAGACCGGGGCAGACGGAACGGGGGCGGGGGCCGGGACGTAGTGCGCCGGGGTGTAGGCGGTCGGGGCCGTCAAGGTGGTGGGGATCGGGGCGGTGTCCTGCGGCGGGTATTTCGGGGTGAACACGAGGTGATCCCTTCTGTGGGTCAGTCGAGGAGGGTTGCGACGGCGGGGGCGAGGAGGCTGTGGGCGATGAGGTAGCCGCCCAGGAGGAGCAGGGCGACCAACCACCAGGGCGGACGGGCAAGTTGGATGCCGAGGAAGCCGACGATGAGCACGGCGAACCAGAGCGGGACGTCCATGGCGTTGATCTCCCGTCAGGCCTTGCAGCGGTGGGTGCGGGCGGCGAGTTCAGCGGCGGCGCGGCTGTCGTACTCGGCGGAGAAGTCGCAGTGGGGAGCCGTGCAGGCGGCGAGGTGGCGGTTACGGCCACGGGCGAGGAAGGAGGCGACCTGCACGGGGCCGATGCGGCGGACGTTGCGGAAGCGCGGAGTCATGTCCAGCGGTCCTTTTCAGAGGTGGGCGGCGACGGATTGCGTCATGGACGGCGGCAGTCCGAGCCGGGCTCGGATGGCGTCCGGGTCAGCCGGGCGGCCGGTGGTGGCGTGGTGTTCCTCGGCCAGGACGCGGGCGCGGTCGACGAGGGCGGGCGGCAGGGAGACGGTGGGAGCAGTGGGCGCCGGGGCAAGGGTGGTGATCGGTTCGGCGGCGGACTCCGGAGCCGGTTCCGGGTCGGCGGAGGGCACAGAGAGCGCGTCGGGCTGAGGTTCAGCGAAGGTGGCCGGGGGCGTCTCTGCGACCGGTGTGACCGAGGTCGCCGCCGGGATGCGCGGTGTGTGGGCCAGCAGCGTTCCGCCGAAGAAGGCGACGGCGGGCCAGCCGGCCACCACGATGCGGAGCGGCGCGGGAACGTCGTCCAGGTCGAGGAGCCCGGCGGTCGCGACGTTCGCACCGAGGGAGGCAGCGAGAGCGATCAGGAACCACAGGCGTGGTCCCCCGGCCGGTCGTCCGGCCCGCTGCTGTTCGCGCATCCGACGCCACGCGGCGACCAACAGCAGATCGACGCTGACGGGATAGGCCCATGCCTTCCACCCGCCCTGTCCAGCCGCGTCGGCCAGGTCGTGCAGGTGCGAGAAGGACAGGGCACCCGCGATGACGGCCTGGACGATCACGGCGTCCACACGGGCCAGTTGGGCACGCATCGGCTCCGTCTCCTTCCGGTTCGGGGCATGGGAGGGGTAGGGACTTGGCGCGAGGCGGTCACGCCGACCGTGGGGAAAGGGGTGCGGCTACTCGGTCACCGGGCGGGCGGTGGGGACAGCAGCGGCAGGAGAGGCCGACCCGGCGGACTCGACGGCGACGGCGGGCCGGAAGGCGTCGAGGCGCGGCAGCTCCGGCACGAGGGCTGAGGTTGCGCGGCAGACGGCCGCCGCCTCGTCGAGGGTGAGGTGGGGTGATCGGGCGCGGGACCAGCCGCCGGAGGAGTCACCGACGATCGCGACGCCGGGCCGTTCGGCGGGGATGGAGGTGGCCGCGAGCGCCGCTTCCGGGGAGATGTCGGCCAGCGCCATGTTCGCCGATGACTCGTCGTTGACGCGGTGGCAGATGCGGCCGGTGAGCTGGGCCCGGAGCATGGTCGCGCCCTTGCCGAGTTCGGAGCCGAAGCGCTGACCACACACCTCCAGGTAGATGCCGGCCGCGCGGCCGAGTTGGGCAATGCGGATGAGCTTGGTGACCATGGCGTCGCGTCGCTTCTCGTCGTCCCTGCTTGCGGCGAGGAAGAGTTCCGCGACCTCGTCGACGACGACCACGACCGGCACCGGCCGCACCTCGTCCGGCAGCCCCCACACGTCCGAGGTGAGCACGGCATCCGCACCCAGTCCGGACCGAAGACCGATCAGGCGGAACCGTGCCTCCATCTCTTCCAACAAGACGTCGAGGAGCTCGTTCGCCCGGTCCGAGGTGTCGGCGAGCGCCGACAACCGAGGTGCGAACGGCGCGAGTTCGACACCCCACTTGCAGTCGATGCCGACGAGCACGACCCGTTGCCGGGCCAGGCCGCACAGCAGGTTGCGCAGGTACACGGACTTGCCGGACTGCGTTGCACCGAGGATGAGTTCATGCGGCACAGCGCGGAAGTCCCGCACGTGCCACCGCCCGTCATCCCGAAGCGCCATGGGCAGGGAGAGCGGGCCGCTCATGTGCCGTCGGCGGGCGGGCTGCACGTCGGCGAGCACGTCCCAGCCGATCAGCCGCAGTTCGAGCCAGCCCGGCTTGGTGGGACGGATGTGCACGGCGTGAGCGGCCCAGGCGTGCCGCAGCCGGTCAGCCGACGCGATGAAGTCCTCGGGAGCCTGCCCGGTCGCCATGCGCAGCCGCATCACGAGACCGGACCCGGTCGGCATCGGAAACGACCGGCGAGGCGGTACGGGTGCCGCCTCCCGCCCGATGACCCGGGCCGTGGCCCGACGGACGGCCGAAGCCGGAACCGTCAGACCACAGGCGTCCATCGTGGCCCGGTACGTGGTGAGCACGCGCAGCGCGACGAACGGATAGCCCACGAGCCACCAGAACGCGACCGGCATACGACGCCGGAGAACCAGCAGCGCGACCACGGCCAGCAGGCCCAGCACCAGCGCCCAGAGGGTGTCGGTCATGGTGATCAGCCCTGCACCGGCGCGGGGGCGTTGACCATGGCCGCGTCGGCCCGGTAGGCGATGCCGTGACGCATCCGCCCACCGAACTCGCTCTCCCACGGCCGGGCGATGAGGCCGGACATGATGACCGGAGCGCCCATCACCAGGCCCTCACCGATGCCCTGCTCGGGAATGGTGACCTTGATCATGTCCGAACCGCCCTGCGCGATGAACACCAGCTCCAGCACCATGAGCCGCTGGTTGGTGACCGGATCCACGGCGACCTCACCGGTCTGACGGTCCTTCACCTTGACCTCCGGCAGCTTGGTGACGAGAAGCGTCGCGGCCGAGACGTCTACGGGGATGACACGCATTGTTTTTGAACCTCACTGATTGTCGGGCGCCCTTGAGGGCCACCCGATTGGACTGGATACCCCCCTAGACAGCACGGGGAGCGACCCACCCCAACTGTCTAGGGGGGTCGACAGTAAGAGTAAACCGACGATCCATGAACTGTCTAGGGGGGTATACGTCCGCAGCTCGAAGCGGGCGAAGGGATTACGGGAGGACCCAGTGCAGGGCTGTGGCGTCGTCGTGGGTTTTGCCACGCGGCCAGCGTCGCCCCTCGGTGTCGCCGGCCTCTGCTTCCCTGACGCGGCGGATTAGATCGGCGGGCCCTGAAGAGCCTAGGACGGCCAACACCTCGCGCCAGTCGGCAAGTTCGAAGCGGTCGACGAGCCGGGTTGCTCCGTCGCTCAGCAGCGTCACGGAGGCAAGAGAGCCCACGGGCACCACGCCGGTGAGGGCATGCTCGGCCGCTTGCGGGTCGGGCCCCGCGATCCAGAACCCACCCGGCAGATTGCGAAGTCCCGTCAGTGCGTCGCGGTACTCGGCCAGGGCGGCGACATGTTCAGGGGAGCCCGTGGGCAACACGTCGAGGGGCCCGCGCAGCCGCTTACCGGCTTCGTTCAAGCGCGAATCGGTGATCACAGTCGCTCCCCCGGCCTTGTCATCGAGGAGGAGAGACGAGTCACCAAGAACCAGGTACTCCAGCGCTCCGCCATGGGCACGTACGGCGACGACCGTGCTGGTTGGACTGGCACGGTGCACCAGGTCGCAACTGTCCTCGTGCAGGCACCGGACAGTGCGGATGGAGTCGGCCAGACACCGAGCCAACGGCCTGGCGGGCTCTGCCGTGATGGTGCTGAGCAGCAGCCCGCCCAGCGTCGAGGAGAACCAGGCGACGCCATGCGTACATCCGGTTTCCGCACCTGACACGCCGGCGCCGTCCAGGAGAACGGCAGCCTGGGAAGCAGCAGCGGCGAAGTCCTCGTTCTCCCGGCCCGGTTCGGCGGACTGTGAGTCGAGGGCGACCTTCACTCCGTCGACTCCTCGTCGTGCCGGTAGAGGGGGGTGAGCAGTTCGTAGGAGCGCGGTTCACTGGTCTCGGGGTCGTACTCGACACCCACCAGGGTGGAGAACCGATGCTCACCCACCTGCCCCCACAGCGTCGCCAGATCGGAGGCGAGCAGCTGCACCACACCGAGAGAACCTTGAGTGTGGATACCGGCGATTGCGAGCACCGAGCCGCTTCCGTCGGGCCGCGGCAACTTGCCCAGGTAGCCGACGTCGTACGGGCGTTTCGGGTCACTGTCCTGCCCCGACCGGTAGACAGTGCCGGTTCGACTGTCGACGAGGGTCCAGGGTCCGTCTTCCGCCTGTTCCCAGCGCAGCACGGGATCCAGGGCGTACGTGTCCCACATCTGCTGAGACATGCGCGGACCGCAGACGACAACCATGCCGTCACGGTTGAGATCGATTTCACCCGTCACCGGCACATGGTCAGAAGCGACGTCGAGACCGTACGACCGCGCCAGATCTTCGAGGCGCTTGCCGGAACTGACATCGTCCACAGCGACGACCGTGCGCCCTCGTTCGTCATCACGCCGCAGCGGAGTCGCGATGACGACCGCTCCACGCCCGAGAAAGGCACCTTCCGGCGCCGGTCCGGTGTGACGGATCTGGTGGATACGCCCACGGCTCAGGCCAGCCTTCGTGGCGATCTGCGCGTAGGACAGTCCTTGCGCATGAAGGTCTTGGACCACCCGTCGGCGAAGCCGGGCGAGCTCTGTCACCTCTTGCTGCGCGTCGGCCAGACGAGTCGTGACCTCCCGCAAGAGTCGGTAGGGATCCTCGATAGCCATAATGCGCTGTAGTTCATCCGACATGACCTCACCTCCTAGCAGCATCCAGGAGGAGTCTAGGGCCCTAGACAGAACCGGCGCGAGTCGCCGACCCGATCGAACCCCGACGACGTAGAACGCCTCCCTGCGCCGAGGAACCCCTTTGGGGCTCACCCCCCGTTGCCCAGCAGGGGAACACGCGCTCGCGCCGCACGGTCCTCCATCACCCACTCACCCGCACCAAGTCCGCCCAGACACAGCGTGCACCCGCAGACCGGTCCTTCACGCCCCAGTCCTTGGCGCAGGCAGAGACGATCAACAGACCTCGTCCACCGGCATTGACCGGGTTGTTGACGCTCCGGACTCGGGGTTCGCTGTCTCCGCCCTGGTCGATGACCTGAATACGCACGAAGTCATCGGCGAAGCCGACGACCACCAGGAACCATCCCCGGTACCAGCCGCTCCGCGTGTGCCGTACAGCGTTGGCCGCAAGTTCGCCGACAACCAGGACGGCGTCAGCTACCAGATCCGAGGCTTCGTCCTCCAGCAGGTCCGCGACAAAGTGACGCGCTTCTGCCACCTGCCAGGCCAGTCCGGGGAAGATGCGGGCCCACTCTTTGGGCATGGGAACACTCCTCTGTGTCTAGGGGGCTAGACGGTGCAGCAGCAGAGTATTCCTGCGTCCGACTAAAGAGCCAGGCATCTAGAGGAATTATTCCTCTATCGAGTGACGGAGTCGCTCAGGTCCCGGAACTCAGCCATCACGCGCAGCAGCAACTCACGCACCTCTGACCCGAAGATCGCAGCCCGCTCGAAGCGTTCGAACGTCTCCTCATAACCGGTGACGTCGACTGCGTCGCCGAGGACCCTCTCACCACGGAAGGTCTCGACGACGACCGCGTCGCGATCACACAGGGTGAACCCATGACGAGGCATCACGGGGACGGCGCGACGCCACGGGATGACGCCCAGGCGAACCGTACTCAGGCTCTCGACAGCCAGCAGCCGGTCAAGCTGGGCGAGCATCAGGGCAGGGCTCCCCGGCCAGGTCCGCAGCACACCCTCCGTCAGCACGAACACCGACTCACGCCCAGGCTCATACAGGAGACTCTGCCGCTCCACCCGGGCGGCGACTGCTCGACCGACGGCTTCCGGCGTGGCGTTCAGCGCGCTGCCGAAGACGTACCGCGCGTACTCAGCGCTCTGAAGCATGGCCGGCAGAACGACACATTGGAACGAGCGGACCAGCCGAGCGGACCGGATCACTTCATCAAGGGGAGACCCGACGCGAGCCTCATCACCGGAAGCTTCCGCAGAGTCACCAGGAGCGGCTTCCACGGCGACGAGGAGGTCACACACTTCCCGAGTGGTCGACTCGTCGAGGTCGAGAGCACCCGACAAACGGCCCAGGACCTCGACACTGGGCACCATGCGCCCGTTCTCCACCTTGGACACAGTGGGCTGACCCACCCCGGCCCGCTGCGCCAGCACGGCACCAGTCAGGCCAGCCTCGGTTCGAAGTCCACGCAGACGCGCCCCAAGCGCCTTCATCCGCTGCTGCCGCTCACTCCCCATAACCAGGGTTCTACACCACGGGGCAGCGGAGTTCGGACGCCTGAACGGTGGCGATCGTCATGTGCGGGCGCCTCAGCATGATCACTTGTTACAGGTTTCCCTACCTCATCAAGTGCCCGCGCAAGCGCGGGCTGGCCCTTGGGCCCGGCCCTCTGCGCCTTCGGCGCCGGGCCGTGCCCCTGGGCCGCAACGGGGTACGGCCCTGAGTAGAAACCTGGACGGGCAAGCCACGGTCAGAACGAGCCTCCGGCGGGGGATCGGCCGGCACCGGGGCGGAGGGGACGCCGTACCCGGCTGCGAGTCCGTAGTGGCGTGCGTAGGGAGCTCCCGTCCCGTCCGCCATCGACCCAGGCAGAGCCGAGCAGACGAGGCCCAGGGCGTCAAGGTCGTTCGTACAGTGGCGCGCTCCACCTTGACGCCCTGAACCACGCCCGCTCCACGGTGTGTGGGTCGACGGCGGACGGGACGGGAGCGGGGTTGAGGGTGGTGGGGGTAGGGCTTCAACTGCCCGTCACAGCGGGAACGATCACCGCTGCGATAGCCGAGAGTAGACCCCCCACAGCCAAGACGGCATTGAATTTCTCCTTCGCCGTCGGGAAGACGGCACGGCTCACATCTCCGACCTTGCTACGCAAAACGATCATCTTGAGCTTCTGCCATCGATGCTGACGGTTCCGACACCCCATCAGAATGCCGTGGGCGTTGTTGCGGCAATAGGTCCGCCCGTCTCGGTTGACGGCTCCGCACCAGACCGGTACCTGGAAGGAGGCGTAGGCCGACACCGCAACCGACAGAGCAACAACGATCGGTAGTGACCATTGCTGGCTCCAGGCGACGATGAGGGCTGCAACCGCTATGTATCCCCAGTACAGACGCACCGCTTTCCCCATAGGTACGCAGAGTAGCGGCACATGTACATGACCGGCAGAGGTGAACGAGCCACGAGAGCTTGCGTGCCTCAGAAGCCGTATCTCAACCGGTCATGGAACGTGCGGGTCGAACAGGTTTCCCGCCGGGGTGATCTTCCCGTTGTCCGTGCATGAAGACAGGGCCTCTCGG